>NZ_JACHNC010000001.1:5000-646562 GCF_014205215.1 Actinoplanes lobatus
TCCATCCCAGACCGAAAAACTTTCCACACAGACTTCATGCGAAGCTGTGTCGTATTCGGTATTAGCCCCCGTTTCCGAGGGTTATCCCAAAGTCCAGGGCAGGTTACTCACGTGTTACTCACCCGTTCGCCGCTCGAGTACCCCGAAGGGCCTTTCCGCTCGACTTGCATGTGTTAAGCACGCCGCCAGCGTTCGTCCTGAGCCAGGATCAAACTCTCCAACAAAATCTGTTGAACAATCGTCCCGGCAACATAAAAGTTGCCAAAGGAATCTCCCACCCATCGCCTAAACGATGAGCCGGGGTATTGCCATAATTGGCACTGGCTTATCAAGCACCCTGTTGAGTTCTCAAAGAACAACCGCACACCATCAAACCGTTCCGCATTCCGCGGCCCGTCATCCGGGGCACTCGCTCTACTTTACCCGCCGTTTCCGCCGTGTCAAATCCGCGTTTCGCAACCGAATTCGACAAACGGAAACACACTGAAACCACACGACCTAGTAGATCGTCTGATCAAAGTTTGGGTTCCTCCAGGACGGCCGCTCCGGGCCCCTGGATCGGGTCCCGCTCGCTCGCCCGTCTCCCTGGCGGCTCGACAAACATTACTCGCCGCCCCTCGCAACTCCAAATCGGGGTCCCGCGACGGCCGTCACAGCCGGAAAGCGGAAGCCCCGGCCCTCGTAACCGAGGACCGGGGCTTGGCGAACGTGCAGGTCAGGGCAGCAGTTCCACGCCGGCGAAGGTGCGCTTGCCCCGGCGCAGGACCAGGAACCGGCCGTGCAGCAGGGCCGACGCCGGGATCACCGCCTCGCCGTCGGTGATGCGCTCGTTGTTGAGGTAGGCGCCGCCCTCGGCGATGGTCCGGCGGGCCTCGTTGGCGCTGGCCACCAGACCGGCCTCCTTGAGCAGGACTCCGACGGGCGGGAGCTCACCCCGTACCGAATGAAGTCCGGCCTCGGCCAGCGCGGCGCGCAACGTGTCCGCGGAGAGTTCGTCCAACGAGCCCCGGCCGAAGAGGGCCTGGCTGGCCGCGACCGCCTGGCGTGCCTCCTCGGCACCGTGCACCAGCGCGGTGAGCTCCTCGGCGAGGGCTCGCTGCGCGAGCCGGGCCTGCGGCCGCTCCGCGGTCGCCTTCTCCAGTTCCTCCAGCTCCTCGCGGGACTTGAAGCTGAAGTAGCGCAGGTAGTCCTTGACGTCGCGGTCGTCGCTGTTGATCCAGAACTGGTAGAAGGAGTACGGCGACGTCATGGCGGGATCGAGCCAGACGGCGCCGCCCTCGGTCTTGCCGAACTTGGTGCCGTCGGCCTTGAGGACCAGCGGGGTGACGAAGGCCTGCACCGGGCCGGCGCCGCGACGGCGGACGAAGTCGACGCCGGCGGTGATGTTGCCCCACTGGTCGGAGCCGCCGAACTGGAGCTGGCAGCCGTGCTGGACGTGCAGCTGGTAGAAGTCGTTGGACTGGAGCAGCTGGTAGGCGAACTCGGTGAAGCTGATGCCGCTGTCCAGGCGGTTCCGCACGACGTCGCGGGCCAGCATCTTGTTGACCGGGAAGTGCTTGCCGACGTCGCGCAGGAAGTCGATCACCGAGGTGGGGCCGGTCCAGTCCAGGTTGTTGACCAGGGTGGCGGCGTTGTCACCGTCGTAGGTGACGAACGGCGACAGCTGGGTACGGATGTGCTGCACCCAGCTCTCGACCACCTCGGGCGGGTTGAGGCTGCGCTCGCTGGACTCCCGGGGGTCGCCGATCTGGCCGGTGGCGCCGCCGACGAGCAGCAGCGGCCGGTGGCCGGCGAGCTGGAGCCGACGGGCGGTGCAGACCTGCATGAGGTGACCGACGTGCAGCGAGGCGGCGGTGGGGTCGAAGCCCACATAGAACGTGAGCGATCCGCCGTCGAGCTTCTTGCGCAGCTCGTCGGGGTCGGTCGAGTCCTGGATGAGTCCGCGCCACAACAGGTCGTCTACGAGAGTCACAGTACGGATTGTCCCGCACCGCCGGCCGGCAGGCGATGCTGGGTGGATGGGTCACCTTGGTAGGGCACATCCCCCGATCGACATCTCCAAGAAGAAGGCCGAGGCGCGGCTGGCGGCGGCGCAGGAGCGGCTGCTGCGGTTGCGGCTGATCTCGGGCGGGCAGATCGGGGCGAAGAAGATCGGTCCGCCGCTGTGCGTGCTGTTCGAGGGGTGGGACGCGTCCGGCAAGGGCGGGGCGATCAAGCGCCTGGTGGCGCCACTGGACCCGAGACACGTACGGGTGACCCAGTTCGCGGCCCCCACGTACGACGAGAAGCGGCACCACTACATGCAGCGGTTCTGGAAGGTGCTGCCGGGCCAGGGCGGGATGACCGTGCTGGACCGCTCCTGGTACGGGCGGGTGCTGGTGGAGCGGGTCGAGGGGTTCGCGACGCGTGAGCAGTGGCGGCGGGCGTACGGCGAGATCGTGGAGTTCGAGCGGACGCTGGCCGCCGAGGGCATGATCCTGATCAAGTTCTGGATGAACGTGTCGGACGAGGAGCAGTTGCGGCGTTTCGAGAGCCGGCGCGACGATCCGCTGCGGTCGTGGAAGCTGACCGGCGAGGACTGGCGGAACCGGGGGAAGCGGGCGGAGTACACCGCGGCGGTCGAGGAGATGATCGACCGTACCGACCGGCCGCGGGCGCGCTGGCAGGTCATCCCGGGTGACGACAAGCAGTACGCCCGGTTCGCGGTGGTCGAGCACGTGTGCCGTGTGCTGGAGACGAAGCTGGCGAAGCGGGGCTACGACCTGGGGGCCGCGGACGAGCCGGGGAACCCTGGAGCTTGATTCGGCGTTTTGGTAAAATTGACCGGGAATGTCCGTTATCGTCGGGATCATGACCAGACGCAGGAACGCTCAGTCCCGCCTGCTCCGCGCGACCGGCCTGCTGGTGAGTCTCGCCGGCATCACGGTGAGCACTGCCGGGCCGGCCGGCGCGGCGCCGGGCGAGGACGCACCGGGTGTGGGAGCCGAACCGGTCGCGGCCCAGACCATGACGACACCGACCACGACAGCACAGACAGCGGTGGACCCGGCGGTGCAGGACCAGACGACGTGGACCGACGCCCGGCCCGGCGAGCGGGCCACCTCGGTGAGCCTGACCCGGAGCGGCGGCGGGCGCGGCCAGCTCTCGATCTCCCTCCAGGGCACCGGCAACGGCCACATCGGGCAGATCTACCGCCTCGCCTCCAGCCCGGCGTTCCTGGCGCTGCGCCCGTCCTACGTGCCGGCCAGCAAGTCCGGGAAGGCCCGCTACGAACTGGAGATCGGCTACCGCGGCGGCCGGGAGAAGCGGGTCGTCACCTACACGAACACTCCGGCACCCCGGGTGCTGACCGACATGATCCGCCTGCTCGAGCACATGCCGCCGCCGAAGTTCCCGGCGGGCTTCCCGTTCAGCGGTGGGAACCTGTTCCACAAGGGCTTCCCCCCGGGCTTCCCCTTCAACGACCGGCCAATCTGATCCAGCGGGCCTCCACGGAGGCCCGCTCCACTCATCCGGCCGCCGCTCGGGCCTCCACCGGGCCCGGGGCGGCCACCGCCAGCGCCGCCAGCCGCCGGCAGTCCTCCGCGGTACGCGTGGACAGCGCCGCCCGTACCGCCGGGAGCGCCCGCGGCGACATCGACAGGCTGGTCACCCCGAGGCCGACCAGCACCGGCGCGAGCAGCGGATCGGCCGCCGCCTCGCCACACACCCCGACCGGTTTGCCGGCCGTCCGGCCCGCCTCGCCGCAGAGGCCGATGAGCTGCAACAACGCCGGCTGCCACGGATCCAGCAGATCGGCCAGGGGACCGCACATCCGGTCCGCGGCGAACGTGTACTGGCTCAGGTCGTTCGTACCGATGCTCAGGAAGTCGACGACCCGCAGCAGGTCGGCGGCCCGCAGCGCGGCGGCCGGCACCTCGATCATCACGCCCGCCCTCGGCAGGCCGGCCGCGTGCACGGCGGCCGCGAAAGCGCTCGCCTCGGCCACCGTGGAGACCATCGGGGCCATCACCCAGACGTCGGCGCCGGTCTCGGCGCGGGCTTCGGCGATCGCCGCGAGCTGGGCGGTGAGCACCTCCGGGCGCTGCCGCGCCACGCGCAGACCGCGCACCCCCAGGGCCGGATTCGGCTCACCCTCCTGCTTCAGGAACGGCAGCGGTTTGTCGGCGCCGGCATCGAGGGTACGGATGACGACCCGCCGCCCGGCCATGGCGCGGAACACGTCCCGGTAGGCCGCGACCTGCTCGCCGTGCCCCGGTTCCCCGGCCCGGTCGAGGAAGAGCAGCTCGGTGCGGAACAGCCCGATCCCCTCGGCGTGCGCCTCGTCGGCGGCGGGCACGTTCCTCGCGGAGCCCACGTTGGCGAGCAGCTTGACGGCGTACCCGTCGGAGGTCTGCCCCGGACCGGTGAGACCGGAGGCCGCCGCGGTGAGCCGGGCCGACGCCTCGATCGCGGCCTTGACCTCCACGTCGTCGACGCCGGTCGCCACCCGCCCGGTGGCGCCGTCGACCAGCACCCGGGCGCCGTCCGGGACGTCGAGCACCCCGGCGCAGGCGACCACCGCGGGCAGGCCCAGCGCACGGGCCAGGATCGCGGTGTGGCTGGTCGGGCCGCCGATCTCGGTGACCAGGGCGATCACCTGGTCCGGGTCGAGGTCGGCGGTGTCGGCGGGGGCCAGGTCGCGGGCCGCCAGCACGTAGCGGTGGCCGGGCGACGGCACGCCCGGCATGGGCAGGCCGAGCAGCACCGCGACCGCACGGTCCCGCAGGTCGTCGAGGTCGGCGACGCGCTCGGCGAGATAGCCGCCGGCCGCGGCGAAGATCTCCCGGAACGTCGCGAAGGCGCCGTCGATCGCGTGCGGCGCGTCGTGGCCGGCCTCGATGAGCTCCCGTACGCCGTCGAGCAGCTCCTCGTCGCCGGCCATCAGCGCCTCGGCCCGCAGCACCTCGGCCACCGTGTCGTCGGCGGCCCGGTCGGCACGCCGCCCGAGTTCGGCGACCACCTCGGCGAGCGCCGCCCCGGCCCGGGCGACCTCCGCCCCGATGTCGGTGACCGTGGTGGGTGCCGGCAGCGCCGGGGCCGCCGCGATCCGCAGCAACGGGCCGGCGACGGTCCCGGGGCACACTCCGATCCCGGTGAGAACGGTGTCAGGCATGGTCAGCGTCCAGGTCCTTCGCGAGCAGTTCGGCCAGGCCGTCCAGGATCTCGTCGGCGCCGTCGCCCTCGGCCTCGATGGTCACCTCGGTGCCCTTCTTCACGCCGAGGGCGAGCACCGACAGCATGCTCCTGGCCGGCACCGGCTTCCGGTCGCCGGATCGGATGGTGACCTTGACCGGCGCCTTCGCGGCGGCCTCCACGAAGATCTTGGCAGGCCGGGCGTGCAGGCCGCTCGCGGACCCGATCGTCACCGTGCGCGTGGGCATGGCGTCTCCCTCTAGGGCTCGATGGTGACCTTGATGGCCTCGCCGCGGGCGACGATCCCGAAGGCGTCGATGGCGCTCTCCAGCGGCAGGCGATGGGTGATCAGGTCGGCGACCGGCACCGCGCCGGAGGCGACCAGGTCGAGCGCCTCGGCGTTGTGCGCCGGGCTCGACCCGTTGGCGCCGACGATCGTCAGCTCCCGGTAGTGGACCAGGTTGGAGTCGCAGGTGATGGTCGGCTGGTCCTTGGGCAGGCCGCCGAAGAAGCTGATCCGGCCCTGCCGGGCGGCCATCCGGATGGCCTGCTCCTGCGCCCGGCCGGAGGCGGCCGCCGTGATGATGACGTCGGCGCCGCGGCCGCCGGTCAGCCTCAGGATCTCCTCGACCGGGCCGGTCTCCCCGGCGCAGATCGCGGCGTCCGGCTTGACCAGGTCGGCGGCCATGTCCAGGCGCCGCCGGCTGAGCTCGACCAGGAACACCCGGGCGGCGCCGCGGGCGCGGGCCAGCCGGACGTGCAGGCAGCCGATCGGGCCGGAGCCGATCACCACCACATCGTCGCCGGCGCCGACGCGGGCCAGGTTCTGGGCGTTGAGGGCGCAGGCCAGCGGCTCGGCGACGGAGGCCTCGGCGAACGAGACGCCGTCCGGGACGCGGTTGAGGCCGCCGACCTTGAGGACCTCCCGGGGGACCACCATGTACTGGGCGAAGCCGCCCTCGAAGTGGTAGCCCATCGAGACCTGGTCGGGGCAGATCGTCATCCGGCCACGCTCGCACTCGGCGCACTCTCCACACGGGATGGCGGCTATCACCTGGACGCGGTCGCCCTCCGACCAGCCGTCGACGCCGTCGCCGACCTCGACGATCTCGCCGGCGATCTCGTGGCCCATCACCCGGGGCGGGTGGATGTGGTGGTGGCCGAACCTGGAGATCTTCACGTCGGTGCCGCAGGTGGAGCAGTTCCGTACCCGGATCTTCACCTCGCCGGGACCGGCCCCGGGCTCGGGCGCGTCCTCGAAGCGGACGTCGCCGGGAGCGTGGAATCGGACGACCTTCATCGCTTCGTCTCCTCCTGGATCGTTCCGAGCAGCCGGATCACGGCGCCGGGCTCGGTGGCCTCGCGCAGTTCGCGGGCCTGGTCCTCGTCGAGCAGGATCTCGGCGAGGGAGGCGAGCAGCTCGACGTGCCCGTCCCCCCGGGCGGCGATGGCCACGCACACGGTGACCGGCTCGCCGCCCCAGTCCACGCCGTCCGGGAAGCGCAGCACCGCGAGGGCGTCGCGCTCGACCAGGTCCTTGCCGGCGAGGGTGCCGTGCGGGATGGCGACGCCCTCGCCGACGTAGGTGGAGATCGACCGCTCCCGGTCGAGCATCGTGTCGACGTAGCCCGGGTGGACGGCGCCGATCTCCACGAGGACCGCGCCGCAACGACGGATCGCGTCGTCGCGGCCGGCGGCGGTCTCGGCGAGCCGGACGGCCCGGGGCTCCAGCAGCTCAGACATTCAGATCGGTGCCCTGCTGGATGGCCTTGACCACGCGGGTCACGGCCGGGTCGCCCAGGAAGATCTGGAACGGCACGATCGGTTTGCCCGGGGCCACCGAGCGGGCGCGGGCGGCGAGGCCGCTGTGGCAGACCACCACGTCGGCGTCGGCCGGGATCGAGTTCACCGGGGTGTGCTCGACGGTGACACCGGTCTTGCCGAGTTGTTTGCGCAGCGTGCTGGCCAGCATCACGCTGCTGCCCATGCCCGCGTCGCAGGCGACGACCAGCTTGTGGATGTCCTTGCCGTTGATGGTTGCCATGGCGGTCCTCCTGGACTCAGACGTTTTCCTTGCTGGTCTCCGGGACGGGCTCCTCCGCCGGCTCCTGGTCGGACTTGAGCCGGCCGAACCCGAGCAGCAGCGACGCGACACCGAAGGTCACCGCGGCCCCGATCGTGACGCCGAGGATCATCCCGGCGTGACTGCCCTTGGCGGTCACCGCGAAGAAGGCGAAGATGCTGCCCGGAGCGGGCGAGGCGACCGTGCCGGCGCCGGTGACCATGAAGGTGGCGACACCGGCCATGCCGCCGGCGATCATCGCGAGGATCAGGCGGGGCTTCATCAGGACGTACGGGAAGTAGATCTCGTGGATGCCGCCGAAGAAGTGGATGATCATCGCGGCCGGGGTGCTGGGGCGCAGCGACTTCGGCCCGAAGAAGAGGTACGCGGCGAGCAGGCCGAGACCGGGGCCGGGGTTCGACTCGATCATGAACAGGATCGATCTGCCCTGCTCCGCCACCTGCTGCACGCCGAGCGGGCTGAGCACGCCGTGGTTGATGGCGTTGTTCAGGAACAGCACCTTGGCCGGTTCGACCAGCACCGAGACCAGCGGCATGAGGCTGTGGTCGAGCAGGAAGTCGACCGCGTCGCCGGCCGCCTGGCTGAGCCCGTCGACGACCGGGCCGACACCGACCTTGCCGAGGATCGCGAAGGCGCCGCCGATGATGCCGGCCGAGAAGTTGTCCACCAGCATCTCGAAGCCGGGACGGATCCGGCCCTCGATCAGGCCGTCGAAGAGCTTCATGACGTACGCGGCGAGCGGACCCATGATCATCGCGCCGAGGAACATCGGGACGTCCGCGCCGACCACCACACCGGCGGTGGCGACCGCGCCGACGACCGCGCCGCGCTGGCCGTGCACCATCCGGCCGCCGGTGTAACCGATCAGGATGGGCAGCAGGTACTTGATCATCGGGTCGACGAGCTCGGCCAGGCTCTCGTTCGGCACCCAGCCGACCGGGATGAACAGGGCCGTGATCAGACCCCAGGCGATGAGTGCTCCGATGTTCGGCATGACCATGCCGGCGAGGTATCCGCCGAATCTCTGGACCCGGGCTCTGAAGCCGGCTCCGGCGACCTCGGGGGTGTACGAAGAGGCCATGAGGGGATCTCCATTTCGGTGACGGAGAGAGGGTGTGGTGTGGTGGCCGCCTCCGGCTGTCGCGGGGTGGATCGGTGGGTTTCGTACCGGGGCGGGAGCTTGCCGGGGCGCCGGTCAGGTGAGCCGGCGGGCCGGATCGGGGTCGGGGGTGACACGAACGCTCGTACGGTCGAGATCGGTGGGGCCGGGCATCCGGCTGCCCGGGAGGCTGACCGCGGCCGCGCCCCACGCCAGGCCCTCCACCAGCGCGGCCGCGCCGCACGCGCCGGTCGAGAGGAAGCCGGCCAGCAGCGCGTCGCCGGCGCCGACCGTGCTGCGCGGGACGCTGACCGGGGAGACGCCGGCCAGCACGCCGTCGCCGTCGACCAGCACCGCGCCGTCGGCGCCGAGGCTGGCCAGGACCGCACCGGCGCCGGCGGCCCGCAGCCGGCGGCATCCCTCGACCACGTCGCCGAGGGTCGCGGGCATCCGGCCGACCGCCTCGGCCAGCTCCTCCCGGTTCGGTTTGACCAGGGCCGCGCCGGCCGCGACCCCGGCCAGCAGCGCCGGTCCGCTGCTGTCCACCGCGAGCCGGGCGCCCGAGCCGACCAGCCGGGCGCACAGGTCGCCGAACGCGGCGAGGCTGGGGCCGGGCGGCAGGCTGCCGCAGATGACCACCCAGCCGGCCGCCGGCGCGGCGGTCAGCACCGCGTCGCTCACCTCGGCGAACTCGTCGTCGGAGAGGACCGGGCCGGCTTCGTTGATTTTGGTGACCGTGCCGTCCGGCTCGGCCAGGGTAATGTTGGAACGGGTCCGGCCGGCGATCGGCACGGCCAGCATGTCGACCCCCTCGGCCTTGAGCAGGTCGACCAGTTGCTCACCCTCGGCGCCGCCGGCCGGCACGACGGCGGTGGAACGCACACCGTTGGCGAGCAGCGCCCGGGAGACGTTGACGCCCTTGCCGCCCGGGTCGATGTGCGAGCCGCCGGCCCGCATCACCTCGCCGCGGGTCAGCACGTCGACCTCGAGGGCCCGGTCGACGCTGGGGTTGAGGGTGACGGTGAGGATCACATCTTCTCCCTCCGGTCGCTCACACCTTCACCATGCGGACACCCGCCGCCTCCACCTCGGCGGCCAGGTCGTGGTCCAGGCCGTTGTCGGTGATCAGCAGGTCCAGGTCGGTCAGGGCGCCGAACTTGGCCAGGTAGTCGTTGCCGATCTTGGTGTGATCGGCGAGCAGCACCACCCGGCGGGCCGCGGCGATCATCGCCCGCTTGACCGCCGCCTCGGCCGGGTCGGGAGTGGTCATGCCGCGCTCCACGGTGCACCCGTTCGTGCCCATGAAGGCGACGTCGACATAGATGTCGGCGAGCGGGCGCAGCGCCCAGTCGTCCACGGTGGCCAGTGTCCGGCCGCGCACCCGCCCGCCGAGCAGCAGCACGGTCAGGTTCGGCTTGAGACCGAGGCTGGCGGCCAGCACCGGCGAGTTCACCACCACGGTGAGCTCACGGTCGGCGGGCAGCAGCTGGGAGAGGCGGGCCGTGGTGGTGCCGGCGTCCAGGATGATCGCCCCGTCCTGGGGCACCTCGGCGAGCGCCGCCTTGGCGATCCGCTCCTTCTCGCTGATCAGCACGGCGTCCCGGGTGGCCAGGGCCGGCTCGAAGCCGAGCCGCTCCACCGGGATGGCCCCGCCGTGGACCCGGCGCAGCACACCGGACCGCTCCAGCACCGTCAGGTCGCGGCGGATCGTCTCCGCGGTCACCCCGAAGGCCTCGGCCAGCGCGACGACGTCGACCCGGCCCTCGGCGCGGGCCCGTCGCACGATCTCCTGCTGCCGTTCCTCCGCGTACATCTCGTTCACCCGCCTGGTTCGTTTTGGCTTTGTCTTTGTTTACGCCCGGTTCTGCCCGAGCGCAATATGTCGAAGAGATTTCGGTTCGCTTGCGAGGCAATGAGCTTAGGAACATTCACTCATGAATCCACTCAATACCGAAGAACCGAATGCCCGTTTGTGTGGGGTTGGCGGGTCAGGCGAGGTGCCTCTCCACCACGACGATGCGGTCCCGGGTGCCGTGCAGGACGAGCAGACCGCCGTCCGGGACGGTCGCCTCCACCGGGACCGGCCCGCGCCGCCGGCGGCACAACTCCCCGAACAGTTCCTGAACGATCTCGAGTTCGGCACGGATCGCGGCCGGGCGGCCCGTCTCGAACGATTCCCCGGCGATCCGCAGACCCCGTTCCCGGTCCACGCCCCGCTCCTCGTCGATCCCATAGGCGGAGAGAATCGACCGGGTCGAATAGGACCCGTCACGGACCAGCAGGAAACAGCCCGCCCCGGATGCGGCCCGGCGTTCGAGTCCGTACAGAATCCGCACGTCATCGGGGCGGCTCAGCGCGTCGGCGGCCCGGCACGCGTCGAGCCACAGCAGGTCGTCACGGTCGGGGACGCCGGAGTCCGCCTCGGCCGCGAAATAGTCGGCGCGTTCCGGCCAGCCCTCCCGCGAATAGCCGGTGGAACCGAGCCACGGCCCCAACCGGACCGCATGACCGGTGGATTCGGAAACCGCCCGCACGGCGGCCGCGGTCATGTGTTCCCCGGGCCGGATCCGCACTTTCGGAAAACACCACTCACCGGCCGCCGCGCGTATCACGGCGACCTGCCGCGCCTCCCCCGCGCCACGCCACAGGACCGCGCCGGCCGCCATCACGGGCGCGGAGAACGACGGTCCGAGTTCCACCGGCCAACGTTAGGCCGCTGCCCGACTTGATCGGATTGCCCTGTTAGAGGGATCAGCCGTCCGCGCGATACCCCGACAGGCCGAGGGTCTTGCGGATGGCGCTCTGCACCTCGTCGACCGGCGGGCGGCCGTCCACGTCGTGCACGACCTCCTTGCGCCGGAACAGCTCCAGCACCGGGCGGGTCTTCTCGTGGTAGTCGGTCAGCCGGGCCTCCAGGGCCTCCGGCGTGTCGTCCGCCCGGGTGATCAGCCCGTGGCCGCAGATGTCGCAGCGGCCCTCCACCTCGGGACGGTCCGCGATCAGGTTGTAGTCCATGCCGCAGTTCGGGCACAGCCGGCGGCTGAGCACCCGGCGGCGCACCTCGTCGTCCGGCAGTTCGAGGTGGATCACCGCGTCGATGTCGTAGCTCTCCATGAAGAACTCGGCCTGCCGGCCGTTGCGCGGGAACCCGTCGATGACGAAGCCGTAGTTCCAGTCGTGGATGCCCAGGCGGCGGCGCACCACCTCCGCGACCAGGTCGTCGCCGACCAGCTCGCCGGCCGCCATGGCGCGCTTGACCTGGGCGCCGATCTTGGTGTGCTGCCGCACGTGCCAGCGGAAGATGTCGCCGACGCTGATGTGCACCAGGTCGAGGTCCTCGCGCAGCATCTTGGCCTGGGTGCCCTTGCCGCTGCCCTGCACGCCCATGATCACGTATTTGCGCATCGCGTCTCCCGCAAGCTCAGTCCGCCGCGCCGACGCGCAGCGGGCCGGGCGCGCGCCCGGACAACGTGGTCGGATCGATGCTCCAGGCGCCGGCCACCCGGAACACATCCCGTTCGGCGACCAGCACGGACGCCTCCGGGTCCAGCTCGCCGGGCAGGCCGGCGTCGCGCTCCGCCGGATCGGGCACGCCGAACCACGACGTCACCTCGCCGGTCTGCCCCACATATCCGAAGGCGCGCAGCAGGTCGCCCTTCACCGCCCGCCGCCAGCGGTGCAGCTCGGTGACCCGGTGGGTGGCGAAGAACTGCACCTCGGTGCCCAGCTCGGCGGAGAGGGCGACCACGTCCGGATCGGAGCCCATCAACCGGCGGCCGACGGCGAGCACCCAGCGGGTGTCCCGCGCGCCCGGCAGCGGCGGGGTGACCGCCACCCGGTCGTCGGTGAGGTGGGCCAGGTCCAGTCCGGACCGCCAGGGCACAGGGCCGAGGTCGCGCAGCCCGAGAGCGGCCAGAACCGCCTCCTGGTCGCCGCCGGCCACCGCCAGCCACGCCTGCTTGCCCCCGAACCCGGCCATGACATCGAGATCCATGGCAGTAACGCTAGCTTCAGGATCGGCGGTGGCAACTCCGGCCTCAGGGCCACCCGTAGTTGCGGCGCAGGATCGCGGCGACCCGGTCGAAGCGGGGCCGGTCCAGGATCGCGCCCTCCCGGCGGATCCCGTCCTCCTCCACCTCCAGGACCCGGTCCAGCCGGATCCAGCTCGGCCGGGCGGTGCTGTCCCAGTCGCCGGCGCCGAGGGCCATCCAGTGCCGCTGACCGTCACGGTCGCTCTGGCTGGAGAGCATCAGACCGAGCAGGGTACGCGCATCGCGCCCCACCACCAGGACGGGACGGTCCTTGCCCTGGCTCGGGTCGTCCTCATAGGGAACCCAGGTCCAGACGATCTCGCCCGGGTCGGCGTCACCGTCCAGATCGGGCGCATAGGCCAGGTGGCGTCCCTCTTCGGGGACCGGGACGGGACGCGCGGGCCGCTGGGGGCGGGGTGCGGGAGTCTCGACGGGCGGAGCGGTTTCCACCGGCTGCCGTTCCGGCGCGCCCGCGATCTGCCGGAGCCAGGTTTTGAGCAATTCGAGCACCGCGACACCTTACGGCCGAAGGACCTCGGCCGGACAGGGCCATGATCCTCACTATCCTACGAAGTCCTGGGTCATCCAGGTGACGCCTTTGGAGTCGCGCACGATGCTCAGCCCGATACGGGTGAAGGACTTGTTGAGCAGGTTCTTGCGGTGCCCGTCGTTCGGCGGCACCTCGGCCAGCATGGCGTCGGTGAGCCCGTTGGCCGCCCGGACCATCGCCGCGTCGCTGCTGCCACTGGATCCGAAGCCGATGTTCTCCCCGGCCGTGCTCCAGGAGACGCCCTGCGCACTGAACCGGTCGCCCAGCCCGGCCTCGCCGGAGCACTGATGCGACAGCCCGCAGCCGTCGATCATCAGCTGGGTGTGCAGGGCCGCGGCCTTGGACAGCTTGGTGTTCAAAGTGAGCGCCCCGAGCCCCTCGGCGACCCGGGCCTCGTTGATGTGGGCGAGCACCTGCTCGGCCACCGTCCCGGAGGTCGCGGGCGCGCTGGTCTTCTTCGCCGTGCTCGCCGTCGCCTCGGTCTTCCTGCTGCTCGTCTTCTTGACCGTCACCTTGGGACTCGCTTTCCGGGAAGCGGAGGCGGACGGGGCGGCCGTGGTGCCCGGAACGTCGCCCGCCGAGGGCGCGGTCGACGGATCGGGGGATTCGGCGGCGGCGAGCGGGGTGTTCAACGACCGGGGATCGGGGGCCGGCCCGGTGCCGCCGTGCGCCAGTCCGGCCACCAGGAAGCCGGCTCCGATCACCACCGCTGTCGATCCCGCTGCCAGGGTGTACCGGAATCGGGCGGCGGCGGAGAGGGGCACGGCGAATTCACCTCGGTGAGCGGGGGACAGGACGGACGCCCCCTCACTATGCGGCGGGCACCCGTCCCGAGCGGCCCCGGAAAGGATTCCTTAAGGATCAGCTCACCGACTCCTAAGACACGCCGGCGCTCAGCCCTCCACGCGGGTGCGCAGCACGTCGTACAGTTGCTGGTCCTTGACCGCGCTGTAGAGCGTCGGCCCGGCACTGGTCAGGATCACGAAGGGGCAGGCCCGGTCGCCGCCGGTCAGCGCCGCCTCGGCCACCTTGCGGCGGGTGGCCACCTCGTAGACGGTCAGCCGGTACTTCCCCTCCACCAGCGACAACTTCTCGTCGCCGGACGTGCAGGCCCGGATCGGCTTCCCCGGGCCGGTCAGATCGAGGCAGGCCACCAGCTGCGCCCGCTGCGGCGCCGGCGCCCACGCCCGGCGCAACGCGGCCGATCCGCCGTAGGCGATGCGGTTCAGCGTCCGGGTGAACCGGCTCTCCGCGGTCAGCGACTCCCGCACGCTGATCATCATCGGGTGCGGGCTGTCGCCCCGGTGCTTCGGCGCCGCCGGGAAGAAGGTGCCGCCGCAGACCTGGTCCAGGTCGTCGTCGGCACGCACCGGCTGGTCACTCGCCAGCGGCCCGGTCACGGCCGGCGCCGGGGCGCCCGCCTGCTCGGTGGCCCGCGGCGCCGGCTGCGCGGCCCGCGACGGGCCGGAGAAGTCCACGAACCGCAGCACCGCCGCGCCCAGGCAGCCCACCAGGACCACCGCGACCGCCGACGGGATCACCCAACTGCCGCGCCACCAGGACGTTCTTCCCTTTTCGACCCCATTATCGGTACGCGTGCCGCCCGGCCCGCCGTCGACGGGCACCTCCGGACCGGCCGGGATCGCCTCGGCCCGCCCGACGCCGGCCGCGGCCAGCCGCGCGCCCAGTCCCGAGCCCTCCCCCGCCGTCGCCGATTCCGGTGTTTCCCCTGCATGTTGCATCGTTCGCTCCCCGCCCGCTCCCAGGACGACGAACTATATCGATGGGAACCGGGATTCGCACCGCCGAGGCCCGAATCTCCTCCGGGCGACCACCAGGAGGCCCCCGATAGTCTTGACCGCGGTCGACCCGGCCGGTGCCGGCCCCACCGATACGGGTGACGGCGCGCGTCACCCGTACCCCCGAATCGAGATCGAAAGCCGCTGGTGAGGCACTGCCGTGAGCACCGACTGGATGGATCTTCCGGCGTCGGCCGTCGACGAGGCCGCGCGGCGGCTGCTCGGCTGGCGGATCACCGCGAACGGGGTGACCGCGCGGCTCACCGAGGTGGAGGCCTACAGCGGGCTCGGCGAGGACCCGGCCAGCCACGCCCATCGCGGCCGGACCGGCCGGAACGCGGTGATGTTCGGCCCGGCCGGGCGGCTGTACGTCTACCAGATCTACGGCATGCACTTCTGCGCCAACGTGGTCTGCGGTGAAGCCGGGCAGGCGGCGGCCGTGCTGCTGCGGGCCGGCGAGGTGGTCGACGGGATCGAGGTGGCGCGAACCCGGCGGCCGGCCGCCCGGCGCGACACCGACCTGGCCGCCGGCCCGGCCAAGCTGATGCAGGTGCTGGCACTGACCCGGACGGCCGACGACACGCCGCTGTTCGGCGGAGGCCCGGCCGCACTGACCCCACCGGACGCGCCGGTGCGGTCGATCTCGGCCGGGCCGCGGGTCGGGGTGACCTCCGCGCACGACGTGCCGTGGCGCTTCTGGATCACCGGCGATCCGACGGTCAGCGGTTACCGCCGGCACACCCCGCGGGCCCGGTCCGGAAGACCGTGAGCCGCTGGGTGGCGCGGGTCAGGGCCACGTAGAGGTCGTTGACGCCGCGCCGCGACCCGGCCCGGATCTCCTCCGGGTCGACCAGCACCACGTGGTCGAACTCCAGGCCCTTGGCCTGCGTCACGGTCAGCAGGACGGCCGGCTCCTCCACGTCCTGGCCCAGGTCCGGCAGCACCGCGGCGACCTCGGCGAACCGTCCGGCGCCGACGATCACGGCGAGACTGCCGCCGCCGGACTCCGCGGCCACGATCGCGGCCAGGCCGGACAGGTCGCCGGTCAGCTCACGCGGTTCCACACCGGACGAGCGGACCGGGCGCGGCAGGTCGACCTGGGGGATCATCCGGCCGGCGTACGCCATGATCTCGGCCGGGGTGCGGTAGCTGACGGTCAGCTCGGCCAGCCGCCAGCGGTCCGCCACGTACGGCGACAGCACCTCCGACCACGACTCGGCGCCGGCCCCCGCACCGGTCTGGGCCAGGTCGCCGACCACCGTCATGGACCGGCTCGGGCAACGGCGCATCAGCATCCGCCACGCCATCGGGCTGACCTCCTGCGCCTCGTCGACGATCACGTGACCGTACGCCCACGACCGGTCCGCCACCGCCCGCTCGGCCGCCGAACGCCACCGCCGGTCGGCCAGGCGCTCGGCGAGCATGTCGGCCTCCATCACGTCGGCGATGTTCGGGATCTCGGCCTCGTCGTCGGCCTCCGCCTCGTACGACTTGGAGCCGGCCGTGATGTCCAGGACCCCCTGCGCGTAGTCGAGCCGGGTCCGCAGCTCCCGGGCGGCCGCCGCCCGGGCCGCGCTGTCGTCCTCCCCGAGCAGCTCGGCGGCCTCGTCGAGCAACGGCACGTCGGCCGGGGTCCAGCCGCCGCCCGGCGCCCGGCGCAGATCCGGGTGGCCCGTGGTGGCGTACAGGTCGCCCAGGAACCGCTGTGGGGTCAGCACCGGCCACAGTTCGTCGAGCACCGCCCGTACGCCCGGGTCGGCGGCCAGGTCGTCGCGGATGTCGGCCAGGTCCGCGACGTTCAGCAGGTTCCGCTCGCCGGGCGCGTCGTCCTCGCCCAGCGGGTCGTCCCAGAACGGGTCGTCACCGATCCGCTCGGCGACCTGCGCGGCCAGCACGTCCAGGATCCCGTCGGTGAAGATCGGCCGGGCCAGGTTGTGCAGCCGCCCGGAGGCCCGCGCCCGCCGCCGGGCCGGCTCGCAGGAGGCCGCGTCCAGCCGCAACACGTGCCGGTCCACCACGATCTCGATCGGCGCCGCCGGCACCCGCTGCCGGTCCCGGACCGCCTCCGCCAGGAACTCCACCATCGCGGTGCGGCCCTTCGCCTCGGCCACCCGCTCCGGCTCGGCCCGTCGCGCGTCCACCCCCGGGAACAGGTCGCCGGGCGTGGCCAGCACCACCCCGGTCTCCGCGAGCGACGGCAGCACCTGCGAGATGTAGCGCAGGAACGTCGGGTTCGGGCCGACGATCAGCACACCGCGGGCGCTGAACTGCTCCCGGTGCGTGTAGAGCAGGAACGCCGCCCGGTGCAGCGCCACCGCGGTCTTGCCGGTGCCCGGGCCGCCCTGCACCACCAGCACGCCGCCGGCCGCCGACCGGATCACCCGGTCCTGTTCGGCCTGGATGGTCTCCACGATGTCGCGCATGCGGCCGGTCCGGTGCGCGTCCAGCGCCGCCATCAGCGCGGCCTCGCCGACCAGGGTGCCACTCGCGGCAGCTGCCGCGACGTCCGGATCGAGGACCTCGTCGTCCAGGCCCACGACGGTACGGCCACGCGTGCGGATGTGACGGCGGCGGGCGACGCCGTACGGGGTGACGGCGGTGGCCACGTAGAACGGACGGGCGGCCGGAGCGCGCCAGTCGACGAGCAGCGGGTCCTCGGTGTCGTGAATGCCGATCCGCCCGATCCGCAACGGTGTGCCGTCGTGCGGGTCGAGGCGGCCGAAGCAGAGCCCGGACTCGACCGCGTCGTACCGGGCCAGGCGCTCGGCGTGGCCGCGGGCGGCGCTGTCGCGCTGGGCGCGGGCCTCCGGGGTGCCGCCGGTCCGGCGCCAGGTCTCGGCGAGGCGGGTGCGTTCCCGGTCCCGCATCTCGTCGAGCCGGGTGTAGATCATCGTGACGTGGCGCTGCTCCTCGGCGAATTCCGTGGCGGAAACGCTTGACAGACTTGACACCCGTGCCTCCAGGCCCTATTCTGATACTGGAACTCTCTGCTTCGCGTGACAATTCCGCGCAGAGAAGTATCAGAGTACTCCTCCCGCCTCAGTTCAGCAGCGCCTTCAGCGCCGCCGCGTCCGCGCGCCAGTCCGACACGTCCAGCAGCGGCGGAGGCGAGACCGGCAGCGGGCCGTCGGCGCCCGCGTCGTCCGGGTAGCGGGCGATCACATGGGTGTGCAGATGCTCACCGGGCCGCCCCAGAGTCAGATAGTTGAGCGTCGCCGGGCGGAAACAGTCACGGATCGTCCGGGCGACGGTCAGCACCTCACGGTGGTAGAGGTCCGACTCCACCGGGCTCAGATCGATCGGCTCGGCCACGTGCCGGCCACGCCAGACCACGACCGCGTGACCCCGGACATACGCGTGACGGGCGAAATAGGTGTCGGAGACCCGGCCCGACCAGACCCGCAGACCGAACTCGGTCACCTCCCGCCGCTCACCGCACCAGCCGCACCAGTCCTCCGCCACCCCGGAACCATAAACGATCCTCGATAGATCACGGGCCCCGCGCGACCTCACCACAGAGACTGGGAGCGCCACTTCTGATTCGGTTTGCCGGTACAGGCCTTCAACCGGACAGTGCCGTGCTCGCCGTCCGCGCTCACGGTGCTCTCGGTGACGCAGCGGCCCTTGCGGTCGCCGGACTGGAGAGCCACGGTGAACCACCAGATCTGGCGGCCGTTCTGCGAGTTGCAGGCCGCAACCCGGATCTTGGCGCCCTCGGCGATGCTGTCCGGCTGGATGCAGTCCAGGCCCACCCGGAGAATGCCGGTGCTGGTCAGGAACAAGTTCTGGAACCGGTTCGCCCGGTCGCAGACCCCGGTGGCGACGACCCTGCCGATCGCGCCGCCGGTCAGGCACAGATTCGGGCTCTGGCCGGAGACGAGCAGACCCTGGTGCAGCGGCGGCGGCCCGGGAGCGGCGACGACCGGGGTGGCCGGCGCGGCCACCAGCAGGACGGCCATCACGAGCAGGGCGAACACACGACGGACGAACATCCTTCCAGATTAGGACAAAAAGTTCGGCCAGATCGGCGATTCGCCCGGCCTGAGGCCCCTCCCGGGTGACGGGCGCGGTCGCCCCGCTCGTGGACGGCTGACCGGAAACGGCCCCGGGGCGCGGGAGCGGACACTAGCGTCAGCGGTGATGATCTCGCGTCGCGGCCTGTTGCTGCTGAGTCTGATGTGCGGTGCCGGCGTGCTGTGGTCGGCCGGGCTCATCGTGTCCCTCGCATTCGGCATCCGCCCGGTAGGCATCCCCATCGCGGTCGGATTCGCGGCGATCCTGACGGTGCCGGCGTTCGCGGCCGGGATCCTGGCGAACCGGCGCGGCTTCCAGACCCGCCAGCCGCGACGCTTCTGGAGCCTGGCGTCGTGGGTGCCGCCGCACGTACCGATCTGGGCGGCCGTCGCCGCCGCGGTCGTGTTCTTCGGATTCTGGGTGGCGCTGGTGGGGTCGTTCATGGCCCTGGACGGCACGCCCGGCCAGCGGGACGGGAAGTACGTGCTGGAGGAGAACGATCAGGTGGCCGAGGTGAGCCGGTCGGTGTACGAGCGGCAGCTCGACCACGAGACGCAGATCTCGCTGGCGGTGCTGGGGGCGTTCGCGGTCGGCGGCACGTTCCTGTGCGCGGCCCGCGCCACCGCCCACGACGAGCCCTGAACCCTTCCTCCCCCGCAATCCTGGGCGCCCCACCTCCGCTCCCGTCTCCCCCGCAATCCTGGACGCCTCACCGCCGCACCCGCCTCCCCCGCAATCCTGGACGTCTCACCAGTGCACCCCGCTTCGTCGCAATCTTGGACGTCTCACCACCGCACGCCGCCCTCTCCCGCGATCTTGGACGCCGCACCACCGCGCCCACCTCCTCCCGCGATCTTGGACGTTTAGTCACCGTGGGCGGTGGCAAAACGTCCAAGATCGCGGGTGGTGGGGCTCCTGTCGTGCGGGTGGAGCGCCTACCGTGAGGTGGTGGACGACGACGTGCTCGCCAGGGCCGCACGGATCGCAGCGGACTGGCTGGAATCGCTGGACATGCGGCCGGTCGGCGAGACGGCCGGGCTGGAGGAGTTGCGCGAGCGGCTGGGCGGGCCACTCCCGGACGGCCCGGTGGATCCGCTGACCGTGGTCGAGGAACTGGCCGCGGCCGCCGATCCGGGACTGATCGCCAGCCCCGGTGGGCGGTACTTCGGCTTCGTCATCGGTGGTGGACTGCCGGCCGCGGTGGCCGCCGACTGGCTCACCACGGTCTGGGATCAGAACGCGGGGCTCTACGCCTGTTCGCCCGCGGCGTCGGTGGCCGAGGAGGTGGCCGGTGAGTGGCTGCGGGAGTTGTTCAGATTGCCGCCCGGCAGTTCGTACGCCTTCGTACCCGGCTGCCAGAGCGCCCACCTGACCTGTCTGGCCGCCGCCCGGCACCACGTGCTGCGCCGCGTCGGCTGGAACGTCGAGGAACGCGGGCTGGCCGGGGCACCCGCCGTACGGATCGTGGTGAGCGCGCGGCGGCACACCACGATCGACCGGGCGCTGCGGCTGCTCGGATTCGGTACGGCGTCGCTGACCGTGGTGCCCGCCGACGCCGCCGGCCGGATGGATGTGGCGGCGCTGCGGGACAAACTGCACACCGGCGGGCCGGCGATCGTCTGCGCGCAGGCCGGTGAGGTGAACACCGGCTCCTTCGACGACCTGTCCGCGATCGCCGACCTGACCTCGGCGGCCGGGGCGTGGCTGCACGTGGACGGGGCGTTCGGGCTGTGGGTGCTGGCCAGCCCTCGGTTGCGGCACCTCGCGGCCGGGGCGGAACGCGCCGACTCGTGGGCGACCGACGCGCACAAGTGGCTGAACGTTCCCTACGACAGTGGGATCGCCTTCTGCGCCCACCCGGAACCGCACCGGGCCGCGGTCAGCACCACGGCCGACTACCTGGTGCAGAGCGGTCCGGACGGGCCACGCGACCAGATCGACTGGACGCCCGGATTCTCCCGGCGGGCCCGCGCCTTCCCTGTCTACGCGGCGCTGCGGTCGCTGGGCCGGCGTGGCGTCGCCGAGCTGGTGGAGCGCTGCTGCGAGCACGCCCGGACCTTCGCGGCCGGGCTGGCAGACGTCCCGGGTTGCGAGGCGCTCAACAAGGTCGTGATCAACCAGGTCCTCTTCCGCTTCGGCGACGACGACACCACCGACCGAATACTGCGGCACGTGGTCGACAGCGGCGAGGCATGGCTGAGCGGCACCATGGCGGGCGGCCGCCGCGCCATCCGCCTGTCCGTGTGCAACTGGCGCACCAGCGACGACGACATCGAACGAACCCTCACCGCCTTCCGCCACGCCGTCGCCGCCAACACCGGCTGAGCCCGCACGACCGCCACCGAAACGCACGAGAACACCAGCGACACCGGGCGCCCCGACGCCGAAAGCGCGGTGAATGGGTGAGGTGACCCGGAGGGCACGGTGAGGGAAGTGACGAACGCGCGATGAGGGCGCCGAAGTGACGGAACGCGGCGAAGAGGCGAGATGACCCGGAGGGCACGGTGAGAGAGGTGACGAAACGCGCGATGAGGGCGCCGAAGTGACGGAACGCGGTGAAGGGGCGAGGCGACTGGCGAGATGGCGGGAAGTGGTGACGGGGAAGGCGGTCAGGTCAGGGCGCTGAAGAAGTCGGCGATCGTGGCGGTGGCGTCCAGGGCGCCGGAGGGTGGGTCGAGTTCGAGGAGGCGTTCGGCGGTTGCGCCGGAGCGGGTCGCGCCCGGCCACTGGTGACCGGCGCCGGCGACGCTGACCAGCTCGATCACGCGGCCGCCGGGGCAGTCGGCGGTGGTCGTGGTCACCGCGCCCGTGATGTGCACGGCCGGTGGTGGGCAGCCTGCCCGGTCGCGCCAGCCGGCGACCAGGTCGGGCACCGGTGGGCCGTCGATCCGGATCGGGACGCGGCCGGTGCCGTTGTTGTCGCGCTTTCCGGGGCCGCCGGACCAGGGCACGCTGTGATCCTCCGTGCCGTGTATGTGGATCACCGAGACCGGGGCCGGGGACGGGCAGTCGCCGATCACGATGCCGGCGACCGGGGCGATCGCGGTGACCACGGTCGAGTCGCAGGCCAGGCGGTAGGCCATCATCGCCCCGTTCGACATGCCGGCCGCACGGACCCGGGCCGGGTCGATCGGCACACCCCGGCCGGTCTCCGCGACGACCGCTTCGAGGAAGGCGACATCGTCGACGCCGTCGCGGGTGGCGGGGCCGCAGCAGCCTGGTCCGGCATTCCAGCTGCGGTTCACCCCGTCGGGATAGACGACCACGAAACCGTCACGGTCGGCGCGGGCGTCCCACCCGTACGACCTCTCGGCCTGTGCTCCGCTTCCCGCCCCGCCGTGCAGAACCAGCACCAACGGCACCTGCCCGTCGGGGAGGGCGGCCGGACGATACGTCCGGTAGGCCCGCTCCCGCCCATCGACCGTGATGGTGTGCGTGTGGCTGCCGTCGGGCAGCTCCGGCCGGTCCGGCCGGGTGCAGGCGGCGACCGGCAACAACAGCAGCAGCAACGCGGCCAGCAGCCGCCACGGTTCGGACATGACGGCATCCTCGGCCGCGAAGGTCTGGATCCGGTAAAGGTGCGGTACGAACCCCGCCAGGATCCGTGGTGTGCTCACGAACGCCGGGTACGGTCGAGGTCCGCGGGTGGCCGCCGAGGGGGAGGCCACCCGCACGCACCCACCCGTGGAGGACCGATCCCGGGCCCAGGCGGAGAATCGTTGCCCCCACGGTGGAGACGGTGCAAAGCCTTCGATGAGCGATGAGGACATGCGGATCCGCCTCTGGTCCGTCGTCGCCGAGGCCGGGGCGCTCGCCACGGCCGGGCCGCGGGCGAAGGTGCACGGCGAGGCGGGCGACCTGTTCGCCATCGGCCCCGCGGGGACCGTGGTGGTCACCGGGGGCGTGCGCACCGCCGAGGACCTGACCGTCACCGGGCCGTTCGCGCGGCTGGTCGAGGGGCGGCTGACCGGCGGCGACGCCCTGCCGGTCCACGTGTTCGCCCGCCTGCCGGACGGCTGCCTGGCACTGGGCACCGCGCGGGTGACCGAGCTGGCCCGCCGCCGGGGTGTGCTCCAGCGGGCCGGTCTGCGGCTCTACACCCCGCTGCCGCCGCACCTGCTGGATCTGGCCCGCCCGGACGGCCCGCCGGCCGGGATCGACTGGCTGGACCTGCTGCCCGGCGATCCGGTCGGCGCGCTGCGGGGGTTCGTCGCCGACTGGTACTCGGACGTCCCGCCCGCCGCACCGGAGCCGGCCGACGGGCTGCCCGGGCCGTTGCGCGCGTTCCACGAGGCGGCCGCCGGGCGCCCGGAGGTGTCCGGCGGCGCGCTTCGTGTCCTGCCGGGACCGCCGGTCGACGGGCCGGACCGGACACTGGTGTTCGGCACGGCCTCGGACGGCACCTTCGATCTGCTGATGGACCCCGGCCTGGAGGATCCGCCGGTCTACTACCACGGGCTGAGCGATCAGCCGCTGCGCGAGCGGGAGCGGCTTTCCGCGTACCTCCTGATGTCGAGTCTGACCCGCGCGGCGATGGACCGGGGCGGTGGCATGGCGTTCGTCGACCGGGCGCAGGCCCGGCGGATCGTGGCCCCGCTGCGCCGGGTGCCGCTGCGGCCGATGCGGTGGCCGTGCGCGCGATCCCGGCTGTACGCCGGGCCGGACATGGTGGCGCTGGTCGGCGAGGACGACGCCGACTGGCTGGAGGTCTACGTCGGCGTCCGCCACCGCGGGGCCCTGCGCCGGCTGCGCAGGCTGGGCCTGGACTGGGCCTCGCTGGAGGACTGAGCCGCGGGGTTCCGGGCCCGGCTGGTCGTCGAGTGGCCGATTCGCCCAGGGCTACCACTTCGCCCGCCCGCTGCCGGAATCCGACATCGAACTGGTGACAGCCGAGCGAGAAACTCGACAAACTCAACTGATTTAGTAGACAAGGAGGGTGTTGGTCGGGCAGGCTGCCCCGCGTGGATCCGATCATGGTGCTCGCCGGCCTGGGAGTCGGCATCATCGTCGGTTTGACCGGCATGGGCGGCGGCGCCCTGATGACCCCCATCCTGGTGCTGCTCTTCGGCGTGCACCCGGTCGCCGCCATCTCCAGCGACCTGGCCGCCAGCGCGATCATGAAACCGTTCGGCGGCTGGGTGCACGCCCGCCGCGGCACGGTGAACTGGCGGCTGGTGGCCTGGCTGTGCGCCGGCAGCATCCCGTCCGCCTTCCTCGGCGTCCTGCTGCTGGACCTGTTCGGCAGCGACGAGAACGTCCAGCACTCCGTCAAGATCGCCCTCGGCGTGGCGCTGCTGCTGGCCGCCGGCGGCATGCTGCTCAAGGCCTGGACCGGGCGCCGCAACGCGAACCGCCCGGCGGCGCCGATCACCGTCAAGCCCGTACCGACCGTGCTGATCGGGATCATGGGCGGACTCGTGGTCGGCCTCACCTCGGTCGGCTCCGGCTCCCTGATCATCGTGGCGCTGCTGGCGCTCTACCCGACGCTGCGCGCCAACGACCTGGTCGGCACCGACCTGATCCAGGCGGTTCCGCTGGTCACCGCCGCGGCACTGGGCCACGCCTTCTTCGGCGACCTCCACCTCGACATCGCCGGCGCGGTGATCCTCGGGTCCATCCCGGGCGTGCTGATCGGCTCCCGGATCTCGTCGCGGGCGCCCGGCGGGCTGGTCCGGTCCGCGCTGGTGATCGTGCTGCTGGCCAGCTCCCTCAAACTGTTCGACCTGCCCACCCTGGTGGTCGGGGTGGTCGCCGGCGTGGCGGTCCTGGTCGCCGTCGGCATCGGCCTGCACGGCCGGACGACCCGGCAGAAGCAGGAGGAGCCGGTGGAGGCCGGCATCAGCTAATCCCGCCCCGGGGACCTGCCGATGGGAGGCAGCGTCGAATCTCGGGGAGTGCGGATGAACGTACGGCAGAAGCTGCTCGGGGGCTATCTCCTGGTGGCTCTCATGGTGGCGGCGACCGCGCTGATCACGTGGCAGACCACCACGGTCTCGGCCGAGCGGGCCGCCGCGCTGGAGGCCGCACGGCTGGCCCGGGGCGTCGCCATGGACATCGCGCTGGGCCTCGCGGTCGACACCGAGGGCGAGGTGCCGGCGCCGCTGTACTACAGCCCCGACGCGCTCGGCAACTACCTCCAGCGGATGCACACGACCCAGCACCGCGACGCCGTGGTGGTGGACTCCGGCAAGTACATCCTCGGCGACGTCGTCGAGGAGAACGTCGCGTCGGTCTTCGACCACGACCTCGGCAACGAGGTCGGCAGGACGATCGACGACGGCGAGTCCCGCGTCTTCGTCGAGACGAGCGCCGACTATCCCGACGGCATCAAGCAGGTCGTGGTGCCGATGAGCACCAAGGCCGGCAAGCGGATCGGCGCGGTCATCCTCGAGTACACCCCGATCTACGAGCAGATGATGGCGTCCACCCGGACGGCCCAGACCATCACCATGGTCAGCTCCGCCGTGGTGATCCTGCTGGTGCTGGCCCTCGGCGTCGGGCTGTCCGGCTCGCTGATCCGCCGGATCACCTCGCTGACCGCGGCGGTCCGCACCATCCGTACCGGGGACTACTCGCTGCGGGTGCCGCCGGACGGCCGCGACGAGATCGGGCGGCTGGCCCGCGCCTTCAACGCGATGGCCGAACAGCTGGAGCTGTCGGCCCGGGAGATCCTGGCCAAGGAGTACACCGACAGCATCCTGGCCAACGCCGGCGAGGGCATCTGCGGCATCGACCCGGCCGGGCGGATCACCTTCGCCAACGACGCGGCCGGGCGGATCACCGGCCTCGGCGCCGGCGGGCTGCTCCAGCGGGCGGCCACCGTGCTCTTCCCGGAGGCGGCCGACGGGCTGACCAGCGGCATCCGGGAGGGCCGCCTGCTGCGCCCGGACGGCACCACGGTCCGGGTCGAGTACAACGTCAGCTCCCTGGAGAAGGCGGGCCGGCCGATCGGCGCGGTCGTCGTGCTGCGCGACGTCACCCGGCAGCGCGACCTCGAACACGACCTGCGCCACCAGGCCCTGCACGACGGGCTCACCGGGCTGCCCAACCGCAAGCTGCTGCTCGACCGGCTGGACCACGCGCTCAACCGGGCCCGGTCCTCCGGCGAGCACATCGCCCTGCTCTACCTCGACCTGGACGGTTTCAAACGGGTCAACGACAGCCTCGGGCACAACGCCGGCGACCTGCTGCTGCGGACCGCGGCGGAGCGGCTGAGCTCCGTCCTGCGCCCGCACGACACGGTGGCCCGGCTCGGCGGCGACGAGTTCGCCGTCCTGCTCGAGGGCGCCACCCCGCCGGTGGTGGAGAGTCTGGCCCGCGCCTGCCTGGACGCCATCGCCCGGCCCTTCGTGGTGCACGGGCGGGAGGCGGTGGTGACGGTCAGCGTCGGCGTGGTCCCGGACGCGGCCCGTTACGCCGACGCCGACGAGGTGGTCCGCAACGCCGACGTCGCCATGTACGCCGCCAAGGACCTGGGCAAGAACCGGTTCATGGTGTTCGAGAACCGGATGCACGAGCAGCTGCTCACCCGGCTCGAACAGGAGAACCGGCTGCGCGAGGCGGTGCACCGCGGCGAGCTGCGACTGCACCTGCAACCGGTGTACGCGGTCCAGGAAGGTCAGGTGGCCGGCGCCGAGGCGCTGGTCCGCTGGCAGGACCCGTTGCGCGGGCTCCAGCAGCCGGGTTCGTTCATCCCGCTCGCCGAGGAGACCGGCATGATCATCGAGATCGACCGGTGGATCCTCCTCGAATCCTGCCGGATGCTGCGCCACTGGCAGGTGGAGAGCCCGTGGACCGCGCCCGCCTGGGTCAGCGTCAACCTGTCGGCCGCCCACCTGGACCTGCCCGACCTCACCGACCACGTGGCGTACGCCCTGGCCGGTACCGGGCTCTCCCCGCACTGCCTGGTCCTGGAACTCACCGAGACGGTGATGATGCGGGACGTCGCGGTCACCTCGGCCCGCCTCCAGGAACTGCGCGACCTCGGCGTACGGATCGCCATCGACGACTTCGGCACCGGCTACTCGTCGCTCGGCTACCTCCGCGACATCCCGGTCGACGTGCTGAAGCTCGACCGCTCGTTCATCACCGGGCTGCCCGGCAACAGCCGCCAGCAGGAACTGGTCAGCGCCATCGTGCAGCTCGGGCACACCCTCGGCCTGCGGGTGGTGGCCGAGGGCGTCGAGGACGCCGAGGAGCTGAACCTGCTCACGGCGATGGGCTGCAAGTTCGTGCAGGGCTACCACCTGGGCCGCCCGGAACCGGCCCACCAGCTCTACGAACGGCTCACCACCCCGGCCCTCAACGGCTGAACCGGCCGAAATGGAATCGGCCACCGCCCACCCGGGGCAGGCGGGTGAGCGGTGGCCGTGATCGGGTGCTGAACCGGGTCGGCGCCGGGGTGGAAGGGGACCGGCGCCGACCCGGGGGTCAGCTCTGCACGAAGACCGAGACGGTCCGTGCGGGGACGGTGAGCGTGCCGGTCGCCGCCGCGAAGGACGCGGAGCGGGTGACCGGGTCGGCCGAGGCCTGCTGCACCGGGTGGAGGGCGACCTTCTTGCCGGCCAGCGCGGGCACCGTCTGGGTGGCCGCCGTGGTGCCGGCGTTGAAGACCACCGTGATCGACTTCCACTGACGGTCCACGCCGCGGGCGTCGATCGTCATGGTGATCACGCCAGGGGTCTCGTTCAGGCCGGACAGCGGGAACGACACCCGCTGGCGCACCTGCGAGCCGGTGGCCAGACCGAACGCCGGGCTGGACTTCCGGATCCTGAGCAGCTCCTGGTAGAGGTTGTTGGACAGGTTCATCGAGGCGCAGTCCGGCACCAGGGCCGGGTCGGCCAGCAGCGGCTTGGCGTAGGCGTACTTCGACTCGTTGTCCGCCTTGGGCGGCAGACCCCGGCCGAAACCGTTGCCCTGCGTGCAGTCCCAGATGATCTGGTTGAACCAGTCACCGGAGTTGAACGAGTTCCGGTCCAGCGACTTGGAACGCAGGATCTCGCTGCCCGCGGTCACGAAGCCCACACCCTGCCCGAGCACCGTGGTGGCCAGCGCCACCGACTGCGCCCGTGCCCGGTCCGCGGCCGTGGTGGCCTGGGGCAGCTTGTACGCCAGCGCGTCGTACAGGATCTCGTTGTCGTGCGCGTCGACGTAGGTGATCGACTCCCCGGGGTCGACCGTGTAGCCGGCCGGCGCCCCGTTGTAGTCGACCTGCGAGCCCTTGACGGTCGCGCCGGACGAGTCGGTGAACGTGTAGTCCGCCAGGTTGCCGGTCAGACCGACCTTGATCAGGTCCTGGTAGTGCAGCAGGCGCGCCTTCTGCTCCGCCGCGGTGCCGTTGACCGCGTCGCCGTTGGGGGCGCCGGCCAGGCCGGACGCGAAGCCCTGGATGCGCGGGTTGCCGTCGAACGGGCCGCCGCCACGGACCGCGTCCCGGAGCCGGTCGTTGAACACGCCGATCCCGGTGCCGCCCATGTTCAGCTGGGTGGCCTGGATGAAGCGGGCGTCGTTCGCCACCTCACCGAAGTTCCAGCCCTCGCCGTACACATAGATGTTCTTGCCGTCGACGCCGTCCCGCGCCAAGGTCAGCTTGTCGAGGGCCTTGCGCACCGCCAGGATGTTCTCCTTCGGGTGATGGCCCATCAGGTCGAAACGGAACCCGTCGACCTTGTACTGCTTGGCCCACGTGACGATCGAGTCGACCACGAGCTTGCCCATCATCGCGTTCTCCGGCGCGGTGTTGGCGCAGCAGGTGGAGTTGGCGACGGTGCCGTCCTCGAGCAGCCGGTGGTAGTAGCCGGGCACGATCTGGTCGAGCACCGACTTGGCGTCGGTCCCGGCCGCCGAGGTGTGGTTGTAGACGACGTCCATGACCACCCGCAGGCCGGCCTGGTTGACGCCGGCGACCATGGACCGGAACTCCTTGGTCCGGTCGTCGGGCGAGACCGCGTAGCCGCCCTCCGGAACCGTGTAGTGCAGCGGGTCGTAGCCCCAGTTGTAGCCGTCGGTCGCGGCCACCGCGGCGATGCAGGCCTGCTGCTCCTCCGAGTCGGCGGGCAGCGACGCCAGGTCACAGGCGGGCTGCTGCTGGTCGGCGCGCTTCTCCGGGATGGTGGCGAAGTCGAACGCCGGCAGCAGGTGCAGGTGGGTGACCCCGGCCTTGCTCAGCTCGGCCAGGTGCTTCATGCCTTCGGTGTTCTTCTGGGTGAAGGCGCTGAACGTGCCGCGGGAGGAAGCGGGCACGGACGCGTCGGCGATCGAGAAGTCCCGGACCGACAGCTCGGAGATCTGGATCTTCGCGGGTGCAACGGCGGCCGGCTTCCTGAGGCCCGCCCAGCCGGCCGGCGCGAGCGCCGGGTCGGACAGGCTGACGAAACGGCTGCGGGTGGAGTCGGCGGTCAGCGCGACCGCGTACGGGTCGGTGACCGACGCCGTGACCATCTTCTGCGCGGCCGGCTGCCACGCGGTGACCCGGAACTTGTAGTACTTGCCGGCCCAGTCGCCGCGGCCGGACCAGACGCCGGTGCGGTCGTCGCGGGTCAGCTCCACGAGGGCCGGGGAGACCTGGCCGGCGGTGTCGTAGACCTCGAGCTCGACGCCGCGGGCGGTCGGCGCCCACACCGCGACGCTCGCCTTCTTCCCGCTGACGACCGGGCCGAGGGTGGCGTCGGTCGCGGAACCGTAGACGTCGTCGAGGACGCCGGAGAGCTGGACGCCGGTGGCCGAGAGCAGCTTGCCGGCGGCGTCGCGCTCGGTGACCACGACCTGGCCCTTGAGAACCTCTGCAAGATCTTTTTTAGAGGTACGGAAGGCGCCGTACTGCCAGAGGTGCGGGAACGCCTCGCGCTGCGCCTCGGTGAGGCCGTTGCGCTGAGCGGTCAATCCCGTGGAGGAGTACGTCCCGGTCAGCTCGCCGTCCGCGACGCCGATCCCGCCGGTGGGCGACCAGACCAGGTCGTAGATCTTGCCGTCGGTGCCCGCCCCGACCGGCTCCAGAGTGGTGCCGGTGCCGGTCTTCCAGGCGATCGTGCCCCGGTCCAGCCAGACCGCGGCGGACTTGGTCACGTCGGCCACGCCACCGCCGCCGGCGGTCTTGACCAGCGGCAGCAGGCGGCTCTCCTGACCGGCGAGCAGCCAGACCTCGTGCCCCGCCTTGGCGAAGTCGAGGGACTGGTCGGCGGGCAGGTCCTTCTCGTCGCCGCGGTGGATGATGTAGCTCAGCGAGGTCGCCCCGGCCGCGAGCGGCACCTCGAAGACCGCGCCGTAGCTGTCGATCCGGGCCGGGAGCAGCGGGCTCGACCAGTCGGTCGGGTTCGCGGCGCCGGACCAGACGTGCATGCCCCAGCCGTCGTAGTTCCCGTCGGCGCGGTTCCAGTGGATGACCGCCTTGGTGGTGTCCTGCGCCGGGCCGGGCTCGCCGGTGGCGGCCTGCCGGGAGGTGTAGACCTTGGCGTCGCCCTGCTTGACCCAGATCTCCGGGTTCTCGCCGACGTTGATGCTGCGGTCCGCGTCGACGTCCTTGTCGCCGTCGTCGTCGACCACGATGAACCCGACGCTCTTCGCGCCCGGCTTGAGCTTCACGTAGGCGAAGCGGCCGTACGAGTCGGCGCCGATGAACTGCTGACCGTTGGGCCAGCTGGTGGACATGGACGGGTCGACGTCGCCCCACACGTACAGGTTCTGGTCGTCGTACTCGCCGTCCGGCCGCTGGTAGTGCACGACCGCGTAGCCGGCGGTGGAGGTGGCCTCCGGGGTGCCGACGGTGATGTTCACGGTCGAGGACGCGAGCCGTCCCTTGCTGTCGCGCACCACTGCCTTGTACCGCACCGGGGTGTCCCCGGCCAGCCCGGTCAGGTCGTGGTAGACGCGGTAGGGCGCGCGGTCGGCGGTGCCGAGCAGCTTCCATTCGCCGTTTCCGGCCTGGGCCGCGAAGGTCACGGTCGACAGCGGGTCGCCGACGACGTCGGCGACGATCTCGGTGCGGGTGGCGACCGAGGCGTCCGGCTTCGGGCCGCTGATGCTCACGGTCGGAGCGGCGGAGGGTACGGCGATCGCGTTCCCGGCCTTGAGGACGACCGAGGACAGCGCCGGAACCGTGATGGTGATCTTGCCAGTGGCGTCCGAGGTCACCGCCGTGGCGCCGCCGTAGATCCCGGTGAACGTGGCGTTCGGCGTCGAGGTGGCGAAGCTGACGGTCTGCGCGGTGGTGGCGTTGTTGGACGCGACCACGTACTCGCCCCGCTTGGCCCTGTCGATGCGGGAGGCCGCGAAGACGCCCTGGCCCTCGGCCGCGTACCGGGTCACCTGGACGCCGGTGACCAGCGCCGGGTTCGCCTTGCGGAGCTTCGCGAGCGCCGCGATGGTCTGGTAGAGCGGGTGCGACGTGTTGTAGTTGTCCACCGCGTGGGTGCTGTCGGTGCCGATCAGGTCGTCGTCCAGGTAGTCCGCGCTCTTGCTCGCGTACAGGTCCTGGCGGGCGTCCTTGTCGCCGCCCGGCCCGGTGAAGCCCTGCTCGTCACCGGAGTAGACGACCGGCTGGCCCCGGGTCAGGAACATCAGCTCGTGGGCGAGCTGGTCGCGCTTGAGCTGGGTGTCGGCGGTCGCCGCGGCGGCGATGAAGGAGCCGATCCGGCCCATGTCGTGGTTGCCGAGGAAGGTGGGCAGCCGGTCCGCGCCGGTGTTGCGGGCGGTGTAGAGGTCGTCCTTGGAATACAGGGCGGACAGTGCGTCGGCGCCGCTGTTGCCGGTGACGAAGCCGCGCGCCGCCTCCTGGAAGGAGAAGTCCAGCGTGGCCGGGAGCTTGCCCTCGCGTACGTAGGTCGACTGGATCTCCTGGTCGGCGGTGTAGACCTCGCCGAACATGAAGAAGTCGTCCTTGCCGGCCTTCTTGGCGGCCCGCTCGACGCCGGGCGCCCACTGCTGCCAGAACTCCAGGTTGGAGTGCTTGACGGTGTCCAGGCGGTAGCCGTCGATGCCGGTGTCGGCGATCCAGTCCGAGTAGATCTCGGTCATGCCCTCGACCACCTCGGGACGCTCGGTGAAGAGGTCGTCGAGGCCGACGAAGTCGCCGTACTCACTGTTCTCGCCGGCGAAGGTGGAGTCGCCGCGGTTGTGGTACATGTTCACGTCGTTCAGCCAGGACGGCTTCTTGACGGTCCTGTCCGCGGTGCTGCCGAAGACCGGGGTGTACGGGTACGACGTCGCGTCGGTCTCCGGGAACGTCGAGGAGGCCGCGTAGTTGCGGTCCTCGAACGGCTGCCCGTCGGTGTCGGTGTACGGGGAGTCGGCCTTGTCGACGTACGTCTGGGTGTTCTCCGCGTACTTGATGACGTCCGCGGTGTGGTTGACGATGATGTCCAGGTAGATCTTCATGCCCCGCTGGTGCGCGAGCTTGACCAGCTTCTTCAGGTCCGCGTTGGTGCCGAAGTGCGGGTCGACCTGGGTGAAGTCGGTGATCCAGTAACCGTGGTAGCCGGCCGACACGTCGGTGCCGGTGCCCTGCACGGGACGGTTCTTGAAGACCGGGGCGAGCCAGATGGCGGTGGTCCCGAGGCCCTGGATGTAGTCCAGCCGGTCCATCACGCCTTTGAGGTCGCCACCGTGGTAGAAGCCCTTGTCGGTGGGGTCGTAGCCGGTCGACAGCCGGTCGCCGGAGAGCCCGCCCTTGTCGTTGCGGGCGTCGCCGTTGGCGAACCGGTCCGGGAGCACGAAGTAGAACTGCTCACCGGAGGTCGGGTTGTCCGAGCCCCAGTTCGCGATCACCGCGTCGCTGGGAACGGAAGGAGCCGCGACGGCGGTGGAGGCCGGCACGGCGACGAGCGGGAGGAAAAGACTGAGCAGCGCGGCGCCCAGTCGCAGACGGCGGTGTAAAGATTTTCTCGGTGCCACTGCGCACCCTTCCGATTCGGTGGTATCGGATCGACTGTTATATATTTCCAGGCACCACCCCGGCGTGGACGCCGCCCGATCGACTCCGTAGTGTGATCATGGGACGGCCCGCCGATCCGGGGCACGTTCATCGAACGATCTACTTGTATCGCTCTTGTTGCCGGGACGTTAGCAAGGTCTTGCATCGAATGGAAGACCTTTCAGGACCATGCCGAGCAGACAACAGACCACTAGAGTGGGACCATGCGTGCGCGAATGGCCGATATCGCCAAACAGGCTCAGGTCAGTGAGGCGACGGTGTCGCGTGTCATAAATGACCGCCCCGGCGTCTCGGCTGAAACCCGGCAAGCGGTTCTGACCGCACTCGACGTGCTGGGGTATGAACGACCGGAAAGATTGCGCAAGCGCAGCGCCGGCCTCGTCGGCCTGGTCGTCCCCGAGCTGGAAAACCCGATCTTCCCGGCCTTCGCCCAGGTGATCGAGTCGACGCTGGCGCAGCACGGCTACACGCCGGTGCTCTGCACCCAGTCGCCGGGCGGCGTCACCGAGGACGAGTACGTGGAGATGCTCCTCGACCGGCAGGTCTCCGGCATCGTCTTCATCTCCTCACTCGCCGCCGACACCACCTCGGACCGCTCCCGCTACCAGCGCCTGCTCGACCGGCCGCTGCCGATCGTGCTGGTCAACGGCTATGCGAAGGAGCTGGAGGCGCCGTTCGTCTCGTGCGACGACCGGGTCGCCGGCGAGCTGGCGGTCACCCATCTGGTGGCGCTCGGGCACCGCCGGATCGGCATGATCTCCGGCCCCAACCGGTTCATCAACACCCAGCGCAAGCTCCAGGGCTACCGCACCGCCATGAAGCGCGAGGTGGGCCTGAGCGACGCCGAGGTGGACGAGATGATCTCGCTGACCCTGTTCGGCGTGGAGGGCGGCGAGGTGGCCGCCGACCGGCTGCTGGCCAAGGGCGTGACCGGCATCATCTGCGCCTCGGACATGATGGCGCTGGGCGCGATCCGGGCCGCCCGGCGGCGTGGCCTGCGGGTTCCGGAGGAGGTGTCGGTCATCGGCTTCGACGACTCGGCGCTGATCCCGTTCACCGACCCGCCGCTGACCACGCTGCGCCAGCCGGTCGCCGCCATGGCGGTGGCCGCGGTCCGTTCCCTGGTCGACGAGATCAACGGGCACGGCGCGCCGCACTCTGAGTACCTTTTCCATCCCGAGTTGGTGGTCCGAAACTCGACGGCGGTCGCTCCGATGCGCTCGGAGGTTTCCGTCACCGTCGCCTGACCGAAATCGTGCGGGTGGCGGCCGGGCCGCCGTCCGCACGATGAGAGAGCGTTCTCCCGGATGCGGGAAAGACGTCCAGGCGCCTACCGGAATCGGTAGACGCCTGGACGAATTCGTTTAGCGAATCAGCCCTTCGTGCCGCCGGCGGTAAGGCCGGAGACGAGATGCTTCTGGGCGAAGAGGAATACGATTCCGGCCGGGATCGTGACCAGAATGGCCGCGGCGGTCAGGTATTCCCACTGCGGATTGAACTGGGGCACGAACTGGCGCATGCCGTAGGCCAGGGTGAACTTCTCGTCTTCCTGGATGAAGGCCGACGCGTAGGCCACCTCGCCCCACGCGGTGAGGAAGGTGTAGAAGCCGGTCACCGCGATCGCCGGGCGGGCCAGCGGCAGGATCACCGTCCAGAACGTACGGAACGGGCCACAGCCGTCCAGCGACGCCGCCTCGTCGAGCGAGTTCGGGATCGAGTCGAAGTAGCCCTTGAGCATCCAGGCACAGAACGGCACGGCGATGGTCAGGTACGCGATGACCAGCGACGGCAGCGTGTTGATCAGGCCCAGCTTCGCCATGATCGTGTAGATCGGCACGATCAGGATGGCCACCGGGAACATCTGGGTGATCAGGAAGACCATCATCAGCGGCCGGCGGCCCGGGAAGTTGAACCGGGACATGGCGTAGCCGGTGGTGGCCGAGAAGAAGATGCCGAGCAGCATCGTGAACGCCGCCACCAGCACCGAGTTGAGGAACCACATCGGGAAGTTGGTGTCGAACAGCACGTACTCGTAGTTGGCCAGGGTGGGGTCCTTGACCAGGGTGAGTTCGCTGCTCTGTACGGCGTACCCGGGCTTGAACGAGGAGAGCAGCACCCAGGCGATCGGGCCGATCGCGATGAGCGAGGCCACGATCATGGTGCCGTGCAGCCCGATCGAGGCGACAATGCTGCGCCGGCCGCGCCGCGGTTTGTTGACGGGCGCCTCGGACGGCGGTGGCGCCGAGAAAGCCGTGATCGGCGGAGTGGTCGTCATCTGGGCCATGTCACCAAACCTCGCCTTGCTTGCGCAGCACCCGCCGGTAGAACACCGAGAAGACGAGCAGGATCGACAGGATCAGCACGCCGTAGGTGGAGGCGAGCGAGTAGTTGCGGAGACCCTCGAAGGCCGCCCGGAAGGCGCCGGTCACCAGGATCTCGGTCTGGCCCGCCGGCTGTCCCTCGGTCACCAGGAAGATGATCGGGAACATGTTGAAGGTCCAGATGGTGCCGAGCAGGATCACCGTCATGCTGACCGGGCGCAGGCCGGGCAGGGTGATCGCGCGGAAGCGCTGCCACGGCGACGCCCCGTCGATCTCGGCCGCCTCGTAGAGCTCGTCGGAGATGCTCTGCATACCGCCGAGCAGGGCCACCATCATGAACGGGACACCGAGCCAGATGTTGGTGACGACGGCCGTGAACATCGAGGTCCAGCGGCTGTCGAACCAGGCGACCGGATCGACGCCGACCCATCCGAGCATCTCGTTGATCACGCCGAAGCGCTCGTTGAAGAGGAACTTCCAGGCGAAGGCGCTGACGAACGCGGGGACCGCCCAGGGCAGCACGAGCAGCACCCGGTAGAGACCGCGGAACCGCATCTGCCGGTTGATCATGACGGCCAGGCCGAGGCCGAGACCGTAGTGGAAGGCCACCCCGACCACCGTCCACACCAGGGTGTTCGCGGTCCACATCCAGAACTCGCCGACCTTGCCGGAGAGGACGTTGGCGTAGTTGTCCAGGCCCACGAACGACCAGGCGTTCGGGTTCTCCTTGCAGACCTCGCCGCCGGTGATGGACTTGGTGCAGATCTCGGCGAGCTGGTTGGCCTCGGTCTGGTTGGTGAACGAGATCCAGAAGCCGTTGATCAGGGGGTAGAAGATCAGGATCGCCAGGACGAGGACGACGGGCACGACCATCGCCCAGGCCGACCAGTTCTTGTCCCAGCTCTGCCGCAACTTGGTCGGCAGTCCGACGCGGCCCGGCGCCGGGTCGGCGGTCACAGTGCTCATCAGCTGTGCTCCAGGGGAACGACGGCGGGCGCCGGCCCTCGCGAGCCGGCGCCTGCTTCAATCGGTCAGTTGGTGGCGTACGAGGGGACGACCTCGGCCTTGTACTTGTTGGCCACGGCGTCCAGCGAAGCCTTGGCGTCCTTGTTCTGGATCAGGACCTCGGTGGCCATCTGGTCGAGCGGGCCGAAGAACTGGCCACCCTCCGGGATCCACGGGCGGCTGACGGCGGCCTCGGCGACCGGCTTGAAGGCCGAGACGACCGCGTTGCTCTTCACCGACGCGACGTCGTAGGCCGACTTGCGGGTGGGCAGCAGGCCCAGCTTCTCGGCGAGGAACGCCTGCGACTCGGCGGAGTTCAGGAACTTGACGAACGCGACGGCGGCGGCGGCCTTCTCCTGCGGAACGCCGGACCAGATCACGTAGTCGTGGCCGCCGATCGGGGCGCCGGCCTTCGCCGAACCGGCCGGGACCGGGGCGACACCGAGGTTCTCGACGCCACCGAAGCCCGGGGCGGACTTGATGTTGTTGACCTCCCACGGGCCGTTGATGATGAAGGCGACCTTCTTCTCCTTGAAGAGGGTCATCATCGTGCCGTAGCCGTCGGTGGCCGACGGCTTGACCGAGGCGCCGCTGTCGATCAGGTCCTTGGCGACCTTGAGGCCGGCCACGTTCTGCTCGGAGTTGACCACGATCTTCTTGCCCGCGGTGTCGACCAGGTCACCGCCCTCGCCGTACATGAACGGCAGGGTGAAGTAGCCGGCCGCGTTGACGTACAGGCCGTCGACGCCGGTCTTCTGCTTGACGGCCTGGGCCGCGGTCTTCAGCTCGGCCCAGGTCTTCGGGACCTCGACGCCGGCCTTCTGCACCAGCTCCTTGTTGTAGAGCAGGGCGAGGCTGTCGGTGACCTGCGGGACGCCGTAGGTCTTGCCGTCGAACTTGGTGGACGCCATCGGGGCGGCCAGGTAGTCCGACTCGTCGGCGAGCAGCTCGGAGCCGTCCAGCGAGTACAGGTAGCCCAGGGAGGCGAACTCGGGAACCCAGGCGACCTCGGCACGGAGGATGTCCGGCGCGCCGGTCTTCGCGGCGGCGGCGGTCTTGAACTTGTTCTGCGCCTCGGCGAACGGCACCGACTGGTAGTTGATCTTGACGTTCGGGTACGTCTTGTTGAAGTTCGCGATCAGCTCCTGGAAGGCCGGACCCTCGTTCTTCGCGTCCGAGGTGTCCCACCACGTGAGCTCAGCGGACAGGGAAGCCGGGTCGGCCGCCTTGGTCTCCGTGGAGCCCGACTTCTCCTCGCCGCAGGCGGCGATCGTGAAGGCGAGAGCGACGGAGGTGAGAGCGGCGAGTCCCTTGTTTATGCGACGCATGTTGCGCTCCTTGAATACCTGCTGGGGTTCGACCGGACGGTAGCAAGAAGTTTCGGGCTTAGAAACCCCTTGCGAACGAACTTGCAACACGCCCGCCCACGAGAACCTGCACGATCCCGACATCGCGGGCGATGAAGGCGGCTCTAGCTGCTGTTCTGTTACCTACCGGATCGGCTTGGGGAACATGATGGTCATGGAAGCCGGTTACAGGGATCCACCATCAGTACGGCCTCAGCAGACGGACAAGGGGATGCCCTCGATGCAACTTCTTGCGGGATGAACTGAAAGCCCATGCCGGACGGCGACGAGCGGCCGTCCGCTCCGGCAAGAAAGACGACAGGCATGTAAAAAGGCGGTGACGGGCATACTGCGCGTCACCGCCTTCACCGGCCACCGGGTGTCAGGTCAGCGACTCCAGATCGCGGAGCACCTCGGACACCACCGCCGGATCGAGATCGCCGAGAGCGGCCACCCGGCCGCGGTAGCCCAGCTCGCCGAGCGTCTGCTCCGGGAAGATGTCCACGGCGCCGACCACGATGCCCGGGTCGAGATCCAGAACGACCTCCAGCCCGTCGACCGGCGACACCGTGATCTGGACCTGAACCCCACCGTCGAGCGGCCGCTCCCGCCGCCACCCACGGCGCTCCAGGCCCAGCACCGCGCCGGTCGGCACCCGGCGCCCCCGGAAGCGGGTGATCTTGCAGCCGGCCGCCTCGGCCGGGGTCAGGGCGGCGGTCTCCCGGCCCAGCTGGGTGAACGGCTGCACGATCTGGTAGTCCGTGAAGACCTCCGACCACAGTGACAGCGCCGCACCCAGGTGGACCGGATGGACCACACCGATCATCTCGTCACCGGCGATCGTGGTGACGTCGTCGTGCACGTCGGCGAACGTGCCGTCCTCCGCCACCCGGAACCCGCCGATCAGGGCGCCGGACCCGTCGAACCGGCCCCAGAGCAGCCGCCGGGTCAGGTGGCGCACCAGCGGATGCCCGGCGAAGTAGCGCCGGAACTCCTCCTCCGGCCAGCGGCGGCCGGTCACCATGGCGCGCTCCAGGCGGCGGATCTGATCCCCGGCGAGCGCCCGCACCTCCTTCTTGAGCGCGGTGAAACGCTGGGACGCCGCCGTGGCCCGCTCGGCGTCGTCGCGGGCGCCCGGCTTGGGAAGGTTCTTCAGTCGCTTGCCGGCGCCGTCCACGACGAACGGCTTCAGCTCCTCGTCGAAGCCGACGACGAACCGCCGCGGACCGTAGTCGAGGGTCAGGCTGCCGTCGCCGTCCAGGCCGAGGTCCGGGACCAGTCGGTCGGCGAGCTGCTCGGCGGTGAGGCCCATCGTCTCGGCGACGTGGGCGACCTGCCGCTCGGCCGCGGCGCGGAGACCGTTGAACCGGGACCGCTCGACGATGCGCTGGAGGTGTGTCAAAGCGACATCGGTGCCGATCGCGGCGAGGATCCCGGTGCCGGTGACCGCCCGGGCGTGCCCGCTCTGCCCCGGCCACTCCATGATCAGCGGGGTGAGCCGCCGCACGACCTCGTCGTCGCCGACCAGGCCCAGCGCGTCCAGCGCCCAGCCCTGCCGGCCGTTGGCGCCGGCCGCCAGCCAGGCCTCGAACACGCCCCACGCGAACCGGGCGAGATCCCCCGGCTCGCACGCCTCCCGGACGATCTCCACCCCCGGGTACGGCTCGGTGGGCGGCTGGTGCAGCGCGAACACCATCGCCAGCTCGCGCAGCGCACCGGTCGGCAGAACGAGGGCCGGCGCGTCGGCGGACGGCCGCCGGAGACGGACCGGGGGCAGGGTGGCGGGGTCGAACCACTTGGGGATGGCCGGGAGCTTCACCGGCAGGATCGCCGTCGGCTCGGTGGCGATCAGCGCCTCGGTCGCGGCCGCCGCCTCCGGGCCGAACGACCCGGCGGCCGAGCGAAGAGCCGCGGTGTGACCGGTGGCGGCCATGTGAACCAGCGTGTGCTGCGCCGACCGCCGGGCCGGACCGTCCGGGCCGAACGCCCGGGGCACGAGATACCGCACGGCGAACTCGGGATGCCGCTCGAGCCACGCCTCCGCCAGCGAGGTGTACCGGCTCTGCTCCCACGGGCGCACCTGCATCCGCCACACGACGTCCGGCGACGCGAACGGCAGCATCAGCGCCCTGGCCACCACCGCGTCGTGAAAGGCCAGTCGCCGCAGGGGCAGCAGCGCGTCCGCCTCGAACCGGGCGACGATCCGCCGCATCCAGGCGCCGCACTCCGGCGCGGGCTCCGGCTTCCACTCGGCGAGCAGGGACCGGGCCGGCTCCTCCGGCCCGGCGACGAAGAACTCGGCCGCCTCCCGCCGGCCGACCGGCTCGCCGCGCCGCAGCCGGTCCGCGGTCACGGCCCAATCCCCCGCACCCACCACTTCGAACGGGGTCGACAGCCACTCGTCGCGCTCGCCCGGCTTCCACTCCAGGGTGGTCGGCGTCTCGGGCGCTTTCAGATCGAGGACGACCGGTGGGCTCGCCCGCCGCCGGCGCCACGGTGGGTCGGCGAGCAGCGGCGGCAGCGCCTCCGGCGGGGCGGGCACGACGGTGTCGACACCCGCCAGGCACTCCCGGATCCGGGCCGCCGGAGCCCCGGTCAGCCCGGCCGCGACCCGCTCGGCGAGCGCCGGGTCGGCCCGCACCCTGGCCGACAGCAGATCGCTCACCTCGGGCTTCCCTGCTGGGACGGCGAGCTGCCGCAGCGCCCGCTCCGGAAATCTGCCGGCCGCCTCGATCAGCGCCTCGCGCACGTGCCGCTGGCCGAGGCGCTCGACGAGGCCGCGCATCGCCTCGTCCTCCGGCAGCACGGCGATCAGCCCGAGCAGGTCGCGGCGGGCGTCGGCCCGGGTGGCGGGAAGACGGTCCAGCCAGGTCAGCAGCAGACCGGACGCGACGGCCGGGCCGAGGCCGTCGACGACGGTGGCGCTCAGGCCGGGCCACCCGACGGCCAGGGACCCGGCAGCGCCGATGGCGGCGGCCGCCTGCTCAGGAGTGCTGATCGCGGTCAGGAGCATCGCCGCGCGGTTGAAGCCGGGCTCGGCCAGGGCGTCCGCCCAGTCCTCGGCCACCCAGTCGGCCCGGGTGGGGACGAGCACCGAGGTGGCGCAGCGCGCGTGGAGGCCGTGCCCGCGGTAGCCGGCGAGCACCTCGACGACCTCCTCATACAGCTCGTCGGGCGCGGCCGCGAGGGCGGCCCGGACCCGCAGCAGCACCAGCAGATCGGGGTCGAACCAGACCGCCATCGTGCGGTGGCTGTCGCCGTCACGGCGGCGGCGCACGCCCATCGTGTCGGTGCCGTCGCGCTCGATCGCCCGGTGCGGCGGCCGATCACCCTCGGCCACCAGGATCAGCGAGAACAACTCCACGGCCGCCTCGGCGGCGAACCGCAAGCCCCGCTCGCCGAGCCACAGGTCGGCGAACCGGGGGGAATCGACGAACTCCTGCCAGTCCACCAGCTTCGCCGCGAGGGCGACGACGGCCGCGCCCGTGGCGGACGCCGCCGGATCCTGATCGAGCCAGGCCTGGGCGGCCTCGCGCAGCTCCGGCTCGGTGAACGTGCTGGTGAGAACGCCCGGCAGAAAGGCGGGGTGCTTCCGCAGCTGCTCATCGACGGCCGCGCGGGCATGCGGGCCGGGCTGGACCGGGCGGACGCCGGCGCCGCCGCGGCGCGGGTGCAACCGGGACGACCAGGGCTCGGGTAGATCGAACGACATGACGGGCACGGTACCGGCCACCTACGACAGGAACGCCGGGCGGAGGTTCCCGCCCGGCGTTCCTGTCGATCCACGATGGTCAGCGGGGAACGACCTTCTCCACCGCCCACTGGCGCCACGTGTCCAGCTTGTGCTGCACGACGGCGAGCTGCTCGGCCACCGGGCCCGGGCCGGTCGAGCCGGGCGTGGTGCGCGCCGCGAGCGCCGACGACACCGACAGCACCTGCCGCACCGACGGGTCGAGATGCTCGCTGACCGTCTTCAGGTCGTCGTCGGTGAGGTCCTCCAGCTCGCACTCGCGGGCCGAGCAGAGCGCCACCAGCTTGCCGGTGATCTCGTGCGCGTCGCGGAACGGCACGCCCTTGCGCACCAGCCAGTCGGCGACCTCGGTGGCCAGCGAGAAGCCCACCGGGGCGGCCGCGGCCAGCCGGTCCACCCGGACCGTCATGGTCGAGACCATGCCGGCCAGCGCGGGCAGCAGCAGCTCCAGGGTGTCGACCGCGTCGAAGGCCGGCTCCTTGTCCTCCTGCATGTCCCGGTCGTACGTCAACGGCAGGCCCTTGAGCATGGTCAGCACCGCGACCAGGCCGCCCACCAGCCGGCCGCTCTTGCCCCGGGCCAGCTCGGCGATGTCCGCGTTCTTCTTCTGCGGCATGATCGACGAGCCGGTGGCGAAGGCGTCGTCCAGCTCCACCCAGCCGAACTCGGTGGAGGTCCAGAGGACCACCTCCTCGCCGAGCCGGGACAGGTGCACGCCGATCAGCGCGGTCACGAAGAGGAACTCGGCCACGAAGTCCCGGTCCGCCACGGCGTCCATCGAGTTCGCCGCCGGGGCGGTGAAACCCAGCTCCTTGGCGACCGCCGCCGGGTCCAGCGGGAGCGACGAGCCGGCCAGCGCGCCCGAGCCGAGCGGGCTGATCGCGGTCCGCACGTCCCAGTCGCTCAGCCGCTCCAGGTCACGCAGCAGCGGCTGCACGTGCGCCAGCAGCCAGTGACCGAAACTGACCGGCTGCGCGTGCTGCACGTGGGTGAGGCCGGGCGCCGGGGTGTCGACGTTGCGGGCCGCCTGCTCGGTCAGCGCGTCGGCCAGCTCGATCAGCGCCACCGCCACCCCACGGGCGTGGTCGCGCAGGTAGAGCCGCAGGTCGGTGGCGACCTGGTCGTTACGGGAACGGCCGGCCCGCAGCTTGCCGCCGAGCGCGCCGAGACGCTCCAGCAGGCCCCGCTCCAGGGCGGTGTGCACGTCCTCGTCCTCGATCGTCGGCCGGAACTCGCCCGCCGCGCAGGCGGAGGCCAGATCGTCGAGGGCGGCCAGGATCCGGCCCAGCTCGCCGGCGTCGAGCAGACCCGCGTTCGCCAGGACCCGGGCATGCGCACGGGAGGCGAGCAGATCATACGGCGCGAGCCGCCAGTCGAACTGGACGCTGACACTCAGCCGGGCCAGCGCCTCGGCCGGTCCACCGGCGAAACGGCCACCCCACAGCCTCGTCGGCTCGTCGCTCTCCGGCACACCATCTCCTCGTTCGCTCACGTTTCGTTACCTTCCTGGACCCTATCGCTGCACACCGTGCCGTGGCTGGCGGCCCGGCATCGTCGCGGTGAGTGGGACGGCGCGGCGTCTCCGCGGGCGGCCCGCGGAGGCGTACGTATAAAAATGCCTTTGATCTGATAAGTTTGCAACATGACCAGCCTCGATCTGACCGGTGATGTTGTCGACCTCACTCGGACCATCTGTGACATACCGTCCGTCAGCGGCGATGAGAAGGCCCTGGCCGACGCCGTCGAGGCCGCCCTGCACGCATACCCGCACCTCGAAGTGCTGCGTGACGGTGACGCCGTGGTCGCCCGGACGTCGCTGGGCCGCCCGGCCCGGGTGGTGATCGCCGGCCACCTGGACACCGTGCCGATCGCCGACAACCTGCCCTGCGTCATGGACGGCGACATCCTCCGCGGCCGCGGGACGGTCGACATGAAGGCGGGCGTGGCCGTGATGCTCCGGCTCGCGGCCGGGCTGACCGCGCCGCGGCACGACCTGACGTTCGTCTTCTACGACCACGAGGAGGTCGCGGCGAAGCTCAACGGGCTGGGACGGCTGGTCCGCAACCACCCGGAGTGGCTGGCCGGCGACTTCGCGATCCTCGGTGAGCCGTCCGACGGCACGGTCGAGGGCGGCTGCCAGGGCACCATCCGGATCAAGATCACCGTGCCGGGTGTGGCGGCGCACGCGGCCCGCTCCTGGAAGGGCAGCAACGCCATCCACAGCGCCGGGGCCGTGCTCGACGTGCTGCGTGCCTATGTGCCGCGGCAGCCGGTCGTCGACGGCCTGCGCTACCACGAGGGCCTCAACGCCGTGAAGATCGAGGGCGGCATCGCCGGCAACGTCATCCCCGACCTGTGCACCGTCTACGTGAACCACCGTTTCGCCCCGGACCGGGACGTGGCCGGCGCCGAGGCGCACCTGCGGGAGGTGTTCGCCGGCTTCGAGGTCGAGGTGGTCGACGCCGCGCCGGGCGCCCGGCCGGGGCTGGACCAGCCGGTCGCCAAGGAGTTCGTCGAGCTGGTCGGCCTGCCGCCGGCCCCGAAGCTCGGCTGGACGGATGTGTCCCGCTTCGCCGCGCTGGGCATCCCCGCGATCAATTTCGGTCCCGGCGACCCGCTGCTGGCCCACACCGACGGCGAGCACGTGCCGGTGCCGGAGATCCGCCGCACCCTCGAGGTGCTCACCACCTGGCTGAGCTGAGCCCCCGCCTTTCGCGATCTTGGACGTTTCACCACCGGAAGCGGTAGCAAAACGTCCAAGATCGCGGCGGCGGCACCCGCGCGGCCGCGGCCGCGCGGGTGGCGCCGTCATTCAGCGGGGTCGGCCGCCGCGCGGGCGATCGCGCCCGGCACCGAGTACATGTGGGCGAACGCGCGGGCCTGCTCGCCGGTCCACAGCGACGAGCCGTGGCCGTAGACCACACCGGAGCGGGTCGCGGCGTCCAGCAGGCTGTACGGGCTCTTCGAGCCCAGCAGCACGATGTTGCCCTTGTGCAGCAGCACCCGCACGGTGCCGGTCACCCGGGTCTGGCTGGAGTCCAGGAAGGCCCGGAAGTCGTCCATGATCGGGTCGAAGTAGACGGCCTCGTGCAGCAGGTCGCCGTAGGTGTTGCCGAGCGTCGCCTTGGTGGCCTGCTGCCGGTTGGACAGCACCAGCTTCTCCAGCTCACGGTGCGCCGCGATGAGGATCAGCATGCCGGGCGCCTCGAACCCGACCCGGGCCAGGTTGCCGACCATGGTGGAGCCCATGTGGATGCCCCGGCCGACACCGTGCTCGCCGCCCAGCACGTTGAGCGAGGAGAGGATGTCGTAGTTGTTCTCGTTCGGCAGCGGCTCGCCGTCCGCGGTCACGGCCGAGACGACCTCGCCCTTCTCGAAGCTGATCAGCAGTTCGACGCCCTTCTCCGGCGCCTCGTCGATCGACTTCGTGTAGGTCCAGGCGGACTCCGGAAGGTACTCCCAGGAGCCGTAGGTCTCCTCGCCGCCGATCGAGGTGCCGATCAGGCCCTCGTTGATCGAGTAGAGCTTGACCTTCTCGCTGACCTCGTAACCCCGGCCGCGCAGGAACTCGGTCTCCCCCTCACGGGTGAGCCGCTCGTCCCGGATCGGGGTGACGATCTCCAGGTGCGGGGCCAGCGCCCGGATCACCGCGTCGTAGCGGACGTGGTCCGCCCCGGCGCCGGTCGAGCCGTGCGCCACCGCGTCCGCGCCGACCTCGAGGGCCACCTGGACGACCTTCTCCGCCTGGATCAGCCGCTCCGCGCCGACGCACGACGGGTAGGCGCCGTTGCGCAGGTAGTTCGCCTTGATCGCGTAGGTGACGACCCGGTCGTAGAGCTCGGCACGGGCGTCGACCACGTGGTGCTCGACGGCGCCCAGCTCCTCGGCGCGCGCCTTGACGACCTCGGCCTCACCGCTGTGCAGGCCGCCGGTGTCGATGTTGGCGGTCACCACGTCCCAGCCCTTCTCGCGGAAGTCCACGAGGGCGTACGAGGTGTCCAGACCACCGGAGAAGGCGAGGACGATCTTGCGCTTGGTCATCGGGGCAGTTCCTTCTCGAGAATCGGTACATATGTCTTGCCGTCCCGGCGGACGTGCCCGGGCGGCAGGACATAGAACTCACAGCGGCCCGCTTCGATGTCCTTCTGCATCGCCCGCTGGCGGCTGTAGTCGAACGGATCGAGCAGGAAGGTCGGCTCGGGCAGCTCTCCCCCGGCCGGCAGGGTCAGGTCGCTCTGGTAGACGAACGAGCCCGGCGAGGTGTGGAACGGAACCGTCGCCACCAGGATCTTCAGCGCGCCGAACTCGGTGTGCACCTTGAGCGCGCTGTTGTCGTACTGGGTGACGCCGTCCAGCTTCTGCGCCCGGTAGGCGGACAGGGCCAGCGCCTTCGCCGCCTTGCCGAGACCCACCGCCGGCATCAGCGACCACAGCGACCAGCCCACCCAGCGGCCCGGCTCGGCGGACGGGGCGGCACAGTAGCCGCCCACCGGGACCGGGCCGCGGTAGCCGGAGTCCCGCATGTCCTGTTGCACCTTGTGCAGCAGGCGCTTCACGTCGGTGTCGAACCGGAAGGTGGACCGCTCGACCATGGCCGCGAACTCCTCCTGCGGCAGGCCGGCGATCAGCGCGGCGGCCGGCATCAGGATCAGGTCGACCATCACCCACTGCGGCATCGGGATGCCCCGGTCGCCGAACGCGATGCCGTTGATCACGTTGAAGAAGTTCAGGAAGTCCCGGATCGACCAGTCCTTCTCGGCGGTGTCGGTGAAGTCCAGCCAGGTGAGCTTGTGGCTGTACGGCGTCTCGTTGAGATGTGGCCGCAGCGTCTCGTTGGAGGCCAGGAAGAACTCCACACCGTGCCCGACCAGGGTGTCGGTGTGGTCGGCGAAGTCGGGGAAGCGTGCTTCCACCGCGGGCGGGAACATCATCAGCGGGCCTCCTCGTGGTCCGACCTGCTCCAGTTGCTGAGTTTCTCGGCCAGGGCGGCACCCGAGGTGGGGCCGGAGTCCCGGGCCACCACGAAGATCGTGTCGTCGCCGGCGATGGTGCCGACCACATCCGCCAGACCGGACCGGTCCAGGGCGCTGGCCAGGAACTGCGCGGCCCCCGGCGGGGTACGCAGGACCGCGATGTTGCCGCTCGAGTCGGTGCCGGTCAGCAGCTCGCGCAGCAGCCGGATGAGCCGGGCCGGGCCGTGGCTGGTGCTCTCCCGCAGCGGCTTGTGCCCGTCCTCCGGGATGTAGTAGATCCCGGACACCTTCACCGCGTTCAGCTCCTCCAGGTCCCGGGACAGGGTCGCCTGGGTGACCTGGACCCCCTCGTGGGCGAGGATGTCGGCCAGCTCGGTCTGCGACTTGACCTTGCGGGTGCGGATCAGCTCGACGAGCCGGGCGTGCCGCCCCGCGCGGGTGGCCGGGGTGCCATTCACTGATTCGCCGCCAAGAGCCATGTCAGCAGGGCCTTCTGCGCGTGCAGACGGTTCTCCGCCTGGTCGAAGACGGCACTCTGCGGACCGTCGATCACCTCGTCGGTGATCTCCTCGTTGCGGTGCGCCGGGAGGCAGTGCAGCACGATCGCCTCCGGGTCGGCCACCGCGAGCAGCTCCTTGTTCACCTGGTACGGCCAGAACGGGGTGAGCCGGTCCCGGCCGTCGCCCTCCTGGCCCATCGACGTCCACGTGTCGGTGGCGACCACGTGCGCGCCGTCGGCCGCCTCCCGCGGGTCGCGCAGCACCTCCACCGAGCCGCCGGTCCACGCCGCGATCTCCCCGGCCCGGCTCACCACGGCCGGCGCCGGGTCGAACCCGGACGGGCCGGCGACCCGCACGTTCATCCCGGCCATGGCGCCGGCGATCAGGTACGAGTGGGCCATGTTGTTGGCCGCGTCCCCGACGTACGCCAGAGTCCGGCCGGCCGTCGCGCCGAACCGCTCCCGGATGGTCAGCAGGTCGGCCAGCAGCTGGCAGGGGTGGTAGCCGTCGCTGAGCGCGTTGATCACCGGAACGGTGACGCCGGACGCCAGCTCGGCCAGCCGCTCGTCGCCGTGCGTGCGGTAGACCATCGCCGCGACATACCGGGCCACCACCCGGCCGGCGTCGGCGAGCGTCTCGCCCCGGCCGAAGTGGGTGTTCTGCGTGTCCACGATGATCGGCTGCCCGCCCAGCTCGGCGATGCCGGCCTCGAACGACAGCCGGGTCCGCAGGCTGGCCTTGTCGAAGAAGACGGCGACCGAGCGCGGGCCGGCCAGCGGCTTGTTCCCGAACCTGTCCGCCTTCATGGCGGCGGCCAGGTCCAGGATCTCGGACTGCTCCCCGGGCGTCAGGTCGTCGTCACGGAGGAAGTGGCGGGTGGTCACCGGATACCGTCCAGGGCCGCGACCAGGGCGTCCGCCTGATCGGAGGAGATGATCAGAGGCGGGGCGAGCCGGATCACGTCCGGCTTGGCGGGGTTCACCAGGAAACCGGCGTCACGCAGCTTGGCGGCCACGTCGGCCGAGACCGGCTCATGGAACACGATGCCCAGCAGCAGGCCGGCGCCGCGGACCTCCTTCACCAGCGGGTGCCCTTCGATGCCCCGCCGGAGCTGCTCCCCCACCCGCTTCACGTGATCGAGCAGACCCTCGCTCGCGATCGTGCGGATCACCGCGAGACCGGCCGCGCAGGAGACGGGGTTGCCGCCGAAGGTGGTGCCGTGCGCGCCCGGGGTGAACAGGTCGGCGGCCCGGCCGAAGCCGATGCAGGCGCCCAGCGGCAGGCCGCCGCCGAGGCCCTTGGCCAGGGTGACGATGTCCGGCTCGACGCCCTCGCTCTGGTGGTGGAACCAGTGCCCGGTCCGGCCGATGCCGGTCTGCACCTCGTCCAGCGCGAGCAGCGTGCCCGATTTATCGGTGATTTCGCGTGCTGCCGCGAGATATCCGGTCGGCGGGACCACGACGCCGTTCTCCCCCTGGATCGGCTCCAGGATGACCATGGCGGTCTCCGTGGTCACCGCGGCGGCGAGCGCCTCGACATCACCGAACGGCACGTGCGTGACCTGCGGCGGGAGCGGCTGGAACGGCTCCGATTTCGACGGCTGGCCGGTCAGCGCCAGCGCACCCATGGTCCGGCCGTGGAAGGCGCCCTCGGTGGCCACGATGTGCGTGCGGCCGGTGAGCCGGGACAGCTTGAACGCCGCCTCGTTGGCCTCGGCGCCCGAGTTGGTGAACAGCACCCGCCCCGACCGGCCGGCCAGCGCCAGCAGCAGGTCGGCCAGCGCCACCGGCGGCTCCGAGATGTACAGGTTGGAGACGTGCCCGAGCTGCTGGATCTGGCTCGTGACCGCGGCGACCACGGCCGGGTGGGCGTGCCCGAGGGCGTTGACGGCGATGCCGCCGAGGAAGTCGACGTACTCCTTACCGTCCTCCGCCGTCAGCACCGCGCCCTCGCCCTTGACCAGGCCGATCGCCGGGGTGCCGTAGTTGTTCATCATCGACTGCTGCCAGCGCTCGACCAGGGTCATGACGGGACCACCATCGTTCCGAATCCTTCTTCCGTGAAGACTTCGAGCAGTGTCGAGTGGGCGACCCGGCCGTCGACGACGTGCGCGGCGGGGACTCCGCCGCGGACCGCGCGCAGGCAGGCCTCCATCTTGGGCGCCATCCCGGACTCCAGGGACGGCAGCAGCTTCTCCAGCGCGTCGGCGTCGATCTCCGACGTCAGCGAGGAGGTGTCCGGCCAGTTCGTGTAGAGGCCGGGGACGTCGGTGAGGACGACCAGCTTGCGGGCGCCGAGCGCGACGGCCAGCGCGGAGGCGGCGGTGTCCGCGTTCACGTTGTGCAGGACCCCGTCGGCGTCCGGCGCGACCGTGGCGATGACCGGGATCCGGCCGGCCGCGATCAGGTCGTCGACGGCCGACGTGTTCACCTCGCCGACGTCGCCGACCTGGCCGATGTCCACCGGCTCGCCGTCGATGACCGCCTGCCGGCGGACCGCGGTGAACAGGCCCGCGTCCTCGCCGGAGAGGCCCACCGCGTACGGCCCGTGCTGGTTGATCAGGCCGACCAGCTCCCGGCCGACCTGCCCGACCAGCACCATCCGGACGACGTCCATCGCCTCCGGGGTGGTGACCCGCAGGCCGCCCCGGAACTCGCTCTCGATGCCCAGTCTGGTGAGCATCCGGCTGATCTGCGGGCCGCCGCCGTGCACCACGACCGGCTTGATGCCGACCAGCCGCAGGAACACCATGTCGGCCGCGAACGCCTCCTGCAACGACGGGTCGATCATCGCGTTGCCGCCGTACTTGATCACCACGGTGGTCCCGTGGAACCGCTCCAGCCAGGGCAGCGCCTCGATCAGGATCTCGGCCTTCTTCTGCGCCTTCACGACGAGTACGCCGAGTTCTCGTGCACGTACGCGTGGGACAGATCGGTGGTCCAGATCGTCGCGCCCATCTCTCCCTCACGCAGGTTGATCGTGACGGTCACGTCCCGCCCGGACAGGTCCACCTTGTTGCGGTCCTCGGCCGCGGCGCCGCCCTTGCAGATCCAGACGCCGTTGATCGCCACGTCGACGCGGTCCGGCTCGAAGGCCGCGCTCGTGGTGCCGACCGCGGCCAGGATCCGGCCCCAGTTCGGGTCGTTGCCGAAGAACGCCGTCTTCACCAGGTTGTTTCCCGCCACCACCCGGCCCACCTGCACGGCGTCGGCCTCGGAGGCGGCGCCCTGCACCTCGATGGCGATGTGCTTGGTGGCGCCCTCGGCGTCGGCGATCAGCTGCTGGGCCAGGTCGTGGCAGACCTCGGTGACCGCGGCGGTCAGCTCCTCGAGCGTCGGCTCCCTGTCCGAGGAGCCGTTGGCCAGCAGCAGCACGGTGTCGTTGGTGGACATGCAGCCGTCCGCGTCGATCCGGTCGAAGGTGACCCGGGTGGCGGCGCGCAGCGCGGCGTCGAGCACCTCGTTGTCGGCGGACGCGTCGGTGGTGATCACCACGAGCATGGTGGCCAGGGCCGGGGCCAGCATGCCGGCGCCCTTCGCGATGCCGCCGACCGACCAGCCCTCACGCTGGGCCACCGCGTTCTTCGCCACCGTGTCGGTGGTCATGATCGCCTCGGCCGCCGCCGGGCCGCCGTCGGCGGTGAGCGCCTTGGCCGCCGCGTTCACCCCCGGGAGCAGCTTGTCCATCGGCAGCAGCTCGCCGATCAGGCCGGTCGAGCAGACCGCCACGTCACCCGGGCCGATCATCATGCGGTTGGCGCCGCCCCGCAGCACGGTCGCGGTGTGCTCGGCGGTGGCGTGGGTGTCGCGGAAGCCCTGCGAGCCGGTGCACGCGTTGGCGCCGCCCGAGTTGAGCACGACCGCCCGGACGATGCCGCCCTTGAGCACCTGCTGGCTCCACAGCACGGGAGCGGCCTTCACCCGGTTGGCGGTGAAGACGCCGGCCGCCGTGTAGTCGGGGCCGTCGTTGACGATCAGGGCGATGTCGGCGTTTCCGCTGGCCTTGAGCCCGGCGGCGACGCCCGCGGCCCGGAAGCCCTTGGGGTGGGTCACGGTCACGGTGCGACTCCGAAGACGCTCAGGCCCGTGGTCTCGGGCAGACCGAACATGATGTTGGCGTTCTGCACCGCCTGGCCGGCGGCGCCCTTGCCCAGGTTGTCGAGCGCGCTCACCACGATGATGCGGCCCGAGTCGATGTCGACCGTGGCCTGGAGGTGACACGAGTTCGAACCGGCGGTGGCCGCGGTGTGCGGCCACGAGCCCTCCGGCAGCACGTGCACGAACGGCGCGTCCGCATAGGCCGCCTGGAGTGCCTCGCGCGGGTCGCCGCCGTTGAGCCGGCGCGCCGTGACGGTCGCCAGGATGCCGCGCGGCATCGGCGCCAGGATCGGCGTCATCGACAGCGAGCCGGCGCCGGTGGCCTGCTTGATCTCGGCGACGTGCTGGTGGGCGCCGACCTTGTAGGGCGACAGGTCACCCATGATCTCGCTGGCCAGCAGGTTGACCTTGGCGTTGCGCCCGGCGCCCGAGGTGCCGGAGCTGGCGACGACCACCACGTCCTCCGGGTCGGCGACACCGGCGGCGATCAGCGGGGCGAGCGCCAGGATGATCGTCGCGGCGTAGCAGCCGGTGTTGGCCACCCGGTCGGCCCCGGCGATCGCGGCGCGCGCGCCCGGCAGCTCGGGCAGGCCGTAGGTCCACGTGCCCGCGTGGCCGCCGCCGTAGTAGCGGGTCCACTGCTCGGCGCTCTCCAGCCGGAAGTCGGCGCCCAGGTCGACGACCTTGACCCCCTCGGCGAGCCGCGCCGCCACGGCCGCCGACTGACCGTGCGGCAGAGCGAGGAAGACCAGGTCGGCCCCGCTGAGCGTCTCGGCGTCGGTGGCGCCGAGGGTCAGGTCGAGCCCGGCGAGCTGCGGATGCACCGCGCTGACCGGAGAACCCGCCTGGCTGTGCGCGGTCGCCGCGACGAGGTCGAACTCGGGATGCCCGGCGATCACGCGCAGCAACTCACCGCCCGCGTAGCCACTGGCACCCGCTACCGCGACCCGGATTCCCATGCTGCCCTCCGCATTACGCACCTCCGCATGAATATGCAAAGTACCGTATCAACTCGCATACTCGGCGGCAACAACATGCCGCCTCTTCCCGCATGCTGAGCCCAGGCGCGGCACATCCACCAGAAAACCCCATATTTGGTACGGGCTACGCCGCCCCCGACCACAAACTCCCCGTCCCGCCCGCTCCACGCGAGCGCCTGCCCGGTCCCGCCCGTGCCGCGCCCCTCCGGGCTCAGATCGGCGGTCCGGCCGACTGCCAGCGCCGTATCGACCGCATTGAGACAGCTCTCACGACCAGCCGCGAGCGGACCGTTCCCGAGGCCGTCGAGCGGCTGCTCTCCGTTTGCACCCCTACCCCCCGCCATCGCAACCGTCCGTTTCCTTGGACAGCGCGCGTGCCACTCGAACTGAAGCACGGAACGAACGGGTCGGGGAGGGGTGGAGCATGCGCCGTTGGTGGCGAAACCGAGGTATCCGAACGAAGTTGTTGCTGGTGACCGCACTGGCCGGGATCGCGACGACGGCCGTGGGCGTGGGCGCCGTGATCCAGCTGAACTCGGTGGCGGCCACCGCGCGGACCATCACCGACGAGCGCATGCAGCAGGCGTTACGCATCAACGAGGCCCGCACGCAGTTGTTGCAGGAGGACGCGACGCTGCTGGAGCACGTGGCGCTCACCGACGAGGTGTCCCGCAAGCGGGCCGAGGATGAGATCAAGGCCAGCGACGCGGCGTACGACAAGGCGTGGGCGGCCTACCGGCAGGGCGACACCGCCCACACGGGCACGCTCTCGGCCACCGAGGGGCTGATCGCGACCTACCGCCACCTGCGCGACGACGCGATGCTGCCGGCCAGTCGCGACCACGACACCGAAGCGTTCCAGACCAACCGCTTCACCCAGGGCGGCGCCCTGGTCGCGGCGCGGCAGAACCTGGACGAGCTGGCGGAATACCAGACCAACGCGGTGGCGGAGGGCGGTCGCGCCATCCAGAACGCGAAGTCGCAAGGCCTCCAGATGATCTTCGGCTTGCTGATCGGCGGGCTCACCCTCGCCGGGGCCGCCGCGGTGTACCTGGCCAACGCCATTCTGCGACCGGTCCGCCGGGTCGAGCAGGCTCTCACCGCCATGGCCGAAGGTGACCTGACCCGCCCCGCGGAGGTCGACTCGAACGACGAGATCGGCCGGATGGCGGCCGGGTACGAACGGGCCCGGCAGGCGATGCGAGAGACCTTCGAGGCGCTGCGCCTCACCGCCGAGACGGTGAGCGAGGCGTCCGGCCAGGTGCACGATTCCGGCACCCGGCTCGACGAGTCGACCACCGACACCGCGCGGCAGGCGCGCTCGGTCACCGAGGCGGCCGGAATGGTCTCCGGCAACGTGCAACTGCTGTCCGCCGCCGGCGTGGAGATGGGTTCGTCGATCGAATCGATCGCGCACAGCGCCAACGAGGCCGCCCGGGTCGCCTCCTCCGCGGTCGACGTCGCCGCCGGCACCACGGAGATCGTCACCAAACTCGGCCGGTCGTCCACGGAGATCAGTGACGTCGTCAAGGTGATCACCGCGATCGCCGAACAGACCAACCTGCTCGCCCTCAACGCCACCATCGAGGCGGCACGCGCGGGCGAGAGCGGCAAGGGCTTCGCGGTGGTGGCCGGAGAGGTCAAGGAGCTGGCCCAGGAGACCGCACGGGCCACCGACGACATCACCCGGCGGGTCCAGGCCATCCAGGTCGACACCGGCGGAGCGGTCGAGGCGATCGCGAAGATCAGCGCGATCATCGCGCAGATCAACGACTTCCAGCTCACCATCGCCTCGGCGGTCGAGGAGCAGACGGCCACGACCAACGAGATGAACCGCAACGTGTTCGAGGCCGCGAACGGCTCGCAGGAGATCGCCACCACCATCGAGGCGCTGTCGGCGTCGGTGGACAACGCCGCCGGCGACGCGGTCAACACGAAGTCGGCGGCCGGGAACCTGGCACAGACGGCGCAGCAGCTGCGCGACGCCGTGCACCGGTTCCAGATCTGAGTCACACACCTTCCGGCACACCACGACATGCAAGGGATGAAAATGACGAGCTCGTACCGGCGCCGCGGGCTTGCGGCCGGCGTCGCAATCCTGTTGGGCCTGGGCACGACCGCGTGTGGCAATGCCGCCATGCTGAGTGACGACAACCCGGCCGAGGCGAAGGAGTGCGCCCCTTACGAGAAGTATCAGGGGCACAAGGGCACCAAGGTGAGGATGACCGGTTCGAGCCGTGACCTCGAGGCCAACCTGCTACAACAGGCGTTGCGCCGATTCGGTGACTGCACCGGCATCGAAATCCAGTACGAGGGTGATGCCGCCTTCGAGAACACCATTCGCAAGAACGTGGCGGACGGCGAGACTCCCGACCTGTCCATCTTCGCCCAGCCAGGGCTTCTGAAGGATCTGATCGCCCAGGGCGCGGTCAAGCCCGCCCCGGCCGAGGTCGCGGCCAACGGCAAGAAGGGCTGGAACCAGGACTGGCTGGACTACGGCTCGGTGGACGGCACGTTCTACGCCGCGCCGATGAGTGCCAGCGTCAAGTCGCTGGTGTGGTACTCGCCGAAGACCTTCGCCAAGAAGGGCTATCAGGTGCCGCAGAACTGGGACGAGCTGATCGCGCTCAGCGACCGGATCGCCGCGGACGGGGAGAAGCCCTGGTGTGCCGGAATCGAGTCCGGCGACGCCACCGGCTGGCCCGCGACGGACTGGATGGAGGACGTCGCCCTGCGGGTGGCCGGACCCGAGACCTACGACAGCTGGGTCAGCCACGAGATTCCGTTCAACGACCCGCAGATCGCCGCGGTCACCGACAAGGTCGGATCGATCTTGAAGAACCCGCGGTACGTCAACGCCGGAATCGGTGGGGTCAAGAGCATCGCCACCACGTCGTTCCAGGCCGGCGGCCTGCCCGTGCTGTCAGGTAAGTGCACCATGCACCGCCAGGCGTCGTTCTACGCCGGACAGTGGCCGCGGGGCACCCAGGTGGCCGAGGACGGCGACGTGTACGCCTTCTACTTCCCGGCGATCGACCCGGCCAAGGGCAAACCGGCGCTGGTGGCGGGCGAGTTCCTGGCCGCGTTCACGGACCGGCCGGAAGTGCAGGCCGTGCAGGCGTACATGTCCAGCGGCGAATTCGCCACCAGCCGGGCCTCGATGGGCGGATGGGTGTCGGCGAACAAGAACGTCGACATGAAGGTCTACAGCAACCCGGTGGACCACCTGTCGGCGGAGATCTTGCAGGACGAGAAGACGGTGGCGCGCTTCGACGGCTCGGACATGATGCCCGGCAGTGTCGGCGCCGGCACCTTCTGGGTGGGTATGACGAACTGGATCAAGGGTGCGAGCACGAAGGCCACCCTCAACGCCATCGAGGCGTCCTGGCCGTAGTCCGGCCCGGGCGGGCACCGGGTGGCCCGCCGCGCCCACCGAACTCAGCCCGGTGGGCGCGGCACGGGCCGGACCGGGCAGTGGATCGCGGGGCTCGGCGGGACGGGATTCATGCTGTCGGGTGCGGGGGATGCCCGTACCGGATCAGGGGTTCTGCAGTGATTTCGCCCAGGTGTTCCAGGCGGCGAGCCAATCGTCCTGGGCGGCGGCGATCGCGGTGACCCGGGCGTAGTCGACCGGGCGCAGGCCGCGCCCGCGCAGCCAGGCGACCTGCGCGGGACGGCTCGGGACGTCCGGGCCGAGGCGCGTGCCGAAGAGCAGGGTCTCGCTGATCGCGCGCCGCCGCAGTGCCGGGTCGGCGCGGAACCACCCGGCCTCCCGGTCGAGGCGGGTGAGCTGGTCGAGCATGTCCTGGACGGCCCGGCGGGCGGGCACCTCGGCCTCGCCGGTGAAATCCATCTGGCGGACGACGGCGTCGCGCCACAGCTGCTGCCAGGCGCGCGGCAGCTGTGGGCGCGGTCCGCCCTCGGCCCACCAGTCGGCGTGCTCCCGGGATGTCCGCAGCACCGCCTCCACCAGCAGAAGGTGCGGTTCGGACGTCATGTGGCACCTCCTCGGTGCCAGGAAAGCACGAAGCGTCAACTACCCGGCCTGGGCCAGCGCCACACCGAAGCGGTCGTCCGGATCGGTCCACCAGTGCCGCAGGGTGAAACCGGCGGCGGCCAGCTCGGCGGCGAGGCCGTCCCTGCGGAACTTGGCGGAGATCTCGGTGCGCATCTCCTCCCCGGCGGCGAACGGCACGGTGAGATCCAGCTCCGGGATGCGCACCACCTGGTCGCGCGACGACCGCAACCGCATCTCGATCCACTCGTGCCCGGCGTCCCAGAGGGCGACGTGCTCGAACGCCGCCGGGTCGAAGTCGGCGCCCAGCTCCCGGTTGATCACCCGCAGCACGTTGCGGTTGAACTCGGCGGTCACCCCGGCCGCGTCGTCGTAGGCGGGCACCAGGACGGCCGGATCCTTGACCAGGTCGGCGCCGAGCAGCAGCCACTCGCCCTCGTGCAGCGCGCCGCGCAGGGCGGTCAGGAAGGCGACCCGCTCCGGCGGCGTCAGGTTGCCGATCGTGCCGCCGAGGAAGGCGACCACCCGGCTGTCGCCCTCCGGGAGGTACGCCAGATGCCGGGCGAAGTCGCCGACCACCCCGGTCACGGTCAGCCCCGGATAGGCGGCGGTCAGCGCGCCGACCGCGGCGGTGAGCGCGCCCGCCGACACGTCCAGCGGCACGAACGAGCCGAGCGTGCCGCGCCGCAGCATCGCGTCGAGCAGCAGACGGGTCTTCTCCGAGGAACCGGAACCCAGCTCCACCAGGCATTTGGCCTCGGTGATCCGGGCGATCGCGGGGGCGTGCCCGGCCAGGACCGCCCGTTCGGCGCGGGTCGGGTAGTACTCCGGCAGCCGGGTGATCTCCTCGAAGAGCTCACTGCCACGGGCGTCGTAGAACCATCGGGGCGGCAGCCACTTCGGGGTCACGGTCAGGCCGGCGAGCACGTCGGCGCGGAGCGTTCGGGCCAGATCCCGGTCGTCGATCAGGGTGAGCATGGTTCTCCTCAGAGAGTCGGTGTCATCTCCAGAGCGGTGGCGGTGGCGACCACCAGGTGGCCGTCCGGGACGGGCTGCCAGGCCGGGGAGGCGTCCAAGGGTTCCGAGCCGATCAGGACCGAGCCGCGGCCGGCGTGCACCGACAGGGCGTGGCCGTGTGCCGTCGCGATCAGCTGCGTGCCGTCGGTGAGCAGCAGGTTCAGCCGGGATCCGGGGGCCGCCGCGGCCACGTCGACGACCAGCGCGGCGACCGCCTTGGGGGCGGGCTCGCCGGCTCGCAGCCGGGCTCGCAGCAGCGCCCAGAGGGTGGCCGAGTCGGTCGGCGCGTCCATCGTGAGCAGGTCCTCGACCGGCAGCTCACCGGCGAGTCCGGCGACCGCCGACGGCCAGCCGCGGACCACGCCGTTGTGGCTGAACAGCCAGCGGCCGTCGGTGAACGGCGCCGCCGCGGTCTCCACGACCGGCAGGCCCACGGTGGCCGAGCGAACCGCGGCGAGGACCGCCCCGGACCGGGTGGCGGCCGCCAGCGACGGCAGGGCGGCGTCGGTCCAGATCGGCATGGCGCTGCGGTACCGCACCGGCTCGGCGGCGCCCGGCGGCCACCAGCCGACCCCGAAGCCGTCGGCGTTGATGGTGCCGCCGCCGCGCATGTCGCGCGGCGCCCACGCCTGCGTCACCAGCGCGTGCGGCGGGTCCAGCAGGAGACTCGACAACGGTACGGGCGGGCCGAGATATCCGAGGTGGCGGCACATCAGGCGGCTCGGGCGCAGCGGAAGCCGGAGAAGATCTGCCGCCGGATCGGGTGGTCCCAGTTGCGGAAGGTGCCCCGGCAGGCGGCCGCGTCGGTGCCGAACGAGCCGCCGCGCAGCACCCGGTAGTCGCCGCCGAAGAAGACCTCCGAATACTCCCGGTACGGAAAGGCCGTGAACCCCGGATAGGGCTCGAAACCGCTGGACACCCACTCCCAGACGTCGCCGATCAGCTGGTGCACGCCGTCCGGGGAGGCGCCGTCCGGGTAGGCGCCGACCGGAGCCGGGCCGAGGTGCCGCTGCCCCAGGTTGGCGTGCCGGGCCTCGGGCGGGTCGTCGCCCCACGGGTAGCGGCGGGAGCGGCCGGTCGCCGGGTCGTGGCGGGCCGCCTTCTCCCACTCCGCCTCGGTGGGCAGGCGTTTACCGGCCCACGCGGCGTAGGCCTCGGCCTCGTGGTAGCCGACGTGCACGACCGGCTCGTGCGGGTGCACCGGCTCGACGCGGCCGAACCGGCGGTAGTGCCAGCCGTCGTGGTCGCGCAGCCAGTGCAGCGGCTTCTCCAGGCCGGCCTTCATCCGGTGGGCCCACCCGCGTTCGCTCCACCAGCGGGGGTCGTCGTAGCCGCCGGCGTCGATGAACGCGGCGTACTGCTCGTTGGTGGTGGGGGCGGCGTCGATCCAGAACGCCGGGACGTCGACGATGTGGGCGGGGCGTTCGTTGTCCAGGGCCCAGGGCTCGGTGTCCGTACCCATAACAAATTTTCCCGCTTTTATCAGGATTTCTCCGTGGATAACGTTTTTCGATGGCGGAGGCGGCGGAGCGGACAGCACCGGCGCTCCGGCCCGCAGCTGGTGGGTGGCCAGCATGGTCTCGTCGTGCTGCTGCTCGTGCTGGACGATCATGCCGAACGCGAACCCGTCGTCGACCAGCCGCCGCGACGGGTCGAACCGCACCCGGTCGAGCACGTCCAGGACCTTGTCGCGGACCGTCGCCGTGTACGCCCGGGCCTCCGCCGGGTTCAGCAGCGGCAGAGCCGGCCGGTCCCGGCGGGCGTGCTTGAAGGCGTCGTAGAGCTCGTCGATGTCGTGGCGCACCGGGTCGCGGCCGCCCACGTCCCGGACCAGCCAGAGCTCCTCCTGGTTGCCGATGTGCGCGAGGTCCCACACCAGCGGGGACATCAGCGGCGAGTGCTGGCGTGTCAGGTCGTCCTCGTCGACCGCGTCGGTGAGCAGCGCGGTCCGTGCCCGGGTGCGCTCCAACTCGGCGGCGATGGCCAGCCGCAGGTCCTGGGTCGTCATGCGGAGATCCCCTCTCGGTGATGGTTCAGCCGGCGCTGGACGACCTCGACGATCTCCTGCCGGACGGCGCCCGGCAGCCCGGTCCGGTCCAGGTGGCGGCAGGCCAGGCCGGCCAGGCCGGCGGCGGACCGGCGGACCGGGCCGTCGGCCAGGCCGAACCGCGCGGCGGCACGCCAGCGGCCGGCCCCGGCGGCGGCGAGTTCGCGGGCCCGGTCGGTGAGCGTGTCGGAGTCGAGCAGGGTGACCAGCACCGCGGCCGGGACGATCCACTCGTCACCGGGCTGGGTGTCCAGGTAGCGGACCTCCAGGTAGCCGCGGGGCCGGACCGGCGGGAACAGGGTGCCGAGGTGGTACTCGAGGTCGGCCGGCGTGGGTGGACGGCCGATCCGCCCGCCGCCGATCCGGCCGGCCTCGATACCGCCCGCCTCGATCCAGTCGGCGAAGGTCACCTCGGGCGGGACGTCCCAGCGGCCGTCCGGCCGGGGCACGCACAGCAGCGGGGCGCGGACCGCGTACTCCGCCCAGGCTCGCGCCGGGTCCGCGGAGGCCGGGACCGGGGCGGTACGCCGGGGGTCGATCCCGTACCAGGAGGCCATCCGCCGGGACGCCCAGCCGTCGGCCGGGGAGTTGGCGAACAGGGCCAGCAGGGCCGGGCCCATCTCGTGCAGGGCCGCCCACCGGGGCCGGATCTGGTGCTCCTCGCCGGCGTCGAGGCAGATCTGGAGGCCGGCGGTGGCGGTCATCATGGTGCGGCCGGAGCTGTCGAAGGCCCTCTCCATGGCGGCGTACCGCGGGGCGTCGAGGAGCCGGCGGCGACGCCCGTACGGGTCGAGGCCCCGCTCCCCCAGCACGATCCCGGCATCGGCCAGCAGGTTGGTGAGGAACTCGCGGTCGGCGGTGACCGCGGCGTGCAACTCGGCCAGGGATCCGGCCGGGGCCGAGGAGATCTCGACCTGTCCGCCCGGTTCGACGGTGACGGCGCCACCGCAGGGCAGTGGCACGGGTTTCGGGTTGCCGAGGGTGACGGGCGCGTGCTCGCCCAGTGCCCTGGCAAGGTCGCCGGCCCGCAGGTACGCGGACGGATCGGCGGCGCGGTGTGTGGTCCACTCCAACTCGGCGCCGACCTGGCGGGGCGGGCCGGTCTTGAAACAGATTCCGGAGATGTGCTCGATCGCATCGGCGGTCCGTCGCAGGACCCGGTCAGCCGAACCCATGACCCCCCTTGGATCACCATGCGTGATCAATAGACTCCACTGAGTGCGGTGCGGTATGGACCATACCGGCATCGCGGCGAATTCGCCTCCCCCTCGCATCGGTGGAACGATGAAGTTCCGGAACCGTGGCGGGGTGCCGGAACCGGTTCCGGACTGGAAGACTCCGAACCGTTCGTGTTCGGTACACCCCCTTGGGAGCGATGCCATGCCCATGCCATATCAGGACTCCACGCTCGGAGTTTCGGAGCGCGTGGAGGATCTGCTGGGCCGGATGACGCTGCCCGAGAAGATCGGCCAGATGCTCCAGCTCGACGCCCGCCAGGACCTGTCCGAGATCGTTCTGGACAAGCTCGCCGGATCGATCCTGCACACCTCACCGGCCAAGCTGGTCGAGGCGGCCGAGCTGGTCGCGCGTACCCGTCTGCGGATCCCGCTGATCACCGCCGAGGACTGCATCCACGGCCACGGCTTCTGGCCCGGCGCCACGGTCTTCCCCACCCAGCTCGGCATGGCCGCCACGTGGGACCCGGACCTGGTCGAGAAGGTCGGCCGGGCCACCGCCGTCGAGGCCGCCGCCACCGGCGTGCACTGGACCTTCTCACCGGTGCTCTGCATCGCCCGGGACCTGCGCTGGGGCCGGGTCGACGAGACGTTCGGCGAGGACCCGTACCTGATCGGCGAGCTGGGCGCCGCGATGATCCGCGGCTACCAGGGCGAGGGCCTCACCGACCCGACCGCCATCCTGGCCACCGCCAAGCACTTCGCCGGCTACTCGGAGACCCAGGGCGGCCGGGACGCCAGCGAGGCCGACATCAGCCGGCGCAAGCTGCGCTCCTGGTTCCTGCCGCCGTTCGAGCGGGCCGCCGCCGAGGGCTGCCGGGTCTTCATGCTCGGCTACCAGTCGATGGACGGCGTGCCGATCACCGCCAACAAGTGGCTGCTCAACGACGTGCTCAAGGGCGAGTGGGGCTTCACCGGCACGCTCGTCACCGACTGGGACAACGTCGGCCGGATGGTCTGGGAGCAGAAGGTCTGCGCCGACTACGCCGAGGCCGCGGCGTCCGCGGTCAAGGCCGGCAACGACGTCATCATGACGACCCCGGCCTTCTTCGAAGGCGCCCAGGAGGCGATCCGGCGCGGCCTTCTGCATGAGGACGACATCGATGCGGGGGTACGGCGGATCCTGCGCCTGAAGTTCGAACTGGGCCTCTTCGAGAACCCGCGGACCCCGGACGCCGCCCGCCAGCGTGAGGTGATCGGGTGCACCGCGCACACCGAGCTCAACCTCGAGGTGGCCCGGCGGTCGCTGGTGCTGCTGCGCAACGACGGCGTACTGCCCCTGCCGTCCGCGCCGTCGAAGCGCATCGCGCTGCTCGGGCCCAACGCCCACGACGTGTCCGCGCAGCTCGGCGACTGGGCCGGCGACTCCGGGCAGGTCGACTGGATGCCCGACGGCCACCCGAGGGAGCTGACCTCGACGGTCCTCGACGGGCTCCGCTCGCTGCTGCCCGACGGCTGGGAACTCGACTTCGACCCGGCCGTGGAGATCGAGCGCCTCGTACCCGATCCCGAGGGCGAGACGTTCCCCGACGGGCAGCCCCGGCCGCCGATCTCGGAGGCCGTCCCCGCCTCCCCGTCACGTCTCGCCGCCGCCGCCGCGACCGCGGCCGCCGCCGACTACGCGATCGTCGTCGTCGGTGACACCGTCAACCTCAACGGGGAACACAAGTCCACCGCCACCCTGGAACTCCAGGGCGGGCAGATCGCGCTGCTCGACGCGGTCGCGGCCACCGGCACCCCGATGATCGTCGTGCTGATCGACGGCAAGCCGCTCGCCCTGCCGCCGTCGGCGCTGGAGGCGGCCGCCGTCGTCCAGGCCTTCAACCCCGGCATGCGCGGCGGGCAGGCGATCGCCGAACTGCTGCTCGGGCTGATCGAGCCGAGCGGGCGGATGCCGATCTCGGCGGCCCGGCACGCCGGTCAGCAGCCGATCTACTACAACCAGCTGCGCGGCCAGCACGGCACCCGGTACGCCGACCTCACCCAGGACCCGCTGTTCGCCTTCGGGGAGGGACTCAGCTACACCACCGTGGTCTACGACGGGCTCAGCATCGAGGAACCGGACGTCGCCGCCGACGGGGTGGTGCGGGCCACCGTGCGGCTCACCAACACCGGGACGCGGCCGGCGCTGGAGACCGTCCAGGTGTACGTCAGCGACCTCGTCACCAGCGTCACCTGGGCCAGCCGGGAGCTGAAGGCGTACCGGCAGGTGACCGTCGAGCCCGGGGAGAGCGTCACGGTCGCCCTGGAGGTGCCGGCCGCGGACTGCACGCTCGTGTCGGCGGACGGCGTACGGATCGTCGAGGCCGGCGACTTCGAGCTGCTCGTCGGCCCGAACTCGCGGCCCTCGGCGTTGCAGTCCGCGAAGTTCCGCATCTCCTGAGAATCCCGGGTCCGTCCGGAAGCGGACAGTCGGGTACGCATCGTGTACCCGGCCGACCGCTTCCGGGACGCCTACCGTCAGTGACATGACGAATCCAACCGTGAAACAGAAGCACCGCGCCATGTGGGCCTCCGGCGACTACCCGGCGCTGGCCGCCGACATCGTCTCCCCACTCGGGCCGGTCCTGGTGACCGCCGCGGAGATCGGTCCCGGACAGACCGTCCTCGACGTCGGCGCGGGCACCGGCAACGCCGCCGTCCCGGCCGCCCTCGCCGGCGCCACCGTCACCGCCAGTGATCTCACTCCGGAGCTACTGGCGGTCGGCGAACGCCACGCCGCCACCCTCGACGCCAAACTCAACTGGGTCGAGGCCGACGCCGAGGCTCTGCCCTTCGACGCCGGTTCGTTCGACACGGTCATCTCGTGCATCGGCGTCATGTTCGCCCCGTTCCACGAGACCGCCGCCGCGGAACTGCTCCGCGTCTGCCGTCCCGGCGGCACGATCGGCCTGATCAACTGGACACCGGAGGGCTTCATCGGGCAGATGTTCGCCACCATGAAGCCGTACGCCGCCCCGCCGCCGGCCGGCGCCCAGCCCCCACCCCGCTGGGGCGACCCGGCCCACCTGGAATCCCTGTTCGGCGACGGCGTCTCCGGAGTGACCGTGGAACGCCGCCACCTGCGGGTGACCCACTTCGGCACGCCGGAGGAGTTCCGCGACTACTTCAAGAGCGTCTACGGCCCGACCATCGCCGTCTACCGCAACATCGCCGGCGACCCGGACCGCGTCGCCGCCCTGGACGCCGACCTGGCCGCCCTCGGCACCCGCTTCGACCAGGGCGGCGGCGCGCTGGACTGGGAGTACCTGCTCTACACCGCCACCCGTACGGCCTGAGACCGCCGTGCCGCGGCCACCCGCCGGGTCGTGAAGCCGAGCCGGGTGTAGGTGGCCAGCGCCGCGGTGTTCCGGTGATCGACCAGGAGCGCGACCCGCTCCCGGCCGGACAGCAGCTCGTCGGCGACGAACGCGCAGATCGCCGCCCCGAGCCCGCGGCCCCGGGCCGACGGACGGGTCGCCACCCCGGACATGAACCCGATCTCCACGGTCGACCACGCCTCGGCGGCGACCGTGAGCAGGGTTCCGTCGGCGTCCCGGATGCCCGCCCACCGCCGGACCCCGGCGCCACCCGGCCGGGCGTACGACTCCGGGTAGGCCTCGTCGATCAGCGCGGTCACCTCGGCCCGGTCCCCGTCACCGAGCCAGGCGGCCGCACCCGTCGCCCGGCCGACCGGCCCGGTGGTCTCCATCCAGCCGAGGGTCACGCTCACCTCCAGCCCGGGCAGCCGCGCGACCATCTCGGTGACCAGTTCCTCCGTCCCGAACGGCCGGAACGTCTCCCCGGTGCCCGCCAGCGCCTCGGGCAGCAGTGCCGCCACCGCGTCCGGCTCGCCGTTCATCACCAGCCGGTCCCAGTGCGACAGGTCGGGACACGCCACGACGACCGCGCCCGGCCGCCGCCAGACACGGGCGCCGGGCGCGTGCAGCGCCCACCGGACCAGCGGATCCCCCTCAACGGCGATATCGATCATGGGCCCATGCTGCCATCGACGGCATTCCGCTCCTTCCCACCACCGGCCTGGGGTTGACCGGATTTGCCATCCTCGGTCGCGTGCCGAAGCGTTCCCTGTTCCGCAGCTGGTTCCCGTCCGACGGCGAGCGGCGTCTGCCGTCGCTCCGCGCTCTTCTCCAGGGCCGGCGCCTGCGCCGCCTGCTGGCGGCGGGCGCGCTGAGCGCGATCCTCGCGGTCGCCGTCGCCATCGGATGCACCACATGGGTACGCTCCGCGGCCGACGGCCACATCTACGACGCCGCATCGGTCCCCGCCGCACCGGTCGCGCTGGTCCTCGGCGCCCAGGTCGACCCGAACGGCCAGCCGTCGGCGTTCCTGGCCGCCCGCCTGGAGATCGCCCGGCAGCTCCTGGAAGCCGGCAAGATCAAGGCGATCCTGGTCTCCGGCGACCACGGCGAGTGGGCCTACGACGAACCGGGCGCCATGCAGGCGTGGCTGGTCGCCCGCGGGGTCCCCGCCGACCGGGTGGTGCTCGACCACGCCGGCTTCGACACCTACGACTCGTGCGTCCGGGCTCGCAAGATCTTCGGCGTCCAGCAGGCGATCGTCGTCACCCAGAACTTCCACCTCCCCCGGGCCGTGGCCCTCTGCCGCGAGCAGGGCATCGACGCCACCGGCGTGGGCGACGACACGGCCCGCGCCTACAAGGACCTGTGGCTGCGGGGCGAGGTCCGCGAGTACGGCGCCGCGGTCAAGGCCGCCGCCGACGTCCTCACCGCCCGAGACCCGATCTTCCTGGGCCCGCACGAGACCGGCGTCGAAACCGCCGTCCGCAACGGCTGACCCACCCGCCGACGCCTCCACCACCGGCCGGCCGCACACCCGCCGACGCCTCCACCACCAGCCGGCCGCACACCCGCCGACGCCTCCGCCACCGGCCGGCCGCACACCCGCCGACGCCTCCGCCGACGCCTCCGCCACCGGCCGGCCGCACACCCGCCGACGCCTCCGCCGACGCCTCCGCCACCGGCCGGCCGCGCATCCGTCGGGGCAGCCGCCGGCCGAGGCCGACCGGACCGCCGAGACGGTCGTCAGCGGAGGTCGGCGGCCAGGCTGACGCGTAGGTAGGCGTCGACCCAGGCCCAGGTGGCCTCGGCGCCCGGGTCGGGGCCGAGGCGGGCCACCACCTCGTCGAGGGACGACGCCACCCGGTGCAGGCCGACCCGGGCGAGCGCGGCCCGCGCCGACCGCAGACGGTCGGTGTGGGCGCCGGGCAGGTGGGCGAGTCCGCTGTGCGCCGCCTCGGCGAGCACGTCGCGGGCCGCCGCCACCGCCTCGGCCAGCGGATCGCCCGGGTCGGCGGACCCGGCGGGCCCGTCGGCGCTGCCGAGCCCCTGGCCGGTGGGTGGCACGGCCAGGTCGGGGACGACCGGCGGGCCGTCGGCGGCGATCGCGTACGGATCGATGACCACCCGCCCGCCGCAGCGGTGCACACTCCCGGCCACGAATCGTGGCCGGCCCCGGCGCCCGTCGAGGGCTGCCGCGACCGCGTCGAGACGGCCGGGGGCGACCGCCGCATGGGTGGCCTCGACCGTGGCCGTGACGCCGGAAGCGTCCCGGATCTCGACGCGGAGCCGCTGTGCCCCCGGCGCATACCAGCTCTCGCCGACCTCGGCGATCGCCAGCACCCGGACCAGTTCGGCGCGGACCCGGGCGCGGACCGGGCGTGGTGGCATGGCGTCCAGTTCGGCGGCGAGTTTCGCGTAGTCGTACGCGAGCAGCCCCGGTGGCAGCCCTTCCCAGGCGCCGTTGGACACGGTGACCGTGGACTTGGCGATCCGGCCGGCGCCGAGCCGCACCGTCCGGCTGGCGCTGCGGATCGCGGATTCGGTGACCAGCGCCCCGGAGGCGATCGCGTCGACGGTGGCTCCGGCGATCCGCCGCCGGCCGAGGGCGGGACCGTCCTCGTCGGTCTCCCACTGCCGGTGCGACACCAGGACGACACCGCTGGCCGCCTGCCCGTGGAAGATCTCCACCCGCCGCTGGCCGTCGACCGCGGTGACCCGGGCGCCGAGGCCGTCCAGCCGGACCCGGCGCAGTGGGGTCTCGGCCGCCTCCTCGGAGCCGAGCACCCGGGCCCGGTGCCCGGCGCCGCTGTCGGCGCTGACCGCGCGATGCCGGGCGAAGAGTTCCGCGATCAGGTCGGCGAGCCGCTCGGGCGCATACCGCGCGCTGCGGTCCCGGTACGCGGTGAGCTGCTCGGCGAGTTCGGCGGTGGCGCCGAGGGGCCACCGCAGCCCGGCCCGGTCGAGGGTGACCTGGTGCCCGGCGGCGGCCGCGACCAGGCCCGGGCCGGCGTGCACGGCCCCGGCCCGCAGCACCTCGGCGGCGAACTCGGTCACCGGCTCGAGCCCGGAGCCGGTGACGGCGGCACCCGGCGCCCCGCCGACGTCGACGGAGCACTCGCCGGCATCGGGGTACTGCTCGTCGGCCGCCCGGAAGGCCCAGACGGCCAGGGCGATGACGTCGTCGCGGACGCCGGCACGGGCGTCGGTGTGCACATAGCCCAGGTCGCCGGGCACCAGGAACCGCACGGTCGCGGCGGGCAGCTCGGCCACCGGGACGGCGCCGCGCCGGATCCGGGCGGTGTACCCGTTCCGGTGGGTGCGGCGGGCGGTCTCGACCAGCCGGCTCCCGATCCGGGTGGCCAGGTCCTCGTCGGTGAACCCGCCCGGCGACCAGGCCGCCGCCTCGGCGGGCGGCTCGTCCTCCGACGGCGCGGTCTGCGGCAGCGCGGCCTGGTAGGCGAAGATCAGCCCGAGCAGATGCCGGCAGGCCCCGGCCGCTCCGCACGTGCAGCGGCCCTGCTCCAGGCCGCCCTCCGGGAGTTCGGCGCGGACCCCGTCGGCGAACTCGGCGACGACCGTGGCGCCCTCCCCGGCCGACAGCGCGGGTGGTTCCCGTTCGGCCTCGCGGGCGGCCCGTTTCACCAGACCGCGGTTGGCGAGGGCGGCCAGCGCGTCGGCGTCGAGCGCCCGCAGGTCGGCCCGCACCGGCAGGCTCACCGATCCACTCGCAAGCTCGCTCATCGCGCCACCTCCGCTGCGCTCCGGCGTCGCAATGAGTTCAAAACTGAGCCTGATGATTCACTCGCAAGCTCGCTCACTGCGCCACCTCCGCTGCGCTCCGGCGTCGCAATGAGTTGATGACTGAGCTGGATGATTCACTCGCAAGCTCGCTCATCGGCCCACCCGCTCGGCGACGAAGGCGGCCAGTTCGCCCGGTGTCATGGCGCCCACCCAGGCGCCGACGTTGGCGAGCTTCTGCGCGCACACCCGGTCGTACGCCGGATCCGCCTGCTCGTCCAGGGCCGCCAGCCCGAGCACGATGCTTCCCTGTTCGACAAGTCCCCGTACGCCGCGCACCAGGTCGGCCTCCGATCCGCCCTCGAAGAAGTCACTGATCACCGCGACGATCGTCCGGCGTGGCTGCTCGACCAGCTGGGCCGCGTACCGGACCGCGCGGGCGATGTCGGTGCCGCCGCCGAGCTGCGACTTCATCAGCAGCTCGACCGGGTCGCTGACGTCCGACGTCAGATCCACCACGTCGGTGTCGAAGGCGATCAGATGGGTACGAACGCCGGGCAGCCCCCACAGGCAGGCCGCCGTGACCGCCGAGTGGATCACCGAGGACAGCATCGACCCGGACTGGTCGACCAGCAGGATCACCTGCCACTGGGAGAGCTGCCGGCGGGTGCGCGACATGAAGTACGGCGTCTCGACATACACCCGCTGCTCCTCCGGCCGGTAGTTGCCGAGGTTGGCGCGGATGGTGCGCCGGGCGTCGAAGTCCCGGGCCTGCTTGAACCGGCTGGACCGCCGGGACCGGGCGCCGGAGAAGCTCTGCCGCACCTCGGTGGCGAGCCGTTCCATCAGGTCCCGGACGACGGCCTCGACGATGCGCCGGGCCAGCCGCAGCACCTCCGGGTTCATCAGATGCTTGGTCCGCAGGACGGCCCGGAGCAGGGACGGGTTGGGTTCGATGCGCTGGAGCACGTCGGGGTCGGTGACGATGTCGTCGATCTCGTACCGTTCCACGGCGTCGCGCTGCAACCGCTCGACCGTCTCCTTCGGGAAGAGCCGGGTGATGTCGTCCAGCCAGTCGACGGTGGTGAGCTGGGACGGCCCGGTGCCGCCCTGACGGCGGATGTCGCGCTGGTCGAGCTGCTCGTCGCGCCCGTACAGCCAGTCGAGTGCCGCGTCCTGGGCGGCCGCGTCGCCGGACAGGCCGCCCAGACAGCTCCCGGCCGGCTCGCCGAGGATGAGCCGCCAGCGTTCCAGGCCGATGTCGGTCATCGGGTCTCCCCCGCACTGATCAGCCCGGCCTGGGCCAGGCGCCGCTCCACGGTCTCGTCCAGGGCGAGCCCGGCCGCCACGATCTCGGCCGGCACGGTGGTGCGCAGCAGGTCCCGGGCGTAGCCGTCGACGCCACGGTCGGCCATCAGCCGCTCGCCGATGGTCTCCCGCTCGCGGGGCGGGAAGTACTCGAAGGCCTGCCGCAGCGCCGGGAGCGCCACCAGGAAGTCCTCCGCGCCGAACCCGGTGACGAGCTCGTCGAGCAGGCCGAGGATGCCGCCGGGGGCGAGGACCGGCTCGCGGGCCACACCGAACAGCCCGGCCAGCCAGTCGCCGGCGGTCCCGGCCGCGAACGCGCCGCGGACCGCCTGCGCCGGATCCTCCAGGAACGACTCGGCGAGGACGTGACCGAGCCCGTAGAACGCGCCGCGCAGGTCGGGTGGCGCGGCCCGGTCGGCGGCCACCCGTGCGGCGACCTCCACCGCGGCGACCCGGTCCACACCCACCGCCGCGGCGTGCAGCACCGCGTCCCGGACCGCCGCGACCGCCGCGATCCGCCCGCGGTCGGCCGGGGCGCCGGCGGCGTGCCAGCCCTCGGCCAGCCACAGGATGCGGCTGGTCGCGGCCGCCACGACCACGGCGAGCGCCTCGCTGCCGGCGGTGCCGAGGAGCCGGTCGTGCCGCCACAGCGCCAGCGTCACGGCGAGCACCCTGCCCAGGACGGGCAGGTCACTGCCGGCCGCGACGCCCTGGCGCAACCGCTCGGGCACGTCCTCGCCGAGCTCGGTGACACCGCAGAGGGCCGCGTCGAAGAGGGTGCCGGCCAGCGCGCCCAGATCACCGGCGGCCTGGTCGATGCTCTCCGCGATCCGGGCGGCGGCCGCGGTCTCCAGGGTCGGGCCGTACCCGCCGGCCTCGATGAGGGCGGTCAGCCGCTGCTCGTGGTTCTGCACCGTCCAGCGTTCGGCGAGGACCGGGTCGATGCCGGTGGCCGGGCCGGTGATCCGCCGGAAGCCGGGCACCTCGAGCACCCGGAGCCGGTGCAGCACCCGGCTGATCTCGCGCCCGCGCGGGTCGAGCAGGTCGGCGCCGTGCTCGCCGGCCCGGTCGAGGCCGTGCCGCTCCAGTTCGGCGGTGGCGGCGTGCACGAGCGGCGGCAGGGGTGTGTCCGGGTGCAGGCGGCCGTGCCGGTCGCCGCTGAGGGCGGCGGTCATCTCGATCACGGCCGGGTGCTGCCCGGCCGTGACGGTGCCCCGCACGGCCCACGGCAGCGGCACGTCGAGGGCTTCGCTGACCAGGGCGGCGGCGAGGCCGTCGAGCACGTCCACCCGGGCCGGGCAGGAGTGGCCGCGCAGCCGGGCGAGCGCCTCGGCCCCGGCCCGGGCGGCGATCAGGTCGGCCGTGGAGACCGCCTGGCCGCGTTTGCGGAGCCGCTCGGCGACGGCGGTCACCAGGTGGCGGGCGGCCTGTTCCGGACCGCTCTCCCAGAGCTGCTGGTAGTACTCCGGCGACGGCATGCCGGACTGGTAGCCGCCGAACGCGTCGAGCCGCCGGAACGAGTAGGGCACCAGGTAGCTGCGCGCGGTGGCCCCGTCCGGCGGCTGCGGGATCTCCGGCCAGCCGGGGCCGGCGTCGGCGGAGGCAGCGGAGGCGAGGCGGAGCAGCGCGGGCCGGTGGAAGCCACCGACCACCGCGACGACCGGCCGGTCCCCGGCGTCGGCGAGGGCTGCCCGGATCCACCGGGCCATGTACGCCTCCCGTGCGGTGTCCGAGGTCCCCGCCTCGGCATCGCCCCGGATCACGTCGAAGTAGGCGGTCAGCCGCTCCACGAGCCCCTCGTCGGGCCCCAACTCGACCACGTGGTCCCACAGCGCGTCACTGTTGTCCACCCCGAAGGACTCGCACAGCCGCCCGACCGCCTCGGCGTACCGCAGTTCGGCGTCGGCGTACCGGTTGTCCCGGTCGGCGAACGCCTCGTGCCAGGCCGGCAGGTCGATGAACCGGGTCTCGGCCCCGCACTCGCGGGCGGCCCGCAGCGCCTCCCACTCCGGCGAGTACTCGCAGAACGGCGCCCACGACCCGTGCCGGCGCCGCTCGTCGGCATAGCTGGTGAAGATCGCGACCGGCAGCTCGTGGCCGAGCAGCAGCTCACCGATCCGCTGGTTCATGTCGGCCGGCCCCTCGATCAGCACGTGGGCCGGCCGTAGTGCGGCGATGGTGGCGCCGACCAGGCGGGCGCAGGCGGGGCTGTGGTGCCGGACCCCGATGACGGTGAGGCTCATCCGCCGGGCAGTTCCCGCCGGGCGTCGCGCAGCTCCCGCCACTGCGCGCCGGCCCGCCAGCCGGTGTGCTGTTCCAGGTAGCGGCGCAGTTTCGCGAGGTCCTCCGGGTTGTCCTTGGCGGCCGTGCCGGCGAGGCAGGAGGCCAGGTCGGCGGCGGTGCCGGCGGTGCCGCGCAGGAACCAGCCGCGCAGCCCGACGGCGTGCGCCACCGCGACCGCCTCGGCGGTGCTCATCACGCCGGACAGCCGGTCCATCTCGTCGCCCCGCGCGGTCCGCCCGGTACGCAACTCGCGGAACGCCGTGACCAGCACCTCCAACACGTCCCGGTGGGGTGCGACGGTCACCCCGGAGCGCCGCAGCAGCGCGCCCGCCTCGGCTTCGACGAGCGCCAGCTCGGTGTCGAAGTCGGCGATCGGGAAGACCGTCTCGAAGTTGAACCGCCGCTTCAGCGCCGAGCTCATGTCGTTGACCCCACGGTCGCGGGTGTTGGCCGTGGCGATGATGTTGAAGCCCTCCTTGGCGAACACCATGCCGGCCCCGCCGGGCAGCTCCGGCACCGCGAGGACCCGGTCGGAGAGCGGCGACAGCAGGCAGTCCTGCACTTCGAGCGGGCACCGGGTGATCTCCTCGAACCGGACGGTCCGGCCCTCGGCCATCCCCCGCAGCAGCGGCGCCGGCACCAGCGACCGCTCGCTGGGCCCCTCGGAGACGAGCAGCGCATAGTTCCACGAGTACTTGATCTGGTCCTCGGTCGTGGCCGCGCCGCCCTGGATGGTGAGCGTCGAGTCTCCGCTCACCGCGGCCGCCAGCAGCTCGGACAGCAGCGATTTCGCGGTGCCCGGCTCGCCGACCAGGAGCAGCCCCCGGTTGGTGGCGAGGCTGACCAGCGCCCGGTCGATCAGCGACGGGTCGCCGACGAACTTGCGGGTGACGCCCAGCGCGTCGTCACCGACGACGAAGGCGCGGGCGGCGCGCAGGCTGAGCGCCCAGCCGGGCGGCTTGGGCGCGTCGTCGGCGGCGCGCAGGCGGGCCAGCTCGTCCGCGTACCGGACCTCGGCGGGCGGGCGCTGCATGGCGTCGGTGGGGACGGTGACGGACAGGGTCATGACAACACCTCGGTCAGGTCGCGCAGCGCCTCGGCCGCGGTGATGGGGTCGAGTTCGGAGAGCCGGTCGTCGGAGTCGCCGCGGCGCCAGTGGTAGCCGGAGGCCGGGGCCACGAAGACGGCGGTGACGGTCTGGTCGCCGAGGACGTCGACGGCCCCGACCGCGATGCCGGGGGAGATCTCCAGCACCAGGTGCCGGCCGCCGGGCACGTCCCGCTGGAACCAGCCCTGCACCCCGGCGTCCTGTGGGGCGCCGCGCCGCCAGCCGCGGCGTTCCAGCCCGAGCAGCCGGGTGCTGGGCACGGTCACGCCGGTGAGGGCCGCGGCCCGCGCCGAGGTGAGCGGCTCGGCCCCCCGGGCCAGCTGGGAGAACGGCTGGGTGATCTCGTAGTCGGCGAACACCCCGGCCCAGGCGGCCAGGTCGGCGCCGAGGTGGACGGGGTGGGCGATGCCGATCGGCTCGTCGTCGCCGAGGGTCACCGTCTCGTCGGTGACGTCGGCAAGGCTGCGGTCCTCGGCCAGGCGCACCCCGCCGGCCGGGGCGCCGGCGGCGTCGAACCGCACCCAGACCAGGCGGCGGACCAGGTGCCGGAGCAGCGGATGGCCGGCGAAGAACTGCCGGAAGTCCTCGCCGGTCCACCGGCGCTGGGCGGTCATCGCCTCCTCCAGCCGGCGGACCTGGTCGGCGGCGATCGCCCGGACGTCCTTCTTCAGCGCGGCGAACCTCTCATACGCCTCCGTCGCCGGCGCCGCGTCGTCCTGGGCGCCCGGCTTGGGCAGGGCCTTGAGGCGGCGGCCGGTCGCGTCCGTCACGAACGGCTTCAGCTGCTCGTCGAAGCCCACCGTGAAGGAGCGCCGCCCGTAGTCGAGGACCATGCCGCCGTCGGCGTCCAGCCCGAGGTCGGGCACGAGCCGGTCGGCCAGTTCGTCGCCGGTGAGCCCGAGCTCCGCCGCCAGCTCGGCGATCTTCTCCTCGGCCCGTTCCTTGAGCCCGCGGAACTTGACCTTCCGCGCGATGCCGTTGAGGTACATGAGGGCCACGTCGGTGCCGATGGCGGCAAGCACGTCGAGGCCGGTGACGGCGCGGGCGTGCCCGCCCTCGCCGGGCCAGGCCCGGATGACCGGGGCCAGCCGCCGGACCGTCTCGTCGTCGCCGAGCAGGCCGAGCGCGTCGAGCGCCCAGTTCTGTTTCGCCGGGTGCCCGGCCGCGCGCCAGGTCTCGAACAGCGCCCACCCGAATCCGGCCAGGTCGGCCGGCTCGCACTCGGTCACCACCATGCCGACGCCGGGGTAGGCGCTGTCGAGCCGGGAGAGGGCGAGCATGGTGATCAGGTTGCGGACGGCGTCGAGGGGCAGCTCGCCGCGGTCGCCGGTGAGCCGGACCGGCGGCAGCGTCGCCGGGTTCGCCCAGTCCGGCAGCACCGGCATGGTCTTCGGCAGGACGGTCAGCGGGTCGACGGCGAGGATCTCCTCGACCGCCGCCACCGCCTCCGGGCCGTGCTGACCGGCGGCGGCGAGCACCTCCTCGCGGGGCAGCACACGCAGCGCGGCCTCGGCGTCGGTCCGGGCGTTGCCCCGCTTGCCGACCGCGACCGGGACGAGCGCCCGCGCCGCGAACGTGGTGTGCCGCGCGAACCAGGCGGCGGCCGTCCGCCGGACCGGCCGGGACCGCACGTGCCAGCCGGCCATCAGCAGGGCAACCTGGGGTGTGGCGGCCGGGGCCAGCACCGGGGCTCCGACGAGGGGTGTGCGCCGGGCGGCCTCGGCGAGCGCCGGGACGGCCGCCTCCTCGTAGCGGCCCAGCAGCTCGGGACCCCAGTCCCCCAGGTCGTACGAGTAGTCGGGCCGCCAGGCGCCCAGCCGTGGACGGGTCAGCTCGTCGGGGCCCTGAAGGAAGAAGAAGATCGCGTCCCAGGTCGGGTTGCCGCCCTTGTCGAGCTGCCCGGCGATGCCGGCCCAGTCCCGTGAGCCGCCGTTGCGGGCCGCCCAGGAGCCGTCGGCCCAGCTCTCCCGCTCGCCTTCCGCCCAGACCACCCGGGACTCCCCGGTGCCGGTCAGCCCGTCGACGACGATCGGGTGGCGCTCCACCGGGGACTGCCAGGCCGGGTCGCGCAGGATCGCCGGAACGTCCCCGGGAGCGGCCTTCGCCGTCTCAGCCGCGGTCAGCACGGCCTCCGCCTCGTCCAGGCGGGCGGCGGCCTCGGTGGCGAGCAGCGGCCGGACCTCGGCGGCGAGGCCGCGGTTGCCGGCCAGGTGGTTGGCGAGCAGCCGGCCGTCGTCCGGTGTGGCGGCCATCAGGCGCAGCGCCCGGGCCGGGTGGCGGGCGGCCGCGTCGGCCAGGGCGGCCGGGACATAGGGCTGGTCGCGGCGGTCGAGCAGGGCCTGCAATGCCTGGTCGCCGCCGATCACGGCCAGCATGCCGAGCAGTTTCTGCCGGTCCTGGGCGTCGCCCTGGCGCGGCGAGTCGCACCATCCCGCCAGTGCGGGCGCGGCCTCCGGGCCGAGCGTGCCCACGAAGGTGTGGATCACCTCGCTCTGCCGCAGCGCCGCGAAGTGATCCACCTGTTCGGCCAGTGGGGTGGCGAGCGCCTCCCGGTCGACGACGGTGAGCAGCATCTGCTTGATCGTCCCGAGGTTGGGCCGGGCCATCGCCTCGGCGCAGATCTCCGCCGCCCAACCGGACTCGTCGGGCGCCATCACGGAGATCACCGCGCGCTGGGCGAGCGACGGCCCGCGCACCGCGGCGAGGGCCTCGACCACCCGCTCGTACTCCTCCGGGCGGGCGGCCACGACGGCACGCCGCAACCGGTACGCCATCCGCTGGGCGAGGACCGTGGTGTAGCCGGTGGCGTCACGGTCGAGGATGCTGCGGGTGATCGCCCCGCCGGTGGTGAACGCCGTGGGGTAGAGCGCGGCCAGCTCGGCGACGGCCGCCGCGGCGAACGGCAGCCCGCGGCGCGAGCGCCAGAACCCGAGAAGGGCCAGCGCCTCGTCGAGCCGATACCACTGGAGCTCCCGGACGACGGCCTGGGTGACGGCCGCCGCCCCGAGCGGTGGGGCGTCCGGCTCCCCGGAGAGCCAGGCGCGCCCGGCCGCGGTGATGTCCTCCGGTGTCAGCCGGTTGTCCACCGCCGCCCGTGCCTCGCCCTCGAACGTGGTCAGCAGCGCCTCGGCGGCTGTGACATCGGTCGCTTTCACGCTCGGCGACGCGGGCGCCGACGACCGGCGGGGCAGCACGAACCGCTTCCACCCCACCGGAACGACGAACGTCTCCACGCTCGACTTCTCGCTCACCGGCCACTCCCCAGGGTTCGGCTCCATCGATCGGCTGCACCCTAGCGACTCCCACCGACAAAAACCGGGGCGGGCGGCGGTCGCATCGACTCCCATGGACTTCTCGACCACGGTGCACCAGAGTGTCAGGCAGGACCGGCGCGGGCCGCGCAGGCGGCCGGCCCGCGCCGGTGCTCCGCAAAGGCGAGAGCCGGCGCCCATCAAAGACGAGAGCCGGCGCTCCTCAAAGGCGAGAGCCGGCACCCATCAAAGACGAGAGCCGGCGCCCCTCAAAGGCACGAGCGGGATCAGCCGAGCGAGATGTAGAGCCGGTGACCGGCCGGGACGAAGCCGACCCGCTCGTAGACCCGCCACGAGTCGTCCGAGCCCGCTTCCAGCCAGGCGATCTCCAGGCCGCGGGCGAACATCCGGTGGGCCACCTCGGCGGTGATCGCCGCGGCCAGCCCACGCTTGCGGAAGGGTTCCCGGACGCCGATGCCGCCCACTTCGCTGAGCCGGTCCTGCGGCGGGCCGGCCTGCCCACCGCCCGCGCACTCGCCGCCGTCGGTGAACGCCGCCAGCGCGATCCCACCGCGGTCCTGGCCGCGGCGGATCCGGGCGACGTCGGCATCGGTGGCCCACGACTCGCCGAAGGCCTCGCCGACGGCCGCGGCCATGGCGGCCCGGTCCGGGTCCGTGCCGGGTTCCACGAGACGCAGACCTTCCGGTACGGGGCACGCCGTCAACGATTGCGGAGTGCAGATCAGGTACTGATGCCGGGCCTCGATGGTGAACCCGGCCGCGAGCAGCAGCGCCTCCAGCTCGGGGGCGCTGCTGCACACGTACTCGAACCGGGGTTTGCGCCCCGCCGACCGGAACGCGCCGATCAGGGCCGTGACGTCGGCCTCGGTGATCGGCGCGCCGGGCACCGGTGACGCGTAGTTGAGGTAGGGACTGGTCGTGTCCGGGTCGAGGCCGGCCACGAAGGGGCCGATCTCGAGAACCCGCGAACGGGTACGGAGGTTGGACACGACGGCGCGCTGGATGCGCAGATCCATGGTGAGGAAGGCCTTTTCAGAGTGAAGGAACACCTGCGGGAATGGGGCATGCAGGGCCGCCGCGGGCGGAGAATGCTCAGCGGCGGCCGGAGGGCCGGGCCGTGATCATTGGCTTCACTCTTTCAGGAAATCGGGACCGCACACCCTCGGCGCGATCACGGGCTGACACTTTCACGATCTCACGGTGGGCGCAAGTCACCCTCCTCAGAGGACTGCCGCGTGGTGAGCCAGGCCTCCACCTCGTCCACGAGCCAGACCTTGCCCTGGGCCAGCACGGCCACCGGTTCGGGGAAATCCGGGCGATTGACGAGCAGGTAGGCCTGCTGGCGGCTGAGGCCTCCGATGCGGATGCGGATCTCGTGCACGCCCATGAGGCGGAACGTCGACGACTCCATGCCCCCAGCCTAGCGCCATGACAATCGTCATGGCGCTAGGTAAGATCGGACTCGGTGAGGTACCGCTGGACGGTCGGACCGAGCCAGGCGACCGCTTCCTCCCGCTCCAGAGCGGCCATCGGGGGGAGCTTCAGCACGTACCGGCAAAGGGCGAATCCGAGCATCTGGGAGGCGACCAGACCGGCCCGGAGGGGGGCCTGATCCTCCTTCGGCGACAGCCGGGCGGCCAGTGGACCGAGCTGCCCGGCGAAGATCGCCCGCATCCGCTCGGCGGGCCCCTCCTGGGTGACCGCGGCCCGCAGCAGCGCTAGCAACGTGTCATCCCCCTCCCAGCGCTCCAGGAAGTGCCTGACCAGCACTTCTCCGACCGCGGCCGGCTCGGCTCCGGCGAGGTCCGGCAGCCGCAGATCGAACTCGGCGGCCGCCGCGAACAGCCCCTCCTTGTTGCCGTAGTAACGCATGACCATCGATGGATCTATGCGTGCGTCGGCGGCGATGGCGCGGATGGTGGCACGCTCGAACCCGTCGGCGGCGAAACGCTCCCGGGCGGCGGTCAGGATCGCGGCGCGGGTGGCGTCGGAACGACGGGTCGTCATGCATCGCACTCTATGCCAACCGCCGTTTGCCAACAACTGTTGACTACACCGGAGAGTGACACCTATGGTTTTGCCAACACCTGTTGGCAAGCGAGCGGAGGACACCATGCACACCACCGTCGCGATCATCGGCGCCGGCCCGACCGGGCTCCTGCTCGCCGGCGACCTGGCCCACGCCGGGATCCCGGTCACCGTCTTCGAGCGCCGGTCCGGCACGTCCAACCTGACCCGGGCCTTCGGCGTGCACGCCCGCACCCTGGAGCTGCTCGACGCCCGCGGCCTCGCCGACGGCCTGATCGCCGAGGGCGCCCGGGTGCGGCGGCTGCGGCTGTTCAACGGCATCGAGCTGGACCTCTCCCGGCTGCCGTCCCGGTTTCCGTACCTGTTGATCACCCCGCAGTACCGGGTGGAGCACGCGCTGGCCGAGCGGGCGCTGAAGGCCGGCGCCGAGTTCCGGCACGGCGCCCGCCTCACCCGCCTGCGGCAGGACGACGGCCTGGTCACCCTGGATCTCGAGGACGGCGACACGGTCACCGCCGACTACGTGGTCGGCGCCGACGGCCTGCACAGCACCGTCCGGCAGAGCCTCGGCCTGCCCTTCCCCGGCAAGGCCGTGCTCACCTCGATCATGCTGGCCGACGTGCGGCTGGCCACCCCGCCCGAGGACGTGCTGGCGGTCGGCGGGGTCGGCGACGCCTTCGCCATGGTCGCCCCGTTCGGCGACGGGTGGTACCGGATCTTCGCCTGGAACCGCGACAACCAGGTCGACGACCGCACCCCGGTGACGCTCGACGAGATCAGCGCGGTCACCCGTCGCGTCCACGGCACCGACTTCGGCATCACCGAGACCCGGTGGATGTCCCGCTTCCACAGCGACGAACGGCAGGCGCCGCACTACCGGGTGGGCCGGGTGTTCCTCGCCGGCGACGCCGCCCACGTGCACTCACCGGCCGGCGGCCAGGGCATGAACACCGGCCTCCAGGACGCCGCGAACCTCTCCTGGAAACTCGCCGCCACCATCGCGGGCCGGACCCCCGAAGGCCTGCTCGACACCTACGAGGCCGAACGCCACCCGGTGGGCCGGATGGTCCTGCGCAGCAGCGGCACCCTGATCCGGGCCGCCATGATCCGCTCCGCGGCGGGCCGCCTGGCACGTGACACCCTCGGCCGGATCCTGCTCGGCCTGCCGCCGGTCGCCCGCCGCGCCGCCGGGATCATCTCCGGCGTCGGCATCTCCTATCCGGGCGCGCCGCGGGCCGCCGACGTCACCCTGCGCGACGGCGGGCGCCTCTACGAGGCACTGCGCGACGGCCGGCACGTGCTCCTCACCGATCAAAACCCCGAGGGGTACGAGGACCGCGTGCTCGTGGCGGCCCCCGGGTCCACCGACGGCACGGCGTGCCTGATCCGCCCGGACGGCTACGTGGCGTGGCGTGGCCCGGCCGCCGACGCCCCCGCCGCGGTGGCGCGCCTCCTGCCCTGACCGGCGGCCGGACCGGGATCCGCCCACTTCGAGATCGGGTGGGCGTACCGGAAAAAGGAAGCGTAAAGCTGACGCCAAGATCTCCACCGGGGGTGTTCGGCGGTGGGACCATGTGGACCATGACGGTCGACTACCGGGTGCGGCTGCGGTTCTCCGACGAATCGCAGGACGCGGCCACCCACACCAACCTCTCCGCCGTCCGTCTCGACGGGCGGGTGCTCTGGATCGCCGGGGACGAGACCGCCACGATCGAGCGGCTGATCGCCGACGATCCGGCCAACCCCACCGAGTTCGGCGACGAGACCCGGTTCCGCCTCGCCGACTTCGTCGCCCTGCCCGGCGCGGACGCCGACGAGGAGGCCGACATCGAGGGGCTGGCCCGCAGCGGCCGGTTCCTCTGGGCGGTCGGCTCGCACAGCCTGCGCCGCAAGCAGATCAAGGACCGGCACGAGGGCCCCAAGGCGCTGCGCCGGCTCGGCCGGGTCGAAGGACAGGCCAACCGCCAGGTCCTGGTCCGGCTGCCGATCGCCGACGTGGACGGGGTGCCCACTCCGGTCCGGGAGATCGAGTCCGGCGGGCAACGGCACCGGGCGGCGGCCCTGTCCGGCCGCGACGACCTGCGCCTGCTGTTGCAGGACGACGAGCACATCGGCCCGTTCCTGCCCATCCCGGGCAAGGACAACGGGCTGGACATCGAGGGCATCGCGGTCCGCGACGACCGGGTCTACCTGGGCCTGCGCGGTCCGGTGCTGCGCGGCTGGGCGTTCGTGCTGGAGCTGCGCCCCTACGTCACCCCCGACGACCCGGGCCGGCTGCGGCTGCACCGGTTCGACGACGGGCGCCTCTACCGCAAGCACGTGCTCGACCTGGACGGCCTCGGCGTACGCGACCTGTGCCCGGCCGGCGACGACCTGCTGATCCTGGCCGGCCCCACGATGGACCTGGACGGGCCGGTGCGCATCTACCGGTGGCACGACGCCTCCCGGGCCGAGACCCCCACCATCGTGCGGGACGACCAGATCACCCGCGAACTGGAGGTCACCTACGGCGAGGGCGACGACCACGCCGAGGGTCTGAGCATGCTCGGAACCGACCGGGTGCTGGTCGTCTACGACAGCCCCGCCCGGCACCGGCTCACCCCCGACGGCGCCGTGATCGCCGACGTGCTGCACCTGCCCTGAACCCGGCGTGGGCGTCCACGGTCACGCTGCCGTGGCCGCCCACACGTGCCACGGCCTCGGCGATCCCCCACGCGGCGACCTCCGTGTGCGGCCACTTCGGCGTCGAGGCTCCTTTCGATCACCCTGGGCGGATGGTCGCGGTGTTGCCGGCCAGGCTTCCGGGTTGCCCGCCCTCGGCCGTTGCGCCGGTCAGGCTGGGTGGGTGGTCGCGGTTTTGCTTCCCAGGCACCGGGGTTGCCCGCTCCCGGCCGTAGCGCCCGTCGCCCGGTGCGGGTGGTCGCGCTTGCACGAGGGTGGGCGCGCGCAGCGGCAGTGTCGCGGTCGCCTACGTGGCCTGTCGCCGCGATGGCCACCCATGTGGCGGCCTTTCGTGCGCCTCCACCTCCGAAGCCAGCCCGGCCGCATCTCCGCGTGAGCCAGGAACCCGTTCACCGGCTCCCGTGGAAGATAGAGGTAGCCGGAAGAGCCTGTTTCTCGGTTGTGGGTGGCCACGATGTCGAGTCGCGCATTCGGATGGCTGTGGCGTCACCCCGGCTCACCGGCGATCTTGGGCGATAGTGGCCGTCGGGCCGATCTTGATTCCTGGTCGCTGCCCGGCGGTCAATCATCGCCCATGATCTATTTTCGCTGGAAGACCTTGGGTTACCTGATACATCCGGGAGTCTTCTTCTTGGCCGCCTACGGCCGAATCCGCAATCCCTCGCCAGCAGGACGCGCCACCCGGAGCGATCTTGAACGATTTACCACCGCCTTGGGTGGCAAATCGTTCAAGATCGCACAACAGCGGCGTGCAAAGCGGGCGAAACGGGCGCCTGTTTCCGGCGAAAGCCCCATTTTCGCCTAGTGCGGCGGACGGCCCCCGATTCGGCGATTCGCCCGACCGGGCGCTTGACGTAGAACCGCGAACGCCCAAGAAAGAGACTCCCGGATGGCCGCAATGACGCAAGATCGCGCATTCGGTGACAATTACCCTAAATCTGCATCGATGCCTGCGGATGGCTTGTGCGGCCGACGGTGACCGGCCGAATCTCGCGGCGAAGGCGGGAAACACGCGAACAGGCGACTTGACATCCACCCCCGGCGACAACCGAGAAAGAGACTCCGGAACAGCACGGATATTCCACGCACCCCCACGGATCCAAGATTATGATTACGGTGCGTGACTTCCGACGGGATTCCCGTGGCACGACCGGCGTCAAGCGCCACCACCCGCCTGGCGCGAGCGGCGTGACGGCCGGGAGCAGCGTCCAGGTTGCCTGGCGATCACCACCGCAACCACCCACCCAGCACGACCGGTATGACGGCCAGGAGCATGTCTGGCAAGCACCACCCACCCGGAGCGAGCGGCAGCACATGCGATGGTGTCCAACCGATCTCAGCCCGGCGGGGCAGCACAGGCCGCAGCGGGCAGCAAGCACGCGCCGACCGAACGGAACGGCCCCGAAAGGCAGGACGAGGACACCCGTACAAAAGAAGGAACCGGAAGCGAAACGCGGGCCTCGACGGGGTCTAGCCTCGGGCGCATGTCAGCTCCCCGGCTCGAGACCGATCCCACCGGCGGCGGCTGGGAGCCGTCCCCCGACGGACGTCTCTGGATCAGCGCCGGCCCGCCGGAGCCCGGCTGGTGGCGGGTCCTGTACGAGCAGCACGAGCGCACCGGCCTGTGGCCGCTGCTGCTGGGCAGCCTCTCCGACCGCGAGCCGGACCGGCCGTGGCGCGATCCGGACGACCGCCAGCCGGGGCAGATCCGTTCCGCGCCGGGCGACCATTATCCCGGGGCGCTTCTGGGACGCTGGTGGTCATCGGTCGAGCCCGAGGAGGAGGACGGCGAGGAGGAGCTGATGGCGAGCATCGGCCCGTTCCGCGCCGGCTGGCCCGGCCTGGCCCGCCGTGGCCGGTTGCGGGCCGATCCCGGCGAGCGCGCATCCGAGATCGCCGGTCTGGTCTCGGCCAAGGGCTGGCTCAGCGTGCCACGGCTCGGCCTGATCCGCTCCGCCGGCGGCGCTGACGCGCTGACCGACGTGGCGTGGACCGGCCCGACCAACCACGAGAACGACACCGCCAAGATCTCGTGCGTCCTGCGGAACTGGGAGGACCGTTTCGGCGTGCGTGTCGTGGCGGCCGATTTCGCCGGTCTGTATGTGAGTGTCGCCGCCCCGCCGCTCGACGAGGATCACGCGCTGGAGGTCGCCGCGGAGCATCACGCTTTCTGCCCCGACAACGTTCTGCAGGGTTGCGGCTCGCTGTGGGAGTACGCGGCGTCGCTGGTCGGCGCCCCACTCTGGTCGTTCTGGTGGGACTGACCCGCGGAAAAGGTCCGGGCCGGCGGGGAGATCCCCACCGGCCCGGCGTGAGCGGGGCGGATCAGGCGCCGCGGAGGGTGGCTCCGAAGCGGGAGGCGGTCACGGCCACCGCGGCGTCGCGGGCCGTGATGGTCTCCTCCGAGGTGAGCGTGCGGTCGGTGGCGCGGAAGGTCAGCTTGTAGGCCAGCGACCGCTTGCCCTCGCCCAGCTGCGACGACTCGTAGACGTCGAACAGGGCGACCGACTCCAGCAGCGGGCCCGCGCCCTCGGTGAGAGCGGCCTGGACCTCGGCGGCCGGGACGGTGCGGTCCAGGATCAGGGCCACGTCGATCAGCGCCGGCGGGAAGGTGGAGATCTTCACCGCCTCGACGACCGGGGCGTCCGGCAGGGCGTCCAGGTCGATCTCCGCGGCCGACGTGCGCTTGGGCAGGTCGAGGGCCGCGAGGACGGCCGGGTGCAGCTCACCGGCGTGACCGACGACCGCGCCGTCGACCAGGATCTCGGCGCAGCGGCCGGGGTGCCAGGGCGCCTGCTCGCCCGCCCGTACCGTGACGAGGTCGTCCGGGACGCCCGCCGCGGAGAGCGCGACGCGCACCGCCTCGATGGCGTCCGCCCAGGTCGCGGCCCGGCCCTGACCCCACCATCCGGCCGGCTCGATGTCGCCGGCCAGGACCACGGCCAGGTGCCACGGCTGTTCGGGGACGATCGCGTTGGCGGCCGCCCACTCCGCGTTGGTGGGACGCCGGTCCACGCCCAGCGTGGGCGGCGCGGTCGAGGTGAGGTGCGGCAGGAAGACCGTGCCGGCCTCGTAGAGCGCGACGTCCCGCCGGCCGCGGCCCAGGTTGCGCTTGAGCGTGCCGAGCAGCGGGCCGAGCAGGGTGGTCCGCAGCAGCGGCTCCTCCTCGGACAGCGGGTTGGTGAGCCGCACCGCGCTGCGCCGCGGGTCGGCCGCCGGCAGTCCGAGGGTGTCGGCCAGCCCGGGGCCGACGAACGGGTACGACAGCACCTCGACGTAACCGTTCTCGGCGAGCGCCCGGCCCACCGACCGGCGCCGTTTCTGCGCCGGGGTGAGCCCGTTGCTGCTGCCGGCCGGCGGCAGCACGCTGGGGATCTCGTTGTAGCCGCCGAGCCGCGCCACCTCCTCGATCAGGTCGATCGGGGCCACCAGGTCGGGCCGCCACGTCGGCGGTACGACGCTGAGCACCTCGTCACCGGTGACCTCGCAGCCGACCTTCCGCAGCAGGTCGGCGATCTGCTCCGCCGAGTACGGCAGCCCGACGATCCGGCCCGGCGCGTCGGCGGGCAGGGTCAGCGCGACGGGCGCGGCCACGTGGTCGATGTCGAGGATCCGCTCGTCGGCGGTCCCGCCGGCGTGCTCGGTGAGGATCTGGACGGCCCGTTCCAGGGCGACCAGCGGCAGCGCCGGGTCGACGCCCCGCTCCCACCGCTTGGCGGCCTCGCTGAACAGCCTGTGCCGCCGCGCGGTCCGGCCGACCATGACCGGGTCCCAGTGCGCGGCCTCGAGGAGCACGTCGACCGTGCCCTCATGCCACTCGCTGGTCTCGCCGCCCATGACGGCGGCGAGCGAGATCGGCCCGGTCTCGTCGCAGATCACCATGTCCTCGGCGTCGAGCGAGCGCGCGACACCGTCCAGGGTGGTCAGCTTCTCCCCGGCCCGGGCGCGGCGCACGACGAGGCCGCCGTTGAGCCGGTTAAGGTCGAAGACGTGCATCGGCTGGCCGAGTTCGAGCATCAGGTAGTTGGTGATGTCGACGGGCAGCGAGATGGCGCGGATGCCGGCCGCGATGAGCCGCCGCTGCATCCACTCCGGCGACTGCGCGGCCGGGTCGATGCCGCGGACCACACGGGCCGCGAACCGGTCACAGCCGACGGTGTCCTCGACGGCGATCGCCTGGGGCACGTCGGTGGTCGCACCCGGCGCGACAAGAAGACCCGGGTCGTCGAACGGCACACCGAAGTACGTGGACAGCTCCCGGGCGATGCCACGGACGCTCATCTCGTAGCCCCGGTCCGGGGTGATCTCCACCTCGATCAGCACGTCGTCCAGGCCGACCACGGCCCGCCCGTCGGCGCCCGGCCGAGCCGAGTCCGCGGGCAGCACGATGATGCCCGAGTGGTCACCGGACAGGCCCAGCTCGGCGGCGGAGCAGATCATGCCGTGCGAGTTGCGCCCGTACGTCTTCCGCGCCCCGATCTTGAACCCGCCCGGCAGTTCGCCACCCGGGAGGATGACCACGACGAGGTCGCCCTCGGCGAAGTTCCGCGCCCCGCAGACGATCTCCTGCGGCGCGTCCCGGCCGATGTCGACCGTGCAGAACCGGATCGGCTTCTTGAAACCGGTCAGCTCCTCGACGGTCAGCACCCGGCCGACCACCAGGTCACCGAGGATCGTGCCGGCCTGGTCGACGATGGACTCGACCTCCATGCCGAGGTTGGTCAGCGCCGCGTCCAGCTCCGAAGCGGTGATCCCCGCGGGCAGCTCGACGTACTCGCGCAGCCACGACAGTGACGTCTTCATCGCCTCAGGACTCCATTCCGAAGTTCGTGGTGAACCGCACGTCGCCCTCGACCATGTCGCGCATGTCGGAGACGCCGTTGCGGAACATCAGGGTCCGCTCGACACCCATGCCGAACGCGAAACCCGAGTAGACGGCCGGGTCGATGCCGCTGGCGGTGAGGACCCGCGGGTTGACCATGCCGCAGCCACCCCACTCGACCCAGCGAGGCCCGTCCCGGTGCTCGGCGAACCAGACGTCGAACTCGGCGGACGGCTCGGTGAACGGGAAGTAGTGCGGCCGCCAGCGGGTCTTCGCGTCCGGGCCGAACATCGCCTTGGCGAAGTGGTCGAGCGTGCCCCGCAGGTGGGCCATGGTGATGCCCTCGTCGATGACCAGGCCCTCGATCTGGTGGAACACCGGGCTGTGGGTGGCGTCCAGTTCGTCGGTCCGGTAGACACGGCCGGGGCTGACCACGTAGATCGGCGGCTGCCGGTCCAGCATGGTGCGCACCTGGCCGGGCGACGTGTGGGTCCGCATGACCAGGCCGGGCAGGTCGACGAAGAAGGTGTCGGAGGCGCCGCGGACCGGGTTGTCCGGGCCGATGTTGAGCGCGTCGAAGTTGGCCCACTCCAGCTCGAGCTGGGGACCGTCGACGATGTCGTAGCCCATGCCGACGAAGATGTCGCCCATGTGCTCCATGAGCGTGGTCAGCGGGTGCCGGGCGCCACGCGGGCGGCGGGTCCACGGCAGGGTCACGTCGACGCGTTCCTCGACCAGCACCCGGGCGGCGCGGTCGGCTTCCAGCTCGGCCTGGCGCGCGTCGTAGGCGGCCTGCACGGCCTGCCGGGCGATGTTGACGCGCTTGCCGGCGTCGGACTTCGCGGCCGGCGGCAGCGAGCCGATCTCCCGGCGCGCGAGCGACACGGGCGAGCGGTCGCCCAGGTGGGCCGGCTTCAGAGCGTGCAGCGCGTCGAGGTCGGCGGCGGTAGCGAACGCCTTCTCGGCCTCCGCTACCGCGGCTTCGAGCGACGCGGGATCGAGCAGGGCGGCCTGCTTCGGATCGTACGGATCGTTGCGGTAGGACATGATCGGGCGAGCTCCCTAATACCGGATTTGCCATCGGGCAGTCTACGGAGGCACGGCTGGGCCGCGGCCCGCCGGTCAGGGAGTGCGCGCAGAAGTGTCAGATCCCGCGCCCGCGACCAGCGGGCCGGATAAACGAAAGCCGGGGACCTGACATGCCGCCCAGCATACGCTCAGCGCTGCGCGCGGGCCGAGGCATATAGACAGACGGCGGCGGCCGCGGCCAGGTTGAGGCTTTCGGCGCCGCCATAGATGGGTACGCGTACCCGCCGGTCCGCCGCACTCAGCACGGAGGCGGGCAGCCCGTGCGCCTCGGAGCCGAACAGCCAGGCCGTCGGAAGTGCGAGCTGACCGCCGTCGAGCAGCGAGTCCACGTCGTCCTCGCCGGTGCCGCTGGTGGCGAGCACCTGGAGGCCGCTGTCCTGGAGCAGGTCCACGACACTCAGCGGGGACCGGACGACGTCGACGTGGAACAGCGAGCCGGCCGACGACCGTACAGTTTTGCCGTTGTAGGGGTCGACGGCGTCGCCGGCGAAGATGACCGCCCCGGCGCCCGCGGCATCCGCCGTGCGCAGCACGGTCCCGGCGTTGCCGGGGTCCCGGATCTCGGCGACCACCGCGACCAGCCGGGGGTTCTTGGCGAGGGCCTCGCCGATCGGCACGTCCGGCTGCTCGCAGACGGCGACCAGGCCCTGCGGATGCACGGTCTCGGCGAGCGCCGCCAGGGCGTCGTCGGTGACCGGCGACAGCTCCGGGGCCTGCGCGGCGAGGTCGGCGTACCGGTCCAGCGCGGCCGGCGTCCCGAACAGTTCGATCACCGCCCCCGCGGCCAGCGCCTCACGCACGGCCTGCGGACCTTCGGCCAGGAAGCGGCCGCTCTGATCGCGATCCTTACGGCGCTGGAGACGCCGGGCCGCGACGATTCTGGGGGTACGGGGTGTGAACATCCGCTCCGACCTGGGAAAAGGAGACGCCCCCCGGAAAAGGGGGGCGTCCCGAAAACGTGCTACGCGATAACTCAGGCAGCCTGCGCGGCGGCGCCGCCGGTGCCCTCGGCCGCGACGGCCGCACGAGCGATCTCGACGATGGCCGCGAAGGCAGCCGCGTCGTTCACCGCGAGGTCGGCCAGGATCTTGCGGTCGACCTCGACCTCGGCCAGCTTGAGGCCCTGGATCAGGCGGTTGTAGGTCATACCGTTCGACCGGGCCGCCGCGTTGATACGGGTGATCCACAGCTGGCGGAAGTCGCCCTTGCGGTCACGGCGGTCACGGTACGAGTACTGCATCGAGTGCAGCACCTGCTCCTTGGCCTTGCGGTACAGGCGGGAGCGCTGACCGCGGTAGCCGCTCGCGGTCTCGAGCAGGGTGCGGCGCTTCTTCTGGGCGTTTACCGCCCGCTTGACGCGTGCCATTCTCAGTTACTCCTTACAGGGGTACGGGTCAGGCGCGCGTCAGCGGCCCAGAAGCTTCTTCACTCGCGCGGTGTCGGCCTTGGCCACAACGACCGTTCCGGTCATCCGGCGGGTGACGTGGGAGCTCTTGTGCTCCAGCAGGTGACGCTTGCCGGCCTGCTCGCGCACGATCTTGCCCTTGCCGGTGACCTTCACCCGCTTACCCATGCCGGTGTGGCTCTTCATCTTCGGCACTTGACGCCTCTTTCTGATCTTTCCCCGCAACCGGGGGGTCGACGGGAAAAAGCTGGCTTATTCGACGGTGGTCTCAGCAGGAGCAGCGGCCGGCGCAGCGCCGTCATCCTCGCGCGGCTCACGGCCGGGCTTGGCGCCCGCCGCGGTGGCAGCAACGGCGGCGGCCTTGGTGGCCCGATGCGGGGCCAGCACCATGATCATGTTCCGGCCGTCCTGCTTCGGGCTGGCCTCCACGAAGCCCAGCTCCGAGATCTCCTCGCTGAGCCGGCGGAGAAGCCGGAAGCCCAGCTCGGGACGGCTCTGCTCACGACCACGGAACATGATCGTCACCTTGACCTTGTCGCCCGCCTTGAGGAACCGCACCACGTGACCCTTTTTGGTCTCGTAGTCGTGCGGGTCGATCTTCGGCCGCAGCTTCATTTCCTTGATGACGGTCTGCTGCTGGTTGCGCCGCGCTTCGCGGGCCTTGAGTGCGCTCTCGTACTTGAACTTGCCGAAGTCCATGAGCTTGCACACCGGCGGCCGCGCCATCGGAGCAACCTCGACCAGATCCAGATCGACATCCGCGGCCAGCTGGAGAGCACGCTCGAGCGGCACGATGCCGACCTGCTCACCCTCCGGACCGACCAGACGGACCTCACGAGCCCGGATCTGTTCGTTCACGCGTGGTTCGACGCTGATGGGGCCTCCTCAGTTGATACCTCACCCGGCCGGCTGGGCCGGGTGCTGCCAATGTCGGTCGGCCCCGAGTGTCCCGCTGGCCGCGGGACGCCGGGAAAGCAGAAGGCCCCGCCTGCGTTCTCGAAAGAGCGCAGGCTGGGGCCCGCTCGACCGGTCATCGGCGCCCGAAAGGAGGACGCGCACCCGACAGGGATCAACCCCTGTCAGGGAGACCGGACCCGGCCACTGATGTGACTCGGGTGGGAACCAGCGGGCTCCTCTTTCGCGCCCCTGCACGAGCAAGGGCGTGGTCGACTGCCCGCAATCCTATCAGGCCTTGTGGGAGGCCGAATGAAGAGCCCTCAGGGTGCGCACCCCGTCGACCGCGTAGTCCTTGTCGACGGCCTGCAACGCGTGGACCGGCACCTGCTCGTCGTTCTCCAGCTCCAGTTGGGCCCACGCCGAGTTCCGGTCGAACCGGACGGCACGCACCACGGTCCACGGCAGGTCGTAGCCGCCGATCACGTTGCGCACGTGCACGCCCTCGTCGTCGGCGGTGACCCGCGGCCGGCAGAACGCCAGGACGCCCAGGCCGAGCAGCACACCCAGCCCGATCATGGCGAGCTGGTCACCGCGCTGGAAGCTGGCGTTCGAGTTCTGGAAGCCGGCCGAGCCGGTCAGCCCGAAGCTGATCACCGTGAAGAAGAGCATCAGACCCACGGCCAACGGTACGGCCACCCAGCGGATCTTCTTGGGGCGATAGCGGACGCCGGACTCGGATTCAGACGTCATCAGAGCCTGCAATTCGCGATGTCGGTGACGAGGATCGCCCGGGCGCCCAGTTCGTACAGCTCGTCCATGACCCGGTGCACGTCACTGCGCTGGACCATGGCCTCGACCGCGACCCAGCCCTCCCGGTGCAGCGGCGACACGGTCGGGGACTCGATGCCCGGGGTCAGGCTGGTGGCCTGGTCGAGCAGGTCGGCGCGGACGTCGTACGCCAGCATGACGAAGTTGCGCGCGACAAGCACACCGTGCAGGCGCCGCAGCAGCTGGGCGGCGCCGTTGGGCGCCTGCTCCTCGCGCCCGATCAGGATGGCCGACGACTTCATGATCGGCTCCCCGATCGTGACGAGGCCGGCCTGGCGCAGCGTGGCGCCGGTCTCCACCACGTCGGCGATCAGGTCGGCGACGCCGAGCCGCACCGCGTTCTCCACCGCGCCGTCGAGGCGCACCACGTCCGCCTTGAGCTCGTGCTCGTCCAGGTAGCGGCCGACCACCCCGGGATAGGCGGTGGCGATGCGGCGGCCACCGATCTGGCCGACGTCGGTCAGCGTCCCGGCCGGGGCGGCCCAGCGGAACGTGGCCCGGCCGAAGTTCAGGTCGAGCAGCTCGGCCGCCGGCACCCCGGAGTCGACCAGCAGGTCCCGGCCGGTGATGCCGAGATCCAGATCACCCGAGCCGACGTACGTCGCGATGTCCTTCGGCCGCAGGTAGAAGAACTCGACGTTGTTGGCTTCGTCACGGCAGATCAGGTCTTTGGGGTCGGTGCGCTGGCGGTACCCGGCGTCCCGCAACATCTGTGACGCCGGTGCGGAGAGGGTGCCCTTGTTCGGAATGGCGATGCGCAGCATGGACGTGCTCCTTCGATCAGTGAACGGGTCTGCGGACGCGTGTCACAGATGTCGGTAGACGTCCTCGAGTTCCAGTCCGGAGGCGATCATCAGGACCTGGGCCTGGTAGAGCAGCTGGGATATCTCCTCGGCAGCGCGTTCCGGCCCCTCGTGCTCGGCGGCCATCCACGACTCGGCCGCCTCCTCGACGACCTTCTTGCCGATGAAGTGGACTCCGCGTTCGAGCGCCTCGACGGTGCCCGAACCGGGTGTCTTGTCCGCCGCCTTGCGTTGCAACTCGGCAAACAGTTCTTCGAACGTCTTCACGAGTAGCGATTGTGGCAGCTCATCACGTCTTGACGACGAACGGCCCCAGCCCGTGGGACGTCTTCTAAGCTCCCGTCATGCTCAGCCGACACACCCCCGTGGCCCTGGGTGGCGCAGCATTGCTGCTCGCCGCCGTGACGGCCTGCTCCCCCGTCGACGAGAAGGAACCCACGTCCACCTCCTCGGCCGCCCCGGCCCAGACGTGCGACCCGGCATCCCTGAAGACACTTGCCGCCGGCAAACTCACCATCGGCACCGACAACCCGGCGTACGAGCCGTGGTTCAGCGAGAACAAGCCGGACAACGGCAAGGGGTACGAATCGGCCGTCGCCTACCAGGTGGCCGAGCGGCTCGGCTACCAGAAGTCCGACGTCGTCTGGACCCAGGTCACCTTCAACAACGCGATCGCGCCCGGCCCCAAGGCGTTCGACATCGACGTCAACCAGTTCTCGATCACCGACGAGCGCCGGGCCGCGGTGGACTTCTCCTCGCCGTACTACCTGGTCCGGCAGACCGTGATCACCACCAAGAAGTCCAAGATCGCCGGAGCGAAGTCGCTGGCCGACCTCAAGGACGCCAAGCTCGGCGCCCAGGTCGGCACGACCAGCTACCAGGCGATCACCGACCTGATCAAGCCGACCACCGACCCGGCCGTGTTCAACAACAACGACGACGCCAAGAAGGCGCTGGAGAACGGCACCGTCGACGGCATCGTGGTGGACCTGCCGACCGCGTTCTACATGACCGCGGCGGAGCTGGAGGACGGCGTGATCGTCGGCCAGCTGCCCCAGGTCGGCGTGCCCGAGCAGTTCGGCATCGTGCTGGACAAGGGCTCCCCGCTGACCGGCTGCGTCAGTAGGGCGGTCGACCAGCTCCGCCAGGACGGCACCCTCGCCGTACTGGAGAAGACGTGGCTCGCCGACAGCGCCGGAGCCCCCGAACTCCAGTGAGCCACACGCCAAGCACCCGGCAACAGGAACGGATCGCCTACCGTCGCGGACGGGCGGTCCGTTCCGTTCTGCTGGCCGCCGCATCGACGGCCGTCGTCGGCACGGCGCTCACGGTGGGCATCACCGGGGCGCCCGGCTGGGAGCGGGTCAAGGAGTCCTTCTTCGACCCGGAGACCGCCGTCGAGTACCTGCCGGCGATCCTCGAGGGACTCTGGCTCAACGTGAAGCTGCTGGTGGTCTGCGCCACCCTGGCCCTGGCGCTGGGCCTGTTCATCGCGGTGCTGCGCACGCTGCGGGGCCCGGTCTTCTTCCCGGTACGCGCCATGGCCACCACCTACACGTACTCGTTCCGCGGCCTGCCCCTGATCATCGTGATCTACCTGTTCGCGTTCGGCATCCCCGGGTTGCGGCTCCAGGGCACACCGGACGTGCTGTGGCTGGGCGCCGCGGCGATCATCGTGACGTACGGCGCCTACCTGGCCGAGGTGTTCCGGGCCGGCATCGAGTCGGTGCATCCGAGCCAGATCGCGGCGGCCCGTTCGCTGGGGCTGAGCTACCGCCAGGCGATGCGCCACGTGGTGCTGCCACAGGCGGTCCGCCGGGTGGCGCCGCCGCTGCTCAACGACACCGTGGCGCTCCAGAAGGACGTCGGCCTCATCTCGCTGGCCGGCCCGGTCGACGCCATCCGGGCCGCCCAGATCGGGGTGGCCGAGTCCGCCGACTTCACCCCGTACGTGGTGGCCGGTGTCCTGTTCGTCCTGCTCGCCCTGCCGCTGGTCGCGGTCACCGACTGGGTGACGCTGCGGGCGGCCCGCCGTCAGAACGCGGGGTCCTGATGCTGCTGGCCATCGACAAGGTCCGGAAGGTCTTCGGCGACCACGTCATCCTCGACGACCTCAGCCTGGACGTGGCCGAGCACGAGGTGGTGGCCCTGATCGGCGCCTCCGGCTCGGGCAAGTCCACCCTGCTGCGCTGCGTCAATCTGCTCACCGAGGTCGACGACGGCACGATCCACCTGGACGGCGAGGAGATCACCGACCCGCGGGCCGACCCGGACCTGGTCCGGCGGCGGATCGGCCTGGTCTTCCAGTCGTACAACCTGTTCCCGCACATGACGGTGCTGGAGAACATCATGCTCGCGCCGGTCCGCGTACACCGGAGGTCTTCGGGCGAGGCGCGAGCGCAAGCGATGCAGTGGCTGGACCGGGTCGGGCTGGCGGAGAAGGCGGGCGCCTACCCGGACCGGCTCTCCGGCGGCCAGCAGCAGCGGGCCGCCATCGTCCGGGCCCTGGTGAACAGCCCGCGCCTGCTGCTGCTCGACGAGGTCACCTCGGCGCTCGACCCGGAACTGGTGGGCGAGGTGCTCACCATGATCCGCGAGCTGAAGAGCGACGGCATGACCATGGTGCTGGCCACCCACGAGATGGGTTTCGCCAAGCAGGTGGCCGACCGGGTGGCGTTCCTGGACGGCGGCCGCGTCCTCGAACAGGGGCCGCCCGAGCAGGTGCTGGGCGACCCCGTCGAACCGCGGACCCGTCAGTTCCTGGCCCGGATCATCGAAGCAGGAAGGCTTTAGCCCGCCGCTTGACCGCGCCGGCGAGGCGTTTCGGGTCGCGCAGCCGGGTCACCCTCCCGACGAACGACACGGCCCGGACCGCCCGCCCGCTCTTGAGGCGGCGCAGCTCGTCGCGCAGGTTGCGCAGCTGCTGCTCCCGGGTGCGCAGCTGCTGGTCGCGGAAGCGCATGGTCCGCTCCAGGCCGAAGATGTGCCCGGCCTGCTCGTTGATCGTCTGCTCGGCGGCGGCCGCGCCGGCCAGGGCGCCACGCAGGCCGGTCCGGTCCTCCGCCGGGCCGGCCAGTGCCCGGCCCGCTTCGAGGATCTCCGCCGTCGGCTCGACGCCGGACATCGCGAGCCAGGTCTTCACCAGGTCGTCGCCGTCGGCCATCCACGGCGGCCACGGATGCCGCCGGCGCCCGCCGATCAGCCGGTCCCGGAAGCGGAACCAGGCGGCCGCGAGCGGGATCTCCGGTCCGGTCGGCACGGCCACGAAATCGTGGATCTCGTCGAAGAACGCGCCGCCACCGAGCTCGCCGAGCTTCGCGGCGCAGGCCCGGAAACCCGGCACGTCCTCGGCCGCGGCCAGCCGGAACAGCACGGTCTCCGCGTTCTCGGCGTCCGGCACCGCCCGGTCGCCGATCCGCCAGCCGTCCGCGCCCAGGTCCGCGGTCAGGGCGCCGGTGTAGGCGGTGTGCGTCTCCCCCGCTGGTCCCAGGACCACGATCCAACCCGGCGCGACCGCGTCGAGCAGCCCGGCCCGTGCCGCGGCTTCGGCGGCGTCGGTCACCGGCGCGAGCAGGGGCGTGCCCGAGGCCTCCGCGGCGAGTCCGGCGAGAGCGAGACACGCTCCAGGAAAACCGGGTCTGGTACGCCGCAGAGCACCCGAATCCACCAGGACACCGGTCCGCCCGTCCACCCGGTAGGCGGCGAAGCTCCGGTCCACCTCGCCGAGCACCTCGGCGGCCTGTGCCGGGGAGGAGGGCCGCCGCGGGTCGTCGTGCAGCGGCCGCCACTCGTCGTCGCCGTACCGGTCCTTGAGCGGCCGCCGGTCGAGCAGCCCGGTGATCGAGAACGCGTTCTCCACGGCGATCACCACGAGCGCGCCCGGGGCGCCCAGCCCGCGCAGCAAGGCGGCCCGTTCCGGCCAGTCCAGGGCGGCCGAGTCCGGTCCGAGCAGCCGGTCCAGTCCGTCGGCCGCGATGATCACGTCGTACCCGGCGGGGTTCTCGGCGGCCAGACCGTCGAGCGCGCCGTTGACGACGGTGTACCCGTCCCGCAGCGCCGCGGCGTCGCCGACCGACCGGACCAGCACGGTCAGGTCCGCGCCGCGCCGTGCCACGAGGTCCAGCACGCCGGTGTCGTGCGGTCCGGCGATCAGCGCCCGGCCGATCCGGGCCGGCAACAGGTCGGCCAGCAGGGCGGTGAGCACCGGGCCGCCGGCCGGGTTCTCATCGGTCCACGGCTGGAGTTCGCCACGGACGACGGGCGGCAGTTCGGTCTCAGTCACGGGGGTTCCAATCGAAGAGCATGCGCATCTCGGCCGCCGGCATGAGGTGGGCCCGGCCCAGTTCGACGTCGGTGGTGGCGCGGGCGGCGGCCAGGTCGATGTCCTTGCCGAGCATCTCCGGCCACAGCCGGGCGATCCGGGCCTGCCCGCCGAAGACCGGGTTGTCGCCCTCCAGTTCCATGGCGTCGCCGTACACCGCGGGCCGGCAGCCGGCCGCGACACCGAAGAAGACCGCGGTGCTGAGCCGGTTGGCGGCGACCCGCTTGAACCGCCGGAACGTCTCCAGCTGCTTGTAGAGGAACCGGCGGTCGGTGCCCTCGTAGTTCCAGCCGCGCTTACCGAAGCAGATCACGTCGAAACCGGCCTTCTCGTACGCCCGGCGCACCTCGGCCCGTTCGAACTCGGTGTAGTAGAGGCTGATCGTGACCGGTTCGGTCTCGGTGTCCCTGATCTCGGAGATGAGCCGGGCGTGGTCGCCCTCGATCCTGCCGCCCTTGCCACCGCCCTCCCAGCCGTGGAAGAGGAACCACAGCGTGCCGCGGCGCTCCTGCTCCGGCACCACGCCGAGGTCCGGCTCCAGCTCCATCAGGTAGAGGAAGGGCGCGCCGACCACGTGGTAGTTGCGCCGCCCGAGCGCGTGCCCCCGCCGCCGGTTGGCGTCCGCCCAGGTGTAACGCCACGCCCCGGCGAAGAACTCGTGCACCGGGTTCCAGCCGCAGCCGACGTTCCACCCGTGCTGGAGGTAGCCCCGGATCCGCGGCGGGTGCTCGTCGTCCAGGCCGCAGTACCGGGCCAGGATGTGGGTCTGACCGTAGTAGTGGTTGTGGTGATGCATGCCGATCAGCTCGTCTCCAGGTGCAGGGTGCCGGCCCGGGTGTAGAGGAGGTGCCGGGCCAGGTGCCGGGGCAGGCTGGTGAGGGCGAACGTCTCGGCCTGCACCGCGTAGTCCCCCGCGAAGAGCGTCCAGTCGGCCTCGTCCGCCGGTTCCAGGGCCGCGGTGTCCAGGCGCGCCGCCCAGCGGCCCCCGTCGAGCGTCATGGCGCAGAGGGCGTCCACGGCGTCGTCGGAGTTCGGCTGGAACCGCCGCCACACGATCCGCCGGTAGTCGACACCGTCCCAGCGCGGGCCGGACACGGTGATCACGTCGCCGTCCACGGTGATCGCGGAGGCGCTCACCCGGGCCGGCGCCTCGACCAGGTTCAGGTACTGCCCGGGTGAGCGGGCGATGCTGAGCACCCGGTCGCCGTAGGGCACGCTCACCGCGCCGGAGAGGCCGGTGACCAGCAGCAGCGAGTCGCCGATCTTGGGGATCAGCAGGGTGCGGCCGAGGAACGGGTCGTCCGGGCTGGTGGCGTCGACCACCGCACGCACCGGGATCCGGGCGGTGAACCCGCCGTCCGGGCCGGTCTCCAGCGGCACCCGCACGTCCCGGGCCGCCCGCGACAGCACCAGCTCCCGGGCCGCCGTCCCAGACGGCAGCCGACCGGTCAGCACCAGCGCGTCACCGTCCGCCACGGCGCCGGTCAGCTCGGCCTCACCGGCGATGCGCCGCAGCTGCATGCGACCGTCGGAGGCGCGGGCCGGCTGGTACCAGGCGTCGCCGATCCGGGCCCCGACCGGGTAGAGCGTCTGCAGCCCGAGCAGGCTCCGGCGGCGGACCGGGCCGCTGCGCATGGAGGCCATCAGGCGCACCGAGCCACGCTGCCGGGGGATGGCGGCGAGCACGCTGCGCGGCACCCGTGTCTCGAAGCCGGTGACCCGTTCGCCGCCGCCCGGCACCGGGATCCGCCGAACGCGCAGCGGGGTGGCCCGCAGGCCGGCGAGCAGCGTCATCCGCAGCGTCGCGTCGTCGTCCGCCGGCATGTGCAGGATCTCCGCCGTGCCGCGCAGCACGAGCGCGTCGTCGGCCCATTCCAGGTGGGTGGCGGTGGCCCGCAGCTCCAGCTCCTTCGGGGCCAGCCGGTAGACGTCGGCCGGCACACCGGTGGCGTCCCGCGAGCCCGGGTAGGCGCTGCGGTACCGCCAGGGCAGGATCGGGTGGCGGTCGGCGCGGACCCCGGCCGTCAGGCCGCCGTCGGCGCGGAACCGGGCCAGGCGCTGGAGCAGCTCGACGTCGCCGGACCGCAGCGCGTAGTACTCCAGCCGCTGGAACGCCGGGATCCGCTCCAGCACCTGTTCGTCGAGCCGTCCGGTGAGCCGCCGGCCCAGCCCGAGCAGCGCCGGCATCTCGTGCTCGGCGGCCGCGGCGAACGCCTGCACCACCGTGGTGAGGTCGATCTGGGCCAGATGGTGGTGCACCGTGGGGCGCAGCTCGGGCGCGCGGCGGTCCACCATGTCCAGCACCATCTCGGCCGAGACGACCCGGTCCTCGAGGTTGCCGAACACGAACTTCTGCTGGGTGATGGACTCGCCCGACTCCCGCTCACGCCAGTAGTAGGTGGGCGCGGCCAGGCAGTCGACGGTGACCGCGTCGAGGTGGGCCTTGAGCGTGACCGGGTAGTCCTCGTAGCGGATCGCCGGGAACCGGTACGCGAACTGGTCCCAGAAGCGCCGCCGGTAGACCTTGTTCCACACCATCCGGTCGATGGCCAGCTCGGGGAACTCGAGCACGTGGGTGGCGGGCCGGTCGGCGGCGAAGGCGAACCGGTGGACGTACGACTGGCGTACCCCGGCGGTGTTGTTGAACCGCCGCGCGTTGCCACCGGCCAGCGACGAGGAGGTGCGGTCCAGTGACCGGACCAGCATCTCGTAGGCGTGCCGCGGCACCAGGTCGTCGCTGTCGACGAACGTCAGGTACTCACCCCGGGCGTGCTCGACGCCGGTGTTGCGGGCCGGGCCGAGGCCCTGGTTCTCCTGCGTGACCAGCCGGAACCGTGGGTCCGCGGCGCAGAACGCCCGGGCGATCCCGGCGCTGCCGTCCCGGGAGCCGTCGTCGACCAGGACGACCTCGAAGTCCCGGAAGGTCTGCCGGGCCAGCGAGTCGAGGCACGCGGCCAGGTAGCGCTCGACGTCGTAGTACGGCACGACGATGCTGAGCCGTGGGAACACCGTGGGACACCAGTCTCGGAATAGGGCTGCGGACCGGGGAAGCATCCCGGCGCCGAGCACCTATTCCGAGAACGGAGAGTGTCCTCGAGGTGAAGACGCTCTACTGCTTGGAGACCTCACGGATCGTGAGTGCGGCATCGAGGACCGCCACCGTGCTCTGCCAGCCCTTGTCCTCGATCGAGTCCTCCAGGCCGGCCCGGTCGCGGGCCTGGCCCAGGCTGTGCACGGTCAGCACGCCGTGCGCCACCGGGGTCTCCTCGTCCAGCGCCACCCGGGTCAGGCCGGTGGTCACCGCGTCACACACGTACTCGAAGTGCTGGGTCTCGCCCTTGATCACCACGCCCAGGGCGACCACCGCGTCGACCCGGCGGGCCAGCGCCTGCGCCACCACCGGCAGCTCCACCGACCCGGCCACCCGGACGGTGATCACCTCCATGACGCCGCACGCCTCGGCGGCGGCCTGCGCCCGGCTGATCATGTGACCGACCAGGTCGTCGTGCCACCGGGAACCGACGATGCCGAGCCGGAGCCCGGCCGCCTCGACGGTGTGCAGGTGTGGATCACCGAAGCCGGCCATGTATGTCACCCTTTTTCATTGCATCATCACCCGAATCGGGACGGTTCTCAGCCTAGTGCCTCGAAGAGGTGGCCCATCCGGTCCCGCTTGGTACGCAGGTACCGGACGTTCTCCGGGTGCAGCCGGACGGGCAGCTCCTCCCGCCCGGTGACGCGCAGACCGTACCCCTCGAGGCCTGCTCTCTTGGCCGGATTGTTGGTGAGCAGGCGCATCGAGCGGATGCCGAGATCCGCGAGGATCTGCGCGCCGGTGCCGTAGTCGCGGGCGTCGGCCGGCAGCCCCAGCTCCAGGTTGGCGTCGACCGTGTCGAAACCGCGGTCCTGCAACTGGTACGCCTGCAACTTGTGCAGCAGGCCGATGCCGCGGCCCTCGTGACCGCGCATGTAGAGCACCACCCCACGCCCGGCCGCGGCCACCCGCTCCAGCGCGGCGTCCAGCTGCGGGCCGCAGTCGCAGCGCCGGGAGCCGAAGACGTCCCCGGTGAGGCACTCGGAGTGCACCCGGACCAGCACGTCCTCGCCGTCGGCCAGGTCGCCGTAGACCAGCGCCACGTGCTCGCCCTGGTCGGCCTCGGTGCGGTAGCCGACCGCCGTGAAGACGCCGTGCTCGGTCGGCAGGACCGTCTCCACCACCCGCTCCACCTGGCTGCCCTGACGGTGCCGCAGGTAGGCGACGAGCTCCTCGATCGAGATCAGCGCCAGGTCGTGCTCGGCCGCGAACTTCTCCAGGTCCGGGCGGCGCTGCATGGTGCCGTCGTCGTTGACCATCTCGCAGAGCACCCCGGCGGGCCGGCAGCCGGCGAGCACCGCCAGGTCGATAGAGGCCTCGGTGTGGCCGGGGCGGCGCAGCACCCCGCCCGGCTTCGCCCGCAGCGGCACGATGTGGCCGGGCCGGGACAGGTCGCCCGGCTCGGTCTCGGCCGAGGCGAGCAGCTGGATGGTCCGCGCCCGGTCGGCGGCCGAGATGCCGGTGCTCACGCCGTGCTTGGCGTCCACGGTGACGGCGTACGCGGTACCGCGCTTGTCCTGGTTCGTGTGGAACATCGGCGGCAGGTCGAGCCGGTCGGCCTCCTCCTCCGGGAGGGGAACGCAGATGTAGCCGGACGTGTAGCGGACCATGAAGGCGACCAGCTCCGGCGTCGCGTGCTCGGCCGCGAAGATCAGGTCCCCCTCGTTCTCCCGGTCCTCGTCGTCCACCACGATGACCGCTTTACCGGCCGCTATGTCGGCGATGGCGCGCTCGATGCTCTCAAACATTGCGGCTCCCCAGCATCTTCTCGACGTACTTGGCGATCACGTCGACCTCGAGGTTGACCGGATCGCCGATGGCCTTGCTGCCCAGCACGGTCAGCTTCGAGGTGGCCGGGATCATCCCGATCGCGAAGCTGTCCCCGTCGACCGCCATGACGGTGAGCGAAACCCCGTCCACGGTGATCGACCCCTTCTCCACCACGTATTTCGCCAGCTCGGGCGGCAGCGAGAAACGCACCACCTCCCACTGGTCGGCGGGCTCGCGGGCGATGATCCGCGCCACTCCGTCCACGTGCCCCTGCACCAGGTGGCCGCCGAGGCGGCTGCCCAGGGCGGCGGCCCGCTCCAGGTTCACGTTGCTGCCCGTCCGGAGAGCCCCCAGCGAGGTCCGCCGCAGCGTCTCGCCCATCACATCCGCGGTGAACACCCCGTCGACGTTGTCGATCACGGTCAGACAACAGCCGTTCACCGAGATCGAGTCGCCGTGCCGCGCGTCCGAGGTGACCAGCGGGCCCCGGACGGCGATGACCGCCGAGTCCTCGCTGCCCTCGGTCAGGCGCACTACCTCGCCCAGTTCCTCGACGATTCCGGTGAACATTCAGGACTCCTTCGGATGCGGGGTCGCGATGAAACGCAGATCGCCACCGATCTGCGTTATGTCGGTGAAGTCCAGTTCGACGGCGTCGGCGATGGTGCCGACACCGGCGTCGAGCAGGGCGGTCCGGCCCGCCCCGAGCAGCTTCGGCGCGACGTAGCCGATTACCCGATCGACCAGTCCGGCGCCGAGGAAAGCGCCGGCGAGTGTGGGGCCGCCCTCCAGCAGCACGTTGCGGACGCCCTTCGCATACAGCCCGGCGAGCAGCGCGGACAGATCGACGCGGCCGTCCGGCCCGGCGCCGACCGCGGCCGTCGTGACGATCCAGGTGGGTGCGGCAGCGTCACGCACGCGGGCGTTCTCCGGGGTACGCCCGCCGGAGTCGACGACCACACGCAGCGGCTGCTTGATGGCGAGGGTGCCGTCCCGCAGGTCACGGACGGTCAGCTGGGGGTCGTCGGCCACCACCGTGCCGACGCCGGCGACGATCGCGTCCACGGTGCCGCGCAGCACGTGCACGTCGGCCCGGGACTCGGCCGAGGAGATCCACTGGCTGGTGCCGTCCGCCGCTGCCGACCGCCCGTCCAGGGTCGCCGCGTACTTCCAGGTCACGTAGGGCCGGCTCCGGCGCACCGCGGTCAGCCAGGCGACGTTCCCCTTCTCCGCCTCGGCCCGCCGCACCCCGGTGACCACCTCGATGCCGGCCGCCCGCAGGGTCGCCGCGCCGCCCGCCGCCACCGGCGTCGGATCGTCCACCGCGATGACCACCCGGCGCACCCCGGCGCCGATCAGCGCCTCCGAGCACGGCCCGGTCCGGCCGGTGTGGTTGCACGGCTCGAGCGTCACCACGCAGGTGCCGCCGCGGGCGCGCTCCCCGGCCTGTGCCAGCGCCACGATCTCCGCGTGCGGGCCGCCGGCGTACGCGTGGAAGCCCTCGCCCACCACGTCGCCGTCCGGGCCGAGCAGGAGGCAGCCGACCACCGGGTTCGGGCTGGTGGTTCCGAGGCCCCGGGCGGCCAGCGCGACAGCGCGGCTCATCGCCTCGTCCTCGGTCACCATCTCCGGGTCCTCTCACGCGGAACGGTCACGCGCCGAGAAGAGTGGGAGAAAACGACAAGAATCGGACAGCAAGAGTACGCTTCGCGCACCCCGGCCGCATCGCACCGACAAAGGCGCGACCGTCCGATTCCGCGCGCTGTCTCCCATCCGGACTGTCTGACCAGCTTTCGCCGATCAACCGTCGGCCCTGGAGTCACACCAGGTCCACCGGCTGCCGTGGTGCGGGCAGCCGGGTCGCGGGCTTACCGGCACGGGTGTGCCGGATCACCGCCGGTTCGGAATTTCACCGAGTCCCGCCAGCGCGTGGTGGGTCAACCCCGAGTCTTGCACGATGACGAGATTTTGCCACCTCCCCCGCGACCTACTTCACATCGCAGCGCTCACCCGCAAGCTGGGGTAGACACTGTCTACACGGCTTGGTAGACAGTGTCTATGGACCTGGACCAGGGACTCCGCGCCCGGCTCGTCGAGGTCGGCGTCGAGCTTTTGCAAGCCGAGGGGCACACCGCCCTGTCGCTACGGGAGATCGCCCGGCGGGCCGGCGTGTCGCACGGCGCCCCCCGGCGCTACTTCCCCACCCATCTCTCGTTGCTCTCCGCGATCGCCCGGGCCGGCTTCACCGCCCTGGCCACCGAGGTCGACACCGCCCTCACCGCGGCCCCGCCCGACCCCCGCGCCCGCGTCGTCGCGCTGTCCCGGGCGTACACCGGCTTCGCCGCGACCCGGCGCGGCATGTTCGAGCTGATGTTCCGGCACGACCTGCTCCAGAGCGGCTACCTCGGGCTGCGCGAGGCCGGCCTACCACTGTTCCGGCTGCTCACCGGCCTGATCGCGGAGGCCCGGCCGGACGCCGGCCAACCGCCCGAGGTCACCGCCGGTGTGCTCTGGGCGGCCCTGCACGGCATGGCCGAGCTGCGCAACTGGGGCAGCCTCCAACTGGCCACCGGCGCCTCCGACCCGGCCCCGTTCCTCGATGCCATCCTCACCGCCCACCTGGGCCCGGCCCCGTCCGATCACGCCGACCACACCGCCCACCGCACCGCCCATCTGGGCCCCGACTCGGGAGATGACCCGGCATGACCCGCACCCCGCCGCTGTACGCGATGACGAAGGGCACCCTCGGCGCCCTCGCCCGGACCGTGTGGCGGCCCACCGTCACCGGGCTGGAGCACCTGCCCCGGGACACCGGCGCCATCCTCTGCCCCAATCACCTGGCCATCGCCGACCAGATCTTCCTGGGCATCAGCACACCGCGGCACATCACGTTCTGGGCCAAGGCGGAGTATTTCAACACCCCCGGCCTGCGTGGTGGCCTGAACCGGCGGGTGGTGTCCGGCATGGGCGCCATCCCGGTCGAACGGGCCGGCGGGCGGGCGGTGCTGGACGCCTTCGCCTCCGCCGTACCGGTGCTGCGCTCCGGCGGCCTGGTCACCGTCTTCCCCGAGGGCACCCGCTCGCCGGACGGCCGGCTCTACCGGGGCCGCACCGGCGCGGTCCGGCTCGCCGCCCAGGCGGGTGTGCCGATCATCCCGGTCGGCATCACCGGCACCGACCGCATCCGGCCGGCCGGCTCCCGGTTCCCCCGGCCCGTCCCGATCACGATCACGTTCGGCCCCGCCCTGCCGGAGGCCGGGCACGCCACCGGACCCCGCGACTTCCGGGCCCACACCGACGAGGTGATCCGCCGCATCCAGGCGCTGACCGGCCAGGAGTACGTGCCCGCCTACGCCCGCTGACCCGTCACTCCGCCTCGCTGCGCCGGCGGTCGATCGCCACGTACGACCCCGGCTGGGACTTCGCCACCTTCTTCATCTCCGAGGCGACCCCGATCACCACCCGCGGATCGGCGAACCGGCGCCCGTCGTTGGTCGCCTGGGCCACCCCGATGGAGAGCGTGACCAGCGCGGCCTTCTGCTTGTTGCCTCGCCGGTCGGGCACCTCGATGTAGCCGCGCCGGGCGTCCTCCGGCTCGTACAGCCGGTCGGCGGCGGCCTCGAAGTCGGTCACCGTCCGCTGGGTGAGCGGCAGCACCTGGTCCGGATGGCAGATGAAGACGAAGTCGTCACCGCCGATGTGGCCCAGGAAGATCGACGGCTTGCCGGTCTGCGCGCTGGCCCGTTGCAGGCTGCGGGCCAGCGCGATGATGAACTCGTCGCCACGGTCGAACCCGTACACGTCGTTGACGCTCTTGAACCGGTCGACGTCGATGTAACCGACCGAGTAGTCGCCGCCGCTGCGCATCCGGTCACCGATCTCCCGGCGCACCCGCGCGTTGCCGGGCAGGCCGGTCAGCGGCGACACCTCCCGGGCGTCCTTGTGGCGCCGCAGCGTGGTGGTCACCCGGGCGAGCAGCTCGGCCGTGTCGAACGGCTTCACCAGGTAGTCGTCGGCGCCGGTGGTGAGCCCGAAGACCTTGTCCACGGTCATGCTCTTGGCGGTCAGCATGATCACCGGAAGGGCCGAGGTGAGCGGCTCGGCGCGCAGTTGCTGGATCAGCTCGACGCCGTCCATCCGCGGCATCATCCAGTCCACCACGGCCAGTGACGGCCGGTGCGTCTCCAGCAGCTCGAGCGCCTCCTGCCCGTCCCGGGCCCGGATCACCTCGAAGCCGTGCACCTTGAGGTTGAACTCGACGAAGCTGGCGATGTCCTGGTCGTCGTCGACGACCAGGATCAGGTCAGGACCCTCGTCCGGGTCGAGTTCCGGGTCGGGGCTCTCGGGGAGTCGCGACTCAGCCGTGCTCATCAGACCTTTCCTGCCGTGCCGGAGGTAAAGCTAGATTCTGGCCACAACGGGCCGATCACGCCAGCCCCATCCGGCCCGCGGCCAGACCGCGCAATTTCCGGATCGCCTCGGCCGGGTCGGCGGCGCCGTAGACCGCGGTGCCCGCCACGAAGGCGTCCGCGCCGGCCTCGGCGGCCTGCTCGATGGTGTCGGCCGCGATGCCGCCGTCCACCTCGATCCGGATCTCCAGGTCGTTGACCTCGGCCCGGCGGCGCACGTCCCGAACCTTGTCCAGCATCTCCGGCATGAACGCCTGACCGCCGAAACCCGCCTTGATCGTCATGATCAGGATGGTGTCCAGGTACGGCAGCAACTCCAGGTACGGCTCCACCGGAGTGTCCCGGTCGATGGCCAGCCCGGCCTTGGCGCCCGCCGCCCGCAGTGTCTTCGCCAGCGCCACCGGGTCGTCGCACGCCTCGGCGTGGAAGGTCACGTTGTAGGCGCCCGCCTCCGCATACCCCGGCGCCCAACGCTGCGGGTCGGTGATCATCAGGTGCACGTCGAACGGGATGGTCGTCGCCTTACGCAGGCTCTGCACCACCGGCAGGCCGATCGTGAGGTTCGGCACGAAGTGGTTGTCCATGACATCCACGTGCACCCAGTCGGCCGCTCCCTCGATGGCGTGCACCTCCTGCCCGAGGCGGGAGAAGTCGGAGGCGAGGATGCTCGGCGCGATGATGGGCGATCGTTCCACGGCACGAAGTCTATGACCTGCGCCCGCCACCGGGTGCGGGCCGGGCCGATCACCGGCCCGGCCCAGCCCAGGTCCTGTCCCGCGTGCTCCGCGGGACAGGACCTGGGCGTCAGCTGGTCCGGCGGAGCACCGCCAGGAACATGGCGTCCGTCCCGTGCCGGTGCGGCCACAGCTGCACGGTCGGGCCCGAGCCCAGCCCCGGCATGCCCGGCGGCAGCAGCGGACGGGCATCCACGAAGTCGACCTCGACGCCGCTGCGCCGGGCCCCCTCGCTCACCGTCACCTGGGTCTCCACCATGTGCGGGGAGCACGTCACATACGCCACCACGCCGCCCGGGCGGACCGCCCGCAGCGCCGCCACCAGCAGCTCCCGCTGGAGCCGGGTGAGCGCCGGCAGATCGGACGGCTGACGCCGCCAGCGCGACTCCGGCCGCCGCCGCAACGAGCCCAGCCCGGTGCACGGCGCGTCCACCAGCACCCGGTCGAACGACTCCTCCGGCAGATCCGGATCACGGCCGACGGACCGGCCGTCCATCGGCAGCACCGTCACCGGCATACCCTCGGTGGCGATGTCCACCAGACGGGCCCGGTGCTCGGCCACCTCGACCGCGGTCACCTCGGCGCCCCGCCCCGCCGCGATCGCCCCGATCAGGCCGGTCTTGCCGCCCGGCCCGGCACACAGGTCGAGCCAGCGGGTGTCCTGGCCCTCGATCGGCGCGGCCAGCAACGCGGCGGCCACCAGCTGCGAACCCTCGTCCTGGACGTGGGCGCGACCGTCGCGGATCGCGGCCAGGTCGCGCGGCGCGCCGCCGTGCAGATAGACGGCGTACGGCGAGAAGGCGCCCGGCACCCCGCCCACCTCGTCGGCGAGGTCCACCGCGTCGGCCCGCCCGGGACGGGCACACAGGTGCACGGCCGCCGGCTGATTGTCCTCGATGAGCAGCCGGGCGGTCTCCTCCAGATCGCCGCCGAGCGCCTCGGCGAACGACCGGATGATCCACTGTGGGTGGTGGTGGATGACCGCCAGGTTGCCGATCGGATCGTCGGCGTGCGCCGGGGCGACCCGCTCCAGCCAGGCCTCCAACGGGGTCTCGGTGACCGTGCGCATCACCGCGTTGGCGAACCCGCTCGCGCCGGGCGCCACCGAGCGGACCAGGTCCACGGTCTGGTTGACCGCGGCGTGCGGCGGCACCCGGGTGTAGAGCACCTGGTAGACGCCCAGGCGCAGCGCGTCCCGCGCGGGCGGGTCGATCCGGGCCACCTCCCGCTCGGCGGCCGCCGCGATGATCAGGTCGAGGGTGCCGAGGGCACGCAGGGTGCCGTAGGTCAGCTCGGTCGCGAACGCCGCGTCCCGCCCGTGCAGGCCCATGCCGTTCAGGATGTCGGCGAGGACCAGGTTCGCGTACGCGTCGTCGCGGTGTACGGCGGCGACCGCCTCGTACGCCGCCTGGCGGGCCGGATCCGCCGGTGGGCGGCCGGCGCGCGGCGCCCGGCCGCTGCGGTCGTCCCGTGAATGGCCAGGACCGCTCGGCCGGCTCGGTCGTCCGCCGTGTGGGCGGGACGCCCTGTGCTCCGTCACGCTATGTCTCCTTCGGCGTGCTTTCCTGGCTCTTGCTTCGTTGCGGTGCAGTCGATCACGCCAGTTGTTCCCCTGCTTCGATCCGCATGCCGCGCGCCCAGTCGGTCGCCGACATCGCTTTCTTCCCTGCCGCGCGCACCTCACCGAGTTGCACGGGCGTGGTGGCCGTACCGGCCAGCACCTGCTTGCGCTCCACCAGCAGCTCGCCCGGTCGCAGCGCCGGCGCGTTCGCCACCGGGCGCACCGGGCCCAACTTGAGCCGCTCGTCGCGCAACGTGGTCCAGGCGCCCGGGGCCGGGCTGCACGCCCGGATCCGGCGGTCCACCGCGAACGCCGGATCGGTCCAGCGGACCCGGGCGTCCTCGACGGTCAGCTTCGGGGCGAGCGACACCCCGTCGTGCGGCTGCGGGTGCGCCCGTGCGGTGCCCGCCTCGATGGCGTCGAGCACCGCGACCAACAGCCCGGCGCCCTCCACGGCCAGCCGCTCCAGCAGCGCGCCGGAGGTGTCGCTGAACCGGATCTGGTCGGTCAGTGTGCCGTAGACCGGGCCGGTGTCCAGCCCGGCCTCCAGCTCGAAGACGCTGGCCCCGGTCACCTCGTCGCCGTGCAGGACGGCGTGCTGCACGGGGGCCGCGCCACGCCAGGCGGGCAGCAGCGAGAAGTGCAGGTTCACCCAGCCGTGCTTCGGGATCTCCAGGGCGGTGGGCGGGACCAGTGCTCCGTACGCCACCACGGGCACACAGTCCGGCGCGAGCCGGCGCAGCCGCTCCTGGAACTCGGGGTCCCGCGGCCGCTCCGGGGTGAGCACCTCGATGCCACGCTCGTCGGCCCACGCCCCGGCGGGCGAACGGACCAGGCGGCGGCCCCGGCCGGCCGGGGCGTCCGGGCGGGTCACCACGGCGAGCAGCTCGTGCCCGGAGGCGGCGATCGCGTCCAGGCTGGGCACCGCCACAGCCGGGGTCCCGGCGAAGATCAGGCGCATCGGCTCACCTGCCCGAGCTGAACAGGCCGGACCCGAAGACGCCCCGGCCGTGCGGGCTGTCCTTGACCGTGGGGGGCTTGGCGGCGTCGTACCACTCCGCGGAGCGGATCTGCTTCATCGCCTCCTTGCGGGCCGCGGCGTCGAGCCGGTCCAGGAAGAGCACACCCTCCAGGTGGTCGGTCTCGTGCTGCACGCAGCGGGCCATCAGACCGGTGCCGACCAGCTGGACCGGGTCGCCGAACTCGTTGAAGCCGTTGGCCACGACGTTCTGCCGGCGCTTGGTGTCGATGTAGATCCCCGGGATGGACAGGCAGCCCTCCGGGCCGTCCTGCTCCTCCTCGTCGGGGAAGGAGAGCACCGGATTCACGATGTGCCCGACCACGTCGTCCACGTCGAAGCTGAACACGCGCAGACCGACACCGAGCTGCGGGGCGGCCAGACCGGCGCCGCCCTCGTCCTGCATGGTCTCGATCAGGTCCTTCACCAGATTGCGCAGTTCCTTGTCGAAGTCGACGACGGCATCGGCCGGGGTGCGCAGCACCGGATCACCGAAGAGACGGATGGGCTGGACGGTCACGCGCGGAGACTCCTGACTCTGGTGGGCAGCACCTGCCCAGTCTACGGAGTGACGCGCGCAACGCCGCGCGTGACAGCGGCCCGCGTTCGCGCCCCGGCCACCGGCGGCGGCTCGCCGGGTCAGAAGAGGTCGGCCGGGTCCACCTGGATGCGGACCGGGAGGGCCGCCTTGCGGGCGCTGCGCACCCCGGCCGCCTCGTGCAGGGCGTGCGCCAGGTCGGCGGCCCGCGAGCGGGACACCCGCAGCAACATCCGTTCCTGCTCCTCGGGCGCCGGCACCGGGCCGAGGATCTCGGTCTCCTCCGGCAGCCGGGCCAGCGACAGCAGCTCGGCCACCGCGGCCGCCTGGCCGGTCACGCTCGCCATCCGCGCGGCCGGTGGAAAGCCCAGGTCACGGCGCTCGGCGAGTTCACGGGCCGCGAACCAGCCGGGATCCCACCGCAGCAGCGCCTGCACCGGGGCGAGCGCCCCGTCCGCCACCACCACGACCCGGCCGCCGTCCGGGGCGGAACGGGCCAGCGCCGCCGCGTTCAGCCAGCGGCGCATGGTCTCCTCGGCGGCGCGCAGGTCGGCCCGGCTGAGCAGGGCCCAGGTGTCCAGCAGCAGCACGGCGCCGAAGCCGCCCTCGGCCACCGGCTCGGCCCCCGGGGTCGCCACCACCAGGGCCGGCGCGGCGGGAACCGTGTCCAGCACCTCGTCCCGCCCGGAGGTGCGCACCGGGACCCCGGCGAACGCCCGCCCCAGCTCCTCGGCGGTCCGCCGGGCCCCGATCACCGAGGCGCGCAGCCGCTGCTCACCGCAGGCCGGGCAGCGGAACGCCGCGGCCGCCCGCGCGCACCAGTGACAGACCGGGACGTCCCGCGCTCCCGGCAGGCCCAGCGGCCCGGAGCACTTCGGGCAGCGTGCCGGGGTGCGGCACTCGGCGCACGCCACCGAGGGCAGATAGCCGCGGCGGGGCACCTGCACCAGCACCGGAGCGCCCGCCTGCAACGCCTGCCGGGCCGCCTGCCAGGCCACGCTCGGCAGCCGGGCGGTGACCGCCCCCGGGTCACGGGCCAGCTGCGGGTCGTCGCCGGTCGGCGAGATGATCGGCGACCGGCGCCGCAGCGTCATCCGCTCGGCGGCGATCTCCCGCGCCCAGCCGGTCTCCAGCAGCAACTGCCCCTCACCGGTACGCGCGAAGCCCGCCACCAGCACCGCACAGTCCGCCAGCCGCGCCCGGGTGAGCAGCACGTCCCGCGCGTGCGGGTAGGGCGCCCGCGGCTCGGCGTGCAGATCGTCCCCGTCGTCCCAGATGACCACGAGCCCCAGGTCGGGCACCGGCGCCCACATCGCGGCGCGGGTGCCCACCACCACCGGCACCTGATGACGGCCGGCGGCGAGGAACCGCCTGTACCGTTCGGCGGGCCCGAGCGCCGCGTTCAGCGCGACGTGCCGCCCCTCGCCCAGCACCGCGAGCAGCGCCCGGTCGGCCCGCTCCAGATCACGCGCGTCGGCGACGACGATCACCACACCGCGCCCACCGCGGACCGTCGCCGCGGCCGCCTCCGCGATGCGAAGCGCCCAGTCCTCCCCCGGCAGCGCCGACCAGACCGCCCGCGCGGGCCGCCGGTCCGTCAGCGCCCGCAGATAGCCCGGTCCGGCCGGATACGCATCCCACCCGCCCGCCACGGGCTCTCGAACCTCGGCCCACTCTCGCGCCGGGTTTCCCGCGTCCACTGCAGCGGCCTGCTCCGGCACGCCCTCGTCCGCGGCCGACCCCCGCCCGGACGGCGCGTCATCACCCGATCCGGCCTCAGCCGCCGCTGGCGAACCGGCCACAGCCTGGCTCTCCACCCGGGCGTGGCGGGGTGGAACCGCGAGCCGGAGGACATCAGCCAGATTGCCCGCGTAACGATCGGCCACCGCACGGGCCAGCCGGGCGATCTCCGGGTCGAGCACGCGTTCGGGGGACACCACCTTCTCCAGGTAGGCCAGCTTGCCGTCGTGCTCCGAGGACTCGGCCCGGCCCAGCAGGAAGCCGCTCACCAGCTGCCCGGCGAACCGGACCTTGACCCGCACACCGGGCTGGGCCGCCTCGTCGTCGGCCGCGGAGACCAGGTAGTCGAACGGGCGGTCGAGATGCGCCAGCGGCATGTCGACGCACACCCGTGCGATCGGCAGCCGCTCAGCCGGCTCCCGATCGGCACGCACTCCCCTGGTCCCCATCGCCGACCATTCTGCCCGGACCCCCTGACACTTCCGGCCGTCGCCGGGCCCGGCGTGAGGATCAGTGGGTGAGGCAGCTGACGGTCTGGTGCCGGAGGTCGATCTCGACGATGTCCGGGAAGCGCAGATCCGCCCAGAAGCGGGCCGGATCGGTGGCCAGCTGGTAGCGGCTGGCCATCCACACGGTCGGGGCGAGGCCGTGGGTGCCGATGACGAGTGTCCGGTTCTGTTCGGCGGCGGCCGCCGCATGCCGGACCACGGCCGCGTCGAAGCGTTCGATCACCTGGTCGCGCGGCTCCCAGCCGTCGGGGCACTCGCCGCGGGCGTAGGCCAGCGCCGCCGAGTGGTAGCCCTCGTCGGTGAACCAGACGTGTGGCCGGTGCACCTCGGCCAGGCCGGGGTCGGTCGCCACCCGCTGCGCCCCGGCGATCTCCTGCATGGTCTGTGCGGCCTTCGGCTCGGGGCTGGCCACGTAGTACGCCGGATGGCACACGTGCAGCCGCATCAGGCGGGCCGCGACCCGGCTCTCCTGTGCCAGCTGCCACTGCTCCGCAGGCACGTTCGGATCGACCGCCGGCATCGCGTGCCGGACGACGATGACCCGCTCACCCTTGACGGCCGTCATCACGGAAGAGTAGCCGCCAGAACCACCCATGACTCTCATGCGAACGAACACGCAAAACAGGCCTCAGCGGATCAAGCAGAACGGCGCCCTCCCCGAAACGGGAAGGACGCCGTTCAGTAAAACCGGGTCAGGACGCGGCGTTCTTCAGGTCCTGGGCGCGGTCGGTGCTCTCCCACTTCAGGTCCGGCAGCTCGCGGCCGAAGTGGCCGTAGGCGGCGGTCTGCTGGTAGATCGGGCGGAGCAGGTCGAGGTCGCGGATGATCGCGGCCGGGCGCAGGTCGAAGACCTCGTTGATGGCCTTCTCGATCCGCTCGACCGGCACGTTCTCGGTGCCGAACGTCTCGACGAACAGCGAGACCGGGTGGGCCTTGCCGATCGCGTAGGCGACCTGGATCTCGCAGCGCTCGGCCAGACCGGCGGCCACCACGTTCTTGGCGACCCAGCGGGTGGCGTACGCCGCGGAGCGGTCCACCTTGGACGGGTCCTTGCCGGAGAACGCGCCACCACCGTGCCGGGCGTAGCCGCCGTAGGTGTCCACAATGATCTTCCGGCCGGTCAGGCCGGCGTCACCCATCGGGCCACCGATCTCGAAACGGCCGGTCGGGTTGACCAGCAGCCGGTAGCCGTCGGTGTCCAGGCCGAGACCCTCCAGCTCCGGCGCGATCACGTGCTCCCGGACGTCCGGGGTGAGCAGCGATTCGAGGGAGATGTCGGCGGCGTGCTGCGACGACACGACGACCGTGTTCAGGCGGACCGGGCGCAGGCCGTCGTACTCGATGGTGACCTGGGTCTTGCCGTCCGGGCGCAGGTAGGGGATCGTGCCGTCCTTGCGGGCGGCGGACAGGCGCCGGGCCAGCCGGTGCGCCAGCGCGATCGGCAGCGGCATCAGCTCGGGCGTCTCCGAGCAGGCGAAACCGAACATCATGCCCTGGTCGCCGGCACCCTGCGAGTCCAGGACGTGGTCGGAGTCACCCTCACGCAGCTCGATGGCGCTGTCGACGCCCTGCGCGATGTCCGGCGACTGCGAGCCGATCGACACGCTCACGCCACAGGAGGCGCCGTCGAAGCCCTTCTTCGACGAGTCGTAGCCGATGTTCAGGATGGTGTCGCGCACGATCTTGGGGATGTCGGCGTAGGCCTGGGTGGTGACCTCACCCGCCACGTGCACCTGGCCGGTGGTGATCAGGGTCTCCACCGCGACACGGCTACGCGGATCCTGCGCGAGCAGGGCGTCGAGAATCCCGTCGCTGATCTGGTCAGCGATCTTGTCCGGGTGGCCTTCCGTGACCGACTCGGAGGTGAACAGGCGGCGTGCCACGGTGCTCCTCAGATTTGTCGAATACAACGTAACGCGGAAGTGTAGTCAGGGTCGCCGAGCGTCCCGGACCTGGGCTTCCAAGCGGGTGGCGACTTGATCGAAAATCATATCGGCCACATCGTCTTTGGGTAGTTCCCCATGAGTGGCGGTGAAACCGTCCGCACCCAGCAGGGTGACGGTGTTGCGGTCCTGCCCGAAGACCCGGTCGACGCCCACTTCATTGACGACGATCAGGTCGGCGCGCTTGCGGGCGAGCTTGCCGCGGGCGTTCTCCAGGGCGTCCTGGGTCTCTGCCGCGAAGACGACGAGCACCTGGCCGGGCAGCTTGTTGGCACCCAGTTCAGCGGCTATGTCCGGGTTCGTCACGAGATGGATGGCATCTGGCGTACCCGCGTCTGTTTTCTTGATTTTCTGCTCGGCGACCGACGCCGGGCGGAAGTCGGCCGGAGCCGCGGCCATGACCACGACGTCGGCGGAGCCGGCGGCCTCGACCGTCGCCTTGCGCAACTCCTCGGTGGTCCCCACACGGATGAGATCGGCACCGGCGGGCTCCGGTAACGCGACGTTGGCTGAGATGAGCGTCACCCTCGCGCCGCGCGCGACCGCGGCGCGGGCCAGCGCGTACCCCTGCTTGCCCGAGGACCGGTTGCCCAGGAACCGGACCGGGTCGAGCGGCTCGCGGGTCCCTCCGGCGGTGACCACCACATGGCGTCCGGCAAGATCAAGATCAACACCCCGGCGGAGTACGCGCAGAGCGATCTCGAAGATCGAGGACGGCTCCGGCAGCCGCCCCTTGCCGGTGTCCTTACCGGTGAGCCGGCCGACCGCGGGCTCGATCACCACGGCGCCGCGCTCCCGCAGGGTCGCCACGTTGGCGCGGGTGGCCGGGTTGTCCCACATCTCGGTGTGCATGGCCGGCGCGTAGACGACCGGGCAGGTGGCCGTGAGCAGGGTGTTGGTGAGCAGGTCGTCGGCGATGCCGTGCGCCGCCTTGGCCAGCAGGTCGGCGGTGGCCGGAGCGACCACGACCAGCTCGGCGGCCCGGCCGATACGCACGTGCGGCACCTCGTGGACGTCGTCCCACACCCCGGTGGCGACCGGCCGCCCGGAGAGCGCCGACCAGGTCGGCTCGCCGACGAACTTGAGCGCCGCATCGGTGGGCACCACCCGCACGCCGTGACCGGACTCGGTGAACAGACGGAGCAGCTCACAGGCCTTGTAGGCGGCGATGCCCCCGCCGACCCCCAGGACGATCTCGGTCACCGTGCCCCCTCGGACAGCAAGCGGTCCCGCACCCGGAGACTCCGGACGCGGGACCAGATGAACTAGACGATCAGGGCTGGTCGGTCGCTTCGGCCGTCAGCAGCCCCGCGTTGATCTCCCGCATCGCGATGGACAGCGGCTTCTCCTGCGGGGTGGTCTCGACCAGGGGGCCGACGTACTCGAGCAGACCCTCACCCAGCTGGCTGTAGTAGGCGTTGACCTGGCGGGCGCGCTTGGCCGCGAAGATCACCAGCGAGTACTTCGACGAGGTCTTGTCGAGCAGCTCGTCGATGGGGGGATTGGTGATGCCTTCGGGGTTCGCGATGGTTCCCACGTTGGAAGATCCTTAATGCTCGTGAGCTGGTGTGGCCGGCGTCAGGTATGACGAACCGAGCAATCCTACCAGCTCATCCGCGGCCCTCTCGACGAAGTCGTTGACCACGGTGACGTCGAACTCCGCCTCGGCGGCCAGTTCCTCGTCGGCGTGCGCGAGACGGCGCTTGATCGTCTCCTCGTCGTCGGTGCCCCGGCCGATCAGGCGGCGCTGGAGCTCGTCGACACTCGGTGGGGCGAGGAAGACCAGGCGGGCCTCCGGCATCGCGGCTCGCACCTGACGGGCGCCCTGGAGGTCGATCTTCAGCAAAACGGGCCGGCCCTGCTGGAGCCAGCCCTCGACCTGCGCGCGGGGGGTTCCGTACAGGTTGCCCGCGAATTCCGCCCACTCCAGGAGCTGATCGCCGTCGATCAGACGCTGGAACTCGGACCTGGTCACAAAGTGGTAGTGCTCGCCGTCGGTCTCGTAGTCGCGTTTCTTACGTGTTGTCACCGACACCGAGAGTCTGATCCACGGCGAGCGCAGCCGGATCAGCTCGATCACACTGTCCTTCCCGACCCCGGAGGGGCCGGAGAGGACAGTGAGGCGGGCTGCCGGCTGCGCGTCGTCATCCATGCTCACGGCTCATTCCTACACGAGCCGGTGAGTCAGTTCGCAGCGAACTCCCCCAGGAGGGCCTTACGCTGCTGGTCGCCGAGACCCCGGAGCCGGCGGCTCTCGGCGATCTTCAGCTTCTCCATGATCTGGGTCGCGCGGATCTTGCCGATGCCCGGCAGCGCCTGAAGCACAGCCGAGACCTTCAGCTTGCCGACGACCTCGTCGCCCTCCGCGCGGTCGAGCACGGCGGCGAGGGTGGTCTTGCCGGACTTGAGCTGTTCCTTCAGCTCGGCCCGAGCCTTGCGAACTTCCGCGGCCTTCTCCAGCGCGGCAGCGCGCTGCTCGGGGCTCAGTGACGGGAGCGGCACCAGTTCTCCTCAGGTCCCTTACGCGGCGGTAGTTCAATACCGGCGCTTCTGTGAAACGTGGTGTGCCATGGAACCAAAGGGGCATTGGTTCCCGGCGCCGGGAAAACTAGCGGTCAAACACGGTTTCGGCAACGTGGGGGTACCCCGGGCCAAGCTCTTCGGGAGCCTGGTAAGCAGGCCGTTTCACCCGAGCGCGGCGCGCACACCGGCCAGAACACGGTCCGTCGCGGACCGCAATCCGGCGATCTCCGGACCCGCGGAGAGAACCTCGCGTGAGTACGACGGCAACACGTTGTGCAGGCTTTCGCCGAAGACCGCGCGCAGGTCATCGGGCGTTCCGCCCTGCGCTCCCAGGCCCGGAGCGAGCAGCGGACCGTTGACCTTCGAGAGGTCGTGGCCGGTGTCGCCGATCGTCGCGCCGACCACGAGGCCGAGACTGCCGAGCGGCTTCGCACCCGCGTTGACCTGGGAAATCTCGTCGATGACCGTTTGCGCGACGGTTTTTCCACCGCCCGCGACGGCGTGCTGAACGGTCGGGCCCTCGGGGTTCGAGGTCAGCGCCAGAACGAAGACGCCACCTCCGTGAGCGGCCGCCAGGTCGAACGCCGGCTGCAGAGATCCCACTCCGAGATAGGGACTCACAGTAATCGCGTCGGAACAGAGAGTACTCGCCGGATTCAGGTAGGCGTCGGCGTAGGCGGCCATCGTCGAGCCGATGTCGCCCCGCTTCACGTCCAGGAGAACAAGAGCCCCGGCCTCTCGGGACTGTCGGATAGTTGACTCAAGAACAGCGACGCCACGTGACCCAAATCTCTCAAAAAACGCGGACTGTGGTTTCAGAACAGCCACCCGATCGGCCAGCGCGTCGACCACCGTACGGGCGAAGCGTTCCAGGCCGGCGATGTCGTCCGAGAGGCCCCAGCGGGCCAGCAGAGAGGCGTGCGGATCGATGCCGACGCAGAGCGGACCACGCTCCGCGACCGCCCGGTGCAGTCGTTCGCCGAAGGTCTCCATAGTTTTCCCTCTTCCGTGTCAGCCGGCCGCCGCCGCGGACGCGATCCCCGCGGCGATACGGGCCACGTCGGCGTCGCCCGTCACGAACGGCGGCATGGTGTAGATCAGGTCCCGGAACGGGCGCAGCCAGACGCCCTCGGCGACCGCCGCGGCGGTCGCCTTCGCCACGTCCACGTCGTGGTCGAGCTGGACGACGCCGATCGCGCCCAGGACACGCACGTCCGCGACCCCGCGCGCCCCGCGAAGCGGCTCCAGGCCGTCCGTGAGAGCTTTCTCGATCATCGGTACGCGCTCCGCCCACCCGCCCGCGCGCAGGAGGCTCAGGGACGCTCCGGCGACCGCACAGGCCAGCGGGTTGCCCATGAAGGTCGGGCCGTGCGCCAGCCCGCCACCCTCGCCCGCCGAGATCGCCTCCGCCACCGCGCCGGTGCACAGCGTCGCCGCCAGGGTCAGGTACCCGCCGGTGAGCGCCTTGCCCAGGCACATGATGTCCGGGCTCACGCGTGCGTGGTCGGCCCCGAAGAACAGCCCGGTCCGGCCGAACCCGGTGGCGATCTCGTCGAAGATCAGGAAGATCCCGTGCGCGGCCGTGACCTCGCGCAGCACCCGCAGGTACCCCGGATGGTGGAACCGCATCCCGCCCGCGCCCTGCACCACCGGCTCGACGATCACGGCGGCGATCTCGCCGGCGTGCCGCTCGATCATGTCGGTCAGCCCGGTGGCGTAGCCCTCGTCCCACTCCGCCGGAGGCGGGCCCGCGAAGATCTGCCGGGGCAGCACCCCGGTCCAGAGCGAGTGCATGCCGCCGACCGGGTCGCAGACGCTCATCGGGTGGAAGGTGTCGCCGTGATAGCCACCCCGCCAGGTCGCCAGGCGCTGTCGGCCCGGCCGGCCCAGCGCCCGCTGCGCCTGCAACGCCATCTTGATCGCCACCTCGACGGCGATCGAGCCGGAGTCGCAGAGGAACACGTGCTCCAGGCCCGCCGGGGTGAGCTCGACCAGCTCGGCGGCGAGGCGGACGGCCGGCTCGTGGGTGAGGCCGCCGAACATCACATGGCTCATCCGCCCGGCCTGGTCCGCCAGCGCCGCGTCGAGAGCCGGGTGCCGGTAGCCGTGGATCGCCGCCCACCAGGACGACATCCCGTCGATCAGCTCCCGGCCGTCGGCGAGCCGCAGCCGGACGCCCTCGGCGCTCTCCACCAGGTAGGGCTCGCTCCGGCCGGGCATCGGCCCGTAGGGGTGCCAGACGTGCGCCCGGTCGAGCGCCATCAGGTCGCGCTCGGCCGGGCTCGTCACGCGACGGCGGTCCGCGACGGACGGGCGCCCCGGGCGACCGCCAGGACCAGGTCCGGGCCCTTGTAGATGAACCCGGAGTAGAGCTGGACCAGCGCGGCGCCGGCATCGAACATGCGGGACGCGTCGTCGGCCGACATGATCCCGCCCACCCCGATGATCGGCAGCCGGCCGCCGCTCTCGGTGTGCACGAACCGGACCACCTGGCGGGCCCGGGCGGTCAGCGGGGCGCCGGAGAGCCCGCCCGCCTCGCTCGCCAGGTGCCGGTCGGAGGCGGCCAGCCCGTCCCGCGACAGGGTGGTGTTGGTCGCGATGATCCCGGCCGCGCCGTGGGCGAGGCAGACCTCCAGCAGCTCGGCGATGGCCGGCTCGGTCAGGTCCGGCGCGATCTTGACGAGCACCGGCACCGGCCCGGCCAGCGCCTTGAGCAGCGCCGCGATCGCGTCTTTGTCCTGGAGGTTGCGCAGGCCGGGCGTGTTCGGCGAGGAGACGTTGACCGCGATGTAGTCGGCGTACGGGTGCAGCAGACGGTACGAGGTCAGGTAGTCCTCGACCGCCTCCTCCAGCGGCGTCACCTTCGACTTGCCGAGCGAGACGCCCAGCGGCACGTCGAGCGGGCCCAGCGCGGCCAGGCGGTCGGCCAGGGCGGCCGCGCCGGCGTTGTTGAAGCCCATCCGGTTGACGATGCCCTCGGACTCCTTGGCCCGGAACAGCCGCGGCTTGTCGTTGCCCGGCTGCGGTTTCGCGGTGACCGTGCCGACCTCGACGAACCCGAAGCCGAGCGCCGGCCACGCGGGCAGGGCGATGCCGTTCTTGTCCATGCCGGCGGCCAGGCCCACCCGGTTCGGGAAGCGGACGCCGAACACCTCGACCGGGTTCGAGAACCCGTACCAGCGGCGCATCGCGGTCAGGGCCGGGGCCGGCAGCGAGGCGAGCCGGTTCAGCGTCCACTCGTGGGCGTGCTCGGCGTCCCCGTCGCCCAGCCGGAACAGAGCCGGCCGGGCGACCTTCGTGAAGAGACCCATCACTCGCCGCCCCTGAGCAGCTTGTGCAGCTCCTGGAGCGGCCGGACCTTCATGTCACCGGCACGCAGCGCCTCGATGCCCATCACCGCGGCGGCCGCGCCGGGCACGGTGGTGATGCTGGGCACGTCCGCGGTGACCGCGGCGCTGCGGATCTCGTACCCGTCGCGGCGGGCGCCGGCGCCGGAGCCCTGCGGGGTGTTGATGATCAGCGCGATCTCGCCGGCCAGGATCAGGTCGACGGCGTTGCGCCTACCCGGGTCCTCGTAGTGCTTCGGGACGACCTCGCAGTCGATGCCGTAGCGCCGCAGCACCTCGCCGGTGCCGGCCGTGGTGACGATGGTGAAGCCCAGGTCGGCGAGCCGCTTGATCGGGAAGATCATCGACCGCTTGTCCCGGTTCGCCACCGAGACGAAGACCTTGCCGCTGGTCGGCAGCGAACCGTACGCCGCGGCCTGCGACTTGGCGAACGCCTGGCCGAAGCCGGCGTCGATGCCCATCACCTCGCCGGTCGACTTCATCTCCGGGCTGAGCAGGCTGTCCACGTTGTTGCCGGCCAGGGTGCGGAACCGCTTGAACGGCAGCACCGCCTCCTTGATCGCGATCGGCGCGTTCGCCGGCACGGTCCCGCCGTCGCCCTCGGGCAGCAGCATGCCCTCGGCGCGCAGCTCGGCGATGGTGGCGCCCAGCATGATCCGGGCGGCCGCCTTGGCCAGCGGCACCGCGGTCGCCTTGGAGACGAACGGCACGGTCCGCGAGGCGCGCGGGTTGGCCTCCAGGACGTAGAGGGTCTCGTCCTTGAGCGCGTACTGCACGTTCATCAGGCCGCGCACGCCGATGCCCCGGGCCAGCGCCTCGGTGTAGCGGCGGACCTCGGCGATGTGCGAGGCGGCCAGGGTGATCGGCGGCAGCGAGCAGGCCGAGTCGCCGGAGTGGATGCCGGCCTCCTCGATGTGCTCCATGACGCCGCCCAGGTAGACCTCGCCGGTGTCGTCGCAGAGCGCGTCCACGTCGATCTCGATGGCGTCGTCGAGGAACCGGTCGACCAGCACCGGGTGGTCGGGCGAGATCTCGGTGGCCCGCTCGATGTAGCCCTTCAGGGTGGGCTCGTCGTAGACGATCTCCATGCCCCGGCCGCCCAGCACGTACGACGGGCGGACCAGGACCGGGTAGCCGATCGTGTCGGCGATCGCCTTGGCCTCGCCGAAGCTGGTGGCGGTGCCGTGGTCGGGCGAGCGCAGCCCGTTGTCGTTGAGCAGCGCGCCGAACAGGCCACGGTCCTCGGCCAGGTCGATCGACTCGGGGCTGGTGCCGACGATCGGGACGCCCGCGGCCTTGAGCCGGTTGGCCAGGCCGAGCGGGGTCTGCCCGCCGAGCTGCACGATCACGCCGACCACGCCGGGGCCGCCGGCCGCCTTGCCGGAGCTGTCCTCGGCGTGGAACACCTCGAGGACGTCCTCGAAGGTGAGCGGCTCGAAGTAGAGCCGGTCGGCGGTGTCGTAGTCGGTCGACACGGTCTCCGGGTTGCAGTTGACCATGACGGTCTCGAAGTCGACACCGCGCAGCGCCTGAACCGCGTGCACGCACGAGTAGTCGAACTCGATGCCCTGGCCGATCCGGTTCGGCCCCGAGCCCAGGATGATCACCTTGGGCCGGTCGCTCGGCTCCACCTCGGTCTCCTCGTCGTACGACGAGTAGTGGTACGGGGTGTTCGCCTGGAACTCGGCGGCGCAGGTGTCCACGGTCTTGTAGACCGGGCGCAGGCCGAGCCGGTGCCGCAGGGCCCGGACGCCGTCCTCGCCGGCCAGCTCCGGCCGCAGCCCGGCGAGCTGCCGGTCGGAGAGCCCGGCCCGCTTGGCCCGGCGCAGCAGATCCTCGTCGAGGACCGGGGAGGCCAGGATCTCGGCGCGCAGGTCGACCAGGGCCTTGATCTCGTCGAGGAACCACGGGTCGATCCGGCCGGACGCCTCGTGCACCTGCTCGACCGTGGCGCCGAGCCGCAGCGCGGCCTCGACCGTGTAGAGCCGGCCGTCGTGCGGGGTGCGCAGGGCCTCCAGCGCCTCGCCGAGGTCGTCGAAGGAGGGAGCGGTCCAGAAGCCGGCGGCCTTGGTCTCCATCGAGCGCATGGCCTTGTTGAGCGCCTCGGCGAAGTTGCGGCCCAGGCTCATCGCCTCGCCGACCGACTTCATCGTGGTGGTGAGCTCCCGGTCCGCGCCCGGGAACTTCTCGAACGCGAACCGCGGGATCTTGACGACCACGTAGTCCAGGGCCGGCTCGAAGGCGGCCGGGGTCTTGAGCGTGATGTCGTTCGGGATCTCGTCGAGGGTGTAGCCGATGGCCAGCTTCGCCGCGATCTTGGCGATCGGGAAGCCGGTGGCCTTCGACGCCAGCGCCGAGGACCGGGACACCCGCGGGTTCATCTCGATGACGATCATCCGGCCGTCGTCCGGGTTGATCGCGAACTGGATGTTGCAGCCGCCGGTGTCCACACCGACCTCACGCAGGACGGCGATGCCCAGGTCGCGCATCTTCTGGTACTCGCGGTCGGTGAGCGTCATGGCCGGGGCCACTGTCACGCTGTCGCCGGTGTGCACGCCCATCGGGTCGATGTTCTCGATCGAGCAGACGACCACGACGTTGTCGTGCTTGTCGCGCATCAGCTCGAGCTCGTACTCCTTCCAGCCGAGCACGCTCTCCTCGATGAGCACCTCGGTCACCGGGGACGCGGCCAGGCCGGCGCCGGCGATCCGCTCCAGGTCCTCGGAGTTGTGCGCCATGCCGGAGCCCAGTCCGCCCATGGTGAACGACGGCCGGATGACGACCGGCAGGCCGATCTCCGCGACGGTCTCCCGAACCTCCTCGATGGAGTGGCAGACCCGCGACCGGGGCGTCTCGCCGCCCGCGAGCGCCACGATGTCCTTGAAGAGCTGCCGGTCCTCGCCCTTGCGGATGGCGTCGACGTTCGCGCCGATCAGCTCCACGCCGTACTTCTCCAGCACGCCGCTCTCGTGCAGGGCGATCGCGGTGTTCAGCGCGGTCTGGCCGCCCAGGGTCGGCAGGATCGCGTCCGGGCGCTCCTTGGCGATGACCAGCTCGACGAACTCTCCGGTGATCGGCTCGACGTAGGTGGCGTCGGCGAACTCCGGGTCGGTCATGATCGTGGCCGGGTTGGAGTTGACCAGCGAGACGCGGATGCCCTCGGACTGGAGCACCTGGCAGGCCTGGGTGCCGGAGTAGTCGAACTCGCAGGCCTGGCCGATGACGATCGGGCCGGACCCGATCACCATCACATGCTTGAGATCTTCACGCTTCGGCACTTGCTCAGCCCTTCTTTTCCACAAGGTCGACGAAGCGGTCGAACAGGTAATCCGCGTCGTGCGGGCCGGCGGCGGCCTCGGGGTGGTACTGGACGGTGAAAGCCGGGACCTCCAGGCCCCGCAGACCCTCGACCACGTTGTCGTTGAGGCAGACGTGCGACACCTCGACACCACCGAACTCGGTGTCGATCCGCTCGCCGATCGGGGCGTCCACGGCGAACCCGTGGTTGTGGCTGGTCACCTCGACCTTGCCGGTGGTCTTGTCGAGCACCGGCTGGTTGATGCCGCGGTGGCCGTACCCCAGCTTGTAGGTGCCGAAGCCGAGCGCGCGGCCGAGGATCTGGCTGCCGAAGCAGATGCCGAACAGCGGCACCTCGCGGCGCATCACCTCGCGGGCCAGCGCGACCGGGCCGTCGGCGGTGGCCGGGTCGCCCGGGCCGGGCGAGAAGAACACCGCGTCGGGGCTGACCGCCAGCAGGTCCTCGATCGAGGACGAGGCCGGGAAGATGTGGGTGGTGACGCCCCGCTCGGCCAGGCGGCGCGAGACGTTGCGCTTGATGCCCAGGTCGAGCGCGGCGACCGTGTAGCGGTGCTCGCCCTCCGCCTTGACGGTGTAGCGCTCGCCGGTGGTCACCTGGGCGGAGAGGTCGGCGCCGAGCATCTGCGGCTGGGCCAGGACCCGCTCCCGCAGCCCGCGGGGGTCCAGGTCGAGCGAGGAGATGCCGACCCGCATGGCGCCGCGCTCACGCAGGTGACGGGTGAGGGCGCGGGTGTCCACGCCGCTGATCCCGACGACGCCCTCGGCGGCCAGGCGCTCGCCCAGGTCGCCGGTGGAGCGCCAGTTGGACGGGCGGCGGGCCGGGTCGCGGACCACGTAGCCGGAGACCCAGATGCGGTCGGACTCGTCGTCCTCGTCGTTGACGCCGGTGTTGCCGATCTGCGGCGCGGTCTGCACCACGACCTGTTTGTGGAACGACGGGTCGGTCAGCGTCTCCTGGTACCCGGTCATGCCGGTGGTGAACACCGCCTCGCCGAACGTCTCCCCCACGGCGCCGTACGCGGTGCCGTGGAACGTCCGACCGTCCTCCAGGACAAGGATCGCCTTGCTCACTTGACTGCCTTCCCATCGAGAACCGTTGCCTCGCCCCGCAGGAAGGTCGCGACGATGCGACCGGGCAGGGTCATACCGGCGTACGGCGTGTTACGGCTGCGGCTGGCCAGCCCGGCCGGGTCCACGACCCGCTGGGCCGCCGGGTCCACCAGCGTCAGGTTGGCCGGGGTGCCGGCCTTCGTCAGGTCACCGCCGTGCCCGTCCAGGCCCGCGATCCGGGCCGGCGCGATCGACATCCGGTCGGCGATCAGGTCCCAGCGGGGGCCGAAGACGCTCAGCACGATCGGCAGCGCGGTCTCCAGCCCCAGCATGCCGGGCCGGGCGTGCGCCCACTCGCACTCCTTGTCCTGCACGGCGTGCGGCGCGTGGTCGGTGGCCACCACGTCGATCACCCCGTCCAGCAGCGCCTGGCGCAGGGCTTCGACGTCGTTGCGCGTACGCAACGGGGGGTTGACCTTGAAGACCGGGTCGTAACCCGCCGCGAGCTCGTCGGTGAGCAGCAGGTGGTGCGGGGTGACCTCGGCCGTCACGCGGATGCCGCGGGCCTTGGCCTGGCGCAGCACCTCGACCGAACCGGCCGTGGAGACGTGGCAGACGTGCAGGCGGCTGCCGACGTGCTCGGCGAGCAGCACGTCGCGGGCGATGATCGCCTCCTCGGCGACGGCCGGCCAGCCGGTGAGGCCGAGCCGGGTGCTGACCTCGCCCTCGTGCATCTGCGCGCCCTCGGTGAGCCGGGGCTCCTCGGCGTGCTGGGCGATGACGCCGTCGAACGCCTTCACGTACTCCAGGGCGCGGCGCATCATCTTGGGGTCGGCGACGCAGAACCCGTCGTCGGAGAAGATCCGCACGTTGGCCGCGGAGGTGGCCATCGCGCCGAGCTCGGCCATCTGCTTGCCGGCCAGGCCGACCGTGACGGCGCCGATCGGCTGCACGTCGACCAGGCCGGCCTCCCGGCCCAGGCGCCACACCTGCTCGACCACACCGGCGGTGTCGGCGACCGGCGACGTGTTCGCCATCGCGCAGACCGCGGTGTAGCCGCCCAGGGCCGCGGCGCGGGAGCCGGTCTCGACGGTCTCCGCGTCCTCCCGGCCGGGCTCGCGCAGGTGGGTGTGCACGTCCACCAGGCCGGGCAGCGCGACCAGGCCGGTCGCGTCGATGACCTCGGCGCCCTCGACCGGTTTCTCCGACACGACGCCGTCGGCGATGTACAGGTCGGTCGGTTCGGCACCGAGGATCGAGACGCCCTTGATCAGGTACGCCATCACTTGCCTCCCAGCAGCAGGTAGAGGACGGCCATCCGGACGCTGACGCCGTTGGCGACCTGTTCGACGATGGTGGAGCGGGGCGAGTCGGCCACCTCGGGCGCGATCTCCATGCCCCGGTTCATCGGACCGGGGTGCATGACGATCGCGTGCTCCGGCAGCTTCCTCATTCGGGTGACATCGAGGCCGTAACGGCGGCTGTACTCCCGGGCGGAGGGGAAATACGAATCCTGCATCCGCTCGGTCTGCACCCGCAGCATCATCACGACGTCCGTGTCGGGAAGGACGCTATCGAGGTCGTAGGAGACTTTCGTGGTCTTCGATAGGGCGGCGGCCACATCCAGGGGGATCAGGGTGGGCGGGCCGACCAGGGTGACCTCGGCGCCCAGGGTGCTGAGCAGCAGCACGTTGGAGCGCGCCACCCGGCTGTGAAGCACGTCACCCACGACGGCGACCTTGAGACCGTCCAGCCGGCCCAGGCGGGACCGCATCGTGTACGCGTCCAGCAGCGCCTGGGTGGGGTGCTCGTGGGTGCCGTCGCCGGCGTTGACCACCGAGCCGTCCACCCAGTTCGACAGGCGGTGCGGGGCGCCGCTGGCCGAGTGCCGGATCACCACCGCGTCCGCGCCCATCGCCTGGAGGGTGAGCGCGGTGTCCTTGAGGCTCTCGCCCTTGGAGACGCTGGAGCCCTTGGCGGAGAAGTTGATGACGTCCGCGGAGAGCCGCTTGGCGGCCGCCTCGAAGGAGATCCGGGTACGGGTGGAGTCCTCGTAGAACAGGTTGACCACGGTCCGGCCGCGCAGCGCGGGCAGCTTCTTGACCTCGCGGCCGGACAGGGCCGCCATCTCGGCCGCGGTGTCCAGGATCAGGGTCGCGGTGGCCGCGTCCAGGTCGCCGGCCGAGCGCAGGTGCTTGATCAATTGAGGCCTCCGATCAGCTTGACCTCGTCGGCGCCGTCGATCTCGGTGAGCGTCACCTTGACGCTCTCGCTGAGCGCGGTCGGGATGTTCTTGCCCACGTAGTCGGCGCGGATCGGCAGCTGGCGGTGGCCGCGGTCGACCAGGACCGCGAGCTGCACCGAGCTGGGCCGGCCGAGGTCCTTGAGGGCGTCCAGGGCGGCCCGCACCGAACGGCCGGAGAAGAGCACGTCGTCGACCAGGATGACCCGCAGGCCGTCGATGCCACCGGCCGGCAGCTCGGTCTTGCCGAGCGCACGGGTGGCGTTGAGGCGCAGGTCGTCGCGGTAGAGCGTGATGTCGAGGGAGCCCACCGGGATCTCGACGCCCTCGAAGGCGTGAATCCGGGCGGCGAGGCGGTGCGCCAGCGGGACGCCGCGGGTCGGGATGCCGAGCAGGACGGTGCCGGTGGCGCCCGAGGTCTTCTCGAGGATCTGATGGGCGATGCGGTCGACGACCCGGTGCAGGTCGGACCCCGCCAAGATGATCTTGCTGGGCGCGTCTGCGCGTGGCTGCGCCACGGCGGACCTCCTTCCCCGCCTCACGGGACGGGTCGTTAAAGGATGTCGGTACAGGACCCGGAGGACCGGAACCTGATGGCTGACGCTACGTTACCAGTGGACGCAGCATGCATTATGGTGACGTGCCTGACTGGAGCAGATCGGACAAATCCCGTCGTCTAGGGATACAGCCGGTTACTTTGGTGCGGCCCGCGCGACTCATCGGTAACCAACACTTGACCGGCGGTCGCAAACTCCGTACCGTCACGCAGCGTAGCGATCCGTGAGGAAAGAACCCTCCGGGCCAGCACAGTACCGGGAGTGTCCTAATGCCGTCTGAGTACGCGAAGTCGCTGGGCGCTCGTCTGCGCTCCATCCGCCAGCAGCAGGGCCTGTCCCTGCAGGGTGTCGAAGAGAAGTCCAACGGCCGCTGGAAGGCCGTCGTTGTGGGCTCGTACGAGCGTGGCGACCGCGCGGTGACCGTGTCGCGCCTTGCCGAACTCGCCGACTTCTACCGTGTTCCCGTCTCCGAGCTGCTGCCCGACGGCAGTGGCATCCGCCTGGAGGCGACCAACAAGATCGTCCTGGACCTCGAGAAGCTGTACGACACCACCGGCGAGGACCTCGCCTACGTGGCGCGGTACGCCCGGGCGATCCAGCAGCAGCGCGGTGACTACAACGGCCGCGTGCTCTCCATCCGCGCCGACGATCTGCGCGCGCTCGCCATCGTCTACGACATCTCGCCGTCCGGCCTCATCGAGCGCCTGACCGAGCAGGGTGTCCTGGTGGCCGACCCGCGCGCCTTCTTCGCCAGCTGAACACTGAACAAAATCAGCAACACCCAGTAGCGCCCCCCGTGAGGCCCGCGTCCCCCGACGCGGGCTTTTGCGTCTTTTGAACTCGGCGCGCGCGTCCCTCGTACCCCTGGACATGAAAACGGCCCGGACCAAGCGATCCGGGCCGTTCCGAGAAGAGATCAGCGGGTGGCGAAAGCCGCGATCCGGTCCAGCAACCCGTTGAGGAAACGGGGGCTGTCGTCGGTGGACATCTCCTTGGCCAGCTCGACCGCCTCGGTGATCGCCACCGGGTCGTCGACGTCGGGCTCGTAGAGCAGCTCGTAGACCGCGATCCGGGCGAGGTTGCGGTCGACCGCCGGCATCCGGTCGATCGTCCACCCCTCGGCGTAACTGGCGATCAGCTCGTCGATCCGGTCGAGGTGCTTCGCCACACCGTCGATGAGCGTCTTCGAGTACTCCAGGTGCTCGGGGTGCGGCTTGGCGATCCGGTCCAGGTAGGTGAGCAGCACCTGGCTCGGCGGCAGGTCACGCAGGTCGGCCTCGAAAAGGACGTCCAGCGCTCGCTTGCGAGCCTTGCGACGCGCGAGCCGTTCCTTCTTGGGACCTTCGGCCATCAGCTGCGGCCGAGGTAGCGGCCGTCGCGGGTGTCGACCTTGATCTTCTCACCGGTGGTGATGAAGAGCGGGACGTTGACGGTCGCGCCGGTCTCGACGGTCGCCGGCTTGGTGCCGCCGGTCGAACGGTCGCCCTGGAGGCCCGGCTCGGTGTAGGTGACCTCGAGGAACACGCTGGTCGGCAGCTCGATGTAGAGCGGCACGCCCTCGTGCAGCGCCACCGTGGCCTCGGCCTCGGGCAGCAGGTAGTTGGCGTTCTCGCCGACCGTGCCGCCGGCCACGTGGATCTGGTCGTAGGTGTCCAGGTCCATGAAGACGTAGTCGTCGCCGTCCTTGTACAGGTACTGCATGGTGCGCTTGTCCACGGTCGCGGTCTCGACCTTGGTGCCGGCGTTGAAGGTCTTGTCCACCACCTTGCCGGAGAGCACGTGCTTCAGCGTGGTCCGCACGAAGGCCGGACCCTTGCCCGGCTTGACGTGCTGGAATTCGACGACAGCCCACAGCTCGCCGTCGAGGTTGAGCACCAGGCCGTTCTTCAGGTCGTTGGTGGAAGCCATGTCCTGCCTTGATCTTGATACGTATCGGTGACCGAACCACTCTACCGGCGTGAACCGGCCCGGAGCGAATCGGGCCTACCGTGCGATGTGCTCCAGAGCAAGCCGATATCCGTCGAACCCGAGCCCGGCGATCACACCGGTCGCCACGGCCGAGATCACCGAATGGTGCCGGAACTCCTCACGCTTGTGGATGTTGGAGATGTGCACCTCGACCAGCTTGCCGCGCAGCATCGCGCAGGCGTCCCGGACCGAGTAGTTGTAGTGCGACCAGGCGCCCGGGTTGAGCACCACGTCGGCGCCCTCGTCGGCGGCCTGGTAGAGCCACTCCAGCATCTCGTGCTCGGCGTTGGTCTGCCGCACCTCGACCTCCAGGCCCAGGTCCTCGGCGACGGTCTGGCACATCTCGACCAGGTCCTTGTAGGTGGCCGAGCCGTAGACCCCCGGCTCCCGCAGGCCCAGCCGGCCCAGGTTCGGCCCGTTCAGCACGTAGATCATCGGGCCACCGCCGCGTAGGCGCGCTCCAGCAGGGCCTCGTCCGGCCCGGCCAGGATGCCCGGCTTCGCCAGGCCGTCCAGAACCACGAAACGCAAGGTCGCCGCGCGCGCCTTCTTGTCGACGCGCATCGCGGGCAACAACTCGGGCCAGGCCTCTTCGGGGTACGCCGTGGGCAGACCGAGACTCTCCAGGACCGCCCGGTGCCGGTCCGCCGTGGCGTCGTCCAGCCGCCCGGTGAGCCGCCCCAACTCGGCCGCGAAGATCAGGCCCACCGCGATCGCGTGCCCGTGCTTCCAGGTGTACCTCTCGCGCCGCTCGATGGCGTGCCCCAGCGTGTGGCCGTAGTTGAGGATCTCCCGCAGCCCGGACTCCTTGAGGTCCACGCCCACCACGTGCGCCTTCACCCTGATCTTGCGCTCGACCAGCTCGCGGAGCACGTCGCCGCGCGGGTCCAGGGCGGCGGCCGGGTCCGCCTCGATCAGCTCGAGGATCCGCGGGTCGGCGATGAACCCGCCCTTGACCACCTCGGCCAGGCCCGCCGCGATGTCCTCGGCGGGCAGCGTGTCCAGCGCGTCCAGGTCACAGAGCACGCCGGCCGGCGGGTGGAAGGCGCCGACCAGGTTCTTGCCGGCCGCGATGTTCACCGCCGTCTTACCGCCGACGGCGGCATCGACCATGCCGGCCACCGACGTCGACACCGGCACCCAGCGGACCCCGCGCAACCAGGCCGCGGCGACATATCCGGCCAGGTCGGTGGTCGCTCCCCCACCGACACCCACCACCACATCGGTACGGGTGAAGCCCGCGGCCCCGAGCTCGTCCCAGCACCGGGCGGCGACCTCGACGGTCTTGCCGCGCTCGGCGTCCGGCACCTCGATCGGGACGACCGTCTCGGCGCCGGCCGCCTTGGCCACGGCCTCGGCCCGCTCGCGCAGCGTCGGCGGGTGCAGCACCGCCACCCGGGCCGCGCCCTCGATCATCGCGGGCAGCTCGTCCGCCAGCCCTCGGCCCACGACCACGTCATATGGACGGTCACCCGCCACCGGAATCCGTGTCACCACGGCCGCAACCCTATCCCCGCCCGGGATCCGGATCGCGACCCCGCCGCACCGATTCCACTCCTCGGATGGGGTCATGTGCCGGCAACCCCGTGCCGATTACCCGCACGGGGTGACCGGCATCCCCTTCCGCCTCGGCGCACCGGCCCCATTTGCGGCCATCCGCTACCGTCACGGCCGCAACGGGGGAGATCATCGATATGAGACTGAGTCGACGTGCGATCATGCGCGCCGCGCTGCTGACCGCCGGCGGGGCGGCCTTCGGCGCGGTGGGCAAGGACACGCTGTCACAGGCGTTCGGCTGGGATCGGCCACCGGTCAGCGGCGGCTACGCGGCCGCCGCCGACGCGCCCGAGGCCCTGCGCACCGCCAACCTGACGATCCGGTACTTCGTGGAGACCACCGAGCCGGTGGTGGCGTTCACCTTCGACGACGGCCCCGGCCCGCAGTGGACGCCGATGGTGCTGGACGCGCTGGACCAGGCGAACATCCCGGCCACCTTCTTCATGGTGGGCCGGAACCTGGAGGAGCACGCCGATCTGGTCCGCGACCGGATGGGCCGCCACGAGATCGGCAACCACTCCTGGTCGCACGACGACCTGGCGACCCTGGACCGCGCGGGTGTGGAGACCGAGCTGTCCCGCACCCACGACATGATCAAGAAGGTCTTCCACCGGGAGACGACCCTGCTGCGCCCGCCGTACGGGCACCTCGGCGGCTCCACGGTGCTGGCCGCCGACCACTTCGGCTACGAGATCGTGCTGTGGTCGCACCTGATGCGCGAGAAGTACTTCCAGGACGATCCGGACGGCCAGATCCGCGACATCGTCGACAACGTCCGCCCCGGCTCCATCATCCTGGCCCACGACGTCGGCAAACCGCACCGCCTCGTCTCGCTGCGCGGCCTGAGCGCCATGTTCAGCGGCCTGAAGGCCCGGGGCTTCCGGTTCGGCACGGTCTCCGAGCTCGCCGCCCTCCAGACCCGCCCGACCCCGCCGCCGCTCACCACCGCCTGACTCGCTACCGCCTGAGAAGGGTGAGGACCTCGGCGATGGTCTCGGCCTCCTCGCGGCCGTCGGTGGCGACCGCGTGGGTGGCCACCTCGAGGTAGAGCGGGCGGCGCTGGTCCAGCAGGTGCCTCAGGGTGGCCCGGGGGTTGATCGCGAGCAGTGGGCGGCCGGCTCCCAGGCCGACGCGCTTGATCGCGTCGGCCAGCTCGACCGAGAGGTAGACGACGGTGTGCCCGGCCAGCAGCTTCCGGGTGTCCTCGTCCAGGATCGCGCCGCCGCCCAGGGCCAGCACGCCGTCGAAGGTCGCCAGCGCCTCGGCGACGATCCGCCGTTCCAGGTCGCGGAAGGCCGGCTCCCCGTCCTCGACGAAGATGTCCGGGATCGGCTTGCCGGCCCGGTCCTCGATGATCGCGTCGGTGTCGGCGAAAGCGACGCCCAGCTCGGCGGCGACCGCCTCGCCGATGGTGCTCTTACCGGCGCCCATGACGCCGACGAAGACCGCGACCGGGGCCATCAGTGAATGATCAGGTTGTCGAGGTACGACTGGAGGTTGCGCCGGATCTCGGCGACCGAGTCGCCGCCGAACTTCTCGGTCGCGGCCTCGGCCAGGACCAGCGCGACCATCGCCTCGGCCACGATCGCGCCGGCCGGGACCGCACAGACGTCGGAGCGCTGGTTGATGGCGGTGGCCGGCTCGCCGGTGGTGACGTCGATGGTCTGCAGCGCCCGGTTGAGCGACGAGATCGGCTTGAGCGCGGCGCGGACCCGCAGCGGCTCGCCGTTGGTGATGCCGCCCTCCAGGCCGCCGGCCCGGTCGGTGACCCGCTTCACCCCGTCCGGGGTCGGGACGATCTCGTCGTGCGCCACCGAGCCGCGCGAGCGGGCCTGGGTGAAGCCGTCGCCGATCTCCACGCCCTTCACCGACTGGATCGACATGAGGGCGGTGGCGAGCCGGGCGTCGAGCTTGCGGTCCCACTGCACGTGCGAGCCGAGGCCCGGCGGCACGTTGTAGGCCAGCACCTCGACGATGCCGCCGAGGGTGTCCGCGTCCTGCTTGGCGGCGTCGACCTCGGCCACCATGCGGGCGCTGGCCTCCGGGTCGAGGCAGCGCAGCGGGTCCTCGTCGATCCGGTCGAAGTCGTCGGGGGTGGGAATGACGCCGGGCTTGGCGGCCACCGGGCCGAGCTCGATGACGTGCGACACGATGTCGATGCCGAGTGCCTGCTTGATCAGCTTCTTGGCGACCACGCCGACGGCGACGCGGGCCGCGGTCTCCCGGGCGCTGGCGCGCTCCAGGATCGGGCGGGCGTCGGTGTGCCCGTACTTCTGCATGCCGGCCAGGTCGGCGTGGCCGGGACGCGGGCGGGTCAGCGGCGCGTTGCGGGCCTGCGCGGCCAGCTCGGCCGGGTCCACCGGGTCGGCCGCCATGACGGTCTCCCACTTGGGCCACTCGCTGTTGCCCACCCGGATCGCGACCGGCGAGCCCTGGGTCACCCCGTGCCGGATGCCACCGATGAGCTCGAGCTCGTCCTGCTCGAACTTCATCCGGGCGCCACGGCCGTATCCGAGGCGACGGCGCACCAGATCACGCATGATGTCCGCGCTCGTCACCTCGATCCCGGCGGGGACACCCTCGAGCAGCGCGACGAGCGCCGGTCCGTGCGATTCACCTGCAGTAAGCCAGCGCAACACGGCAACAGTCTGGCACGGCGCCGGTGACGGGCGGCGACAGGCCGCCCGTGTCCCGCCTTACGGACACCCGCCAGGGCCCCGGTCGAACCCCGGCCGGGTGCTTACCCGCGGTTCTGGACGGCCTCGCCGAGAGCCTTGCGCATGGCCTCCTCGGGGGCCTCCGACAGGCCGGTGAACTGCTCGAACTGGCTGAGCGCCTGGGCCAGCAGCAGGTCCAGGCCGGAGAAGACCGGCACCTCGTGCGCGGTCGCGGCGGCGGCCAGCGGCGTCGGCCACGGGTCGTAGAGGGCGTCGAAGAAGACACTGCCGGGACGCCAGGTCACCCGCTCGGCGAGCGGATCGGCGGCGCCCTTCGGGACGGTGGCGATGACCGCGTCGGCGTCGAACGTGCCGGCCGCGTCGTCCCAGGACACGCCGTCGAGGGTGATGCCCAGCGCGACGGCGACCGGGTCGAGCTCCTCGCGGGCCTCCGGACGGCGGGTGACCACGGTCACCGTCTCGGCGCCGAGCTGGGCGGCCGCGCCGAGAGCGGCCCGCGCGGTGCCGCCGCCACCGAGCACGGTGATCCGGGGCGGGTCCACCTTGGCGGCGTGCCGGCCGGTGCCGGCGCCGAGCCCGGCCTCCCGCAGCACCTGGACCATCCCGATGACGTCGGTGTTGTCCGCGTGCCACGTGCCGTCCGGCTGGCGGACCAGGGTGTTGGCGCAGCCGACCGCGATCGCCAGCGGCGAGGCGGAGGACGCCAGCCGTAGCCCGGTCTCCTTGAGCGGCATGGTCAGGGACAGACCGGCCCACTCCGGGCCGAGGCCGGCCACCAGGTCGGGCAGTTCGGACTCGGCGCACTCGATCGCCGTATAGGTCCAGTCGAGCAGGCCGGTCGCGGCGAAGCCGGCGGTGTGGATGAAGGGCGAGAGCGAATGCGCGATCGGCTTGCCGCACACCGCGGCTTTCCGCGCGGCCGGGGTCTCCTCGGGCTTCTGCACGGGGCTCACTCTACGGGTGGACACCCGCGGTACGCCCTCACCCACACGCGGGGCTCAGCAGTCGGACAACTTGATCCCGTTGTCGCAGGCCTTCTTCTTGTTCTTCTCGTGTTCGGCATCGGTGGAGGCGAACGCGGAGTGCCCGGCCTTGTCGATCGCGACGAAGAACAGCCAGGGCGCCACCGGCGGCTTCTGGGCGCCGGTCAGGGCGGCCTTGCCGGGGCTGTTGATCGGCCCGATCGGCAGTCCCACCACGGTCTCCGAGTTGTACGGATTCTTCGGGTCGTTCATCTCGGCCTCGGTGAGCTGGCCCGAGTGCTTCGCCTTCTTGCCGTTGAGCTCCAGCCAGTAGTTCGTGGTGACGTCGAACTGCAACGGCATCTTCTTCTTGTACGCCCGGTTGTAGGCGACCCGGGCCACCTTGGGCAGATCGTCGGCGTTACCGGCCTCGGCCTGCGCCAGCGACGCCACGATGAGAGCCTCGTACGGCGAGACGGCCAGATTCTTCTGCACCCCGTCGGCGAACCCGATCTCGCCGGTGACGGTGAGGAAGTGCTCGACCATCGTCTTGAGGATCTGCGAGGCGCCGGCCTTGGGGTCGAACTCGTACGTGTCCGGGAAGAGGAAGCCCTCCGCCGTCTTGGACACCGGCTTGCCGTCGGTGCGCTTGAACCACCAGTCCGGCACGCCGAGCGCCTCCGGGTCCTTCGCCGCCTCCTCGAAGTCCTTGACCGGGATGCCGGTGGCCTTCGCGAGCAGCTCGTACGTCTGCTTGGCGGTCTTGCCCTCGGGGATGGTCACACCCTTGCTGAGCCGGGTGTTCGGGTCGAGCAGCTGGGCGACCGCCTGGTCGGCGGCCATCTGCCGGCGCAGCACGTAGGTGCCGGCCTGGATGTTCTCGCTGCGCGGCTCGGCGTCGGCGGCCTCCAGGAAGGCCTTGGTGCTCTTCACCACATCGGCTTTGACGAGCACGTTGCCGATCTCGGTGAGCGACGAGTTCTTGATGATCGTGACCTCGACCGGGCCACTGCCGGTGCCCTCGTAGTCGGCTGCCACGAAGAAGCCGGCGACCTTGGTGTAGCCGAGGTAGATGCCGCCACCGAGCACGGTGAACAGCAGAAGTGTCAGGACCAGGGCGACCGCGGAGCGGCCACGTCCTTTCCGGGCCCGGTCGTCATGCCGGGAACCGCCTCCCTCGGCGTCCTCTTCGAACGCCACGTCCAGTTCGTCGATCATGTCGTCTGCCTCCGCTGCCCGTCCGGCCGACTCCGCGAGCACTGGGCGCACCATACCTATATCGATGGTCCGCCGCCCACCCCGGCGACTTTCCGTCGACCGGGCGGTGACGCGGCGTCCTTCCTAACGCGCGTGGCCGGGCGAGGAAACTCCACCCGGCCACGTCACACTAGCGGGTCAGCAGATCGGGATGCCGTTCTTGCAGGCGACCTTGATGTTGGCGTTGTGCTGGTCGTACGTCTTCCCGTACGCCATCGTGCCCTTCTTGTCGATGGTCACGAAGAAGAAATACTGGCTCTTCGGAGCGTCGATGGCACCCTTCAGGGCGATCTCACCGGGGTTGCTGATCGGGCCGATCGACATGCCCGGCGCGTTGTACCGGTACGGGTTGTTCTCGCCGTGCATCTCGTCGATCGTCAGCTTTTCGGATGATTTGCCCTGCTTACCGTTCAGCCGCAGCCAGTAGTTGACCGTACTGTCCAACTGGAGGCATCCGCAGGGGAAGTCACCGGAGTACACGCGGTTGTAGAGGACCCGCGACACCGGACCCATGTCCGCCGGGAGCAGCGCCTCCACCTGGGTGATCGACGCCGCGACCAGAGCCTCGTACGGCGAGATCTTGAGCTTCGACTGGGCCGTGGCCGCGAAGTCCAGCTTCTCCATCTCGGCGTTGAAGTTCTTGATGACGAGCTTGAGGATGTCGGTCGCGGTGGCCTTCTGCGGGATCTCGTAGGTCGCCGGGTACAGGAAGCCCTCGATGTTGGACTTGTCGACCTTCTTGCCGTCGGTCCGCTTCAGCCAGGCGGACGTGACGCCGAGCTTCGAGATGTCCTTGGCCGCCTTCTCGAACTCCGCCACCTCGATGCCGGTGTACTCGGAGAACGCCGCGAAGACCTGCATCTTGGTCCAGCCCTCGGGGATGACCACCCCGTTGACGGTCTGGTTCTTCCGGTCCAGCAGCATCAGAACCGCGTCGCTGGCCTTCATCTGCTTGCGCAGCTTGTAAGATCCAACCTGAATGCCGGTACTGTCGGGATTGTCCTTGGCGGCCTCGACGAACGCCGCGGCACTCTTGACGACCCCCGCCTTGAACAGGGTCTCGGCGATGTCGGAGGCGTACTCGCCCTTCTTGACCTCGACGATCACCTCACCGCTGCCGGGGCCGTCGTAGTCGGCCGCGGACAGGAAGCCGGACACCTTGCCGTAGCCGTACCAGGCTCCGCCACCGAGGACGCCGAACAGCACCAGGACCAGGAAGAACGTGATGACCGAGCGGCCACCCTTCTCCTTCTTGCGATGTTTCCATCGCCCGGGATCCGGGTTGTTCTCGTACCTCAGGTCTTCTATCTCGCCGATCACTTAAGTCTGCCTCCGCTGCGCGTTGAGCCAGCCCTGCAGGATCTCCACGGCCGCCGCCTGATCCACGACCGCACGCTGGCGCTTGCCCTTGACACCCCGCTCGGAGAGCCGGCGGCTGGCGACGACCGTGGACATGCGCTCGTCGGTCAGCACGACCGGGACCGGCGCCAGCACCGCGCCGAGCCGCTCCGCGTACGCCCGGACGTGGCCGGCCGCCACACCCTCACGCCCGTTGAGCGCCACCGGAAGCCCGACGACGACCTCGATCGCCTCGCACTCGGCGGTCAGCCGCGCCAGCTCCGTCATGTCCTTCGGCGTGCCGTCGTCACCGGTCTCCCGGTCCCGCGGCACGGTCACCACCGGGCTGGCCAGGATCCCGTCGGGGTCACACCTGGCCACCCCGACACGCACCTGACCCACGTCCACCCCCAGGCGGACGCCCCGAGCGAAGCGCTGAGTCACGCTCCCACCCTGCACAGCAGCAACACGCGTCTCCTGTCCCCGATCAAGATTCCGATGCGAAGAGTAACGGCCACGGCTTTCGCTCGCTTCGATGCCATCGCTCCGATCGCGCCCCGAAGCTTAACCGCACCCCTGGCCGATACGCCGCCACCCTTTGCAAGGCCTAAAGATCCGCTAAGAAATGGAGTACCCAACATCAGCAAACGACTACCCAGCGCAATCATCACGCATCGCGAAAACGCCCCGGACAGATGTCCGGGGCGTTCCGTCGAGAAGCGCTGTCAGGCCTTGTCGGCGACCGCCTGCTCGATCGCCGTCAGCAGACGCGGGGCCTCCGCGGCCGGCACGCCGCCGCCCTGCGCCAGGTCGGCGTTGCCGCCACCCCGGCCGGACAGCGCCGCCTTGACAAGGTCCTGCGCGGACAGCCCACGGGTCTTCGCGGCGCCGTTGATCGCGACGATCAGGGACGCCTTGCCGTTCGCCCGGGCGGTCACCGCGACCACCGCGGGACGCGCCGCATCGATCTTGCCGCGGATCTCCTGCGCCAGCGTCCGCACGTCGTTGACCGCCGCACCCTCCGGCGCCTCGGTCCCGACGTACGCCACACCGCGCACGTCCTTCGCCCCGGACGCGAGCGCCCCCGCCCCGCCCAGGACCATCTGCGCCCGCAGCTTCTCCAGCTCCTTCTCCGCGTCGCGCAGCGCCGTGACGGTCTGCTCGACCCGGTCGGCGACCTGATCGCCGGGCACCCGGAACAGGTCGGCCAGGCGGGACACCAGCAGGTGCTCCTTGGCCAGGAAGCCGAACGCGTCCAGACCCACCAGGGCCTCCACGCGGCGCACCCCGGAGCCGATCGACGACTCGTTGAGGATCTTCACGAGGCCGAGCTGGCCGGACCGGGCGACGTGGGTACCGCCGCACAGCTCACGGGCGTAGTCGCCGACCTCGACGACCCGGACCTCGTCGCCGTACTTCTCCCCGAACAGCGCCATCGCGCCGAGCCGCCGCGCCTCCTCCTGCGAGGTGACGAACGCGTTGACCTCGAGGTCACGCAGCAGCACCTCGTTGATCTGCTGCTCGACATCGAAGAGCACCGACGGGCTGACCGCGCCCGGGGTGTGGAAGTCGAACCGCAGCCGGCCCGGCGCGTTCAGCGAACCCGCCTGGGTCGCCGACTCACCGAGGAAGTTGCGCATCGTCTGGTGCACCAGGTGGGTCGCCGTGTGCGACCGGGAGATTGCCTTCCGGCGGGTCACGTCGATCTCGGACAGCGCCGTCTCGCCCGCGCGCACCTCGCCCCGGACCACCCGCGCCTTGTGCACGATCAGGCCCGGCAGCGGCTGCTGGACGTCGACGATCTCCAGCCGGCCGCCACCGACGTTGATCACACCGGTGTCCGCCTGCTGACCGCCGCCCTCCGCGTAGAACGGGGTGGTGTCCAGCACCAGCTCGACGAAGTCGCCCTCGCCGGCCACCTCGATCCGGCCGGAGTCGCCGATCAGCGCCCGGACCCGGGACTCACGGGAGATCTCCTGGTAGCCGGTGAACTCGACCGGGCCGCCCGCGTCCAGCGCCGACCGGTACGCCGACAGGTCCGCGTGACCGGTCTTGCGCGCCGCCGCGTCCGCCTTCGCCCGGTTCCGCTGGTCGGCCATCAGCCGGCGGAAGCCCTCGTGGTCGACGTCGAGGCCCTGCTCCTGCGCGATCTCCAGGGTCAGGTCGATCGGGAAACCGTACGTGTCGTGCAGCTGGAACGCCTTGTCACCGGACAGCTGCGTCTTCTTGGAGGCGCGGGTCTCGGTGATCGCCAGGTCCAGGATCGTGGTGCCCGCCTTCAGCGTGGAGAGGAACTGGTCCTCCTCCGCGTACGCGTACGTGGAGATCCGCTCGAAGTCGGTCGCCAGCTCCGGGTACGACGGGGACATGCAGTCCCGCGCGATCGGCAGCAGGATCGGCAGCGCCCGCTCCTGCCAGCCGAGCAGCCGGATCGACCGGATCGCCCGGCGCATGATGCGGCGCAGCACGTAGCCGCGGCCCTCGTTCGTCGGGGTGACGCCGTCGCCGATCAACATCAGCGCGGTACGGACGTGGTCCGCGATCACCCGCAGACGGACGTCGTCCGGGTGGCTCTCGGACGCGGCGTGGCCGGAGCGCTTGCCGTACTCCCTACCGGTCAGCTCGGCGGCCTTGGCGAGGATCGGGCGGACCTCGTCGATCTCGTACAGGTTGTCGACGCCCTGGAGGATCGACGCGATGCGCTCCAGGCCCATGCCGGTGTCGATGTTCTGCTTCGGCAGGTCACCGACGATCGTGAACTCTTCCTTCGACTTCACGTCGGTGATCTCGTGCTGCATGAAGACCAGGTTCCAGAACTCCAGGTACCGGTCCTCGTCGACCTCCGGGCCGCCCTCCTTGCCGTACGCCGGACCACGGTCGTAGTACAGCTCGGAGCAGGGGCCCGCCGGGCCGGGGATGCCCATCGACCAGAAGTTGTCCTTCTTGCCGCGGCGCACGATCCGCTCCGCCGGCAGGCCGGTCTGCTTCCAGATCTCGATGGCCTCGTCGTCGTCCAGGTAGACGGTCGCCCAGATCTTCTCCGGGTCCAGGCCGAAACCGCCCTCGGAGACCGGCTTCGTGGACAGCTCCCACGCCAGCGGGATCGCGCCCGCCTTGAAGTAGTCACCGAACGAGAAGTTGCCGTTCATCTGGAAGAACGTGCCGTGCCGGCTGGTCTTGCCGACCTCGTCGATGTCCGGCGTCCGGATGCACTTCTGCACGCTCGCGGCCCGCTGGTACGGCGGGGTCCGCTGCCCCAGGAAGAACGGGACGAACTGCACCATGCCGGCGTTGATGAACAGCAGGTTCGGGTCGTCGATAGCCGGCAGCGGGGCACTCGGGACCACCGTGTGCCCGTTCGCCTCGAAATGCGCCAGAAAGCGCCGCTTTACTTCCGCCGTTCTCATCGATTTCCCTCCTGCGAGCCGGGCCACGCGTCGTCACGCAGCTCGGCGAACTTGTCCTCATACAGCTCACCCGCGGCGAAGGCCTCGTGGATCTGGTTCTCCCGCTCGGCCATCCCCTCACGGACGTCTTCCACGAAGCTACGCAGCGACTCGACGAGGCCGCCAGCGGATTCCGACAGCGAGGTCGCGATCCCGGTCGGGGTGAACTCGTCGGCCTTCTGGCTCAGCTTGCGAACGACGAGGGCGCCGACGGCCAAGCCGACGCCGAGCCACAGCAGGCGCTTCATGACGGCGAAATACCTCTCGATCGGGGGTCAGCGGGCGGTCTTACGGCGCTGCTTGAGCGCGGCGCGGACCTCGCGCTCCTCCTCGGCGTGCCGTCGGGCGGCGGTGGCCTTGCGCAGGCCGTACCCGAACGAAGCGACCTTGACCAGCGGATTGGCCGCGGCGGCCGACACGACGGTGACCAGGTTCGCGACATTGGCCGTGATGTTCTGAGCATGCCCGGTCATCGTGTCGACCTTGGCGAGCTGGACGTTGACGCCGTCCAAAGAGACCTGAACCTGGCCGAGCGCGGTATTCACGTTCTCCACGGTGACGTTCACGTTGGAGAGCAGCGGCCCCGTCCGGTCGACCAGGTCGTTGATCGCGTTCGTGGTGGCGTCCACGGTGCGGCCCAGCTTCAGGATCGGCACGGACAGCACGAGAACGAGCATGAGGAAGGCGCCCGCCGCGATCAGGCCTGCGATTTCTCCGGCATCCATCTGGCGCGTCTCCTATTCGGGTGGTCACGGATTCGGCGGGACAACTAGCAGACCCTACCGTCCGTGACCACCACCCGCGTCACGACGCCTGGGGTGTCGGCGATAAGAGCGGATCGTCGGTGGACAGCACCGTGTCCGGAGTCACCCCGACCAGTCCCGGCGTGGTCTCCTTCTCACCCCGCCGGTCCTCGATCTTGTTCCACACCTTGATCCGGACCGTCGATCCCTGGCACGCCCCCGGTTCCGGCAGCTCCTCCACGGCGCCCGCCGTCGGGTTCAGCTCGGCCGAGATCTGATCCACCGCACAGCCCGGCAGGCCCACCGCCAGGTCCAGAGTGAGCTCGTCCCGGCTCCAGCAGCTGTAGGTGCCCTCCTCCGGAGCGACCGGCGTCTCCGGGCAGCCCTCGACCTTCCGCTGCTTCCAGCCCGCCTCGGTCAGCGCCTCCGCGTAGACGTCGGCGGTCTCCTTGAACGGCCGGTCCGATTCAGCCTTCCGCTCCCGGAACGAACACTCCATGATGCACAGCGTGCTGCCGGTCTCCTGATTCTCCACACCCTTCGCGGCCCAGGACGGAACCTCCAGCGCCGCCAGCGAGGCCAGCACCGGATCGCTGCTCGCCGCGCGCAACCCGACGAACGCCGGCAGAGCCAGCAACACCAGCGCCGCCAGCGAGAACAGCGTGACGAGCCGCAACCTTCGCTGCGTGCGCAACTTGTGGCGCAGCTCGGCGAGGCCACCCTCGGCCGTTTCATCCTTCGGGGGTACGCCCTTCGCGTTCCCTTGCGACGCGTCGCCGGACCTCACCGGGCGCCCGTTCGCGCCAAGTCCCTGCGAGTCGTCCGGACCCGGCAGACCGTCGGGCCCACCACCGGGAACGGAGGCGCCACCCCTGGCCGGACCGTCCACGGCCGCAACGGCACCCATCGCCCGCGCCGGCGCACCGGGAACAGCGGCGCCACCCCTGGCCGGACCGTCCATGCCGGGGACCCCGGCCCCACCGCGTGCCGGACCGTCCCCACCGGGAACCGCACCGCCGCGTGCCGGACCGTCCACCCCGGGAACGGTGGCACCGCCCCTCGCCGGGCCGTTCGCCCCGGGGACCGCGACACCGGCCCGGGCCGGGCCGTCCACGCCCGTGGCGGCACCCATCGCCCGCGACGCCCCACCGGGAACCGCACCGCCGCGTGCCGGACCGTCGGCGCCCGGCGCGGCACCGCCGCGGCCCGGACCGTCGAGTCCGGGAACGGCGGCCCCGCCCATCGGCCGGGAGGGTCCGCCGGGAACGGCGACGCCGGCCCTCGCACGCGGAGCCCCGGCAGGGCCGGGAACGGGCGCGCCGCCCATCGCCCGAGAAGGACCGTCCGGGCCGCCCGGGCCTCTGGACAGGTCGCCCTCCGGACCGGGCATGCCACGTCCCGGACCGGCCGTGCCATGTCCGGGGCCGCCTTCGGCACCGTGGCCGGGCAGGCCCGAAGGTCCGCCGTCCGGGTCTGCGGGACCACGGCCGGGCACGGCAGCGCCACCACGTGCGGGGCCGCGGCCCGGAGCACGCCCCGGAACCTGGGCGCCGCCTCGTGCCGGGCCGCCGTTGGGACCGGGCACCCCGCCGGGCCCGGGCATCCCACCCGGACCACCTGGGCCGCCGGCGCCATTCGGCATTCGACCCGGGCCGCCGGCACCGGGGCCGGGACCGCCGCTGTGCTTTCCACCCGGTGCACCCGGGCCGGGCGCACCGGGACCGGGCCCACCGTCGGGGCCGGGCGGGCCCACCACGGCACGGCCGGGGGCGGCGGCGGCGCCCATCGCCTGTGCGGGGCCACCACCCGAGACGGGCGCGGTACGACCGGGGCCGCCACCCGAGACGGGCGCGGCGCGGCCGGGCACGGCCGCGCCGGTCCGGGCACTGCCCGGGCCACCACCGTGCCGGCCGGTGTGCTCCTCCTCCGGCGCGAACGGGCCGGCGGCAGGCACGTCGGCGCGGGCCCCGCGGCGGCCGGGACCCGGCTGCTCGGGTACCGCAACGCCACCGGTGACGCCCTGGTCCTCGCCGGGCCGCGACGGAGCCCCGGGCTGGGCGCGGCCGGGACGCTGGATCACACCGGAGGTGCTGTCCGCCATCGCGCCGGCGCGGCCGGGAACGGCCGGGGTGCGGGCACCCTGCCGTCCGGGAACGACCGGTGGGACGACGGCGGCGGCCCGGACCGGGCGGCCGTCACCCGGGCCGATGCGGCGCGGGCCGGGCACGTCCGGGGTGCCGGTGAAGCCACCGATCTCCGGCTCGTCCGGGTCGGCGGAACGGCGTGCGGCACGGCGCCGGCGCGGCTCGCCGCCGGAACGTCCGCCGGCACCGCCCCGGCCGTCCTTGCCGGGCTGCGCCTCGGGGCCGGACCCACCGTCACCGGGACGGCGGACGAACCCCACCGTGCCGGTGTCGTTCCCGGGATCGGGGAAACCGTCCGCACGGACCAGCGAGTGCGAGCCGGTGCCGAAGTCGCCCTCCGAAGCGCCGTGCCTACCGGGCCGCTCGTCGCCGGGCGGCGCGGCATGCCCGGGCCGGTGCCGCGGGTCACCCTCCGGGGCGGCCCGCCCCGGCCTGCCGCCACCGTGCCGGCCGGTCGGCTCCTCGAAGGCGCCCGGCTCCTCGGCGCGGGACCGGCGGCCCCGCCCCTGCCGGTCGTCGGGCCCGCCCGGGACCCCGTAGGTGCCCGGCGCGGCGCGTCCGCCGCTCTGCTCGTACCCGTTCGGAATGGCCCCGGAGCGATGCACGGCATCCTGCCCGCCGGGGATCGGACCGGAGTCCTGGACCGGGTCGTAGCCACCGGGCGGAGGGCCGGACCGTCCGGGCGAGACCGGGTCCGCGGGGCGGAAGCGGTCACGTGCCGGGGCGGCCGGGGACAGCGGACGGATACTCGGGCCCGCGGAACGGGCGCCCGGCGAGACCGGACGAACACTGGAGGCGGTCGGCGGCACTCCCGGGACCTCGGGCGCGTTACCGGAGAGCGGCACGGGCGGCTGGCCGGGGTACATCTGGCCGGACGGGTCGACATCCATCTGACGGCGGGCGTGCCCCGCCTCGGGGGCCACCGCCGCGCGGCCGCCCTGCGGCGGTCCGGTGCGGCGGGCGCCCGGCGGCACCTGCCCGGGCACCGGGCCGGGCGGACCGGCGGGAGCTCCCGGCGGCATCTGACCGGCCGGTACGGACCCCGGCGGAACCTGCCCCGGCATACGCGGCACGGACCCCGGCGATCCCGGTACGGCGCCCGATGGCGTCCGCCCCGGGGAGCCGGGCGCGGCGGCCGGCGGCATCTGGCCGCCCGGTCCCATCTGGCGCGGAGGCGTTCCCTGCGGCATCTGACCCGGCATCCCCGGAGACCCGGGCGCGGCGCCCTGCGGCATCTGACCCGGCATGCCCGGAGACCCGGGCGGAGCGCCCGGCGGCATCTGGCCACCCGGTCCCATCTGACGGGGAGGCGTTCCCTGCGGCACCGGGCCGCGCTGGCGCCGCCCGCCCGGAGCGCCGCCCGGCGGCATCTGACCGGGCGAGACCGGTCCGGCGGGCATCTGGCCGGGCGGCATCGCACCCGGCGGGATCTGACCGGGAGGAACCGGGCCGCCCGGCGCACGACCGCCGGGGGGAACGGCCGCACCACGCTGCCCGCCCGGAGCGGGCGACGCCGGACCCTGCGGGCCGGGTTGCCCCGGTCGCTGGCCCGGCTCGGCGTCCATCCGGTCGCCCGGCGCCGGGAAACCCTCGCCGGGGCCGCCCGGAAACGCGAAGTCGTCGGCGGGCCTGTCGTCCGGGCCCGGCGCGACCCGACCGGACTTGCTGGTCCGGCCCTCCCCCGGCAGCATGCCGGGGCCGATGGCGTTGCGTTCCTCTTTGGCCACCCGTAGGTCGTCGAGCCAGCCGGTCTCCTCGCGCGGGACCTCCTGGGGAACGGCCGGCTGATCGGCACGGCCGCCACGCCCGAAGCGCCGGCGGTTCTTCCCGCCCGGCTCGTCGCGCAGCCCCGCGTCGTCGTCGGGCCGATCGGCACCCCGCCCTGTCACCGCGTTTCCTCTCCGGCGCTGGCGCCGCTGTCGTAGTCACTCTCGGCCCCGGTCGCTGCGGAAGCCCCGGCTCCAGGGGGCTCTCCCACCCCGCCGGAGGCGTCAGCCGCGGCCCCGTCGGAGCCCTCACCACCGTCGGTGGCCGGGCTCTCCCCCGCCACCGCGGCCTCGACCGGTTCCGAGTCCGCCGACGACTGTGACTCATCGGCGGCCCGAGCACCACCCGCCGCGCGGTCCCGGGTCCCCACCGAAGCGGTAACAGTCCTGCTCACCCGCGCCGAGGAAGATTCGTCACCATCAGTGCGCGGAGCCGGGCCGAGACCGCGAACGATACGCCGGAGGCGGGGGACCCGCTCGGCCACCAGGCGTTCGGCGCCGTGGTCGGTCGGACGGTAGTAGTCGGCTCCGGTCAGGTCGTCGGGAGCGTACTGCTGGCGGACCACACCGCGCGGGTCGTCGTGCGGGTAACGGTAGCCACGGCCGTGGCCCAGCCCTCGCGAGCCCGGGTAGTGGGCGTCGCGCAGATGCGGCGGAACGGGCCCGCCCCGGCCGGCCCGGACGTCCGCCATCGCCTCGCCGAGCGCGGTGGTGACGCTGTTCGACTTCGGGGCGGTGGCCAGGTGCACGACGGCCTGGGCCAGGTTGAGCCCGGCCTCCGGCAGACCCACGTTCTGTACGGCCTGAGCCGCCGCCGACGCCACGAGCAGCGCCTGCGGATCGGCCATGCCGACGTCCTCGCTGGCGAAGATCACGATCCGCCGGGCGATGAACCGTGGGTCCTCACCGGCGACCAGCATGCGGGCCAGGTAGTGCAGGGCCGCGTCCGGATCGCTGCCGCGCATGCTCTTGATGAACGCGCTGATCACGTCGTAGTGGGCGTCGCCGTCCCGGTCGTAACGGACCGCGGCGACGTCGACCGCCTTCTCCGCGGTGGCGAGATCGATCTCCCTGACGTCCTGGGCCAGGGCGCTTCCGGCCGCGGCCTCCAGCGCCGTGAGGGCTTTGCGAACATCGCCGCTCGCCAGCCGTACCACATGGTCCTCTGCCTCGGCGGAAAGGGTGACCGCACCGCCCAGCCCGCGCTCGTCGGCGATCGCGCGCCGGATGAGCTCGCGCACGTCCTGCTCGTCGAGGGACTGGAGGGTGAGCAGCACGCAGCGGGAGAGCAGGGGCGAGATGACCGAGAAGTACGGGTTCTCCGTGGTCGCGGCCAGGAGGGTGACCGTGCGGTCCTCGACCGCGGCGAGCAGCGAGTCCTGCTGGGTCTTGCTGAAGCGGTGCACCTCGTCGATGAACAGGACGGTCGGCGGGCCGCCGTAACGTCGCTCGCGGCGGGCCGTGTCGATCACCGCGCGCACGTCCTTGACGCCGGCGGTCAGCGCCGACATGGCGACGAACTTGCGATCCGTGGCGTTGGCCACCAGATGCGCGATGGTGGTCTTGCCGGTGCCGGGCGGGCCCCAGAGGATCACCGACATCGGGCTCGCGCCGGTCACCAGCTGGCGCAGCGGGGCGCCGGGAGCGAGCAGATGCTTCTGCCCGACCAGCTCGTCGAGGGAGGCCGGCCGCATCCGCACCGGGAGCGGCGCGTCGCCGGAGGGCGAGCCGAATCCGGCGGTCCCGGCGGCGGCCGGACCAGCGGTCGGCGCCTCCGGCGATGCGAGGGAGAAGAGCCCGTCCGTTTCCATCACAAACGACAGTACCGGCCATGGCGGCCCGATCCGCAATGCGGACCACCGCCCTGTGGAAACGCTCCCGAGCAGCCACGACGGCCTCACGCAGAGTGTGCGGACACGGCTGGCGGCCGCCGGGGAAGGGCAGGCCGCCAGTGGCCGGAGGTCGCGGCCGAACGGCCGCGGGAATCAGCCGCGGCCGGGGCGACGGCCGTAGAAGCGGCGGCCGGAACCCGTACCCGCACCGGCACGCGGGCCGCTGCCGATGCCCGCGAGGTACAGCGAGACGAGCAGCAGGCCGAGCGACGCCATGGTCGAGAAGTTGAACAGGTCGGGAGCGCCGAAGTTGGTGTCGAGCAGGTCGGCGAGAAGGTAGACGCCGAAGACGACGGCGGCTGCGATGGCGAGCATGATGGTTCCTCCGGGGGGTGTCAGAGAGCCTGTGACCCGCTGATACCCGACCGGTGGGGTTCCTGAAACGTGAGGGCCGGCCGCCGGGCGCATCCCCCGCGACCGGCCCTCACGGACGACTCAGTTCGAGTGCAGGACCGGAACCGCCTGGCCGTCGGTGCCCGGGGTGCCCGCGGTGGCCTTCGGCTTGGCGTCGATCCCGGCCTCCAGGCGCTGCTGGGCGGTGATCGGCGTGGGCGCGGTGGTCAGCGGGTCGAAGCCGCCGCGGGTCTTCGGGAACGCGATGACCTCACGGATCGAGTCGTTGCCGCTGAGCAGCATGCAGGTCCGGTCCCAGCCGAGCGCGATGCCGGCGTGCGGCGGCGGGCCGTACTTGAACGCCTCCAGCAGGAAGCCGAACTTGTCCGCGGCCTCCTCCGGCGTGATGCCGAGCAGGTCGAAGACCCGGCTCTGGACGTCGGCACGGTGGATACGGACCGATCCGCCGCCGATCTCGTTGCCGTTGACGACGATGTCGTACGCGTACGCAAGGGCCTGGTCCGGCGCCTCCTCGAAGCGCGCCTCCCACTCCTCGTTCGGCGAGGTGAACGGGTGGTGCACCGCGGTCCAGCCACCGTCGTCCGTCTTCTCGAACATCGGCGCGTCGACCACCCAGCAGAACGCCCAGGCGGACTCGTCGATCAGTTTCGCCCGCTTGGCGATCTCGATCCGGGCCGCGCCGAGCAGCTCCTGCGCCTCCCGCCGTTCGGCCGCGGCGGCGAAGAAGACGGCGTCGCCCGGCTTCGCCCCGACCTGGTCGGCGAGACCCGCCAGGTGCTCCGGCGACAGGTTCTTCGCGACCGGGCCCTTCGGCTCGCCCGTCTCGGAGTCCAGCACCACGTAGGCCAGGCCACGGGCGCCGCGCGCCTTCGCCCAGTCCTGCCAGCCGTCCAGCTCCTTACGGGTCTGCGACGCGCCGCCCGGCATGACGACCGCGCCGACGTAGCCGCCCGCGTCGATCGCGCCGGCGAACACCCGGAAGGCGGTGCCGCGAAGGTAGTCGGTGAGCTCGACCAGCTCCACCCCGTACCGGAGATCGGGTTTGTCGGATCCGTAGCGGTTCATCGCGTCGGTCCAGGTGATCCGCGGGATCGGCAGCTGCACCTGGTAGTCGGCGAGCTCGCTCCACAGGCGGGAGACGATCTCCTCGCCGAGCGCGATGACGTCGTCCTGCGTGACGAACGACATCTCGATGTCGAGCTGGGTGAACTCGGGCTGCCGGTCGGCGCGGAAGTCCTCGTCGCGGTAGCAGCGGGCGATCTGGTAGTACCGCTCCATGCCGGCCACCATCAGCAGCTGCTTGAACAGCTGGGGGGACTGCGGCAGTGCATACCAGGTGCCGGGCTGGAGGCGGACCGGGACCAGGAAGTCGCGGGCGCCCTCCGGCGTCGAACGCGTCAGCGTCGGCGTCTCGATCTCGTTGAAGTCGCGGGCGTGCAGCACCTCGCGGGCGATCTGGTTGGCGCGGCTGCGCAGGCGCAGCGCCTTCGCCGGACCGGAACGGCGCAGGTCCAGGTAGCGGTACTTGAGGCGGAGGTCGTCCGAGGCGGTGACCGTGTCGTCGACCGGCAGCGGCAGCGGGGCCGCCTCGGAGAGCACGGTCAGCTCGCTGGCGACCACCTCGATCGCGCCGGTGACCAGCTCCGGATTCTCGTTGCCGGCCGGGCGGGCGCTGACCTCGCCGACGACCTTCACACAGAACTCGTTGCGCAGCGCGTGCGCGTCCTCCTCGCGGAACACCACCTGCACCACACCCGAGGCGTCGCGGAGGTCGACGAAGATGACACCGCCGTGGTCGCGCCGACGCGCGACCCACCCGGCGAGCGTCACCGTCGTGCCGGCGTCGCTCGCGCGCAGAGTGCCGGCGTCATGGGTACGGATCACGGAAACGTCTCCTAACAGAGTTCGCGGGGCGCACCCGACATTCTGTCAGGAGCGCCCGCGCCGCGTGGCACGGGCCGGTCACCGCACTGTCGGCATCTGCCACGATGTGGCGCGCAGACCGGCACTGCCGGAGCCGCCGACCTCGACGATCTCCACGAGCACCAGCTCGGCCGGTGTCGCCGCGGTCAGCACGCACAGCGCCGTACCCTTCGCGACCTCGACGCGCAGGCCCTGCCCGAGCGGGCTGGTCCGGATCGCCCGGTCGCATCCCTCGGCGTCGGTGTCGGCGCTGGCGTGCCGGCTGCCCCCGGCGGCGCCCGGGCCGAGACTCAGCTGCGGCGGCTGGGTGCCGCAGCGGCTCTCGTACCGCAGATCGGCCAGGTTCTCCGCGGCGTCGGCGCGAGGTTCGTCGAGGTCCAGGTGGAGGACCGCGGCGCAGGCCAGCTGGATCCGCAACGGCTCCTTGGCATAGGAGACCCGATATTCATCGGGTCGCTCGGGGGCCGGGCCGGGCGTTGCTTCTTCTTTCGCTTCCTTCACTTCTTTCGTACGCCATGCGAGCGCCACCGCCGCCACCGAGCCGGCCAGGGCCAGCAGACTCAGGAGTACGGCGAGAGCGACCGTCGCCCGCCGTGGCGTCTTCCGTACCTTCGCCCTCGGCTCCTTCGGCTCCTTGACGGGCTGGGCGTCCTCGTTCGCCGCTTCGGGGGGCGCGGTGGGTTCGTTCGCCGCTTTGGCACGCTCCGCGGCCGGGCTCGGGGAATGGGGCGTTCCCAGTGGCTGGGTGGGCCCCTCCTGGGCGGCCGGATCCGGAGCCGCCCAGGCGGCCGAATGGCGCTGGGCGGCCGGGTGACCGGCACCCCCGTTCTGGCCCGGCGCACCGTGCTGGCCCGGCACACCGTGCTGGCCCGGCGCACCGTGCTGCCTCGGAATTCTCGGCTGCCCCGGCTCGCCGCCGTACTGCGAGCCGCGCGGATAGGCCGGCGCGCTCCCGCCGGCCGGTCCCGGCGATCCCGGGTGGGCCGCCCCACCGGCGTATACCGACGCTCCGGGATGCGCGGAGGCACTGCCGTAGGCGTGACCGGAGTGGCCGGCAGTGGGGTGCGGGCCAGTCGGGTAGGTCGTACCGGAGGAAGGTCCGGCGGCCGGCCGGGGAGCGGCCCCGGGACCCGGGGTCGCGGGGTCCGGCGGTGATGGCTGATGGGCGGCGGGATCGCTGGCGGCTGCACGGAAAACGGGCATATTCGACTCCGGCGACGCAGATGGAGAAAGCGGTCTATCGGCGCTCAATCACCATAAACACCGTCGATCTCAGCGGCCATCCCCCGGTGAGGCGACTGATTGCCGTCACTCTCCCCGGTTGCTCAGCCCCATGATTTCTCCCGCCTCACCCGCCTACCGCACCGACCATGCCGGCCGGTCGCGCATCCCCCTCGCCCATCGCACCGATCATCCCGGCCGGGTTACGCAGGCCCCCGACCTCCCCCGCGCCCACCACACCGACCATCCCGGCCGGGTTACGCAGGCCCCCGGGTTTCCCGCGCCCACCACACCGACCATCCCGGCCGGTTACGCAGGCCCGGGTTTCCCGCGGCTACGCGCCCGCCGCACCGGCGGGGTGCGGGCGGAACCAACCGTCACCAAGGACCGGGACGACGGTGCTCGCGCCGGCATCGGCGGCGGTCGCGACGTCGGCTTCGAAACCCCTCGCGGCCAGCTCCCGCCCGGAGACGGACGCGGCCAGCGCGGCCGGCAGATCGGCGGCGACCGCCCGGTACGCCGCGATGGCCGCACCGGCCTCGAAGGACACGTCGTCCGGCTCCGGTCGATGGGCGACGAAAGCGTCGAGGAACGCGCCCGCGCCCCAGAGGTCCTCGGCGGCCGGGCGCAGCGAGTCGTCCGGCCAGCGTTCACCCGCCGCGACCACGGCGATCGGCCGCCCCGCCGCCCGCTGCCGGACCCATGCGGCGGCGGCCGCTGAGTTGCGCAGGCTCACACCGACCACCGTGGCGCCGATCGCCGCCATGCGGGCGGAGATCGCCGAGCCGTTGGGCGAGGGCAGGACGAGCCGCTCGATGCGCCGGTGCGCCGCCGCTCGGGCGATGGTCGGCGGCGAGAGGCTGACGGTCTCCGCCGATCTCGCCTCCATCCGGCCGACCGCGAGTTCGGCCCGGTGCCGGGCGGCCTCGGCCACCGCGGACGCGTCGCGCCAGCGGTAGGGCAGCACCGAGATGCCGTGTTCCGCCGCCACGGTGAGGGCCGTGGTGAAGGACAGCACGTCGACAACCACCACACAGGCGGCACCGTCGGCGATCCGTTCCGCCCCGGCCGGCCCCCAGTCGAACCGCACCCGATAGGCGCCCTGCCCGAACACCTCTCTCATCGAAACTCGCGCACTACCTCGATGAGGCCGACGATGTGATCGTTGAACTCGTCGAGTTCCTCGGCCGGAACCCACAACTCGAGGATGCTGTCGCCACCGGCCTGCCGGACCGGGTACCGGGCGGCGAACCCGGCGTCGACCTCGAACCGGGTCACATACCCGGTTCCGGAAGCCGGGACGTTCCAATCCCTCGCGATCATGATCGCGTAGTCCTCGTTCAGCACCGGATAGAAGATCGGCTGGTCCGGCAGGCGTGGTGGCCAGCGCCGCCATCCCGAGGAACGGACCAGCTCCAGCTCCCTCGGGCCGGTCGGCCGCCACAGGGTCAACGTCGTCACGGGCGGCAGTCTGGCACGACGGTCTCCCGCACGCTTCTCGATTACCGCCTGCCTGGCAGGCGGTCGCTCCCACCTATCGGCAGGCTCCGGCCACTTCCTGTCCGGCAAGCTCCGGAAGCCTCTCGCGCGGCAAGCTCCGGCTCGCGCTCGTCTCACCGATGGCGGTCGGCGCGCTGGGCCGGCGTCTGCCGCTCTACCGCCGGCCGACGGAGACCTACGCCCGCCTGCTGACCGAACCCCCCTCAGAAATAGGTGTGCAGCACGTCGACCACCCGCCGCTGCTCGTCGACGACCGGGATGTCCCGCCATTTGTCGAAGGCGGTGCACGGATGCGAGATCCCGAACCGCACCAGATCACCCGGTCCGAGGAGGACCCCCTCGACCTGGAGATAGGTGTGGTGATCGTTCAGTTTCGTGACCCGCAGGCCCTTCGCTGACTCGACCACCCCGTCTGGTCGCCGGATCTCCAGGGGCACCGGTAGTCCCTCGTCGAACGGGGCGTCCCGCTTGCCCATGCCGGCGAGCGCCAGCCCCGGCTCGGGTGCCGAGAGCACCTGTGCCCAGATCTCCAGGGCCGCGTCGAGCGGGCCCTCGTCGGGCACCCGGACGAACGGAGTCCGCTCCCGGTAGAAGCCGTCGTCGTGGGTGACCGAGGCGCCGCTGCGCAGAACGAGCCGGGCCGCCACGTCGAGGCCGGCGAGTTTGTCGGCGACCCGGTCGAACCAGGCGCTGCCCCCGGCCGAGACGATCGGGCGCTCCGGCAGCAGGCCGGCTCCGCTCAGCCGGGCCACGCCCGCGACGAGCCGGTCCAGGAAGGCGTCCACACCGTCCTTGTCGGGCAGCTGGCCCTCATATCCGGTGACTCCGGCGAGCTCCAGCCCGGGAGCGGAGGCGACGGCCCGGGCCACCGTCTCCATCTCGTCGAGGGTCCGCACCCCGGTCCGCCCGCCGGCGTGCCCCAGCTCGACGAGGACCCGCAACGGCCCACCCGTCGCGGCCGCCGCATCCACGCCGGCGAGGGAGTCGACCTGGAAGTAGACCTCCCATCCGGCGGCGCTCTCGGTGGCCAGCCAGCGCAGCGCCGTCGGGTCGAGGATCTCGTTGGCGATCAGCACCCGCTCCACCCCGAGCCGCCGCATCACCAGCGCCTGGTTGGGCGTGGCCACGGTCATCCCCCACGCCCCGGCCCGTAGTTGAGCGTCGAGCAGGCCCGGGGCCATCGTGGTCTTGGCGTGCGGGGCGAACTCCAGCCCGTGCCGCCGGCAGTAGGCCGCCATCGTGGCGATGTTCGCCTCCACCGCATCCCGCCGGACCACCAGCAGCGGCCAGGTGAAGCCACCGTCGAAGATGCCCGGCCGTTCGGCCGCGAGCCGGGCGGGGTCCCTCGCCTCCCCCGGAGCCCAGAAGCCCTTGCTCCGCCAGTCGATCGTCATTTCGCGCCCCTTCGCCGTCGGCTGCCAGACTGCACTTCATGGTCGATATCGCGCTCCCCGATTTGTTTGTCCGCAATGTCGAGGAGTGCTGGGGTGCCTTCGGTAGCCAGTGGCTGGCTGACCTGCCCGACATCGCCGACCGGGTGATGCGCGACTGGGAGCTGCGGCCGGCCGGCCGTCTCCCACTGAGCATGAACTGGGTGACCCGGGTCCGCCGCGCGGACGGAACGACCGCGGTCCTCAAACTGGGCGTCCCGGACAGTGACCACCTCCGGGACGAGGCGGCGGCGCTGGAGTGTTTCGCCGGCCGCGGGGCGATCACCGTGCTGGCCCGCGACGAGGCCCGGGGCGCTCTGCTGTTGGAGGAGGCCAGGCCCGGCACTCCGGTGAGCGCCCTCGCGCCGGCACGCGACGAAGCGGCGACGGCCGCCCTGATCGAGGTCGCCGAACGGCTGCACCGCCCGGCGCCGCCGGACGTGCCGCTGCCCGAGCTCGCCGATCGCAGCGCCTCCTTCGCCAGGCACCTGCGCCGCTTCCCCGGTGACGGTCCCCTCCCCCGGCATCTCGTGGAACGGGCCGGAGGTCTCTTCACCGAACTCTGCTCGAGCGCCACCGATCGGGTGGTGCTGCACGGCGACCTGCACCACGACAACGTGCTGGCCGCGGAACGGGAACCGTGGCTGGCCATCGACCCGCACGGAGTGGTCGGCGATCCCGGTTACGAGGTCGGCGCCATGCTCTACAACCCCGATCCGCTCGACCCGGACGACACCGTCCTCGACCTGGCCCCGGCCCGGATGGAGCAGCTCGCCGACGGCCTCGGCATCCCGATGGACCGGGTGGTGGCCTGGGGCTTCGTGCAGGCGGTGCTCTCCGAGGTGTGGACCTTCGAAGGAGACGGGGTCATGACCGGCCGCCCGCTGCGGTTGGCCCGCCGGCTGTTGCCGATGCTGCCCTGAGACGGGGGCCGTCATGTCGCCACCCGCCGCAGGCCGGCGGTCATCTCGTGCAGCTCGGCGAGCCGCCCGGCCAGGTCACGGGGGTGGCCCGGGGCGTCGGGCCGGGCGTCCCACGGCCGGGGGCCGGTGAGCGGCCGGTAACCGACGCCGAGCGCGTCGAGACGGGCCAGATGGGCGGGCAGCCGCGCGGAGAAGCCGGCGAAGTCCCGCCCGGGCGGCCCCCAGACCGTCTCGGCGAACGCGCAGAGCCGGGGAAAGGCCTGGTAGTCGACCCGGCGGGCGGACTCCATATGCTCGGTCCAGACATTGGCCTGCCCGCCGAGCACCAGGGCCGCCTCGGACTCGCTGAGCCCGTCCGGGACGGGGTCGAACGCGAACACGTCGGCGAGGGTCAGCCGGGTGCCGACCGGTGTCGGCTCCCCGGGATCGTCGGACTGCCGGTAGTCGAGGTAGACCGCGATGTCGGGACAGGCCACCACCTGATGCCCGGCGCGAACCGCATGGCTGGTGGGCGCACGCCCCCGCCAGGCGGCGACGACCGCGCCGGGTGGCGCCCCACCGGCCAGGATCTCGTCCCACCCGAACAACCGGCGGCCCCGGGTGGCGAGATGCTCGGCCAGCCGGGCGGTGAACCAGGGCTGCAACTCGTGCGGCCCGGCCAGGCCCTCGGCGCGGATCCGCTCCCGGGCGGACGGGCTGTCCCGCCACTCCGTGGTCGGGCACTCGTCGCCGCCGATGCCGATCAGCTCACCGGGGAAGACGTCGCAGACGTGGTCGAGCACGGCCCGGCAGAAGTCGAGCGCCTCCGGGCCGACATTCAGGACGTGCTCGGATATCCCCCAGGCGCTGCGCACCGGGCCCGCGAACCCGTTGCCCAGCGCGGGGTAGGCCGCGATGGCCGCCTGCATGTGGCCCGGCATGTCGATCTCGGGGACGACGGTGATGTGGCGGGCGGCCGCGAACGCCACGATCTCGCGCAGGTCGGCGGTCGTGTAGCAGCCCCCGTGCGGCCGCCCGTCATAGCGCTCGTGGCCACGCGAGCCGAGCATGCTGGTGGACCGCCACGAGCCGACCTCGGTGAGCCGGGGCAGGCCGGGAACCTCGATCCGCCACCCCTGGTCGTCGGTGAGGTGCAGATGCAGCACGTTGAGCTTGTGGAAGGCGGCCAGGTCGATGAAGCGGAGCACGTCGGAGACGGGCATGAAGTGGCGGGCCACGTCGAGCAGCACGCCACGCCAGGCGAACCTCGGCTCGTCCGTGATCCGCTGAGCGGGGATCTCCCAGGGGCCGGCCGAGATCGCCGCCCGGCGCAGCGCCGCCGGGGGCAGGAGCTGGCGCAACGTCTGCGCTCCGTAGAAGACGCCCGCCGCCGAGCCGCCCGCGATGTGCACGCCGGCCGGGGTCACGTCGAGAAGGTAGCCCTCGGACGGAAGGCCCGGATCGAGACGCATCCGGATGCCGCCCTCTCCGGGTGGCAGCGGGCAACCGGTCGCCGGGCTGAGCGCCGCCCGCAACCATCCGGAGACCGCCTCCGTCCCCGGAGCGGTTGACAGGCTGGTGGTGGTCTCCAACCGGAAGGTCCCGGGCGAACCGCTCACCGCTCGCGGGAGCGGGATCAGGCTCGTAACTGGTTCGTTCACGGAACCTCCTTGACCACACCTTCGTCATGGAGGACGCTAATACGCACCACATACGAACCACAAGGGGAGCGGCGATGATCATCGGTTTGGTGGTGCACGCCGGCCATCGGGAGCGTTTCGCCGAGGCCGCGCGCACGCTCACCGGCGTCTCCTTCTCCTGGGCCGTCTACGAGAGCGAGGAGCAGATCCGCGACCGGGTCGGCGAGCTGCTGGCCACCGGCGGGCTCGACGGCCTGCTGCTCGGCCTGGTCCCCTGGTCGCGGGCCCGTGACCTGATCCCCGCCGGCCTGCCCGTCGCGGTCACCCGGTCGGCCGCTCTCGACCTGGCCCTGGCCTGGGCCCGGGCTCGCGGCAACGGCTGGCCGGCCACCCCGGTCAGCATCGACACGTTCGCCACCGAGACGGTCGACGAGGTCGCCGCGGCGCTCGATCTCGACCGTTCCGCCGTCGCCACGCTGCCGTTCGACCCGGAGCAGTCGCTCGCCGAGGTGGTGCGGTTCCACCGTGCCCACCTGGACGGCACCGGCGCGGGTTATGTGATCACCGTGCGGACCGGTGTCGCCGCCGCCCTCGACGGCCGCGCCGCCGTCCTGCACGCGCTGGCCACCCCCGGCACGATCCGCGCCGACCTGCACGAGCTGGCTCTACGGATCCGTCGGCGGCGAGCCGACGAGCAGCGGTTCGCGGCCGCGGTCTTTCGCTCCCCGGAGACCGGCGCGCGAGCCGCCCTGCGCCGCGCTCTGGCGGAGGCCCCCGAGCTGGGCGACGCCTGGATCGAGGAGCACGGCACACGTGACGTGGTGGCGTTCGCGCCGGCCGCCGTCTTCGAGAGGTTCACCCGGCACTGGGTGACGGCCCCGGTCTCCTGGCACGACACCACCGAGCGCGAAGGCGGGCCGGTGGGCGCGTTCGCCGGGTTCGGCATCGGCCCCTCGGCCCGGCACAGCGTGTCCCTCGCCGAGCAGGCGGCCGACCGGGCCGAGCGCGACGGCGCCCCCACCGCCTACCTGATCACCGACGACGGCGTGGTGATCGGCCCGATGGGCGGTGCGGGCGGATCACCACTCACGTACACCTACCGGCAGCACGGCGGCCTGGAAGAGCTGGCCGGCCGGGCAGGCCTGAGCCCGGCCACACTGTCTCGTCTCACCGCGCTGGAGCGTTCCCTCGCGGGCCGGCCGGTCTCACCCGGCGAGGTGGCGGAGGCACTCGGCATCACCGACCCGAGCGGCCGGCGGCTCATCCGCAAGCTCACCGAGGCGGGTCTGGCCGTCGCGGAGGGCAGCACCCAGCCACATCACAAGGGCCGCCCCGCCCGCCTCTACCGCCTGACGATCACCGCCGCGCTCACCGCGAGCGGCTCCCCCGCGGTGTCGTCGTCCGACGGCGGTGCTCAAGGATGAGATTCGACCTGCTGCTGACCGGCGGCGATCAGGAGCTGGGGATCCGCGACGGGCGGATCGCGGCGGTCGGCACCGGCCTGCCCCGCGACGCACGCCGGGTCGTCGACGTGACCGGCCGCCTGGTCACCCCGGGCCTGATCGATCTGCACACGCATGTCGGGCCGGGCTACTGGGGGATCGATCCGGATGCCGTCGCCTGGCGGTCCGGGGTCACCACCTGGGTGGACGCGGGTTCGGCGGGAGCGTTCACGCTGGCCGGCCTGCGGCGCACCGCCGAGTCGGCCACCGTGCGGATCCCGGCGCTGCTCAACATCTCCGCGGTGGGGCTGGCCGGGCGCACCGGCGAGTGCCGCGATCCGGCGAACTGCGACACCGCCCTGGCGATCGACACGATCCAGGCGAACCGCGATCTGCTGGTCGGGGTGAAGGTCCGCATCGACGCCGACACGGTGGGCGACAACGGAGTGGAGCCGCTGCGCCGCGGGCTCGCGGCAGCGGACGCCTGCGGGGTGCCGGTCATGGTCCACATCGGCACGTCCCCGCCCGCACTGGGGGAGGTGCTCGATCTGCTGCGCCCCGGCGACATCGTGACGCACTGTGCGAGCGGCATCGCCACGCCGCTGGGCCCGGCGATCCGGGCCGCTGCCGAACGCGGTGTCCTGCTCGACATCGGCCACGGCTCCGGTGGGTTCGCCTTCGACGTGCTGGAGGCCCAACTCGAGGCGGGGCTGCTGCCGTTCACCGTCTCGACCGACCTGCACGCCCGGTCCCTGCACGGGCCGGCCTTCGACCTGCCGACCACCATGGCGAAGCTGCTCGCGGCCGGGATGACGCTGCCCGAGGTGGTTGCCGCGGCGACCACACACCCGGCGCGGGCGCTGGGCCTCCCCGGCGGTTCGCTCACGGTCGGCGCTCCGGCCGACTTCGCGATCTTCGAAGTACGGGAGGAGCCGTTCCCGGTCTCCGACGCGCACCGCCAGGTCCGGATCTCCCCGCTCCGCCTGATCAACCACTCCACCTATGTGGACGGCCGGCCGCTGCCGCCGAAGCTGTCCGCGCCGCCCGCGCCGTGGATCCCGCTGACCGACGCACAGCATGCCGCCCTGGCGCGCCGCGATCACGACATCCGTGCCCTGCTCACCACGCCACTCGTCGACGTCGACGGGCTGGCCGATCAGTTCCCGAGACCGAAACCGAGGAGTTCCTGATGCCCAAGCGCGCTGTGATGACCGACAAGGCGGCGCCCGCCGGAGGTCCCTACTCGCACGCCGTCGTCGCCGGCGACACGATCTATCTGGCCGGGGCGGTCCCCGCGCTGCCGGACGGCACCTGGGTGACCGGCAGCTTCGCCGAGCAGGCGCACGCGGCGTTCCGCAACCTGGCGGCGGTGGCCGAGGCCGCCGGTTCGAGCCTGGACGACGCCGTGCGGGTGGGTGTCTACCTGCGTGACTTAGGCGACTTCGCGGAGATGAACGAGATCTACCAGGAGTACATCAAGGGCGAGCACCGTCCCGTGCGCACGACGCTGCCCGTGCCGCTGGTCGGTTTCGACATCGAGATCGACGCCGTTCTCTACACCGGGCCATGAGCGTGGACGGATAGCCGCGAACTCTCCTGGGTAGAGGGATATTCATGCCTCACCCCGGAGAGTTGCTCGGCGGACGTTACCGGCTGGACGATCGCATCGCCTCCGGCGGCATGGGCGAGGTCTGGCAGGCGACCGACACCGTTCTGGGACGGGCCGTCGCGGTCAAGACCCTGCTCGCCGACCGGGCCAGCGATGCCGGCTTCCAGCGACGATTCCGGCACGAGGCGCGCGCGCTCGCGGCCCTGCGCCACCCCGGTGTGGTCGCGGTGTACGACTTCGGCAGCACCGGGACCGAGGACGCCTACCTGGTCATGGCCCGGGTCGACGGGCAGCCGCTGAACCGGATTCTGGCCGAGCGCGGCCACCTCACCCCGGCCGAGACCATGTCGCTCGTGGCGCAGGCGGCCTCGGCCCTGGCGGCCGCACATACCGCCGGGATCGTGCACCGGGACGTCAAACCCGGCAACCTGCTGGTCGAGCCGGACGGCACGGTGGTCCTGGTCGACTTCGGGGTGGCGCGATCCGCCCATTCCGGCACCCTGACCGGGGCGCGGGAGGTGGTCGGGACCGCCCTCTACATCGCGCCGGAGCAGGTGACGGAGCGGGAGGCCGGGCCGGCCGCGGATATCTACGCGTTGGGTGCTCTGGCGTTCCACTGTCTTGCCGGGCGTCCGCCGTTCCTCGGCAAGAACCCGATCGCGATCGTCCTCCAGCATCTCGATCAGGAGCCGCCGCCGCTGCCGGACGACGTGTCGCCCGAGGTGAGCGGGCTCGTCCGTACCGCGCTGGCGAAGGATCCGGCGGCGCGCTTCCCGTCCGCCGGAGCCATGGCCGTGGCAGCCTCGGCAGCGGCCGCGGAACTCACGAACCAGGCCGGGGAAGCACCCGCCCCAGCGACGCCGTTCGAGCCCGGCAACGGCGGTCTCGCGAAAACGAGGACCGGAGCGCCCTGGTTCGGCATCGCCGGAGTCGTCCCCGCCGGAACGACCCCGGAGGAAAGCGAGACCATCAGGCCGGGCTCGACCGGCGCGAGCCCCGCCGTCCCCGAGCAGCGATCGACCGCGCCGAGCCCGGCCCTGCCGAAGGCTCACACCACCGGCCAGACCGCGGCCGCAACGGAGGGCTGGGCCGCCACGCCGAACCCGGCCCTGCCGGAGGCCCTGCCGGAGGCCCTGCCGGAGGCCCTGCCGGAGGCCCTGCCGGAGGCCCTGCCGGAGGCCCTGCCGGAGGCCCTGCCGGAGGCCCTGCCGGAGGCCCTGCCGGAGGCCCTGCCGGAGGCTCACACCACCGGCCAGACTGCGGCCGTGACCGAGGGCTGGGCCGCCACGCCGAGCATCACCGCGGCGGACGGTCCGGACGGCACAGTGGCGCCGGGCGAAGGGGCCGGCGCCGGAACGGGCGCCGAAGGGGCCGGCGCCGGCATCGGCGGCGGGGCCGGGGAGCGGGGAGGAGCGTCCGGGGAGTGGATCCGGCGGCGGCAGCGGGTTCTCGCGGTGGCGGCGGCCGTGATCCTCGGGGTGGCCGGTGTGGTCGCCGCGGCGGATCCGTTCGGGCTCTTCGGTGGCCGGGAGCGGATCGACCGGGTCGTGCCCGAGGCTCCGGCGAGTTCGGCGCCCCGGACCGTGGAGCAGACGGACAGGGAAGCCGGGCCGGACAACAAGGCAGACTATCAGGACAAAACTCCGAAATCGAAGAAGTCTGCCAGTCCCGAACCGAGCCGGACGCCCACCCGGCCCGCGGAGAGCGGGACCGAGCCGACCACGGAGCCGACGACCGGGGAACCGTCCACACCGGAGCAGACGCCCGACGGCGACGAGACCAGCGGGCCCAGGGAGGACGAGACCGAAACCGACCGGAACGAGGCCGCTGACCCGGCCGACCGGCTCGTGAACAACCGATGAAAGAGCTGTGTGCAAGCTTTGGGCCGAATATGTAAGATCTCTCAGCTAACCCTCCGGGCGGACCGGCGGCACTGAGTTCCCTTAGGCAGGACATGTCGGTTATCCACGACACGCAAACCGCGGCACTCCGACCGGAGAACGAGGTCAGGCCGGCCCAGCCACACCTCAGGTTCCGGCCGGACATCGAGGGCATGCGGGCCGTCGCGGTGACTCTCGTGGTGCTGTCGCATGCCGGGATCGCGGGGCTGGCCGGGGGCTACGTCGGTGTCGACGTGTTCTTCGTGATCTCCGGCTTCCTGATCACCACGCTGCTGCTCAAGGAGCTGACCCGGACCGGCCGGATCTCGCTGGCCACCTTCTACGCCCGGCGCGCCACCCGGCTGTTGCCCGCGTCGACCGTGGTTCTGCTGGTCACCGTGGTGGGCAGCTGGCTGTGGCTGCCGGCGACCCGGTTCCCGTCGATCGCCTCGGACGCGATCTACGCGACCTTCTACGGGATCAACTGGCGGCTGGCGCACGAGGGCGTCCAGTACATGAACGCCGACGCCGCCCCGTCCCCGCTGCAGCACTTCTGGTCGCTGGCGGTGGAGGAGCAGTTCTACCTGGTCTGGCCGCTGCTCCTGCTGATCTTCGCGCTGCTGTGGGGCAAACGCCGTGCCGCGGTGGTCGTCACCCTGTGCCTGGTCGTGGTGGCGTCGCTGATCACCAGCATCCAGGTGACCGAGTCGTCGGCGCCGTGGGCGTACTTCGGGGCGCACACCCGGGCCTGGGAGCTGGGCATCGGCGCCCTGGTGGCGATCGGCGCGAGCCGGCTGGCCGGCCTGCCCCGGCCGCTGGCCGCCGGCCTGACCTGGGCGGGTCTCGCGGCTGTGGTGGCCTCGGCGCTGATGTACGACGAGGCCACCCCGTTCCCCGGTTCGGCCGCGGCCCTGCCGGTGCTGGGCGCCGCGGCGATCATCGCCGGCGGCTGCGCGGCACCCCGCGGCGGCGCCGTGACCCTGCTCGGCACCTGGCCGTTCCAGCAGATCGGCAAGTACTCCTACAGCTGGTACCTGTGGCACTGGCCGATCCTGATGATCGTCCCGTCCATGCTGGACGTGGAACCGAACGTACCGCTCAACCTCGGCCTGTCGGCGGGCGCGCTGGTGCTGGCGATCGGGTCGTACCACCTGGTGGAGAATCCGGTCCGGAACCACGCGTGGGTCAAGAAGGGCGCCCGCCGCGGTATCGCGGTCGGTCTGGCCCTGTCGATGACCGCCGCCCTGGTCGCGCAGGCCGGCGCCATGAAGCCGCCGCAGCTGGCCAAGGGCGACGCGGCCGTGAACACCGCCAAGGCGGTGGCGGCGGCCGCCGAACCGGAGGCGGAGCTCAAGCGGATCATCGCCGAGTCGGCCGGCATGGGTGAGCTGCCGGCGAACGTCACGCCGAAGGTGCAGCGCGCCCACTACGACCTGCCGAAGTACTACCCGAGCAAGTGTCACCTGGAGTACGCGGACGTGACCGCCCCCGGCGAGTGCGTCTTCGGCGACCCGGCCGGCAAGGAGATGGTGTACCTGTTCGGCGACTCGCACGCCGCGCACTGGTACCCGGCCATGGACGCGATCGCCGAACAGCACGGCTGGAGGCTGATGGTCCGCACCAAGAGCGCCTGCCAGGCGCCGGTGGTCCGGACGTACGCCCAGGTCTTCAAGCGCCCGTACGACGAGTGCAGCCAGTGGCGCGACACCGTCCTCGCCGAGATCAAGCGGACCCACCCGAAGATGGTGGTGATCGCCTCGAACGGCAACAACAACGGCGGCCTCCTGGACGCGGCCGGCAACCGGATCGACGAGGGCACCGCCGAGGAGCGGGACGCGCTGTGGGTGGCCGGCTGGGCCGCCACCTTCAAGGCCATCAGGGCCAAGGGCACCGCGCTCGTGATGATCGAGGACACCCCGTGGCCGGGCAAGGACGCTCCGGAGTGCCTGGCCGCCCATTCGGACCGGGCGTCGAAGTGCGCCCGCCCGGCGGCCGAGGCGTTCGCCTTCCCGCCGCGGCAGGCGCTGGTGTCGCAGCAGGCCCGGAAGAGCGGGGTCACGGTGATCGAGACCCGGCCGTGGTTCTGTGCCGGCGACGTCTGCCCGGCCGTGGTCGGCAACATCCTGACCTGGCGGGACAGCAGCCACATCACCACCCGGTACGCCGCGATGCTGGCCCCGCTCCTGGACGCCCGCCTCCCGATCTAGGCGAACGGGCATGGATCGTAGAAGATGAATCCATGCCCGGCCCGGGAGAGTCGCTTGGCGGGCGATACCGGTTGGAGGACCGGATCGCCGCCGGGGGCATGGGCGAGGTCTGGCGGGCCGTCGACACCGTCCTGAACCGTCCGGTCGCGGTGAAGATGCTGCTGGCCGGAACTGCCGGGGAGGCGAGTTTCCGCCAGCGCTTCGAGCACGAGGCGCGGGCGATGGCCGCGCTGCGGCATCCGGGTGTCGCCGCGGTGTACGACTACGGCAGCACCGGCGAGGGCGCGTTCCTGGTGATGGCCCGCATCGACGGCCAGTCGCTGGACCAGCGGCTGAACGAGCGCGGCCCGCTGTCCCCCGCCGAGACCATGGCGGTGGTCGCCCAGGCGGGCCGGGCCCTGCACGCCGCGCACCGGGCGGGCATCGTGCACCGGGACGTCACGCCCGGCAATCTGATCATCGAGCCGGACGGCAACGTGGTGCTGGTCGACTTCGGGGTGGCCCGTTCGGCGACGTCGCAGACCCTGACCGGCGCCCGCAACGTCGTGGGAACGGCCTGCTACATCGCCCCTGAGCAGGTGTCCAAGCAGGTGGTCGGCCCGGCCGCCGACCTGTACGCGCTGGGCGCCGTCGCCTACCACTGTCTGACCGGGGCTCCCCCGTTCACCGGCGACGACGCTGTCACGATCGCGCTGCGCCACGTCTCGGAGGTGCCGCCGCCGCTCCCTTCGGCCGTTCCGGCGCCGGTCCGCGAGCTGGTCGAGCAGGCTCTCGCGAAGGATCCCACCGACCGGGCCCCCTCGGCCGCCGCGATGGCCGCCGCGGCGACGAACGCGGCGGGCGGCGACGACGTGGTGCGTGCCGCGCTTCTGGCCACCGAGCCGGTCACCGCCCCGATCCCGCGCCGGCCGCCCATCCGGACACCGGTCGACGAGAGCCCGGTGATCCCCGCGCGACGACCCGCACGCTGGCTGCCGATCCTCACGGTCGTACTGACGTTGCTCGCCGTCTCGATGTTCGCGCTCACCGTGGCCGATGCGCTCGGCTGGTTCCCGGTCGGGCCCGCGGCGACCTCGCCCACCCCGGCCGGCTCGCCGAGCCCGACCGGTTTCCCGAGCGTGTCCGCCACCCCGTCGCCGTCGATCTCCACCGGCCGCAAACCTCCACCGGCGACCCGTCCGCGCTCCCCGCGACCGTCGGCCACCAGCCCTTCCGCCAGCAGCAGCGTCTCCTCCCCGCCCACGAGCGAGTCCCCGGACGCCCCGGAGAGCCCGGCCCCGGACGGCCCTTCCGCCGATGCGGGCTGAGATCAAAAATCAAGATCAAGACCCGGCGACGGTACGGGGTACCGAAGGCGATTCGTGGCGCCGGACCGGACCGGCCCGGCGCCACGACGGCCGGCTAGGCGAAGACGTCCTGCTGGTAGCGGCCCTCCGCCTCGAGGGAGCTCAGCCACGACTCCGCCTGCTCGGCCGTTGCGCCGGTGTGGCGGCGGTAGATGGCGTAGAGCTCGTCGCGGACGGCCGGCGCCATCCGGGCCCCGTCGCCGCACAGGTAGATGTGGGCGCCGCGTTCCAGCAGCTCCCACACGGCGTCGCCCTGTTCGGCGAGGGCCTCCTGGACAAACCGGTGCGGGTGGTCCGGCACCGCCGAGAAGGCCAGGTGCAGGTCGGCCACCCCGTCGGCGGCCCACTGCTCCATCTCCGGGCGGTACAGCCAGTCGTGCTCGGGGTGCCGGCAGCCGTAGAACAGCTTGGCGGGACCGCGATCGGCCAGCAGCGCCCGCTCCTGGAGGAAGCCGCGCAGCGGGGCGAAGCCGGTGCCCGGACCGATCAGGATCATCGGCGTGGCCGGGTCGGCGGGCAGCCGGAACGGCGGCGCCGGCACCCGGACGTGCCCGTAGAAGACGTCACCGGGCGACAGGCGGGCCAGGTACTGGGAGCACATGCCCCGGTACCGGCCGTTGCCGGTGCGGGACGGCCCGTCCACCAGGCCGACGGTGATCGTCACGAGTGACGGGTCGACGGCGGGCGACGACGAGATGGAGTAGAACCGCGGCCGGATCGTGCCGACGAGCTCGAGGAACACCCCGAACGGCAGCTCGACCGCGGGGAACCGCTCCAGCAGGGAGAGCAGCGAGACCCGCTTCGCGAGGATCTCGTCGGCGTACGCCTGGCGCGCCTCCGGGGTGTCCGCGGTCCAGGCGGCCAGCTGCCGGGTGGTCCACGGGCACTGGGTGTGCTCGGTGAGGACCCCGATCTGGCCGCGGGTGGCCGGCTCCTGGAGTTCCACGAAGTCGGTGAGCAGCAGACCGGCGGTGACCGGGATCCCGATCGGCAGTCCGCTGGGCCGCTCGCCGTCCTGGCCGAGACGGATCACCAGGTCGCGGGACACCCGGAGCGTGTGCAGCGCCCAGTCGACGAGTTCCGGGTCGTTCTTGGCGTAGACGGCCAGGTGGTCGCCGGCGGTGTACTCGACCCCTTCGGGCAGCTGGACGGTGATCGCCTTGACGCCCGGCCGGGGCGCCTCCCGGGTGAAGTCCCACAGCCCGGTGGGGTCGCCGACCAGCTCCTCCACCGACATGATCATGACCGGGTGGGCCTGGCCGGAGACCACGGCGGGCCGGATCTGGTCCTCGCCGAGCACCTCGACCGAGTAGCGCGGCCCGGTGGTGGCGGCCGTCGCGGTCCCGTAGGCGGCGGCGAGCGCCGCCCACAGCCCCTCCAGCCAGGTGGTGGCCATGCCGTCGAAGTCACCGGAGGCGTCGGTCTCGCCGCGTTCGACGACCGGTTCCGCGCCGGCCGCCGCGAGCTTCTCGAAAACCCGCTTCGGGTACGCCTGGTAGGTGGCCCATTGCGTGTTGCCGTTGCCGAGGACCGCGAACCTGACGCCGTCGAGCGCCCCGGCCGGGATGTCGAGGTCGTCGAAGGCCTGCGCGTTGTCCGGCGCCTTGCCGTTGTAGCTGGACGTGACGACGGTCAGCAGACCCTCTGCCGGCAGGTCGGCGGCCAGCTCGTCGAGGGTCTGCACGGTCACCTCGAACCCGGAGCGCCGGGCCCGGTCGGCGACCTGCTGGGCGAGGTCCTCGGAGGTGCCCAGGTTGGACCCGTAGGCGACGCTCATCCGTACCCCCGAGGCCTGAACCTCGACCTCGTCGGTGACGGCGGCGGCCGACGGCGCGGAGGTGGCGATGCGCTCGTGCTCGTGGCGGAGGCGCAGCCGGAGCCGGAAGTCCTCGGGCTTGATGGTGAGGGTCTGCTTGATGGTCAGCTCGTGGCCCTGCGGGTCGGAGAGCGCGAACCGCTGCAGGATCATGGCGAGCGCGAGCCGGGCCTCGGTGAGGGCGAACTGGCGGCCGATGCAGGCCCGCTCGCCGTTGCCGAACGGCTTGTACGCGTGCGGGTGGTGCGACGCCTTCTGCTCCGGCAGCCACCGGTCGATGTCGAAGGTCTCCGGGTCGGTCCAGGCCGCCGGGTTGGTGTGCAGCGGCTTGAGCACCACCGCGATCTTCTGGTTCGCCTCGATGGCGTAGCGCCCGCCCAGCGTGGTCGCCTCCCGGGCCGCGAGGCCGATCGCGGTGATCGGCGAGTGCAGGCGCAGCGTCTCGTCGAGGATCCGCGGGATCACGTCGAGCTTCATGATCAGCTCGTAGGTGGGCACGGTGTCGCCGGGCAGGATCCGGTCGACCTCGGCGTAGGCCTGGGCCAGCACATGCGGGTTGCGCATCAGGTGGTGCAGCGCGAAGGAGAGGGTGCCGCTGGTGGTCTCGTGCCCGGCGATAAGGAAGGTGAGCACCTGGTTGCGGATGTTCTCGTCGGACAGCCGCCCGCCGGTGACCGGGTCGGACGCCTCGAGCATCAGGCCGAGCAGGTCGTTCAGCTTCTCCCCGGAGGCCCGGCGGACCCGGATCACCTCGTCGACGGTCTCCTGCATGACGGAGATGTCTGATTTGTACAGAGCATCGGCCTTCTTCTTCAGGCCGGTGACCATCGGGAGCTGGCGGGTCCGGTTCATCGCCTCGGTCAGCGCGCTGCCCATGGCCTGCAGGAACGGGTGCAGCTCCGGCTGCTCGAAGGAGCGGAACCGCTGCCCGAACCCGGCGAGCGTGATGGTGTCGAGGGCGAGCCGGGTCATGTCGTCGGTGACGTCGACCTCGGCGCGGCCGGCCCACGCGGCCATCAGGTTCTCGGCGATCTCCAGCATCTGCGGGAAGTACGCCTTCATGGACCGCTGACTGAACGCGGGCAGCAGGATGCGGTGCGCCTGGCCCCACACCTCCTCGCCCTCACGCGCGGTGAACAGGCCGTCACCCGCGAAGTCACGGACGTGCGCGAGCGGCGGGTCGATCGGCTTGTAGAAGCGGCTCTCGTCACAGACCTCGGCGACCAGGTCGGGGTCGTAGACGAAGACGACGTGCCGGCCGGCCAGGTTGAGCTTGAAGAGCCCGCCGGGGTGCTGTGCGGCCAGGTCGGCGAAGAACCGGTGTGTGCCCTCCACCGGAACCTGCAGTCCATTGCCGACGATCGGCAGTCCGCGCGGGGTGGGAATCGGGGCGGTCACAGGGGGATCCTCCTCAGCCATACGGTGTATGGCGCTACCATACGGCGTATGGCTGGAAACGGAAAGCAGAGTGATCAACGTCTAACGAAGGACGGGATCCTCCTGAGCGCGCTCAGAATCATCGACGCCGAGGGCGTGGCGGCGCTGAGCATGCGCCGTCTGGCCGCCGACCTGGGCGTCAATCCGATGTCGCTCTACCACCATGTGGACAACAAGGCCGCCCTCCTGGACGGCGTGACCCGCCTGGTGACCGATGGGGCCCGGCACATCTCGGTGGCCGAGGGTACCTGGCAGGAGCAGTTGCGCCGTCTGGCGTACGAATTCCGGTCGCTCAGCCTGGCCCACCGCAACCTGATCCGGCACGCCTTCGCCTCCGACGACTTCATCCAGAGCGACGGCCCGATGTGGCGCTCCCTCTGCGCCGTCCTGCGCACCGCGGGACTCCTGGAGAGTGAGGTCGAGCGGACCGGCGCGGTGCTCGCGGTGCTCGTCGGCGGGCTCCTGCACACCGAGGTCAACGGCACCATGGGCCGGCTCATCGGGGTCGGCGAGGCGGACGACGCCGGGTTCGCCCTGGCCGTGGATCTGCTGATCGACGGGGTCGCCGCGCGCGTGTGAGCTTTCCTCGCCATGAAAGCGTGATGAACCGGCTGTGGATCACCTATGTCATCACGGGTACGATCGGCGACCGATTACCCGGCGGGTGCCGTCGCCCTTCAGCAGGCTTAGGTAGGACATGTCGGTTTCGTACGACACACAACTCCACAGTGCCCGCCCGGAATCCTCTCCGGGGGCACCCGCACGCTCACACCCAGGATTCCGACCGGACATCGAGGGAATGCGAGCGATCGCGGTCACCCTGGTCGTCCTGTCGCACGCGGGGCTCTCCGGCCTGGCCGGGGGCTACGTCGGCGTCGACGTGTTCTTCGTGATCTCCGGCTTCCTGATCACCACGCTGCTGCTCAAGGAGCTGACCCGGACCGGCCGGGTCTCGCTGGCCACCTTCTACGCCCGGCGCGCCACCCGGCTGCTGCCCGCCTCCACAGTGGTCCTGCTCGTCACCGTGACGGCGAGCTGGCTGTGGATGCCGGCCACCCGGTTCAAGTCGATCGCCGCCGACGCGATCTACGCGACCTTCTACGGGATCAACTGGCGGCTCGCGAACGAGGGCGTGCAGTACCTCAACGCCGACGCCGAGCCCTCCCCGCTCCAGCACTTCTGGTCGCTGGCGGTCGAGGAGCAGTTCTACCTGGTCTGGCCGCTGCTCCTGCTGATCTTCGCGCTGCTGTGGGGCAAACGCCGTACCCCGGTGATCGTCACCCTCGTCCCGGTGGTCGCCGCCTCACTCACGGTGAGCATCACGCAGACCGCGTCGTCCGCCCCCTGGGCCTACTTCGGAGCGCACACCCGCGCCTGGGAGCTGGCCGTGGGCGCGCTGGTCGCGGTCGGCGCGGCCCGGCTCGCCGGACTCCCCCGCGCCCTGGCCGCCGCCCTGACCTGGGCCGGACTGGCCGCCGTGCTGGTGGCGGCATTCCGCTACGACGAGGCCACCCCGTTCCCCGGTTCGGCCGCCGCCCTGCCGGTGCTGGGCGCCGCGGCGATCATCGCCGGCGGCTGCGCGGCACCCCGCGGCGGCGCCGTGACCCTGCTCGGCACCTGGCCGTTCCAGCAGATCGGCAAGTACTCCTACAGCTGGTACCTGTGGCACTGGCCGGTCCTCATGATCGTCCCGCACATGCTGGACGTGGAACCGAACGTACCGCTCAACCTCGGGCTGGCGGCCGGGTCCCTGGTGCTCGCGATCGGCTCCTACCACCTGGTGGAGAACCCGGCCCGGAACCAGTCCTGGGTGAAGGCCCGGTCCCGTCGCGGCCTCGCCGTCGGCCTGGCCCTGTCCTCGCTGGCCGCCCTGGTCGCCCAGGCCGGCGCCATGAAGCCGCCGCAGCTGGCCAAGGGCGACCCGGCGATCGACACCACCCAGGTCGTGGCGGCCGCCGCCGACCCGGAGAGCGAGCTGCGCCGGATCATCGAGGCGTCGGTGGGCACCGGGAAGCTGCCGGCCAACACCACCCCGCGGGTGCAGAACGCGCGCAAGGACAAGCCGTCGTACTACAGCACCAACTGTCACCTGGAATACCTGGAGACCGTGGTGCCGGGGCCCTGCGTGTTCGGCGACCCGGCCGGCAAGCGGACCGTCTACCTGCTCGGCGACTCGCACGCCGCGCACTGGTTCCCGGCCGTCGACGCGATCGCGAAGGAGCGCGGCTGGAAGCTGATGGTCCGCACCAAGAGCGCCTGCCACGCCGCCACGGTCCGCACCTTCAGCACCGCCCTCAAGCGCGCCTACACCGAATGCCCGGTCTGGCGCGAGCAGGTGCTCGCCGAGATCAAGCAGGCCCGGCCGTACCTCGTGGTGATCTCGTCGAGCGGCAACGACGGCAACCCGCTGCTGGACGAGAGCGGCCACAAGGTGACGTCCGGCGCCGACCAGCGCTGGGCGGACGGGTGGGCGGCCACCTTCCGTACGATCAAGGCGCCGAAGACGAGGCTGGTGCAGATCCGGGACACCCCGTGGCCCGGCCACAACGTGCCGGAATGCCTCGCCGAGCACTCCCGCAAGATCTCCCGGTGCGTCGCCCCGGCCGGCGACGCGGTCCAGATCCCCGCCCGGCAGCAGCTGGTCGACCGGACCGCGAAGGCCAACGGCGTCCAGGTGATCGACCCGACCGCCTGGTTCTGCACCGCCGGGGACTGCCCCACCGTGGTCGGCAACCTCCTGGTGTGGCGCGACGACGACCACATCACCACCCGGTACTCCGCCATGCTGGCCCCGCTGCTCGGAGCACGCCTGCCGAAGTAGTCCTTTAAACGAACGGAAACGGCCACGCCACGTGCGGAAGCACGGAAGGCGTGGCCGTTCCGTGTTTTGATCCTCCTAGGTTCACACGTCCGAAACTTCCACCTGCGAGCATTCCGGAGCGCTAACAGGAGGTTCCCTTTGTTCCTCAGCCAGCACGAGCAGGAACGCCTGCTCATCCACGTCGCGGCCGATGTCGCCCGGCGCCGCCGCGAGCGGGGCCTGCGGCTCAACTATCCGGAGGCCACGGCCGTCATCACCGCGTTCCTGCTGGAAGGCGCCCGGGACGGGCGGACCGTCGCCGAGCTGATGGACTCCGGGCGCCGTGTGCTCACCCGCGACGACGTCCTCGACGGGGTGCCCGAGATGCTGGCCGAGGTGCAGGTGGAGGCCACCTTCCCGGACGGCACCAAGCTCGTCACCGTGCACGGGCCGATCTCGTGATCCCCGGCGAGATCCTGTACGGCGACGGCGACATCGAGATCAACGCCGGCCGTCCCACGGTGGCCCTGACCGTCCGCAACACCGGCGACCGGCCCGTCCAGGTCGGCTCGCACTACCACTTCGCCGAGTCCAACGCGGCCCTGGAGTTCGACCGCACCGCCGCCTGGGGACACCGGCTGGCCATCCCGGCCGGCACCTCGGTCCGGTTCGAACCCGGCATCCCCCGCGACGTGACCCTGGTGGCGCTGGCCGGCGAACGGGTGGTGCCCGGCCTGCGCGGCCTCGCCGGCGGACCGCTCGACCGGCCGCCGGCCGCTCCCGAGACCGACCCCACCGACATCGAGCCGGCCGGCTCCCTCGACGAGGACGAAGGCGACGGCGAACACAACGGGAGCCCGCGGTGAGCCATCTTTCGCGCGGCCGGTACGCCGCCCTGTACGGACCCACCGCCGGCGACCGGATCCGGCTCGCCGACACCAACCTGCTGATCGAGATCGAGGAGGACCGCAGCGCCGGGCCCCGGCCCGGAGACGAGGTCGTCTTCGGCGGCGGCAAGGTGATCCGCGAGTCGATGGGCCAGTCCCGCGCCACCCGCGCCGAGGGCACCCCGGACACCGTCATCACCGGCGTCGTGGTGCTCGACCACTGGGGCATCGTCAAGGCCGACGTCGGCATCCGCGACGGCCGGATCGTCGCCATCGGCAAGGCCGGCAACCCGGACACCATGGACGGCGTGCACCCCGGCCTGGTCATCGGCCCGGGCACCGAGATCATCGCCGGGAACGGCAAGATCCTCACGGCCGGGGCGATCGACAGCCACGTGCACCTGATCAGCCCGACGATCCTGGACACCGCGCTGGCCTCCGGCATCACCACGATCATCGGCGGCGGCACCGGCCCGGCCGAGGGCACCAAGGCCACCACCGTCACCCCGAACGCCTGGTACCTCGCCCGGATGCTGGAGTCCCTCGACGCCTGGCCCATCAACGTGCTGCTGCTCGGCAAAGGCAACACGACATCCACCGAGTCGATGTGGGAACAGTTGCGTGGCGGGGCCGGCGGCTTCAAACTCCACGAGGACTGGGGCACCACCCCGGCCGCGATCGACGCCTGCCTGGGCGTGGCCGACGCGTCCGGCGTCCAGGTGGCGATCCACACCGACACGCTGAACGAGGCCGGCTTCGTCGAGGAGACCCTGCGGGCCATCGCCGGGCGGTCCATCCACGCCTATCACACCGAGGGCGCGGGCGGCGGGCACGCGCCGGACATCATCACCGTCGCCTCGCACCCCAACGTGCTGCCGTCGTCGACCAACCCGACCCGGCCGTACACCCGCAACACCCTCAGCGAGCACCTCGACATGCTGATGGTCTGCCACCACCTCAACTCGGCCGTACCGGAGGATCTGGCCTTCGCCGAGAGCCGCATCCGGCCGTCCACCATGGCCGCCGAGGACTACCTGCACGATCTCGGGGCGATCTCGATGATCGGGTCGGACTCGCAGGCCATGGGGCGGGTCGGGGAGGTCGTCACGCGTACCTGGCAGACCGCGCACGTGATGAAGGCGCGCACCGGGGCCCTGCCGGGCGATGGGGCCGCGGACAACAACCGCGCGAAACGCTACGTCGCGAAATATACGATCTGTCCGGCGGTCGCGCATGGGATGGCCGCGCAGATCGGCTCGGTCGAGCCGGGCAAGCTGGCCGATCTGGTCCTCTGGGATCCGGCATTCTTCGGGGTCCGGCCGGCGCTCGTCCTCAAAGGCGGCATGATCGCGTACGCCCAGATGGGTGACGCGAACGCCTCCATCCCGACCCCGCAGCCGATGCTGCCGCGGCCCATGTTCGGCGCGTACGGTGTGGTCCCGGCCCAGACGTCCCTGGCGTTCGTCGCCCCGGCCGCCATCGACGCGCTGCTCACCGACCGGATCGGCGTCAAACGGGCGCTGGTGCCGGTCGGCGACACCCGGTCGGTGGGCAAGGCGGACATGCCGCTCAACGACGCGATGCCGCGGATCGAGGTTTCGGCGGACACCTTCGAGGTACGCATCGACGGCGCCGTCATCGAGCCGGATCCCGTCGCCGAGCTGCCCATGGCCCAGCGCTACTTCCTCTTCTGATGGCCGGCCTGGCCACGTTGTTGCTGCTCGCGGATGGGCGGCTGCCCTCCGGTGGGCACGCGCACTCCGGCGGGCTGGAGCCGCAGATCGCTGCCGGGCGGGTGCGTGACGTCGGAGAGCTCGGCGGCTTTCTGCGCGGGAAGCTCGCCACCAGCGGGCTCGTGTCGGCGGCGTTCGCGGCGGCGGCCTGCGGCGACATCGGGCGCGCCTCCGAACTCGATGCCGGACTCGATGCCCGGACGCCGTCGCCCGCTCTGCGGAAGGCCTCGCGGGCGCAGGGGCGTGCGCTGCTGCGGGCCGGGCGGGCGATGTGGCGGCTCAGGGACGTCGGGAGGGAACCCCATCAGCCGGTCGCGCTGGGTGCGCTCGCCTCGGCGGCCGGGCTTTCGCCCGTCGAGGCGGCGGTCGCGGCGGCGCACGGCACGATCACCGGCTCGGCCAGCGCGGCGGTCCGGCTTCTCGGTCTTGATCCGTACGCGGTGCACGCGCTTCTGGCGCGGCTCGCCCCCGAATGTGACCGGATCGCGGCGCTCGCCGCGGAACGGTACGGCGACCCGGTCGACGATCTGCCGGCCGCGGGCGCTCCCCTGCTCGACATCGGCGCCGAGCACCACGCCACCTGGGAGGTGCGTCTCTTTGCATCCTGACCTGCACGAACACGGCCCCGATGAGGTCCCCCACACCCACCCGGAGCCCGGTGTGGACCCGCACGAGCCGCTGCACACCGGCGCCCGGGCGCTGCGCGTCGGCATCGGCGGGCCGGTCGGGTCGGGCAAGACCGCCCTGGTCGCGGCGTTGTGCCGGGCCCTCGGCGAGGAGCTGCGGCTGGCCGTCGTGACCAATGACATCTACACCACCGAGGACGCGGACTTCCTGCTCCGCAACGGCGTGCTCCCGGCCGAGCGGATCCGGGCCGTGGAGACCGGCTGCTGCCCGCACACCGCCATCCGCGACGACATCTCGGCCAACCTGGACGCGGTCGAGGACCTGGAGGCGGCGCTCGGGCCACTGGACCTGGTACTGGTGGAGAGCGGCGGCGACAACCTGACCGCGACGTTCAGCAAGGGCCTGATCGACCAGCAGATCTTCGTGGTCGACGTGGCCGGTGGCGACAAGGTCCCGCGTAAGGGCGGCCCCGGTGTCACCACCGCCGACCTGCTGGTCATCAACAAGACCGACCTGGCCCCGCTGGTCGGCGCGGATCTGTCGGTGATGGACCGCGACGCGAAGGCCCGGCGTCACGACCTGCCGACGGTCTTCCTGTCCCTGGCCGAGGACCGGCAGGCCACCCCGGTGGCCGACTGGATCCGCGCCCTGGTGGCGACCCGAACCGCCGTCGCCGGTGCCTGACCTCGCCGTCCCGGGGCTCCGGCCCGCGATGGTGTCCGGGGCCGGGCTTGCGGGGGCGAGCCGCTTCATGCGGGCGAGCGCGACCGTCGTGGCCGAGGCGGACGGGCGGGGCGGAACGCGGCTCGCGGTGCTGAGGGGTGAGTCGCCGCTGTTGCTGCGCCGCACCGGGCCGCGTGGCGCGGGCGGTATGACGGTGCATCTGGTCGGCGGGGCGGCCGGGCCGCTGCGCGGCGATGACCTGCGGCTGGACATCGAGGTGGGGCCGGGTGCCGTGCTGGAGATGCTCAGTGTGGCGGCCTCGCTCGCTCTGCCGGGGCGTCCGGGGCCGCCGTCCCGGCTGGCGATCACCGCGACGGTCGCGGCCGGGGGCACGCTGCGCTGGCTGCCGGAACCGCTGATCGCGGCGGCCGGGTGCGACCACATCGCGGTGACCCGGGTCGAGGTCGCCGACGGCGGCGCGCTGCTCTGGCGTGACGATCTGGTCTGCGGGCGGCACGGCGAGGCGTCCGGCGCGGTCCGGGCGGACACCACGATCCGGTACGCCGGGGTCACCCTCTACCGGCACGAACTCGCGGTGGGGCCGGCGGCTCCGGGCTGGGACGGCGCCGCCGTGCTCGGCGGCGGCCGGGCGGTGGGCACGCTGGTGGCCGCCGGTTCCGGCCTCCCGGAGCCCGGCGTGGCCGGCCCGAACGCCGCGGTGATGCCGCTGGCCGGACCGGGCATGCTGGCCACGGCGGTCGGCGCGGACATCCGCGAGGTGCAGGCCGCCCTCGACCCGCTCTGCCGCCGTTCGGCCTTCCGGTGTGGAAGCCGGCCGGCCTGATCGGCAGCACCGCCTGGGGCCTGTGGCTGGCCGCCGTCGGGGTGGTCCTGATCGTTCAGCGGCGCAGCGCCTCGACCGGCTCGATCCGCGCCGCCCGGTACGCCGGATAGGCCCCGGCCAGCACTCCCGACACCAGCCCGATGAGCGGCGCCGCCGCCACCGTCAGCGGTTCGGCGATCGGTGTCCACCCCTTGACCGCCGCGGTCGCCACCACCGCGACCACGCCGATGCTGCACCCGAACAGTCCGCCGAGCGCGCCGAGCACCCCGGACTCGGCGAGGAACTGGGCGGCGATGTGGACCCCGCGGGCCCCGACCGACCGGCGCAGGCCGATCTCCCCGACCCGCTCCAGGACCGCGACGAGCGTGGTGTTCGCGATCCCGACCGCACCGATCACCAGGCACACCCCGGCCAGCATGAGGAAGAGGCTGCCTAGGTCGCCGTCCACTTCGTCGCGCAGTTCCCGCGGGTCGGGCGGGGGCAGCACGGTGAGCGTGTCCGGGGCGTCCGGCCGCAGCGCCCGCGGCACCTCGGCGGCCACCTGCCGGGCCGCGCCGAGTTCGGTGGCGATCAGCATCTTCGGCCGTTCCTCGCCGGGCCGGGCGCCGATCACCGGCGCCGAGCCGGATGGGATCATCACGGTCAGCAGCAGGGCCGGCATCCGCTGCACCTGGTCGGTGATCCCGATGACGCTGTACGGCACCCCGCCGATGAACACCGCGGGCCGCGTGTCGAGCGAGGTGATCCCGAGTTGCCGGGCGATCCCGGCGCCCAGCACGGCGACCTGCGCCCCGGCCTTCTCGTGGTACGCGTCGAAGGTCCGCCCGGCCGTCATCCGCGGAGCGACGGCGGTGAACAGTCCCGGTGTCACGGCCATCACCGGAATGTTCTGCCCGACCGCGGCGACACCCACCGGCGCGGCCCGGACCTGGGCGCCCTCGGCCGGCACCGGCCAGTAGACGCCGCCGCCGACCACGCCGTTGACCCGCGCGAGCCGGGTGTCCACGTCCACCGGGAACGGGGTGGGCACCAGGTTCGGGTCGGCCTTGCCGGAGTCCTCGACGGTCACCTCGGTGGCGACCAGCGCGTTGAACCGGCTGCCGACCTGTCCGGAGGCGGTGGCGGTGAGCCCGAGCACGGCCACGAACGCGCCCACTCCGAGGACCGTGCCGAGGCAGGTGAGCATCGCCCGGCCGGGCCGTTGGAGGATGCCGGCGAGCGCCTCGCCGATCAGGTCCCGCGCGGTGATCGACGACAGCTCGATCTTCCCGGTCACGCGGCCACCCCGTCGCGGATCCGGATGGTCCGCCGGCCGCGGGCCGCCACCGCCGGGTCGTGCGTGATCACCACGATGGTGAGGCCGTCGGCGTGCAGTTCCTCCAGCATGACCAGCACGCCCTCGGCGGTGACCGTGTCGAGCGCACCGGTCGGCTCGTCGCAGAGCAGCAGGCTGGGCCGGGTCACCAGGGCACGGGCGATGGCCACCCGCTGCCGTTCGCCGCCGGACATGGTGCGCGGCAGCGCGGTGCGCCGGTGGTCGAGGCCGACCCGGCTCAGCGCCTCCCGGGCCCGGGTGCGGCGTTCCGCGGCCGGCACCCGGTGGTAGAGCATCGACAGCATCACGTTCTCTTCGGCGCTGCGGTTGTCGAGCAGGTGGAACGACTGGAAGACGAACCCGATCCGCCGGCCGCGCAACGACGTCCGCTCCCGGTCCCGCAGCGTGCCGGTGTCGATGCCGTCCAGCTCGTAGCGCCCTTCGGTGGGCCGGTCGAGGAGCCCGGCCACGTTCAGGAAGGTCGACTTCCCGGACCCGGACGGGCCGACCACGGTGACCAGCTCACCGCGTTCGATCACCAGGTCGAAGGGTCGCAGCGCGGGCACCGGTGGCGGCCCCGGATAGGTGAGCCCCACACCGTCGAACCGGATCACCGGCGCCGTCATGTGCCCACCAGGACCTGCGCGCCCGGCTCCAATGCGGCCCCGTCGACCGTCGTGACCTGCACGAATCCGTCGCCGACCAGGCCCGGGACCACTTCGACCCGCCGGCGTGCCGTGCCGTCCACGACGGTCACCGAGGTCTTGCCGTCGGCTCCGGCCGACACCGCGGCGAGCGGCACCACCAGGACCTCGCTCTCGCTGGACGCGGCGGTCACGGTGAGCCGGACGTCCTGGCCGGCGAGATCGGCGTCGAGCCTGCCGGACGGCCCGGCCACCATCTCGTAGCCGGTCAGGGTGGGATCGGCGGTCGCGGCCTCGCCGCCGGCCTGCTCCGGCTGCGCCGGATTGTCGGCCACGGTCCGCACCACGGCCTTCGCGGTGGTCCCGCTGAGTTCGGAGAGGATCTCCACCGGCATCCCCGGCCTGATCAGATCCTTCTGGTACGCCGTGAGCTGTCCCCGGACGACCAGTTTGCCCGCCGAGACGGTCAGCAGGGTGTCCTTCGCCTCGGCGCCGACCGATGTGGACACCTTGTCGACCCGGGCCGGGAAGCCCCGCAGGAACACCGTCTCCCCGGCCGGCACCATCGGCCCGGTCTGCCGGGCCACCCGGTCGCGCTCCCGCTGGGCCGCGAGGAGGTCCTCCCTGCGGTCGGCGACGGCGATCCGGGCGGCGGCCCGGTCCGCCGCGGGCGCGTTCCGCAGGGTCAGCCGGGCGTCGCGCAGCGCCCGCTCGGCGGCGGTCACCGCGGCCCGGGCCTGGGTGAGCAGCGTCTCGTCCTCGGTGCTGGCGGGCAGCGGCTCGTAGCCCCGGGACTCGTAGAACCTCCGTACCGCGGACTTCGTGCCGGCGCCGAACGTGCCGGAGGCGTCGCCGCCGCGCCCGAAGCCGAGCGAGGCCAGCGCCTTCTGCAGCTGGGCCACGTCTCTTCCGGTCGCGCCCGGCCGCAGGTCCCGGTAGGCCGGGATGGCGCCCGGCAGCGCGAACACCGGGCGGCCGGAGATCTCCATGAGCACCTGGGCGGACGTCACCTTCGACCCGTGCCCGGCCTTGAGGGCGGTGACCACCGGCGCCGCCTCGGTGCTGCCGCGGGCCACGACGCCGACCGACTGCTCGGCGGCGACCTGACCCCGGAGCACCACCGTGGCGGTCAGCACCCGGCGCTGCACCGGCTCGGTCAACGTCGACGACGGCGGGGCGGCGGTCTCGGCGGCGACCTGGGCGGGCGACCTGAGCCGGGTGGCGAGGGCCAGCGCCCCCACGGTGACCAGCACCGAGGCCACCACCGCGTAGAGCAGCAGACGGCGGGCCGGACGGGCGCCCGTGGCCGGGGGCGGCGCGGTGGGCAGCACCTCGATCCGCTGGGTGGCCGCCGGGTCGGACGGATTCAGCACTCGTCCGCCAGGATGTACATGCTCGTCGCCTTCCACCGCCCGTCGTACGGGCGGAACACGATCTCGGTCAGTTGGGCCCGGTCGCCGGCGAGCTGGCCGGGGATCGGGGCGCCGGTGGAACGACTGTGCAGAAGCCACTGTCCGATCGCGACGCAGTCCACGATACGGCGGTCCGCACCGTCGGATTCCATGCCCTCGATGCGGTGCCCGACCGTACCCCGGCTCACCTGGTCCTCGGCCCTGGCCAGTTCCAGGTTGGCGCGCAGTGTGGAGAGCAGCGGATCGGCGACGTGCTCGGTGAGGGCCGGCAGTCGCGGGTCGGAGTCCTCGTTCGCCGCGATCCAGGTCGCCCAGAAGTCGTCGTACGCCGCCCGCACGTCGTCCGGAAGCGGCCGCGGCGCGTCCGGTGCCGTGGTCTGCGGCCCGGCGGCGCCGGACGGGGTGCAGCCGGCCACCGCGGCGGCGAGCAGGAGCGCCGTGAACGCCGCCGGTGAACGGGTCCCGGATCCGGTCACCCGCCGGACGCCAGCAGTTCGCCGGCCCGCTTGATCTCGGCTTCGAGCACGGCCCGGCCGGCGTCGAGCGCGGTCCGGTTCTTGGCGATCAGCTGGTTCTCGTAGCCGGTCTGCACGCCGAACCAGAGTTCCGCCAGTTTGGTCTTCTCCTTGCACTGCACGTCGGCGACCGCGATGGCGCGCTCGGCCGCGGTGGGGGTGGCGGCCCACTCCTGGCCGGCGGCCTCCATCGGGGTGCGGTAGCGGTGCCCGGCCGCGGTCATGCACTCGCTCCAGGCCGTCAGCGCGCCGGTCACCCGGGCGTCGGCCTGGGTGGCCTTGCCGGCCTGGTCGGCGAGCCGGCTCTCGAGTTCGAGGTCGGCCTTCGGCGCTCCCTCACGCAGTTTGCGGGTGGACTCGCCCTGGCAGCCGCCCTCCGGCACGTCCTTGCCGGTCAGGTCGCCGAACTCGCTGTCGCCGAGCAGGACGGCCCGTTCCAGGCGCTCCTGCGAGCTGGCGGTCCGGCGTTCGACCGGCTTCCGCACCGCCTCCGGCGAGTGGTAGCCGTACTGGGCGGCCTGCGCCGCGTCGACGATGCCGAGCGGCAGGCCGGTGCTCCAGTCCTTGGTCGCGGCGGGCGGGGCGGGTGGCTGCCAGCTCGCGAACCCGAGCCGCCGCATGCACTGCTGGATGATCAGGCCGTCGGCCCGGACCAGCGTGGCGAACTGCTCGGTCGAGTACCGGTACGCCATCAGCGGCAGCGCGCGTGCCGCACCGTCCGTCACCTGGGGCAGGGCGGAGGCGGGCGCGATGCTGGGAGGGGTCAGCGGCGCGCCCTCGGACGCCTCCGGGTCGCCGCCGCATCCGGCGACGAGCAGCAGGCCGGTGAGTGCGGCGGCCCAGCGGGGGTGGAACACGTGGTAACGCTCCTGTCGATCGATCGGTGTGTCAGAGGCCCGCACGGCACGGTTGAGCCGCGGGGCGCCGCGTAGCGCCCCGCGGCTACCCGCGTGCCGGTGGCGGGATCAGCACATCTCGCCGTTGACCACCGTCAGAAGCGTCTCGGAGCTGTAGCCCTTCACCGAGGTCCGGCGATTCATGTGGTACTGCCAGTAGCGGTTGCCGCTGACCGTGGAGCCGATCTTGAAGCAGTACTGCGCGGTCCCGTGGCCGGGCTGGCCGAGACCGTGGATCACGTTGTCGGTGGTGTAGGGCGTGTTCCGGATCCGGACGTCGGTGCCCCGGTAGTCGCCGTACTCGGTGTGGGCGCTGGCCGGCACGGCCACCGCGAGGGAACCACCCAGTGCCAGCACCGCGGCGCCGACGCCGATCATTGCCTTACGCATAATCACTCCCCGTGTCCGATGTGTGAGCATCGATGCCCGGCCAAGCTAGCGGCCCCCGGACCGAACGATCAATAAGCGCCGGAGATGTTGGCGAGTTTTCGCCATCACAACGGGTTGACCAACGGCACTCGGTCGATTTCGGAGGGTTCGCGAGGATGCCGTATAGTGACGCCGGATATGGACTGACGCCGATGCCGATCGGAGCCGCCAACTCCCGGCTTCAGGGCCATGACCAGGGAAGTTCGTGTACGACGACGGGGGATTCGACGTGTCGCGAGCACTGACCGAGCGACAGCATCAGATTTTGCTGCTGATCTGCGAGGGCGCCACCGATCGCCAGATCGCCGGCCGGGTGGCGGCCAGCGAGCGCACGGTGCAACGGGAGATCGCCGAGATCAGAACGATTCTGGACGCCTCGTCCCGTACCCAGATCGTGGCCGCCGCGGCCCGCAACGGATTATTGCCGGCCAACCATTGAAGATGTGAAATGCGTAACGGGCGCGGAATGCCGGCGTAGCCGGATCCGCGCCCGTTCGGCGATGTCAGGCGGCGACCGCGATCGGCACGCCGTGACTGTCGGTCAGCGCCAGCCGGGTGTGCAGACTCCCCTGCTGGGCCACCTTCGCGAAGTACTCGCTGCGCCGCCGCTGGAGACAGCCCTTCCGCGTCCGTGGTCCCCCCGCGGCCACGGTGAGCAGTTCCGGCGCGAGCGAGGAGTTGAGGCCCTCCCGCAGCAACCGCAGCGCCTCGGTGCGCAGCTGCGAGATCCGCGACTCGGTGACCCCGAGCCGGGCGGCCACCTCGCTCAGCGGTTGTTCCTGGAGGAACGACTCCTCCACCACCTGGCGCAGCCGCTCGGGCAGCGCCTGGATGGCCTGGTGCAGATAGCCGAGGCGTTCCCGCTTGAGCAGCAGGTCCTCGGGCCCCTCGGAGGTCTCCGGCACCATCTCCTCAGCCGCTCCGGTGGGAAAGCCCTGGAGGCTGAGCAGGGAGGCCTTCTGGACGTCGTCCTCGACGCTGGCCAGCTCGGAGATGCCGATGCCGAGCATCTCGGCGACCTCGGCGTCGCTGGGGGTGCGCCCGAGAGCGGCGGTGAGTTCCTGACGTGCGGTGGCGGCGCGCCGGGCCCGTGCCCGTACCGATCGGCTGGCCCAGTCCTGTCCACGGAGCTCGTCGAGCAGGGCGCCCCGGATCCGGACGGCGGCGAAGCGGTGGAACGGGATGCCACGGGTCACATCGAAGGAGCGGGCGGCGCTGAGCAGGGCCGCGAAACCGGCCGACGAGAGGTCGTCCGCGTGGACATGGCCGGGCACCCGGTTGAGAAGCTCCCGGACCAGATGGCCAACCATCGGCATGTTTTCGCGGATCAGGTCCTCGATGTCGTGCGCCGACGGCGCATCGTGTCCGGTGCCGATGGTGGCGGGGAGTTCGGTCGTGGCGGTCACGTAGTCCTCCTCGCTGGTGCTAACCGGCTGATGAAACCGGCTGACAAGGAGAACAGTGGCCGCCGTGGGGTGCAGCGGCGGCCGAACTCGGTTGCATTTGTGGAGTTTTTTCATGAAAAACCTCAGGCCGGTGGGGACCATCACGGACCAGCGAGGTTTAAACACGGAACCCGGCCGCGATCACGGCCGGGTTCGCAAAACGAGGGGGGTGGTGGGCGTCAGTGCAGCACCGGCATGCGCGGCGGGGCCAGCACCTCGGCCAGCGCCGCGTGCACCCACGCCATCCGCCGCACCGCGGCCTCCGGGTGGTCGCCGAACTCGGTTGCCACACCTGCGGCGCAACCGTCACTGCCGTGGCGCAGGATCATCGTGGTGATCGCGTGCTCCACGGACGCCCGTGTCGGGCTTTCGGACGGCTGCAGATACGAGACGAACAACGCCTCGGCAGCCAGGTCCTTCACTGTGCTGAACATTTTGTCGAACTCCCCGATGTCGACGACCTGCTTGAAATCGGCTGACACCACGTGGTAGCCGGACTCTCGCCCATCATCCACTCGGGTGCCACATGGGCCGGCAGCCACGCCGCGCCAAAATGCCGCAATCCGGATGACCGGAGTGGAGCAGAAGCGCCTGTCGGTCCCGTTCACCGTAACGCGGTCGCCGGCTCGCCGGCCCGTGGTTTTCGGGGCCGAACGGGCCGAACGGCCCGTCTTTCGGTCATCCGCCCCCGGTTCCTCCGGCGCAATCCGGATCCGCCGAGTCGCACTCCTCGTCGAGGGAGGTGCCCGGGGCGGGCGGGGGTGTGGTCGGGCCGGTCGTCTCGACGACGCCGCCCGGGTTCGACGGGCCCTCGGACGACGGCACCGACGGCTCGATGGTGTCCGACGGGTCGGTGCCGCCCGGAGCCGTCGTCTTCGTGGTGCTGGTCCCCGGATCCGGTTTGACCGTCGGCTTCGAGGTGGTCCGCGACGGTGCCGGCGTGGTGGTGATGTGCACGCTGCCGCTGGGCCCGATCGAGATGCCGGGCGAGGTGGTCGGGTCGCCGAGGCGCACCTGACCGTCGGAGAGGATCTCCACCGGGCGGGACGGCTCGCCGGGTTCGGACGACACGTACGTCTCGCAGGTCTGGTTGTTGAGCTTGAAGACCAGCGGCGCCTGGTTGCTCTCGGTGTAGCGCCCGGTGATCTGCATCGTGGTGGTGCGCTGCGGGGCGATCACGGTCTTCGAGACGACCCGGACCTCACGGTCATCCTGCCTGAGCGAGATCTTCCCGTTGCCGGAGAGGGTCTGGTCCCCGTTCATCAGGAACCACAGGTTCCACCCGTCGACCGGGGTGTCGTCCCGGTTGGCGAGCGTCACCTGGGCCTTGAACCGTCCGCCGGTGTCGGACCAGACGGCGTAGCTCACCACGCACTGACCGGCCGGGGGCACCACGGTGGGCTGCGGCGTCGCCGCGCCGGCCGGGGTCTTCTCGGACTGGCCGATCGCCGTCCAGCCGTAGGTGAGGCCGCTCAGCACGGCGACCGTGCCGGCCACCACGACGACCCGGCGCAGCCGGACGTGGTTGCGGTTGGGGGGACGGCCGCCGGACGGGACCGGCGGTGGACCACCGGCGCCGGGCCGCAACGGCGGTGACGAGGAGGCCCGGGCGGGCATCCTCTCGAACGGCTTCGACGACGGCTCGGTGGGGCCCGCGGGGACGGTCGGGCCGGGCGAGTCCGGGTCGGTCGTCTCACCGGCCGCCAGCGCCGCCGCGGCGGCCGCCGGCCCGAAGCCGGAGTACGGGTACCCCGACGGCAGGATGAAGGTGTCCTCGCCGTCCTCCCAGCCCGCCTCGAACCCGGAGGTGACCATCGGGGCGCTCGCCGAGGCGCCGGCCAGCACGTGCGCCAGCTCGGCACTGGACGGCCGGTCCGCCGGATGCTTCTCCAGGCAGCGGGCGACCAGCGCCTCCACCCCGGACGGCAGGCCGTCGACCGGCGGCAGCGGGTCGGGTTCGGTGTACTGATGGGCGCGCAGCAGGGCCGTGGTGGTGCCGACGTCCCACGGCAGCTGGCCGATCAGCATCCGGTAGATCAGCAGGCCGACCGCGTAGACGTCGGTGGCCGGGCTGACCACGCCGCCCTCCAGGCGCTCCGGCGCCAGGTAGGCCGGGGTGCCCATCAGGCTGCCGTCCGGGTCGGTGTCGTTCTCCCCGATCAGGGCCGAGATGCCGAAGTCGACCACCTTGGCGCCGCTGGGGGTGAGCATCACGTTGGCCGGGGTGACGTCGCGGTGCACGATGCCGCGGGCGTGTGCCGCCGCCAGGGCCGCCGCGACCTCCGCGGAGATCCGCACCGCGGTCGGCCACTTCAGCATCCGCACGCGGGCCAGGACGGCGGCCAGGGACTCACCGTCGACGAGTTCCATCACGACATAGGGCACCGGCTCGCCATCCACCGTGGTGGCCTCGCCGTAGTCGTACACATTGGTGATATTGGGATGCGTCAGCCGCGCGGCGGCCTGGGCCTCCGCGCGCAGCCTCCGCCGGAACGAGGGGTCCGCGCTCGTCGACGGCGGCAGGACCTTCACCGCGACCTGCCGCCCCAGCACTTCGTCGAACCCTCGCCAAACCACTGACATCCCGCCGGCACCGAGCCGCTCGACCAGTCGGTATCGACCGGCGAGCAGCCCCGAACCGGGCAGGTCCGTCGTGCTCATGTGCCCCCACATGCGCGCTTCGAGAAGATCGCCGGACCGCACCGCCATGCCGCCCGACGCCAGGCGAGTCGGGCCCACCATCGGACTCCGAGCATCCCCCATCGACGGCGAGGATGTTAGTCCCAATCGGTCACCAGTTCGACCCGTCACATGGCGATCTACCTGCGCATCATTACCGTCTGTTCGGTCACGGGAGCCGCTCGTACGGGTTATCGCACCGTGCAGGAAAGGGCTTTCCGTCACCAGTACGCCACATAGCGCCACGACGATGCGCAGCGAATGCCCGCTTCGTCGGAACTTTCACTCTCAACCTTCCGGGTGAGTCCACTCCGGAGGCGTTCACGATCGGTCAGCACATCACTACAGAGAGAGATCAAGTCTGTCCATGATCTGTCAACCTCGTCACCCTCGCGCCGGCAGTCCGGCGAGCTCACGGGTCACGTGCGGAACCGCCCCGGCGGCCCGCGACGACAGCGCCGCGACGCCGCTCAGCACCGGCGCCCCGCCGCCCGCCACCGCGCCCAGCTCGGCGAGGTGGGCCCGCATCGGCTCCCACTTCTCGTAGATCACCAGGACCACCTCACCGGGCGCGGCCAGCCGCAGCGCCTCCACGACCGCCGCGCGGTAACCGTCCGCCCGCACCGCGGTCAACTGTGGCCGGCGGGCCCGCATCTCCCGCTCGACGAGCGCCGCGACCTCGCCGGCCGGCCGGCATGGGCGGTCCTCGTCCTCGTAGAGCACCACCCGGGTCAGGCCGTCCGCCAGCACCTGCGCCGAGGCGGCCAGCAGATCGTCGCGACGGTCGCCGGGCAGCGTGACCGCGGCCACGCAGCGGTCGGCGCCCCACAGCCGGTGCAGCGTCCGCAGCGTGGCGGCCAGCGCGGCCGGGTTGTGCGCGTAGTCGACGAACACCGAGACGTCGCCGATCCGGAACAGGGTGCCCCGCCCCGGGTTCTCGACGCTCGGGTCGAACTCGGCGAGACGGTCGGCCAGGTTCTCCGGGCGGGCGCCGAGGGCCCGGGCCGCGGCGATCGCGGCGAGCGCGTCGGCGGCCACGTGCAGTGCCGCACCGCCGTACGCCCCCGGCACCTCGGCCAACCGCACCAGCGGCGTCCGCCGCGCGCCGGTCGCCTGCACCAGCCAGCCGTCGTGCAGCACGTACGCCGCGCCGCCGCGGGCCAGGTGCTCCCCGAGCACCGGGTTCCCGGCGTCCAGACCGAACCAGATCAGGCGCTTGCGGTCCGCCCGTACCCGGGGCCGGCCGGCCAGGCTGCGCACCCACGGGTCGTCGGCGTTGAGGACCAGCGTCCCGCCGTCCCGGACCCGCTCGGCCACCACCGCCTTGACGTGTGCCAGGTCCTCGATCGAGTCGAGCCCGTCCTGGCCCAGGTGGTCGGCCGTGATGTTGGTGATCACCCCGACGTCGGACCAGTCGTAGCCGAGCCCGCGCCGCAGCAGCCCGCCCCGGGCCGTCTCCAGGACCGCCACCTCGACCTGCGGGTCACCGAGCACCATCTGTGCCGACCGCGGCCCGGTGGCGTCCGCGACCTGGATGAGGCGGCCGTCGATGGAGACCCCGTCGGTGCTGGTCATGCCGACCCGCATGCTGCCGCTGAGCAGGTGGGCGGTCAGCCGGGTCACCGTCGTCTTGCCGTTGGTGCCGGTGATCGCGACGGCCGGGATCCGCCCGTCCGAACCGCCCGGGAACATGGCCCGGACGATCGCGTCGCCCACGTCGCGGGCCCGGCCGTGCACCGGCGCCAGGTGCATCCGCAACCCGGGTACGGCGTTGACCTCGATCACCCCGGCGGTGGCCTGCTCCCCGACGGGCGGCACCGGTGCGGCGATGTCCGGCAGGCGCAGGTCGATCCCGGCGATGTCCAGGCCCACCAGGGCGGCGACCCGTCGGCAGAGCCGGGTCACGTCCGGGTGCACCTGGTCGGTGACGTCCCGGCTGGTGCCGCCGGTGGACAGGTTCGCGGCATCGCGCAGCCACACGATCCGGCCCTCGTCCGGGATCGACTCCGGCGTGTGCCCGGTACGGCGCAGCACCCCCTCCGCCGCCTCGTCGAGGACGATCCGGGTGAGCACCCGGGAGTGGCCGGCGCCCCGGCGCGGATCGGCGTTGACCCGCCCGACCAGCTCGGCGACGGTGGCCCGGCCGTCGCCGACGACGTGCGCGGCGACCCGTTCAGCGGCCGCCACCACCTCGCCGGACACCACCAGCACGCGGTAGTCGCGGCCGCCGAGGTGCCGCTCCACCACCACCTCGCCACCGATCGCCTCCCAGGCCCGCTCGACGGCGTCCGGGGTGTCCAGGTGCAGCGCCACGAGGTGCCCTTGCCGGCCGTGCCGGGGCTTGACCACCACGGGGGCGCCCAGTTCACCGAGGAGGCGGACCGCGTCGGCGGCGGTGGCGGCCACGCCGCCGGGAGCGACCGGGATGCCCGCCTCGTCGAGCAGCCGCCGGGTGACGTGCTTGTCCCCGGCGATGTCCACGCCCACGGCACTGGTCCGGTCGGTCATGGCCGCCCAGGCCAGCCGCCGGCGGTGGCCCCAGCCCAGCCGCACCAGGCTGAGGTCGTCGAACCGTTCCACCGGGATGCCGCGGCGGCGGGCGGCCGCGATGATGGACCGGGTGCTGGGCCCGGTGGCCTCCCGTTCGGCCAGCTCGCCCAGCCCGGAGAGCCGCTCGGCCAGGGTGCGGGCCGACGGGCCGGAGCCGCTGTGCACCTCCAGGACCAGCCCGATCGCGGCCTCCAGCAGCTCACCCGGCACCGACGACTCGGGCGACTCGTCCACCGGACATTCGATGATCACGTCGTAGACCCCGGTCCGGTCCGCCGCGACGGTCCGCCCGAAGCTGATGTCCCGTCCGATGAGCTGGGACAACTCGATGCAGACGTGCTCGCTGACGTGGCCGAAGTAGGTGCCGTTGCGCAGCCGGCTCACGAACCCGCCGGGCACTCCGGCGGCGCAGTGGTGCTCGGCCAGGCCGGGCACCGCCCGCAGCAGGCGCTCGGTGAACCCGGTGACGTCGGTGGTCTCCACGCCGGCGAGCTCACCGAGGTCCACCCGGGCCACCACGGCCGGGCGGGACAGGTAGACGTTGGGTCCGCGCAGCCGGCGGAGGCTTTCGATCTTCATCGGATACCTTCCGTGGAACCCCCGGCCTCAGCCGTGGGAAGTCGTTAAGCGGCTCGTTCCCGTTCTGGGGGCGGGCCGGTGCCGGGTCGGCGGCCCGAGAGGTGGAAGGTGCAGCCGGCCGGTAGCACGTGGATGCGGGCGCCGGCGAGCGTGATCGGCCCGGCCGGCGGAACCCGGATGTCGGTCGCGGCGCCGGCGTCGACCACCGTCACCGCCCCGCTTCCGAGGACCTCGAAGGTGTCGCCCCCGGTCAGGATGGCGGTGTCCTCGTCGATGCCCACGCCCAGTTCGTGCGGGTAGCGGGCCACCGCGCTGAGCAGCCGGTTGAGCCGGCCCCGCTCGGCGAAGTGCTGGTCGATCAGCACGCACGGCAGGAATTCGAGCCCCGGGCCGGTGCGCACGCTGTCCGCGGCCACGCCGGGGCGCTCCCCGCCGATGATCATGGTGGCGGACATCATCGCGGCGCCCGCGCTGGTTCCGGCGAGCACCACCCGCCCTTCACCGACCAGGCCGTGCAGCAGCGTGTCGGTCGCGGTGCCGCCCAGCACGCCGGTGATCCGCTCCTGGTCCCCGCCGGTGAAGAAGACACCGGTCGCGGCACGCAGCACGGACTCGGTCTCCGGCGCGTTGGCGGCGGCCCGGTGCCCCAGCCGCAGCGCGCGGACGTCCCCGGCGCCGAGGCCGGCGAATCGCTCCAGGTAGGCGGACTCGGTGCTCTCCGGGGACTCACTGGCCGTGGCGATGACCACGATGCGCGCGGCCCCCGATCCGGCGAGTTCCACGAACCTGCCGAGCAACTCGGAACCGGCCGCGCCACCCATGATCAGCAGCCGCCCGCGGTGCGGATCGGCGCCTGCGTCCACCGCCCCTCCTCAGCAGAGCATCCAGCTACTGTTGAGGTTAATCGGAACAAATCCGAAACAACCGCCTAATCCAGGAGCCTGCCTAGGCGTACCGGTGGTTTCGGGCCTCTCTCCTCTCCTCGAAGCGCGCGGCCTGCGCGTCCAGCTCGCTCATCTGCGCCGCGAGTTGCTCGCGTGCCCGCTCACCGTCACCACGCAGATCGGTACGGTCCCAGACGTTCCACTGGCGCAGCACCGGCGCGAGCACCTCGTCCCGGTGCTGGCGCAGGTCGTAGATGCCGGCCAGCGCGATGGCGACCGCCTTGCGCCCGAAGCCCGCGATGTTCGCCCCCGGCATCTCGAAGCCGGCGGCGACGTCGGCGACCGCCCGCATGGCCCGGTCCGGCTCCAGCTCGAAGGCCGCGCTGACCAGGTTGCGGTAGAAGACCATGTGCAGGTTCTCGTCGGCGGCGACCCGGGCCAGCAGCTGTTCGGCGATCGGGTCGCCGGTGGCCCGGCCGGTGTTGCGGTGCGAGATCCGGGTGGCGAGCTCCTGGAAGGCGACGTACGCGATGGAGTGCAGCACGTCGCCGCTGTGCTGGTTGGCGTAGCCGGACTGCATGTGCTCCATCCGGGCGCGCTCCAGCTCGACCGGGTCCACACCGCGGGTGACGGTCAGGTAGTCACGGATCGCGATGCCGTGCCGGCCCTCCTCGGCGGTCCACCGGTGCACCCAGGTGCCCCAGGCGCCGTCCCGGCCGAACAGGGTGGCGATCTCGTGGTGGTACGAGGGCAGGTTGTCCTCGGTGAGCAGGTTGACGATCAGCGCGGTACGGGCGGCGTCCGGCAGCTTCGAGTCGTCCGGCCGCCAGGCCTCGCCGCCGAGGAGGCCGTCGAAGGTGCGGCCCTCGCTCCACGGCACGTACTCGTGCGGGAACCACTCCTTGGCGAGTGCCAGATGCCGGTCGAGGTTGGCAGCGACGACGGGCTCCAATTCGAGGAGCAGGGCGGTCTGGTCCAGCGGCATCCCATCAAGGTAGCCGCCGGACCGTCCCCATATGACTCTTAGTCAGCGTGCGGACACGTTCGGGTGGAGGTCGGCGGGCGCCGGCTGCCAGGTCTCCGCGTCCGCCTCGACCTGCTCACCGGAGCGGATGTCCTTCACCGTGTCCGGCTCGCCGGGGAACCACACGTACGGAATCCCGCGCCGGTCGGCGAACTGGATCTGCTTGCCGAACTTCGCGGCGGTCGGCGCCACCTCGGTCGGGATCCCCCGTTTACGCAGGGCCGCCGCGATCCGGTCGCACTCGGCGCGCCGGTCGTCGCTGGGCAGGGCCACCACGACGCAGGTCGGCACCGACCGGGAGACGGTCAGCGCGTCCTGGCCGAAGAGCAGGCCGAGCAGGCGGGACACCCCGATGGAGATGCCGACGCCGGGGAACCGGGTGTTGCCCACCGACGCCAGGTTGTCGTAGCGCCCGCCGGAGGTGATCGAACCGAACCGCTCGTAGCCCTCCAGCAGGGTCTCGTAGACCGTGCCGGTGTAGTAGTCCAGCCCGCGGGCGATCTTGAGTTCGGCGCGGACCAGGCCGGGCGCGTGCTCGTTGGCCGTCTCCACCACCTGGAGCAGCTCGGCGAGGCCCTCGTCGAGCATCGGGTCGATGACGCCGAGAGCCCGGACCCGGTCGGCGAACGAGCCGTCGGTGGCCGAGATCTCCGCGAGCCGCAGGCACTGCGCGGCCTGCGCGTCGGTGGCGCCGGCGGTCTCCACCAGGAGGGCCGCCACCTTCTCCGGGCCGATCTTGTCGAGCTTGTCGACCGTACGCAGGACCTGTGCCGTGTCCTCGAGACCGAGGCCGCGGTAGAAGCCCTCACAGATCTTGCGGTTGTTGACCAGGATGGTGGCCCGCGGGATCGGCAGCGACCGGAACACGTCCCCGATCACCAGCGGCATCTCGGTGTCGAAGTGGAACGGCAGCGTGTCCCGGTTCACCACGTCGATGTCGGCCTGGAGGAACTCGCGGTAGCGGCCCTCCTGCGGGCGCTCGCCGCGCCACACCTTCTGGATCTGGTAGCGCCGGAACGGGAACTGGAGCTTGCCGTGGTTCTCCGTGACGAACCGTGCGAACGGGACGGTCAGGTCGAAGTGCAGGCCGAGCTGGTCCTCCCGCTTGGCGCCCTCCTCCTCCTGGAGGCGGTGCAGCAGGTAGACCTCCTTCGACGTCTCACCCTTGGACAGCAGGATGTCCAGCGGCTCGACGGCGCGGGTCTCCAGAGGGGCGAAGCCGTACAGCTCGAAGGTGGACCGGATCCGGTCGAGCACCCGCTGCTCGATGATCCGCTGCGACGGCAGCCACTCGGGGAAGCCGGAAATAGGCACGTGAGAATCTCCTACAGGAAGCGGCCGGGCGCGGCGATCAGTTCCCGCAGGTACGGGTTCGACGCGCGCTCACGGCCGATGGTGGTGGCCGGTCCGTGGCCGGGCAGCACGACGGTCTCGTCGGCCAGCGGCAGGATCTTGTCCCGCAGGCTGGCCATCATCGTCGGGGTGCTGCCGCCCGGCAGGTCGGTGCGCCCGATCGACCCCGCGAAGAGCACGTCCCCGGAGAAGCAGATCTCCTCCGACGACTCGCCCGGCAGGCGGAACAGCACCGACCCGCCGGTATGGCCGGGCGCGTGGTCGACCGTCACCTCGACGCCCGCGATGGTCAGGGTCGCGCCGTCGGTGAGCTCCGCGACGTCGTCGGGCTCCGTGTACGGCAGGCGGCCGCCGAACAGGGCGGTCAGGTCGGTGCTCAGCCCCTTGGCCGGGTCGGCGAGCATCTCCCGGTCATCGGGGTGCACGTAGGCCGTGATGCCGCGGGCCCCGCAGACCGGCGCCACCGAGAAGGTGTGGTCCAGGTGGCCGTGGGTGAGCAGCACCGCGGCCGGTGACAGCCGGTGCTCGGCGAGGATCTCCTCGAGCTGGTCCAGCACGCCGATCCCCGGGTCGATGATCAGGCACTGCTCCCCCGGACCGGCGGCGACCACATAACAGTTGGTGCCGAAGGCCTGGGCCGGAAAGCCGGTGACGAGCACGAGGTCAGCCTCTCGCGGGGGTGGGTGCGAATCGTAACGAGAGTAGCCGGGCGGGCGCACGCCACTTTCTCAGGAGGTACCCGTACACTCTTGCGGGTCGTGTGGCGTGCCGCACCCCTTGACACGTACCGGGAAGGGACAGCGTTCGGTGGCTTCCAGCAAGGACCGGCAGCGCAAACTCGCGCGGGCGAAATATGAGCGGCAGCAGGCCCGCCGGGCTGAGCGCGTGCGCCGCCGTCGCCGGATCTCGGCGGGTGTCGGCGCCACTCTGGCGGTGCTCCTCATCGCCGTCGGCGGCGCCTGGATCGGTGGCGCGTTCGACAGCGACGAGCCGGCCGACACCACCGCCGCGGACGTCTGCCTGTGGACCCCACAGAACGCGCAGACCAACCCCAACCTCAAAGAGGTCGGCACCCCGCCCACCAAGGACCTGCCCCAGGAGGGCACCGAGACGATGACGATCACCACCGACAAGGGTGAGCCGATCGTGGTGAGTCTCGACGTGGCCAGCGCCCCGTGCGCCGCGGCCAGCTTCACCCACCTGGCCGGGCGGGCCTTCTTCGACAACACCGAGTGCCACGAGCTCACCACCGAGGGCGCGCTGCGCTGCGGTGACCCGAGCGGCACCGGCCAGGGCGGGCCGACCTACAGCTACTACGACGAGAATCTTCCGGTGCTGCCGGAGCCGGCGCCCAGCGCGAGCGCCGCCCCGGCCGCCGAGGTGGTCTACCCGAAGGGCACGGTCGCTCTGATCGGCAACCCCAAGGGCAGCAACGGCAGCCAGTTCCTGATCTTCCACAAGGATTTCACCCCCACCGACGAGCCGCAGTACTCGATCATCGGACAGGTGACCGGTGGGCTCGACACGCTCGCCGCGATCGCGAAGATCCCCACGATCGACGACACGGCCGGTAACAAGGTCAAGCCCAAGGACAAGATCACCATCAAGACGCTGACCGTCGGAGCGGCAGCCGCCAGCGCGGCCCCCTCGGCGAGCGCGCAGTCGTGACTTCTATGAAGGACGAGAGCAGCAGCATGGAGGAGACCGTGTCGTCGATCAAGGACCGGCAGCGCGCGGCAGCGCGGGCCCGGCTCGAGAAGGAGATGGCCGAGCGCTCGGCGGCCGCACGCAAGCGCCGGCAGCGCCAGGCGATCTTCGGCTCGGCGGCCGCGGTGATCCTCATCGCCGGAGCGGCGTTCTTCGTCATCCGCGCCCTGAAGAAGGACGAGAAGACCGAGGCGGCCGGCCCGCCGGCGGGCACGGTGAACTGCACCTGGACCCCGGTCGACGAGGCCAGCGGCGGCAAGGTGAAGGACGTCGGCCTGCCCCCGGCCAACGTGCCGAACACCGGCTCCGCCGTACTCACCTTCGACACCGGCCTGGGTGTCATCGCGGCCGACATCGATCTCGCCAAGACCCCGTGCACCGGTGCCAGCTACAAGCACCTGGCCGAGCAGAAGTTCCTCGACAACACCAAGTGCCACCGCCTGGTGAACAAGGAGGGCTTCAGGGTGCTGCAGTGCGGTGACCCGTTCGCCACCGGCGAGGGCTACCGCGACACCGACGGCCAGGGCGGCCCGAGCTACACCATGGCCGAGGAGAACCTCCCGACCGACACCGAGAAGCCGTACCCGGCGGGCTCGATCGCGATGGCGAACACCGGCATGCCGAACAGCACCGGCAGCCAGTTCTTCATCGTCGCCGAGGACACCCAGCTCCCGGCGAACTACACGCTGCTCGGCACCATCACCAAGGGCCTCGACATCGTCCAGGAAGTGGTCAAGGCCGGCGACGACGGCAAGTTCGAGCCGAACCCCGGCGGCGGTCGCCCGAAGAAGGAGCTCCTCATCAAGACCATGACGGTCTCCTGACCCGAGCTCAGCGAAAAAGGGCGGCCCCCGCGGGGGTCGCCCTTTTTTCTGCTTCGGTACGGGCTACGCGCCCGACGTGACCCGATAGGCGTCGAACACGCCGTCCACCTTCCGGACCGCCGCCACCAGGTGACCCAGGTGCTTGGGGTCGGCCATCTCGAAGGTGAAGCGGCTGACCGCCACCCGGTCCCGGGTCGTGGTGACCGTCGCGGACAGGATGTTCACCCGCTCCTCGGACAGCACCCGGGTCACGTCGGCCAGCAGCTTGTGCCGGTCCAGCGCCTCCACCTGGATGGCCACCAGGAACGTGGACGCCGACGTCGGCTTCCAGCTGACCTCGACCATCCGCTCGGCCTGCTCGCGCAGGTCCTCCGCGTTGGCGCAGTCCTCCCGGTGCACGCTCACGCCGCCGGAGCGGGTGACGAAGCCGAACACCGTGTCGCCGGGCACCGGGGTGCAGCAGCGGGCCAGTTTCACCCAGACGTCCGAGACGCCCTTCACCACGACGCCCGGATCCTGCGCGGAGCTGCGGTTACGCGGGGGCCGGGTGGCGACGGCGGTCTCGGCGATGTCCTCGACCGCGCCCTCCTCGCCGCCGAAGCCGGCGACCAGCTTCTGCACGACCGACTGGGCGGAGACGGTGCTCTCCCCGACCGCCGCGTACAGCGAGGCCACGTCGACCAGGTGCAGATCGCGGGCGATCGTCATGAGGTTCTCGCTGGTCAGCATGCGCTGCAGGGGCAGACCCTGCTTGCGCATCGCCTTGACGATCGCCTCCTTGCCGTCCTCGATCGCCTCCTCGCGGCGCTCCTTGTTGAAGTACTGCCGGATCTTGGTCCGGGCGCGGGGGCTCTTCACGAAGCCGAGCCAGTCCTGCGTGGGGCCGGCCGTCGCGGACTTGGACGTGAAGATCTCGATCACGTCGCCGTTCGACAGCGGGGACTCCAGCGGCACCAGCTTGCCGTTGACCCGGGCGCCGATGCACTTGTGCCCGACCTCGGTGTGCACCGCGTAGGCGAAGTCGACCGGCGTCGACCCGGTCGGCAGCGGGATCACGTCGCCCTTCGGCGTGAAGACGTAGACCTCCTGGCTGGAGAGGTCGAACCGCAGCGCGTCCAGGAACTCGGACGGGTCGCTCGCCTCGCGCTGCCAGTCGAGCAGCTGCCGCAGCCAGGTCATCTCGTCGATGTGCGCCGGCGGGCCGACGATCGTCGCGCCCTTCTGCTCCTTGTACTTCCAGTGCGCGGCGATGCCGAACTCCGCCGTCCGGTGCATGGCGAAGGTGCGGATCTGCATCTCGACCGGCTTGCCGGTCGGGCCGATGACCGTCGTGTGCAACGACTGGTACATGTTGAACTTCGGCATCGCGATGTAGTCCTTGAACCGGCCCGGCACCGGCTGCCAGTTCGCGTGGATGACGCCCAGCGCGGCATAGCAGTCGCGGACCGTGTCGACCAGGATGCGGACGCCGACCAGGTCGTAGATGTCGTTGAAGTCCCGGCCCCGGACGATCATCTTCTGGTAGATCGAGTACAGGTGCTTGGGGCGGCCGGTCACCTCGGCCTTGATCTTCGCCGACTTCAGGTCCAGCTGGACCCGGTTGGTCACCTGGCGCAGCAGCGCCTCACGCTGCGGCTGGTGCTCCCCGATCAGGCGGTTGATCTCCTCGAACCGCTTGGGGAACAGGGTGCCGAAGGCCAGGTCCTCCAGCTCCCACTTGATTGTGTTCATACCGAGGCGGTGGGCCAGCGGGGCCAGGATCTCCAGCGTCTCCTTGGCCTTCTGCTCCTGCTTGGCGCGGGGCAGGAAGGTCAGGGTGCGCATGTTGTGCAGCCGGTCGGCCAGTTTGATCACGAGCACCCGCGGGTCCTTGGCCATCGCCACGACCATCTTGCGGATCGTCTCGGCCTTGGCCGCGTCACCGAGCTTGACCCGGTCGAGCTTCGTCACGCCGTCGACCAGCAGCGCCACCTCGGCACCGAAGTCGTTGCGCATGTTCTCCAGCGAGTAGTCGGTGTCCTCGATGGTGTCGTGCAGCAGGGCGGCCACCAGCGTCGTGGTGTCCATGCCCAGGTTGGCCAGGATCGTCGCCACGGCGAGCGGATGCGTGATGTACGGATCGCCGGACTTGCGGTACTGGCCGGAGTGCCAGCGGGCCGCGACGTCGAACGCCTTCTGCAGCGCCCGGGCGTCCGCCTTCGGATGGCTGGCCCGGTGGGTCGCGATCAGCGGCTCGAGGACCTCGCTGACCTGCGTGCTCTGCCATGGGGCGTTGAAGCGGGCCAGACGGGCCCGCACCCGCCGCCCGGTGGGAGCGCTGGCCAGGCCGAACCCACTGCCTGGTTCGTCCACGGGCGAGAGCGGCTGGGTGTTCTCCAGATCGCCACCAGCGATCTTGTCGCCGGGCGTGTCATCGCCCGAATTCTGGGTCGGTTGCACCGTGCCCTCCGCCGGAGGGGCGACGTCGCTGGACACCGGCCTCCTCACCAAATCGCCGAGATCCAAAGGTTCGCCAGCATCCAAAGGTTTGCCGGGATCAAAACCAGGGTTGGTCACCTTGGAACGCCCATCCTACCCGCACCGCCCTACCGAGTACCCCGGCCGAACCTACGAATAAGCAGGCCCGGCCGGGCGAAGAACATCGAAGCAGGATCAAACGGTCAACAGAGCGTGTACCTTACGCGGGCTGAGCCGCTCCCGGCCGTTCAGGAAGCCCAGCTCCATCAGCACGGTGAACCCGGTGAGCACGCCACCGGCCCGCTCGACCAGGTCCATCGTCGCGGCCGCCGTGCCGCCGGTGGCGAGCACGTCGTCGACCACCAGAACCCGCTGTCCGGCCACGAACGCGTCCTCGCTGACCTCCAGCGTGGCCTCGCCGTACTCCAGCGCGTACGACGCGGAGAAGCCCGGCCGGGGCAGCTTGCCGGCCTTGCGGACCGGGACGACCCCGACCCCGGTCGCGTACGCGATCGCCGCCGCGATCAGGAACCCGCGCGCCTCGACGCCCGCCACCACGTCGAACGAGCCGGCCCCGTAGTGGGTCACGATCCCGTCGACGACCTGCCGGAACCTCGGGCCGTCGCCGAAGAACGGCATCAGGTCCTTGAACACGATGCCCGGCTTGGGGAAGTCCAGTACATCGACCGCGCCGCCGGCGACCAGCGCCGCCAGCTCGGGTCCGCTGTCACCGGTCACCGGTGGGATCTCGCTACTCACGGCGGACAGCTTAGCGTCTGCCCCGGACGGGGTCGCCGGCCGAAACGGGCGCAGACGAAACGGCCCGCCACCGGAGGGTGGCGGGCCGTTCCGTCAACGATGTACGTCAGCGGCGCTTGGTCCCCGGACGGTTGGCGCCGCCACGCTTCTGCGTGGTGCGGGCGCCGGGCCGCGGGGTGCTGGTGCCGGCCAGCACCGACACCTCGTCGCCCTCGGTGGCGCCGGCCGAGCGGGACCGCTCGCCACGGGCCACGTCGTCCGACCGCTGCGCCCGGCGGGCCAGCACCCGGGCGTTGTGCGCCTTGATCTTCGGGTCCCGGTCCTTGAGCCAGCTCAGCACCGGAGCGGCGAACAGGATCGAGGAGAGGACACCGACGCCCATACCGACGAAGAGCACCAGGCCCAGGTCCTTGAGCGTGCCGGCGCCGAGCAGGCCGGCGCCGATGAAGAGCACGCCGCCGACCGGCAGCAGCGCCACCAGACCGGTGTTCAGCGAGCGCATCAGGGTCTGGTTCACCGCGAGGTTGGTGGCCTCGGCGTACGTCCGGGTGCTGCCCGCCGTGATGCCGCGGGTGTTCTCCTGGACCTTGTCGAACACCACCACCACGTCGTAGAGCGAATAACCGAGGATCGTCAGGAAGCCGATCACGGTGTACGGCGTGAGCTCGAACTGGACCAGCGAGTAGACACCGGCCGTGAAGATCAGGTCGAACAGCAGCGAGGTGAGCGCCGCCACCGCCATCCGCCACTCGAAGCGGACCACCAGGTACGCCGAGACCAGCACCAGGAAGATCACCAGGCCGAGCATCGCCTTGTCGATGACCGCCCCGCCCCAGGCCGACGAGACCTGCTGGTCGCTGATGTCGGTCACCTCGATGCCGAGGTCCTCGGCGAGCGCGGTCTTGGCCTCCGCCATCTCGCCGGTGGAGAGCTCGGAGGTACGGATCTTGTAGTTGGCGTCGGCCCCGTTGCCGACCTGCTGCGCCGCGTTGACCTGCGCCTCCGGGTCCACCTCGTGAACCGCGGTCTCCACCGCCTGCTGGATCTCCGACTGCTCGAAGGTCTTCCCGTCCACCTGGGCCGGGACGCTGAACTCGCTGCCACCGGCGAACTCGATGCCCAGGTGGAAACGGTTGATCGCGAAGCTGCCGATGGCGATCGCCACGAGCGCCGCCGCGATGGTGAACCACATCTTGCGGCGGCCCACGATGTTGAGGTTCGCCTCACCCGTGTAGAGGCGGGACGCGAAACCGGATCGGGCCATGTCAGGCCTCCTTCACGCGCGAGGAGCCGGACTCCTCGGTCGGGCCGCGGCGCAGGGCACGGCCGAGGCCGCTGACCCTGGGCGACATGAACGCAGGGGTGCTGGCGAGCAGCGACATGATCGGGTGCCGGAAGAGGAACACCACGAGCAGGTCGAGCACCGTCGAGAGGCCGAGCGCGAAGGCGAGACCCTGCACCTGGCCGATCGACACGATGTAGAGAACCACGGCACACATGATCGTGATGGCGTTCGCCGAGATGATCGTGCGCTTGGCCCGCTGCCATGCCCGGGGAACCGCGCTACGCGGGCTCCGGCCTTCGTGGATCTCGTCCTTGAGACGTTCGAAGTAGATGACGAACGAGTCCGCCGCGACACCCAGCGAGACGATGAAGCCGACGATGCCGGCCAGCGTCAGGGTGAAGCCGATCGAGCGGCCCAGGAAGACCAGGGCGCCGAAGGTGAGCAGCGCGGAGAGGCCCAGGCTCAGGAAGATCACCAGGCCGAGCAACCGGTAGTAGAAGAACGCGTAGATCGCGACCAGGCCGAGGCCGATCGCCGCGGCGAGCAGACCCGCCCTCAGCTGCTGGTCACCGACGGTCGCCGTGACGGTCTGCGCCGGGCCGGCGTCGAAGGTCACCGGGATGGCGCCGAAGTTCAGCTGGTCGGCGAGCTTCTTGGCGCTGGTCCCGTCGAAGTCACCGGTGATCTGCGACTGGCCGGTGAGCACGCCCTGGATCTGCGGCGCGGAGATGATCTCCTTGTCCAGGACCACGGCCACCGCGCAGTGGTCGGCGTCGGCGTACATCGAGGTGACCGCGACGTAGCAGGGGTCGTTGGGGCCGGCCTCGTACGCCTTCTTGGTGAGGGCGGTCCACTTCTTCTGACCCTCGCTCTTGAAGTCGAGCGAGACGACCCACTGGTTCTGCTGGGTGTCGAGCTGCGGGCTGGCCTTGTCGATGTCGTCACCGACGACCTCGGCCTTGTCCAGCATCACCTTGTAGACGCCCTGCTGGCAGGCGACGACCTCGCTGTCGACGGCGTCGATCGAGCCGTTCGGCCGCGCGTTCAGCTGCTTGCAGCTGATCGTCGGGACGTTGAACTGCATCTGCGGGCTGAGCGCGGCCACCTCGGCGCCGCTCAGCTCGGCGAACGCCTTGAAGGGCAGGCCGGCCTTGGGGTCGGCGCTGAGGTCCACCGGCGCGGTCAGCTTCTCGGCCGCGGCCCAGGCGTCGGCGCCGACCTTCTTCTTGATGGCCTCGCGCTGCTCCTTGACGTCCGCGGTGACCGGGGCCGGCGCCGCGGCGGACGCGGCGGGCGACGGGGTCGCGGACGGCGTGGCCGACGGGGTGGCGCTCGGGCTCGGCACGGCCGCGCCACCGCCCTGACCGCCGGTCGACGGGGTGGCCGACGGCTTCGCGTCATCGGCCTTCGGGGCGGCGCCGGCGGACGCGGACGGGGACGGGGCGGCGCTGCCGCTGGCCGACGCGCTCGGGGCCGGGCTCGGCGGGTTGAGGGCGACCGACGAGACGTCCCCGGTCACACCGGTGACCAGGCGGAACCGCATGTTCGCGGCCTGCTCCAGGCCCTTGAGCTGCTCGTCGGCCTTACCGGCGAGCGAGACGACGATGGTGTTGTTGCCCTGGATGACCACCTCGGCCTCGGACACACCGAGAGCGTTGACCCGGCTGTCGATGATCTCGCGGGCCAGCTCCATGTCCTCCGGGCTCGGTGGGGCGCCCTGCTGGGAGGCGATGTAGGTGGCCTGCGTGCCACCGATCAGGTCCAGGCCGAGTTTCGGCTCGAGCCGATCCCTCCAGCTGCCCTCCGCACCGGCGGCGAAGAAGACGCACAGATACAGGACGACGAAGACCAGACCGAGCACGCCTAGCTGGCGTCCAGGATGCATCTGTCCCTGTGGTGGTCGTGCCACGGCTTTAGGTCTCCCTGTGTTCCGGCCGCGCGACGGCGCGGCGCTTTGGTCTGTGACCGGCCGTCGACGGTCGAACGGCGGGCGGACGCGCCGGGCCGGGAGCGTCACCCCGGACCGGCGCGATGGGCGTGCTTCGGGTCAGTCCTGCTTGTGCGTCTCGGTGACGGGGCTCTCCGGCTCGTCCGCGACCGGTGGGGCCTCGTCGGGCTCGGGGATGGCCTCGCCCGCCTTCTGAACGACCCGGGCGATCGCGGGACGCGCGAACCGGACCTCGACACCAGGCGCGATCTCGAGCGCCACCTGGTCGTCGACGATGCCGGTGACGGTGCCGTGCAGGCCGCCGATGGTGACGATCTCGTCGCCCGGAGCGAGCGAGTTCTGCATGTCCGCCGCTTCCCGCCGCCGCTTCTGCTGCGGACGGATCATGACGAAATACATGAACCCGAAGAGCAGGACGAGGATCAGCAGAAACGAGAAATTCCCGCCACCGCCCGCTGGGTCAGCTGCGTTGAGCACCTAGAAAGCCTTCCGTCAGCCGCCGGCGCATCGTGGGCGGGCGCCGGTGGCGATATGCAGAGCGTTCGGTTGGAACGGCGGCGAGTCTAATCGGTCAACCTTGAGATAACGAATGCGGCACACGTCACGTTCGCATCACGAGGGAGAATCAGGCTTCCCGGGCGAACAGGTCACCCTGGAAGACGCCCGCACGACCGTCGGCGGGTGGCGTTTTGCCCAGATGTGCCCAGCCCGCCTCGGTGGCGACCCGGCCCCTCGGGGTCCTGGCGAGCAATCCCGCCCGGACCAGGAACGGCTCACACACCTCTTCGACCGTGTCGCTCTGTTCGCCCACCGCGACCGCGAGCGTCGACAGGCCGACCGGGCCGCCCTTGAACGACTCGATCAGCGCCCGCAGCACCGCCCGGTCCAGCCGGTCCAGCCCGAGGGCGTCGACGTCGTACACCGCCAGGGCCGCCTTCGACACCTCCTCGGTGATCACGCCGTCCGCCCGCACCTCGGCGAAGTCCCGGACCCGGCGCAGCAGCCGGTTGGCGATACGCGGCGTGCCCCGGGACCGGCGGGCGATCTCCGCCGACCCCTCCGCGGTGATCCGCACCCCGAGGATCCGGGCCGAGCGGTGCAGCAGGGCGTCCAGGTCCTCGTGCGAGTAGAAGTCGAGGTGCGCCACGAAACCGAACCGGTCACGCATCGGCCCGGACAGCAGACCGGCCCGGGTGGTGGCGCCGACCAGGGTGAACGGCTCCACGTCCAGCGGGATCGCGGTGGCGCCCGGGCCCTTGCCGACCACCACGTCGACCCGGAAGTCCTCCATGGCGCTGTAGAGCAGCTCCTCGGCCGGTTTCGCGATCCGGTGGATCTCGTCGATGAAGAGCACGTCGCCCGGGCCCAGCCCGGTCAGGATGGCGGCCAGGTCGCCGGACCGCTCGATCACCGGGCCGCTGGTGGTCCGGATCCCGGTGCCCAGCTCGGCGGCCACGATGTTGGCCAGGGTGGTCTTGCCCAGGCCGGGCGGCCCGGACAGCAGGATGTGGTCGGGCGGCGTGCCCCGGCCCATCGACGCCTTCAGCAGCAGCTCCAGCTGGTCGCGGACCCGGTGCTGCGCGATGAAGTCGGCCAGCCGGCGGGGCCGGACGCTGGCCTCGGCGTCCAGGTCCTCGTCGAACGCGTCCGGCGAGACGATCTCCTCGCTCATCGCGCCGCCTCCGCTGCGCTCCAGCGGCGCGACGAGACCTCACCTGTGCTCATGGATTCGCTCGCAAGCTCGCTCATCGGGTCTTACCCAGCAAGCGGATGGCCTGGCGCAGCAGGACGGGCACGGGCGGTGTCTCGCCGTCGATCGTCTCGGCGACCGCGGCCACCGCCTGATCGGCCTGCGACGCCGTCCAGCCGAGCGCCAGCACACCCTGGCGGACCTGCTCCTGCCAGGCGCCGTTGAGCAGGCCGGCCGAGCCGGTGCCGGCGAGCCCGACCGGGCCGATCTTGTCCTTGAGCTCGACGATCATCTTCTCCGCACCGCGCTTGCCGATGCCCGGGACCGCGGTCAGGACCGCCACCTCACCGCCGGCCAGCGCACGGCGTACCACATCGGGTTGATGGACCGCGAGGACCGCCTGGGCGATCCGGGGACCCACGCCGTTGGCCGTCAGGAGCAGCTCGAAGAGCTGTTTCTCGTCCTCGTCGGCGAAGCCGAACAGGGTGAGCGAGTCCTCCCGCACGATGAGCGTGGTGGCGAGCCGGGCCTCGGCGCCGGTGCGCAGCCCGGCCAGCGTGTTCGGCGTGCAGAGCACCCGCATGCCGACACCGCCGACCTCGACCACGGCGCTGTCGTGGAGGATCGCGGTGACCACACCGCGCACGCTGGCGATCATCGGCTACTCCTGCGGGCTGCTGCGGCCTCGATCTTCGCACGGGTGCCCCCGCGCCAGATGTGGCAGATGGCGATGGCGATGGCGTCGGCCGCGTCGGCCGGCTTCGGTGGCGCGTCCAGTCTGAGCAACCGGGTCACCATCGCGGTGACCTGGGCCTTGTCGGCCGTGCCGGAGCCGGTGACGGCCGCCTTCACCTCGCTCGGGGTGTAGGTCTGCACCGGCAGCCCGGCCCGCGCCCCGGCCAGGATCGCGACCCCGCTGGCCTGCGCCGTGCCCATCACGGTCCGTGCGTTGTGCTGGGAGAACACCCGCTCGACGGCGACGCTGTCCGGCTGGTACCGCTCGACCAGCCCGGCCAGCGAACGGTCCAGGTGCAGCAGGCGGTGAGCGATGTCCTCGTCCGGTTCGCTGCGGACCACCTGGTAGGCGATCAGTTTCCCGAGCCGTCCCGGCACCCCTTCGACGACGCCGACGCCGCATCTCGTCAGCCCCGGATCGATGCCGAGCACGCGCACAGACTGCCTCCCCTCACGTACGTGTGTTCGACACCCTAATACCCGGGCCACTTGCGGCCTCCGGCGACACGCCTCGACGATGGGGACGGGAGGTCCGTCATGCGCCTCATTCCGCCGATGGACGACGAGCCGCCACCGGAGTACGTCGCCTTCGTCACGCTGCACGCCCCCGAGCTGCGCGCCGAGGCGTTCCGCCTGGTCGGTGGCGCGCCGGTGTCCGAGGAGATCTATCTGGCCGTGCTCACCGACCTGGCCGGGCACTGGCGCCGGACGCGCTGGCTGCGCCGGACCGGCGGCTACGTGCGCAAGCGCCTGCTGGCACGGACCGCGCAGTGGCGCGAGGACCAGGTCTACGAGGTCGAGGTGCGCGTGTTGCGCCCTCCGGAGCCGGTGGTCGCGCTTCCGCGCACCGGTGGCAGCCTCGCGCTGCGCAAGGCCGCGATCATCGGGGGTACGGCGAGAGCCTCCCTGGACGCGCTGGCCGACGCCGAGATCGCCTGGGTGCACGCCGGCCTGCGCAGCCGGCTGCGCCGCACGCTCGGCTACGCGATCGGCAGCTTCCTGCTGGTGCTCGGCCTGATCCAGTACATGGCCTGGCTGAGCACCGATCCGCTCTGAGAACGCCGGGAGGCCGGCCCGACCGGACCGGCCTCCCGCAGCGCACCGCTCACGCGTCGATGGCCGCCATGACCTCGTCGGAGATGTCGGCGTTGGAGTAGATGTTCTGCACGTCGTCGCAGTCCTCCAAGGCGTCGATGAGCTTGAGCACCTTGCGTGCCGCGTCCTCGTCCAGCTCGACCGACATGCTCGGGACCAGGGAGGACTCGGCCGAGTCGTACTCGATGCCGGCGCTCTGGAGCGCCGTCCGCACGGCGATCAGGTCACCGGGCTCGCTGACCACCTCGAACTCCTCGCCGAGGTCGTTGATCTCCTCGGCGCCCGCCTCGAGCACGGCGAGCATGATGTCGTCCTCGGTCAGCTCACCCTTGGGGACGATCACCACGCCCTTGCGGTTGAACAGGAACGACACCGAGCCGGCGTCGGCGAACGTGCCGTTGTTGCGGGTCAGCCGGGTGCGCACCTCGGTGGCCGCCCGGTTGCGGTTGTCGGTGAGGCACTCGATCAGGATGGCGGTGCCGTTCGCGCCGTACCCCTCGTACATGATCGTCTGCCAGTCGGCGCCGCCGGCCTCGAGGCCGGAGCCCCGCTTGACCGCGCGGTCGATGTTGTCGTTCGGAACCGACGACTTCTTCGCCTTCTGGATGGCGTCGTAGAGCGTGGGGTTACCGGCCGGGTCACCACCACCGGTCCGGGCCGCGACCTCGATGTTCTTGATCAGCTTGGCGAACATCTTGCCGCGCTTGGCGTCGATGACGGCCTTCTTGTGCTTGGTCGTCGCCCACTTGGAGTGGCCGGACATGCGTAACCTCCGTGTCTACCGTACGGGTACGGCCTGGCGGACCATCTCGACGAAGTACCGGTGGACACGAAGGTCGCCGGTCAGCTCCGGGTGGAAAGCCGTGGCGAGCAGGTTCCCCTGCCGAACTGCCACGATCCTACCGGCGGCGGCCCCTTCGGCCACGCGCCCCAGCACCCGCACGTCGCCGCCGATCTGCTCGACCCACGGCGCGCGGATGAAGACCGCGTGGAACGGGCCGCCCTCGATGTCATCGATCGCCACCGACGCCTCGAACGAGTCGATCTGCCGGCCGAACGCGTTGCGCCGGACGGTCATGTCGATGCCGTGGAACGACTCCTGGTCCGGACGGCCGTCCAGCACGGTCGCGGCCAGCATGATCATGCCGGCGCAGGAGCCGTACACCGGCATGCCGTCGGCGATCCGCTTGCGGATCGGGTCGAGCAGCCCGAAGGAGACCGCCAGCTTGCTGATCGCGGTCGACTCGCCGCCGGGGATCACCAGTCCGTCGACGTCGGCGAGTTCCTCCGGCCGGCGGACCGGCCGGGCCAGGACGTCCGACTCGGCCAGCGCGGCCAGGTGTTCGCGTACGTCGCCCTGCAGGGCCAGCACTCCGATGTTCACGGCCCCACAATAGGCGCGACCGGAACCGGGCCCACTTGAGGAGTCAACCGGACGGCACCCGAGCGGCCCCCGTCGCGCACTCCGCGCTCCCCGCCGGCGCCCGAACTGATGGGCATGACCGACACGATGGTGGTTGAGCTGGCGATGCAGGCCCTGACGATCGCGGCGAAGATGGCGGCGCCGGTGCTCCTGACCGCCCTCGTGGTCGGCTTCGCCGTCTCGCTCTTCCAGTCGGTCACCCAGATCCAGGAGGCCACGCTCTCCTTCGTCCCGAAGGCGATCGCGATCGGCGCGGCCCTGCTGCTGGCCGGCAACTGGATGCTCCACCAGATGATGACCTTCACCACCGAGCTCTTCGAGAAGGTCCCGAGCCTGCTCGCGTAGTAAAGCAGGCCACCGGGGAGCCGATTGGCTATCGGAGCACGTACTGCGCGTTCGTAGTATCCCGTTCATCCGATAACCCGCACGAGGAGCCGAATCCCCATGTCTGAGAACCAGCCCGCCGTCGGAACCGCACGCGTCAAGCGCGGCATGGCGGAGATGCTCAAGGGCGGCGTGATCATGGACGTGGTCAACGCCGAGCAGGCGAAGATCGCCGAGGACGCGGGCGCCGTCGCGGTCATGGCGCTGGAGCGTGTGCCCGCCGACATCCGCGCCCAGGGTGGCATCTCCCGCATGTCCGACCCCGACATGATCGAAGGAATCATCGGCGCGGTCTCCATCCCGGTGATGGCCAAGGCCCGCATCGGCCACTTCGTCGAGGCCCAGGTGCTCCAGGCGCTCGGCGTCGACTACGTGGACGAGTCCGAGGTGCTCTCCCCCGCCGACTTCGCCAACCACATCGACAAGTGGCAGTTCACCGTGCCGTTCGTCTGCGGAGCCACCAACCTGGGCGAGGCGCTGCGCCGGATCACCGAGGGCGCCGCCATGATCCGGTCGAAGGGTGAGGCCGGCACCGGTGACGTCTCCAACGCCACCACCCACATGCGGAAGATCCGTGCCGAGATCCGCCGGTTGCAGACCCTGCCCGAGGACGAGCTGTACGTGGCCGCCAAGGAGCTCCAGGCGCCGTACGAGCTGGTCAAGGAGATCGCCGAGCGGGGCAAGCTGCCGGTCGTGCTGTTCACCGCGGGCGGCATCGCGACCCCCGCCGACGCGGCCATGATGATGCAGCTCGGCGCCGAGGGCGTCTTCGTCGGCTCCGGCATCTTCAAGTCCGGCAACCCGGCCCAGCGCGCCGCCGCCATCGTGAAGGCCACCACCTTCCACGACGACCCGGACGTGATCGCCAAGGTCTCCCGCGGTCTGGGCGAGGCCATGGTCGGCATCAACGTCGAGGACGAGCCGGTCCCCCACCGCCTCTCCGAGCGCGGCTGGTAGTTGTCTTGAACCGAGGGGCCTGCTGAGCCTGATGGCTCCGCTTCGCTCCGCGGCAAAACGCTGGGCCTGATGGCTCCGCTTCGCTCCGCGGCAAAACGCCTTGTAACCGGTGTCGAGGCAGGTGATTTCCCGCCGCAGCACACCCCGCTGCGTCGGCAAATCACTTGCCTCGACACCGGCGGCGTTTTGCGGGTGACCGTTCCCTGGAAACCCACGAGTGGGTCAGTGGGTCAGTGGGTCAGTGGGTCAGTGGGTCAGTGGGTCAGTGGGTCAGTGGGTCAGACGGCCTGGGCGGGCAGCGGGGCCGGGGGCAGTTCGGGCAGCACCGGCTCGACGATGTCGAAGTACTCCGGCCGCGGGTAGCGGCGGGCCAGCCGGAGCAGGCGGACCACCACCCGGCGGCGGGCGTTCTGCGCGTCCCGGACCTGGTCGGTGTGCACCTGGCGGGCCAGCACGACACGCCGGCTGGTGGCCACCAGGGTGCGCGCCGCCGGATCGGCCGGGTCCAGGGCGACCTTCTGCAACTGGCGGGTCAGGTCGTTCTCCGCCGTCTCCCGCTCGCCGGGCTCGGCGTCCAGCGCCAGCCGGGCCGCCGCGTACAGCTCCACCGACTCGGCCTGCTCGGCGACCACCGCGGCGGCCGCGGCCCGGCGCAACAGATGCGCGTCCAGCGCCCGCTCGGCCGACTGGGCCCGCGCGTGCAGGCGTTCCACCCGCTGGGCGGTCCAGCCGAGGTACGCCGAGAAGATCGCGGCCAGCACGACGACTCCCACCACCCACCACATGCCGGGCATCGTAGTGCCCGCCTGTCACCACGGTGGTGCTCAGGACCACTCGTCGTCGAAAACCCTCCCGTCGGTGGCCTCGATCGCGGTCGCGTACACCTCCAGCACCCGGTTGGCCACACTCGGCCAGTCGAACGTCCCGACCACCTGACGCGCGCAGGCGGACAGGGCGGCCCGCCGGGCCGGGTCGTCCAGCAGTTCGCCGAGCAGCCGGGTGAGCGCGACCTGGTCGCCGTTGGGGAACAGCGCGCCGGCCCGGCCGCCGTCCAGCACCCGACGGAACGCGTCCAGGTCGCTCGCCGCGATCGTCGCGCCGGCCGCCATCGCCTCGGTGAGGATCATGCCGAAGCTCTCGCCGCCGGTGTTCGGGGCCACGTAGACGTCGACGCTGCGCAGCATCCGGGCCTTGTCCGCCTCGGAGACCAGGCCCAGGAACTCCACCCGGTCGTGCAGGTCGGCGGGGATGTCGTCGTACAGCTCGTCGCGGTCGCCCGGGCCGGCCACCAACAACCGCAGCCCGGGGCGTTCGCGAGCCAGCGACACGTACGCCGTACGCAGAAGGGGGAAGCCCTTGCGCGGCTCGGTGAACCGGCCCAGGAAGCCCAGCGTCCCACCCTGGCCGGGCCATCCCGGCAAGGGCGAAGCCGAGACGAACTTGGCCACCGCGACCCCGTTGGGGATCTCGACGGCGCCGCCACCGAGGTGCTCGACCTGCACCTTGCGGGCCAGTTCGCTGACCGCGATCCGGGCGGTGATCTTCTCCGCCACCGGCTGGAGGAACGGCTGCAACCCGGAGAGCGCCCGGGACCGGGTCATCGCGGTGTGGAAGGTGGCCACCACCGGGCCGCGCGCGGAGACCACGGCCAGGAACGACAGGCTGGGCGAGAACGGCTCGTGCACGTGGAGCACATCGAACTCGCCGTGCTTGAGCCAGCGCCGGACCCGGGCCGTGGAGACCGGCCCGAACGCGATCCGGGCGACCGACCCGTTGTACGGCAGCGGCACCGCACGTCCGGCGGGCACCAGGTAGTCCGGCAGTTCCGCGTCGTCGTCGGCGGGCGCCAGCACGCTCACCACGTGACCGAGGCCGAGCAGCGCCTCCGCCAGGTCCATGATGTGGTTCTGCACGCCGCCGGGGACGTCGAACGAGTAGGGCGAGACGATCCCGATCCGCACGCCCGCCCCCTAGAGCCAGAGCTTCTGGAGCATGTGCCAGTCCTGCGGGTGGTCGGCGATGCCGGCCGCGTACGCGTCGGCGAGCTGCTGGGTGGTCCGCTTGATCCGCTCGTCGAGCGGCCCGTCGGCGGGTGGGGTGATCTCGCGCATCCGGGCCATCACCCGCCGCTCGTCGTACCAGCAGTCGACCGCGAAGAGCGGCGCCCCGGTACGGAGGGCGAGCAGCGCGGGCCCGCCCGGCATCCGGGTGCGCCCGCCGAAGAACTCCACCTCGACACCGGAGCGGGACAGGTCCCGGTCTCCGAGCAGGGCCACCACCCAGCCCTTCCCGAGGTGCTCGGTGAGCACTTCCAGGGGTGACCGCTCGCCGCCGGTGTGCGGGAGCACCTTCATGCCGAGCTTCTCCCGGTACGCCAGGAACGCCCGGGCCACGCCCTCGGGCTTGAGCCGCTCGGCCACCGTGATCAGCGGCCAGTCGTGCGAGCACACCCAGGCGCCGGCGGCGTCCCAGTTCGCCACGTGCGGCAGCGCCAGGATCACGCCGTTGCCGTCGGCGGCCGCCTTCTTCAGCTTCTGGTAGCTCTCCGGGACCATGAAGAATCCGTCGAGGAACTGCGCACGGTTCTGCGTCGGCAGGCGGAACGCCTCCATCCAGTACCGCGCGTAGGAGCGCAGCGCGTCGCGGACCAGGGTCTCCGGCATGTCCTCGCCGACGACCTGCCGCAGGTTGCGCCGCAGCCGCTGGGTGCCGGGGCCGTCGCCCTTCCAGGCCCGGTCGGCCGCCGTCCGGAACAGGCTCCGGGCGACCGGCAGCGGGAGCGCGCGGACCACCCGCCACCCGGCCAGGTAACCGAGCTCGATCAGCCGGTCCTTCACTCGCCCGGCGCCTTCGGCTCGGTGCGCCGCGCGTGCAGCAGCCGCTGGAAGGCGGTGATCACGGAGAGCACGGCCAGCACCCAGAGCGCGGCGGGCAGGCCCCACTCCAGGCCGGCCGCGCCGAGCAGGCCGCCCGCACCGACGATGAGCAGCCGTTCCAGGCGCTCGGCGATACCGACGTCGGCGTTCAGGCCGAGGCTCTGGGCACGGGCCTTGACGTACGACACGACCTGCCCGAAGACCAGGCTGATCAGGGCCGCGACGACACCGCCGTACGGATTGCCCTCGGTAGCAAGGTAGTAGGCGACCGCCCCGAACACGGCGCCGTCGGCGATCCGGTCCATGGACGAGTCGAGCAACGCCCCGAACTTGGAGGAACCCCCCCGTATCCGGGCCATTGTGCCGTCGAGCACGTCGGTGAGGGCACAGGCGGTTACGATCACGGTGGCCCAGAACAGGTGACCCTGCGCACCGAGGTACGAACCGAACAGCACACCGACAGTGCCTGCGATGGTGACCGCGTCGGGTGAGACGCCGATCCGGAGAAGAAAACGGGCGACGGGGTCGACGACATACGCGACGACGGCGCGGGCCGTTGATTGAACGATCTTTGCCATGGCCGTCCCACCATAACGGGGCGCGACCAGCGGTGGTACGGCTCAGGCCGCGGGTTGGCCGGATCGTCACCATCCGGCACAGTTACAGGCCTGAAGTCCTTGCGACCACTACCGCGCCGGGTGTGGGATTCAAACAACAGCGGCGTAACAAACGGGAAACGACGGGAGCGCTCGGCATGGCGCAGAAGACTTCGGAGAAAGGGCTTGCCGGCGCCGGTGCGCCGGCGGTGACCGACCCCGGCAGAGTTCGTAACGTGGTGCTCGTCGGCCACTCCGGTTCCGGGAAGACGACCCTGGTCGAGGCGCTGCTCTCGGCCAGCGGGGCGATTCCGCGGGCGGGCGGGGTGACCGAGGGCACCACGGTGACCGATCACGACCCGGCGGCGATCCGGCAGCAGCGTTCGGTGGCGCTCGCCTGCGCGCCGCTGATGCACGGCGATGTGAAGATCAACCTGTTGGACACCCCGGGGTACGCCGACTTCGTCGGTGAGCTGCGGGCCGGTCTGCGGGCCGCGGACGCCGCGCTGTTCGTGGTCTCCGCGGTCGACGGCGTGGACGACTCCACGGTGTCGCTCTGGGAGGAGTGCGCCGCGGTCGGCATGCCGCGCGCGGTGGCCGTGACCCGCCTCGACCACCCGCGCGCCGACTACGAGGAGGCGCTCCAGGACTGCCAGGAGGCGTTCGGCGAGAACGTCATGCCGATCTACCAGCCGATGCTCGCCGACGACGGGCAGGCCGTCGCCGGGCTGCTCGGGCTGATCACGCTGCGGGTGCTGGACTACTCGGCCGGCTACCCGCCGCGGATGGGCGAGGCCGAGCCGGAGCACCTGAACCCGATCGCCGACGACCGGAACACGCTGATCGAGGGCATCATCGCGGAGAGCGAGGACGAGACCCTCATGGACCGCTACCTCGGCGGCGAGATGATCAGCACGGACGCCCTGATCCCGGACCTGGAGAAGGCCGTCGCGCGGGGCAACTTCTACCCGGTCGTCCCGGTCTGCGCCGCCACCGGCGTCGGCCTGGACGCGCTGCTCGACGTCATCGCCAGCGGCTTCCCGTCGCCGCTGGAGCACGATCTGCCGGTCGTCACCGGGGTGGACGGCTCACCCCGCCCGCCGCTGACCTGCGACCCGTCCGGCCCACTGGTGGCCGAGGTGGTCCGCACCACGATCGACCGGCACGTCGGCCGGGTCTCCCTGGTCCGGGTCTTCTCCGGCACCCTGCGCCCCGATCAGACGCTGCACGTCTCGGGGCACGGCATGGCCGAGCGCGGGCACCCCGACCACGACGCCGACGAGCGGGTGGCGCACGTCTACTCCCCGCTCGGCGCCCAGCTCCGCGAGGTGCCCTCCTGCCTGGCGGGCGACCTCTGCGCGATCACCAAGTCGGGCTCGGCGGAGACCGGCGACACCCTGTCCGGCAAGGACGATCCCCTGCTCATGGAGCCGTGGCGGATGCCCGAGCCGCTGCTGCCGATCGCCGTGGTGGCCAAGACCCGCTCGGACGAGGACGCCCTCGCCAAGAACCTGGCGAAGCTGGTCGCCGGTGACCCGTCGCTGCGCCTGGAGCGCAACCCCGAGACCCACCAGCTGGTGCTCTGGACCATGGGCGAGTCGCACGCCGACGTGGTGCTCGACCGGCTCCGCTCGGGCGGCGTCGAGCTGGACACCGAGCCGGTCAAGGTGGCGCTGCGGGAGACGTTCGGCAGCGGGGCCAAGGGGCACGGCCGGCACGTGAAGCAGTCCGGCGGCCACGGCCAGTACGCGGTCTGCGACATCGAGGTGGAGCCGCTGCCCCGCGGCGAGGGCTTCCAGTTCGTCGACCGGGTGGTGGGCGGCGCCGTGCCGCACAACTACATCCCGTCGGTGGAGAAGGGGGTCCGTGCCCAGCTCGAACGCGGTCTGGCCGCCGGCTGCCCGGTGGTGGACGTCAAGGTCACCCTCTACGACGGCAAGGCGCACAGTGTGGACTCCTCGGACGCCGCCTTCCAGACGGCCGGGGCGCTGGCGCTGCGGGCCGCCGCCGAACAGGGCCACATCACCCTGCTCGAGCCGGTGGACGAGATCGTGGTGCGGGTGCCGGAGTCGTACGTCGGCGCGGTGATGAGCGACCTGTCCGGCCGCCGCGGCCGCCCGATGGGCAGCGAGTCCGGCGGCGAGGGCGAGGCCAGCCTGGTCCGCGCCGAGGTCCCGGCCACCGAACTGGTCCGCTACGCCGTCGAGCTGCGCGCGCTCACCTCGGGCACCGGCACCTTCACCCGGCACTACGTCCGGCACGAGCCGATGCCCCCGCACCTGGCCGAGGCCGTCCGCAAGGAGCACGCGGTGGCTAGATGACGATGGCGTTGGCCGCCTCGTGCATCGGCGCGAGCACCTTGTCGATCACCTGCTCCTTGCGCGGGTGGAAGCGCAGGGTCCGCATCCCGTAGTTGCGGAAGGCGATGGCGAGGCGGCTGCCGGGCACCATGTCCCGGGCCATCTTCCGGCCGAAGGCCATGTTCTTCTCCACGTACGGCCGCATCCCGGCCTCGTAGGCGGCGAGCCCGCCCGGGGTGCCGAGATGCCGGCCGAGCACGTACGCCCCGGTCAGGGCCAGGCTGGTGCCCTGGCCGGAGGCCGGTGACGGGCAGTGCGCCGCGTCGCCGAGAAGCGTCACCCGCCCGGCCGACCAGCTCGGCAGCTCGACCTGGCTGAGCGAGTCGAAGTAGAAGTCGGCGGAGGTGTCCATCGCCGCCAGGAACGCGTCGCTGCGCCAGCCACGGCCCGCGAAGGCCGCCCGGACGAGCTCCTTCTGCCCGGCCACGTCGCGCCGGTCGTGGTCGAGCGGGCCGGCCGCGAAGGTCATGCCGACCTTGGCCGGCTCGCCGGCGCCCATCGCGTACGCGAAGATCAGCCGGCCGGGCTCGGTGTACATGATCTCCTCCCGGTCGATGCCCAGGTCGTTGGGCGCCGAGAAGATCGAGATGTACGCGCCCAGGTGGCGCAGCGGGGTCTCACCCAGCACCCGCCGCCGGGTCGCCGAGTGCAGGCCGTCGGCGCCGACCACGAACGCGAACACCGCCCGGGCGCCGCTGGAGAAGGTGACCTCCACCCCGTCCGGCCCGTCGGCGAGGCCGGCGATCGCGTCGCCGAACCGGTAGTCCACATCGCCTTCGGTGGCGTCGAACAGGATCTGCCCGAGGTCGCCGCGCATGATCTCCAGGTCGTCGCCGCGCCGGCCCATCAGCAGGTCGGCCGGGAGGCTGGCGATCGGCCGCCCGTCCCGCTTCACGTAGGTGATCCGCCGCATCCCGGTGTCCCGCTCGCGGGCCGCCTCGTGCAGGCCCATCCGCTGCAGGACGGTGGTCGCCGCGCCGCGCACGTCCACCTTGTAGCCGCCCGCCCGCAGCTCCGGCGCCCGCTCCACGACGGTGACCCGCCACCCCGCCCGGACCAGCCAGAAGGCCAGCGCCGGACCCGCCACACCCGCACCTGAGATCAGCACCTCGCGATTCGTCATGCGAGAAACTATACAAGCGTCTTATACGTTTGTATAGAAGTTAGGATGCGCGACATGGGCCACCGGGAAGACCTGCTGGTAGGAGCGAAGCGAGCGCTCTACGAGAAGGGGTACGCCAACATCACCGCACGCGACATCGTGGCCGCCTCCGGGACGAACCTCGCGTCGATCGGCTACCACTACGGATCGACGAAGGCGCTGCTCACGGCAGCGATGATCAGCTCGATGGAGGACTGGGGCGAGGCGATCGGCCGGGCCCTGAGCGAGCCGGACGCCGACGCCGGCGCCGAGCCGATGCTGCGGTTCTGGCGGCGGGTGATCCGCTCCGTCCAGGCCGACCGGCAGCTCTGGCTGGCCAGCGTCGAGGCGCTGACCCAGAGCGAGCACGACCCGGCGCTGCGCGCGCAGCTCGCGGCCGGCGTCCACGAGGGCCGCAAGGGCATGACCGCGCTGGTCACCGGCCGGCCCGAGGACGAGCTGGAGGAGGCCACCGTGCGCACCGTCGGCGCCGTCCAGATGGCGCTGATGTCCGGGGTGGTGACCCAGTGGCTCACCGACCCGGTGACCGCCCCGTCCGCCGAGGAGGTCGTCGCCGGGATCCGGGCCCTAGGCGGCGGGCCAGTTCTTGGCCAGTAGGTCGCGGGTGTCGTAGAGCAGCTGCGGCAGCACCTTGGTCCGGCCGACCACCGGCATGAAGTTGGCGTCGCCGCCCCACCGCGGCACCACGTGCTGGTGCAGGTGGGCGGCGATCCCGGCGCCGGCCACCGAGCCCTGGTTCATCCCCAGGTTGAAGCCGTGCGGGCTGCTGCTCGCCCGGATCACCCGCATCGCCGTCCGGGTGAACGCGGCCACCTCGACCGTCTCCTGCTCGGTGAGGTCGGTGTAGTCGGCCACGTGCCGGTACGGGCAGATCAGCAGGTGCCCCGGGTTGTACGGGTACAGGTTCAGCACCGCGAAGACCAGCTCGCCCCGCGCCACCACCAGCGTCTCCGCCTCGGGCCGGCCGGGCGCCAGGCAGAACGGGCAGCCGGCCGGTTTCTCGTACCCACCCTCGGGGCGGTCCTCGCCCGAGATGTAGGTCATCCGGTGCGGCGTCCAGAGCCGCTCCAGCCCGTCCGGCTCACCCAGATCGTTCACGTCCGCATCCTATGCGGAACCGGCCTCCACCGGACATCGCGCCGGGCGGTGGAGGCCGGGGACCGCGGTCAGGCCGCCGAGGGCCCGGTGTTGACCCGGGAGCGAACCACCTCGACCACGTGCGCGACCGCCTCGTCGATGGAGACGCCGTTGCGCTGCGAGCCGTCCCGGTAGCGGAACGACACGGTGCCGCCGTTGACGTCGTCGTCGCCGGCGATCGCCATGAACGGGATCTTCTGCTGCTGGGCGGTGCGGATCTTCTTCTGCATCCGCTCGGTGGAGTGGTCCACCTCGGCCCGGATGCCCGCCTTACGGAGCTTCGTGACGAACTCCTCCAGGTACTGGGCGTGGTCGTCCCGGATCGGGATGCCGACCACCTGCACCGGCGCGAGCCAGGCCGGGAACGCGCCCGCGTAGTGCTCGACCAGCACGCCGAAGAACCGCTCGATCGAGCCGAACTTCGCCGAGTGGATCATCACCGGCTCCTGCCGGGTGCCGTCGGCCGCCTGGTATTCCAGACCGAACCCGGCGGGCTGGTTGAAGTCGTACTGGATGGTCGACATCTGCCAGGTCCGCCCGATCGCGTCCTTGCACTGCACGCTGATCTTCGGGCCGTAGAAGGCCGCGCCACCCGGGTCGAGGACCAGCTCCAGGCCGGACTCCTCGGCCACGTCGGACAGGACCTTGGTGGCCTTCTCCCACTGCTCGTCCGTACCGATGAACTTGTCGCTCTTCGGGTCCCGGGTCGACAGCTCCAGGTAGTAGTCGTCCAGGCCGAAGTCGTCGAGCAGCGAACGGACGAAGTTCAGCAGGTGCTTGATCTCGGCCGGGGCCTGCTCGGCGGTGACGTAGGAGTGCGAGTCGTCCTGGGTCAGGCCGCGCACCCGGGTCAGGCCGTGCACCACGCCGGACTTCTCGTAGCGGTAGACCGTGCCGAACTCGAACAGCCGCATCGGCAGCTCACGGTAGGACCGCCCGCGCGACCTGAAGATCAGGTTGTGCATCGGGCAGTTCATCGCCTTGAGGTAGTAGTTCGCCCCCTCCAGCTCCATCGGGGGGAACATCGTGTCCTTGTAGTAGGGCAGGTGTCCCGAGGTGTGGAACAGGCCCTCCTTGGTGATGTGCGGGCTGCCCACGTACTGGAAGCCCTCCTCGATGTGGCGGGCCCGGACGTAGTCCTCCATCTCGCGCTTGATCACCCCGCCCTTCGGGTGGAAGACCACGAGACCCGACCCGATCTCGTCGGGGAAGGAGAAGAGGTCCAGCTCGCTGCCCAGCTTGCGGTGGTCGCGGCGCTCGGCCTCGGCGAGACGGTTGAGGTACGCCTTGAGCTCGTCCCGCGACGGCCACGCCGTCCCGTAGATCCGCTGGAGCTGCGGGTTCTTCTCACTGCCGCGCCAGTAGGCGGCGGCCGAGCGCATCAGCTTGAACGCCGGGATGAGCCGGGTCGACGGCAGGTGCGGGCCGCGGCACAGGTCGCCCCAGACGCGCTCGCCGTCCTTGCTCAGGTTGTCGTAGTGGGTCAGCTCGCCGGCTCCGACGGCGGCGGCCTCCTCGTCCACGTCGCCCTTGATGTCGACCAGCTCGAGCTTGAACGGCTCGGCGTGCAGCTCGGCCTTGGCCTCGTCGAGCGAGCCGTACTCCCGGCGGTGGAAGGTCTGGCCGGCCTTGACGATCTCCTGCATCCGCTTCTCGAGCTTCGTCAGGTCCTCCGGCTGGAACGGCTTCTCGACGTCGAAGTCGTAGTAGAAGCCGTCCCGGATCGGCGGGCCGATGCCCAGCTTCGCGTCCGGGAACACGTCCTGCACGGCCTGCGCCAGCACGTGCGCGGTCGAGTGGCGCAGCACGTCGAGGCCGTCCGGCTCGTCGATCGCGACCGGGGTCACCTCGGCGTCGGCCGCCGGCGCCCAGTTCAGGTCGCGCAGCCGGCCGCCGGCCTCACGGACCACGACGATCGCCTTCGGCCCGTGCGCGGGAAGCCCCGCGGCGGCCACCGCGTCGGCCGCCGTAGTCCCGGCCGGGACGACTAGGGGGTCGGCCACAGCGGGTGTACGGGGTGCAGACACGGTGATCTCCATTCGTGTGGGTCGGCCTCGGCTGCTCCGGGCCGTCCCTGATGCTATCCGCCCGGTTTCGCCCGGCTCCCCAGTCCCCACCAGCCCCCGGCTATTCCCCGCCGGCCTCGGTCAGCCAGGCGGGAAGCGGTTCGCGGGCCGACAGCCACGCCGCCGGGATGCCCTCCACGCCGGTGTACGCCGCCACGACTCCCCCGGCGATCGCGGCGGTGGTGTCGACGTCCCCGCCGGCGACCACGCACGCCGCCACGGCCGCCGGATAGTCCTCCAGGAACCGGTCGGCGACCCACAGGGCGAACGGCACGGTGTCCTGCGCCGTCGCCTGCCCGCCCGAGCCGAGCCGGTGGGCCGCCTCGGTGACCGTCACCGTCAGGCCGGCCGCCTCGATCAGGCCGTCGTGGACCACTCCGGCCGGGGTGTGCCCCGCCGTGGCCCGCAGCAGCTGCCCGCGCTCGGGCCGGTGGCCGTTGAGCCGGGCGGCGGCGGCCACCGCGGCGGCCACGGCGACGGCCGCGCCACCGGCGATCCCCTCCGGGTGCGCGTGGGTGACCTCCGCGGCGCGTACCCCCTGGACGGCCGCGTGGGCCAGGGAGTCCGCGTGCCAGGCGCCCAGTGGCGCGGCGCGCATCGCCGCGCCGTTGCCGCAGGAGCCCTGGCCGTTGAAGGCGGCGGCCGCGGCGATCGGCCAGGGCAGGCCGTCCCGGATCTCGCGCAGCATGGTCACGGCGCCGGGACCGTAGCCGCGGTACGGCTCGTAGCGGTCGGCGAGCAGGGTGGCGAAGGAGTCCCGGTCGAAGTCGCCCTCGGCCAGGGTGGCGACCAGGCAGCAGGCCTGCTCGGTGTCGTCGGTCCACTCCCAGGGCGGCGCCGGGAGGCGTGCCTCGAGAAGGTCGGAGGGGCGGTTGCCGGGCACGAAATACTGCGCGCCGAGGGCGTCGCCGACGCTGAGGCCGGCCAGGGACTCCAGGGCGAGCGTGCGGCGGGTACCGGGAAAGAGTGTGAAAGACATCGGTACTTCGGATCGTATTCCATCACTGATGTTTGTTCGCGCCCCACCTTGCGCTCCGCAATGCGCAAGGTGCGCAAATGGTCTCCACCGGCGCGAACAAACATCACTGAGAGTCATCAAAGACTCTCGCTCGATCACCCTTTAGGTTCTGCCTTGCCATGGACGCTACGGTCTTCGCATGGCCACGGTGTTGCTCGTCGAAGACGACCATGTCGTGCGCGGCGCCATGCTCCGTTCGCTCGCCGACCGAGGGCACGCCGTGCACGCCGTCGGCACCGCCCTGGAAGCGTTGCGGCGGGTCGCCGCGGAGACGCCCGACCTCGTCGTACTGGACCTGGGACTCCCCGATCTGGACGGGTCGGACGCGCTGCGGATGCTGCGCGGCATCACCGACGTGCCGATCATCATCGCCACCGCGCGCGACGACGAGCAGACCGTCGTGCGGCTGTTGCGGGCCGGCGCCGACGACTACATGGTCAAGCCGTTCACCGGCGCCCACCTGGACGCGCGGATAGCCACCGTGCTGCGCCGCGTCGGCCGGGCCAGCCGGGCCGCGCAACCCGCCGTCCACGAGGTGGGCGAGCTGCGGGTGGACGTCGGCGAGCGCAGCGCCACCCTCGGCGATCAGCCGCTGGCGCTGACCCGCAAGGAGTTCGACCTGCTGGCCTACCTCGCCGCCCGTCCGGGCCGAGTGGTTTCCCGTCGCGAGCTGTTGGAGGAGGTATGGCGACAGCCATCGGTCGGCGAGGACCAGACCATCGACGTGCATTTGTACTGGCTTCGCCGGAAACTGGGCGAATCCGCGGCGAAGCCCCGCTACCTGCGCACCGTGCGGGGGGTCGGATTCCGGTTGGTGGCGCCGGACTGAGGCTGCGGCTGGCGTACACCACCGCCGCCACCACCGCCGTCGCCGCGCTTGTCTTCCTCGTCCCGCTCGGCTGGGGCCTGCGCAACGACCACCGGGAGGCCGCTCTCGCCGACGCCGCCGCGCGTACCTCGACGGTGGCCGGCGCCATCGCGGCCGGAACCGGCGAACGTGGCCTGGCCGCGGCGATCACGCTGGCCGGCGGCGCGCCGGTGGTGCACACCCCGGGCCTCGCCCCGTCCGCCGGCGGACGGGCCGACGGCGCGCTGATCGACCGGGCCGCGACCGCGCCCGAGCCGACCGTCGAGGACGTCGACGGCGGCGTGGTGCACCTGCGACCGGTCACCGTCGGCGACCGGATCCTGGTGGTCGAGGCGTTCGTGCCGGCCTCCTCGCTGAACCGGAACACCGCCCGCGACTGGTGGCTGCTGCTCGGCCTCGCCGTGGTGCTGGTCGGCGGCGCCGTCGTGGTGGTGGACCGGCTGGCCCGGGGCGCGGTGGACTCGGCCCGCAACCTGGTCGACGCGGCGCTCGCGGTCGGCGACGGGGACCTCGCCGTACGGATCAGCCCGTCCGGGCCGCGCGAGCTCGCCGAGGCGGGCTACGCCTTCAACCGGATGGCCGACCGCTTGGTAACCTCCCGCACCGACGAGCGCGAACTGGTCGCCGACCTGTCGCACCGGCTGCGTACCCCGCTGACCGCGCTGCGGCTCGACGCCGAGGCGCTCGACCCGGACGACACCCAGATCATCGACCTCACCGCGGACGAGGTCGATCGCCGCCGCGGCATCCGGCGCATCCGGCAGGCGATCACCACCCTGGAGGACGAGGTCAACCACCTGATCAACACCACCCGGCAGGCCGTCGCCGACCGGGTCGCCGCCGCGCCCGAGGACGGGCTGTGCGACGCCAGCGAGGTGGTCCGCGAGCGGATGATGTTCTGGTCCGCGCTCGCCGGCGACCAGGAGCGGCAGTACCGGGTGGTCGGCGCGCACGTACGGATCCCGGTGCCGGTGGCCCGGGCCGAGCTGGCCGCCGCGCTGGACGCGGTGCTCGGCAACGTCTTCCGCTACACCCCGCAGGGCACCGCGTTCGAGGTCGGACTGTCCCGGCGCGACGGCTGGGTGGCGCTGCGGATCGACGACGCCGGCCCCGGCATCGGAGATCCGCAGGGGGCGCTGCGGCGCGGGCAGAGCAATCAGGGTTCCACCGGTCTGGGGCTGGACATCGCCCGCCGGGTGGCGCAGGCTACCGGCGGGTCACTCAGCCTGGACCGGGCTGCCATGGGTGGCGCCAGCGTGGTCATGCTGTTGGCCGACGCGGATGCCACCCCCAAGCAGCCGAGCAGGTTCGGGCTGGTCGGACGGGGCCGACCGGCACGCGACCGTGATCCGGGACGACGTCGCTGGCAACGAGGACGGGAATGAGCCGTATCCCCCGAACGAAACAGCCCTGGCTTATATCTGTTTTAAGAACGTTCCCCTGGGGACGCGAGGCTGGCAGGGTTCCCCTCGATCCCATCCGGCTTCCCGGATCGCAACCCGCAGCGCGTCCCCTACGCCGCGAACCGCGAAGCCACCGCGCGGTGGGAGGCGGTCACCCCATGGACCCCTCCCACCGCCACACAGCTCGACGAGGAGACGCCGTGTCCGCGCATCGCCGGCCGACGTTCCGCGGGTCGCCGCCAGGACGGCGCCGCGCGGCGAGCCCTCCGGAACCGCCGCGCACACGCTCCGCGACCTTCCGGTTTCTTCCGGTAGCCCTCGGCCTGGCCCTGCTCGGCGTCGGCGGTGTGATCGGCCCCAGCGTGATCGGCGCCGGGTCGTCCGACGACTTCGCGCTGACCTCGCTGCCGAGCGACGCCCCCGAGCAGGGGCTGGTCTACAGCGGACTCAAACTGGCCTCCTCCGGCTCGGTCTGCGCCGGGGCGTACCAGCTGTACGACGAGGTCTGCACGCACGGCCCGGACCCGGCCCCGGCCGGTCTCGCGGTGCGCCGTGACGTCGCGCCGGTGACCGCCGGCAGCGACCAGATCACCCCGGTCCGGCGGGAGACCGGCAACGTGCCCGGGGACGCCGAGATCGCCCGCGACGAGGGCGGCAGCGCGATCACCGCGGACGCCCCGGCGCTGGTGCCGGACGCCGCTCCCGGACAGGCCGACTTCATCCTCGGCCCGGACGACGTGGCCTGCGCCGGCGACGGCCGTACCGGCAAGCGGGTGCAGTTGCTCTACCTGCACGAGTCGGGCAACGCCAGCCGGTACCCGAAGTTCCTGAACTCGTTCCGGACCTGGGCCGCCGGGGTGGACGCCATCTACGACGCCAGCGCGGGCGAGACCGGCGGCTCCCGCCACATCCGGTACGTGACGACGCCCGAGTGCCGCGCCGACGTCGCCGAGGTGGAACTGCCGGACGGCTCGCTGCGCACGTTCACCGCGACCATCGACGCGCTGCGCGGGCTCGGCTACAACCGCACCGACCGCAAGTACCTGATGTTCGCCGACACGAACCTGTACTGCGGCATCTCGACCTACGTCAACGACACCCGGTCCGGCCGCGGCAACCGCAACAACGGCGGCCCGTCGTACGCCCGGGTCGACTCCGGCTGCTGGAGCGCCGCGATGGCCGCCCACCAGCTCACCCGGTCGCTCGGCGCGGTCCTCACCGACTCACCGAACGCCACCGGGGCGGGCGGCTGTGTCGACGAGTCCGACCTGCTGTGCGGCCCGGACCGGACCCGCAAGCCGGTGAAGAACGTGTGCCCGAAGAAGAACGAGATCCGCCTCGACTGCGGTCACGACGACTACTTCAGCACCAACCCGAAGCCGGGCAGCTACCTGGACAAGCACTGGAACGTGGCGCTCAGCGAGTTCCTGCTGCGCAGTGACGGCGGCGACGACATCCCGGACGCCCCGGGCGCCACCGTGCCGGACCAGGACACGCCGGCCGGCCCCCCGCCGGCGAAACCGTCCGCACCCGTTCCCGCGCCGAGCGCGGCGGCGCCGAGCCCGAGCGCCTCCACGCCCACGCCCGGCCCCAGCGTCTCGGCGAGCACCGGGCCGGCGCCGCAGCCCAGCGTCTCCGCCGGGCTGCCGCAGGTGGAGATCACCCCGGTCGCGCACCACACCACCCCGCCCAAGGCCGGCACCGGCGACCAGCCCGGTGACGGCGACGGGGTCCCGGCGGCGCCGCCCGAGGTGACCAACGACGGTGTGCAGGCGGTCCTGGAGATCCGCGAGGCGACCAGCGGCTCGGTCCGGTTGATCTGGAGCGCGGCCGCCGCCGACGCCGAGTACGAGGTGTCGGTGGACGGCGAGCCGGTGGCCACCACCCGCGCCACCCGGGCCCGTCTGATCGGCTTGAAGCCGGACGCGAAGTACCTGGTCGAGGTCCGCAACCGGAGGCTGGGCTACCACGCCAAGGGCACCGCCGAGACGGCGCCGTCGGCCCGCCCGGTGCAGAACTCCTGGTTCGTGCTGACCAACTCGCTGACCGGCGGCGCGGCCGACCTGTACGCGGCCCGCGCGGCCGACGGCACCCCGGTCGTCCTCGGCAGTGACGAGGGCGGCACCCAGCAGCAGTGGCAGCTGGTGCCCGCCGAGGGCGGCGCCTACTCGCTGGTCTCCAAGGCGAGCAACCGCTGTGTGGTCCCGCTCGGCGGGGCCGCGGTCGCCGGGGCGCCGCTGGTGCAGGGCGACTGCAAGACGGGCGGCGCGGCGGCGCGGTGGACGCTGCGTGCCTCGGCGTACGGATTCACCATCCGGGCCACCACCGGTGACCTGGTGATCGGCGTGGGCGCCCAGCGCTTCGGCACGCGCCGCGTGCTGGTTCTGCAGAGGGACACCGACCAGCGGCACCAGAGCTGGACGGCGGTTCCCGACTGACCCCGGAGGACGACGGGAGAGGCTGATGCCTGATGTGCTGAGCAACGCGAAGACCGAGCCGGACGAGGGTCCGGCCCGGTTCAATCGGCGGCGCCTGGTGCGCTGGCTGGCGATCCTGACCATCGGCACGCTGACGATGGTCGCCTGCTGGCAGGACCCGCTCTACCCCTGAGCCGCCTGGTAGGCGTCGATCTCGCCGAGCAGGGCGGCCTTCCCGTCGCCGGGCCGGAAGCTGTGCCGGACGGCGGCGCGGGCCAGGTCGGCCACGCCTGCGGCGTCCAGGCCGAGCAGCCGGGCGGCGGTGGCGTACTCCTGCTCCAGCGTGGTTCCGAACATCGGCGGGTCGTCCGAGTTCACGCTGACCGGCACCCCGGCCGCCACCAGGGTGGTGATCGGGTGCTGGTCGAGGTCGGCGACCGCCCGGGTGCGCAGGTTGGAGGTCGGGCAGACCTCGAGCGGGATGCCGTTCTCGGCGAGGTGGGCCATCAGCCGCTCGTCCTGGGCGGCCGCGATGCCGTGCCCGATCCGCTCGGCGCCGAGCTCGCGCAGCGCGTCCCAGATGGTCTCCGGTCCGGTGGTCTCGCCGGCGTGCGGCACGCTGTGCAGGCCGGCCGCGCGGGCCTGGTCGAAGTACGGCTTGAACTGCGGCCGTGGCACCCCGATCTCCGGGCCGCCCAGCCCGAAGCTGACCAGGCCGTCGGGCCGCTCGTCGAGGGCCACCCGCAGGGTCTCCTCGGCGGCGGGCAGGCCGGCCTCGCCCGGGATGTCGAAGCACCACCGCAGGTCCACCCCGAAGTCCCGGGCGGCGCCGGAGCGGGCATCCTCGATGGCCTCGCAGAACGCCTTCGCCGGGATGCCCCGCCGCACGCTGGAGTACGGCGTGACGGTCAGTTCGGCGTACCGGACGTTCTGCCGGCCCAGCTCGCGCCCGATCTCGTAGGTGAGCAGCCGGACGTCCTCGTCGTCGCGGATCAGGTCGACCACGCTCAGGTAGATCTCGATGAAGTGCGCGAAGTCCCGGAACTCGAAGTACTCGGCCAGCCGTGCCGGGTCGGCCGGGACCGGCGAGGTGCCCTCGTGGCGGGCGGCCAGCTCGGCGACGATCCGCGGCGACGCCGAGCCGACGTGGTGGACGTGCAGCTCGGCCTTGGGCAGGCCGGCGATGAACGACGTCAGGTCGGTCAAGGAAGGTTCCCCCTAAATAGAAGCCACCACGAAGATACGGCGGAAGGGGAGGGCCACGAGGCCGTGCCGCTCCGGATACGCCTCGGCGAGCCTGGTCTCGAACGCGGCCCGGAACACCGCCCAGTCCTCGTCGTTCAGTGCGGCCCGGACCGGCCGCAGCGCGGTGCCCTCCATCCAGCGCAGCACCGGATGCTCCGCTGAGGTGACCGGCAGCAGGTGCAGGTAGGTGGTCTCCCAGGCGTCCACGGTGGCGCCCGCGGCGGTCAGCAGATCGGCGTAGCCGGCCGCGTCGTGGACCGGATCCGATCGGAGCTCGACCGGCGACAGCTCGCGCGCCGCACGGTGGCCCGGACTGTCGAAGTTGCCCGGTACCTGCATCGCCAGCCAGGCGCCGGACGGCAGCTCGCGCGCCCAGCGGGCGAGCATCTCCGGGTGTCCCGGCACCCATTGCAGGGCGGCGTTGGTGACCACGACGTCGGTGTCCGGATCGGGCCGCCAGTCGCTGATGTCGGCGAGCCGGAACTCGACCGGGCCGGGCCCGGCGGCCGCCTTCGCGATCATCTCGGGTGACGAGTCGAGACCGGTGACCCGGGCGTCCGGCCAGCGTTCGGCGAGCGTACGGGTCAACTCACCGGGTCCGCAGCCGAGGTCGGCGACGGTACGCGGGCGGTCGGCGCCGATCCGCCCGACGAGATCGAAGAACGGGCGCGAGCGTTCGGCGCCGAACCGGTGGTAGACAGCGGGATCCCACATACCGACCTCCAAAACCGTACGTACGTCTTGTTTGACGCTAACAGACGAGCGGTAGTGTCACGACGTGGAAAATCGAAGCTTTCGCAAGCTGGGGCGCGCCGTGGGCGTGGTCGGCCTCGGCGCCTGGCAGCTCGGAGCCGACTGGGGCCAGGTCAGCGAGGCCGACGCGCACGCGACCCTCCAGGCCGCAGTGGACGCCGGCGTCACCTTCATCGACACCGCGGATGTGTACGGCGACGGCCGCAGCGAGCAGATCATCGGCTCGTTCCTGAAGGACCGTCCGGGCCTGACCGTCTTCACCAAGATGGGCCGCCGCCTGCCGCAGGAGCCGGGCAACTACCACCTGGACAACTTCCGGGCCTGGACCGACCGGTCCCGCGCCAACCTCGGCGTGGACACTCTCGACCTGGTGCAGCTGCACTGCCCGCCGACCGCGGTCTACTCCTCGGACGAGGTGTTCGACGCGCTCGACACCCTGGTCGAGGAGAAGCGCATCGCGGCGTACGGGGTGAGCGTCGAGCGGGTCGATGAGGCGCTCACCGCGATCGCCCGGCCCGGCGTGGCCAGCGTCCAGATCATCCTGAACGCGTTCCGCCTGAAGCCGCTGGAGCGTGTGCTGCCGGCCGCCGCCGAGGCCGGGGTGGGCATCATCGCCCGGGTTCCGCTGGCCAGCGGGCTGCTCTCCGGGCGGTACGACGAGAGCACCACGTTCGGCGCCGACGACCACCGCAACTACAACCGGCACGGCGAGGCGTTCGACGTCGGCGAGACGTTCTCCGGGGTGGACTTCCGTACCGGGCTCGAGGCGGTGGGCCGGATGCGCCCGCTGGTTCCGGCCGGCGTCACGATGGCGCAATTCGCACTCCGCTGGATCATCGATCAGCCGGCCGTGACGGTGGTGATCCCGGGCGCCCGCAACCCGGAACAGGCGCGGGCGAACGCGGCCGCCGCGGATGTTCCGGCCCTCTCGCCGGAAACCCGAGAAATGATCAACACGGTCTACGATGAGTTGATTCGCCCGCAGGTGCACGACAAATGGTGAACAATGAAACCGAGAGGCCGCGGTTGAGGGGCTGGCTCGCCATGTCCCTGGGCTTGGTCGCGATCGTGCTGGGTGGGGTCTGGACTCTCCAGGGACTGGATGTGCTGCCCTACAGCGCGATGAGCGGCCAGACGGTGTGGGCAGCCATCGGCGGTGGCCTGATCATCGCCGGGCTCCTGCTGATCGCCGTCGGGATGCGCCGGCGGTCCAGCGCGCAGAAGCCCGTGCAGTAATGCGGTGACGAAAGAGGCCCCGCAACCTCGGGGAGGGTGCGGGGCCACGGTCGGGCCGGCCTCCGCCAGGCGGCCGGCGAGCCGGTCTCACGACCGGCGGATTAGTCTCTAGAGCGGGCGAACCTGCTCCGCCTGCGGGCCCTTCTGGCCCTGGGCGATCTCGAACTCCACCCGCTGGTTCTCTTCCAGAGTGCGGTAGCCGCTCGTCTGGATGGCCGAGAAGTGGACGAACACGTCAGCACCCCCGCCGTCGACGGTGATGAAGCCGAAGCCCTTGTCTGCGTTGAACCACTTCACGGTTCCTTGCGCCATGCTGAACTCTCCTTCTGAAAATGCCGGCCCGCCCAACCGCGGCAGCGCGGGGCCGATGACCGTTTTCGAGCAGCGGTACCGCGAGGCGGCCCTTTCAGAGGACGTCCCATCCGCCCGACCTCGTGAACCTGCGACCCACCCGGGATGGGGCCGAAGTCCCGCGGTCAGGCGGAAGCTTGCGAACCACGTACGCAAAAACTGGCCACACTGTACCCGAAAATCGGCCGGTAAAGCTCCCCCTGGTAAGAATCCAATAATGGGTGACCGATATGGAAAAGGCCCCCCACTTCTTCCCGTCGAAGCGGGAACGAACCGGGGGACCGGGCAAGACTCCTGTCTATACAGAAGATGATCTAGTCGGGCCAGGTTCCGGTGAGTTTCTCGGTGCCGATCGCGCCGCCACGGTGGACCGCCGCCTTCACCACCGCGAAGATCGCGCCCTGCAACGCGGCGGCCGCGAGGATCTCGCCCCAGCCACGATCCGGGTCGCCGGCGTCCGGGGCGTCGTCGTCACCGGAGACTATTTTCCAGGCCTCCTTGAAGAGAAGACCGGCCAGCGCTCCGGCCGCGACACCCAGCGCCACGTTCACCGGTTTGAGAGCGACTTTCCTCAGCCTGCCCGCCATCAGCGCCTCCCCCGGACGATCAGCACGATTCCGGCTATCGCGGCTAATCCGGCGATTGTCAGTGCGGCCGGCCACGGGTTCGCGCGTACTCGGGAACCGGCGCGATATGCGAGATCGCGCTTATCGGCCTCCCGGATCCGGTGGGCCATCATGGTCGCCCGGGACCGCACCCGCTCCGTCGTCTCCACGACCTGCTCGCGAGCTCGGGCCTTCACGTCCGCGCGGGCGGCCAGCGCCTGCACCGTCTCACCGAGGTCGGATCGGGTCTGCCTGATCTCCTCCCGTAGCGCCACCAGATCCGGCTTCGCTGCGGAACCGTTGATTTCGCTCATGGCTTCCCCGCCCCTCCGGGTTCACTGGCAAAGACAGGGTCGGGCATGATCTCCCTCCCACGCTCCTTGACCGCGTTCTTCACTTCGTCGACATCGGCCTTGACACTCTCGATCGCGGCCAGAGGTTCCGGCGGAACAGCCCGGTTGATCTGCTTGCGGCCCAGCAGCGCGAGCACACCGGCGACCGCGAAGAGCACCACGGAGACGATCAGCGCGGCCAGCCAGAGCGGCAGGACCAGGTCCAGTGCGATGACCGAGGTCGCGATCAAGGCGCCCACGCCGTACCCGGCCAGCACACCCGCGCCGCCGAACAGGCCGGCGCCGATCCCGGCGTGCTTGCCCTTCTCCGCCAGTTCCGCCTTGGCCAGTGTCAGCTCGTCCCGGACCAGGCGGCTGAGCTGTTCACTGGCCCGTTGAACCAGTTCCGCGGTGGAGTGCTCGGTGAGCGACCGGGTCATCGCGTCCCCCCTTCATCCCGTTTGTGAGCGGTGTATGCCCTCGTCCCCGCCCCCTCAATCCTTGCCGCCCGGGGCAACCGGGACCGGACGGTTCAATACTTCCGCTCCGGAGCAACCGGCACCGGCCCGCCGAACACCAACCCGCGGATGTCGCCGTCCAGCCCACCGCTGAACACCCGGGCCGCGTCGGACGACGGGCCCGGACCGGAGTGACTGCCCACCCAGGTGGGCTCGGGCGCCACCGACTCCACCTCGGCGCGCACCCGCGGCAGCGCCTCCCGCTGATGCTGCCAGATCCAGCCGACCAGCCGCTCCCGGACCAGACAGCGCAGGTCCCAGAGAGCGGCCGCGTCATTGGCGCTGACCAGCGCGCGCAGCCGGACCCGGCCGTCGATCGCCTCGGTCACCTGGAGCACGCAAACCCGGCCGTCCCACAGGTCGCTGCCCTTGCAGACCCGCTGCAACGCGCCCCGGACCGACTCGACGGGGATGGCCCAGTCCACGTCGATCTCGGCCGTGCCGAGCACCGCCGACCCGGTACGCGTCCAGTTCTGGAACGGTTTGGTGGTGAAGTACGAGGTGGGCATGATCAGCCGGCGGTCGTCCCAGATCTGCACCACCACGTAGGTGAGGGTGATCTCCTCGATCCGGCCCCACTCCTGCTCCACCACGACCACGTCGTCGACCCGGATCGCGTCGCTGAACGCCAGTTGCAGGCCGGCGAACATGTTGCCCAGGGTGCTCTGCGCCGCCAGCGCCGCCACCACGCTGATCACCCCGGCCGAGGCCAGCAGGCTGGCGCCGAGCGCCCGGACGTCCGGGAAGGTCATCAGCATGATGCCGATGGTCAGCACCACGATGCCGGCCACGGTCACCCGGCGCAGCATCACCACCTGGGTCTTGATCCGCCGGCGCTTGCGGTTGTCCGGCACGTCGGTGCGCCATCGGGCCAGCGCCATGTCCTCCAGCACCAGCAGCGTGGCGCCGACCAGCCAGGCGATCGCGCCGATGCAGAACAGCACGAGCACGTGCATCACGCCGGAGCGGCCGGGGAAGTCGCCGGCCCAGATCCGGACCGACTGCTGCACCGTCAGCAGCGTAACGGTGATCAGTAACGGCCGGTGCAGCTTCCGCGCCAGATCGGCGGCGAGCGGGGACTTCCGGCCGAGCCGCACCATCACCCGGTGCGCGATCTCGACGAGCAGGAGCGCCACGGCCGCCGCCCCCATGACGGCCAATAGGACGGTCCTCTCACTGGTCACTGGTATCGCCTCCACGGAGGTGAAGCCTTGCCCCCTCCGGGTGCGGGCACACCGATGGCGGCGGATGTCGGAGATAGCTCACATCCGCCCGCCACTCACGGTCTAGAGTCAGATTTTTCGGTAGCGTGCCTGCGCCACGCAGTAGACGCCGAAGGCCGCGATGCCAGCGGCGATCAGGGCCAGCAGCCACACACCCCAGGAGTACCCAGCCAGCGTCTTGAGCGCCGCGTCCAGGCCACGGGCCTTGTCCGGGTCGTAGTTGACGGCGGCGGTGACGAAGAGCAGACCGGCGATCGCGTACGCCGTACCCTTGGCCATGTAGCCGGCGACGCCGAGGCGGATGATCGGCTGGCGGGTGCCGGCCGGCATCTGCTGGGTGTTGAGGTGCTTCACGAACTTGCGCTTGTAGCCGTAGATCGCCATGCCGGCGCCGACGCCGAGGACCACCAGCCCGGCCAGCGCGACCAGCCAGCGGCCGCCGTCGGCGGACATCAGCCCGGCGCTCCGGCTCTGGTAGTTGTCACCCATCGAGGCGTTCGCGCCCTGCACGATCTTGACGGCCATCCAGGCGAGGTACGCGTACAGGACGGCCCGAACGCCGGAGAGCACCCGCTCGGCCATCGCGGTGCGATCCCGCGGGCCGCTCTCACCGACGGTCGCCTCGAAGGCCTGCCAGATCGCCATGGCGGCCAGGCCGACGGCGATGACGATCAGCAGCGTCTTGCCGAACGACTGCCCGGCGATGGCCTGGAGGGCTCCGGACTGGTCGCTGTCCTGACCGGAGCCGCCACCGAGGGCCACCTGCAACGCGATCCACGCGAACAGCAGGTGGATGACGCCGTACCCGATGAAGCCGCCCCGGGCCAGGAACTCCAGGGGCTTGCTCTCGGCGGCCCGTGACGCGGTGTGTTTGACGTTCGAGGCTGTGGAGGACATGCCCCCCCATGTGACCGAACGCGACGATCGTCAAACGTGATGCGTCAGCGCGACACTTCCACCTTGATCTCGTCCTGCGTCACGCTCGAGAGGCTGAAGGTCAGACCGCCGGCCTCGACCGCCTGCTGCCCCTTGGTGAGCTGGATCTGCTCACCGGCGACGTCGAGGGTCACGGTGTCCTCGTCGGCGGAGACGAACTTCGCCTCGACGCCGAGCACCTCGACGCCGGCGTTGGTCTCCCGGGCGATGGTCACGGTGCACTGGTCGAGGCCGCAGCTCACGTCGTCACCGCACCCGGTGAGCAGCGCGAGGCCGAGAGCGGCCGAGGCGAGTGCGGCGACGATGCGGCGGCGGGGCTCAGAGATCAACACCCTTCCAACGGTACGCGGAGCGGGCAACCGCGTGCCCGGCCGGGTGACCGCCCTCAGGCGGCGACCGGCTGGGGAGAGGGGACGTCGAGGCCGGCGATCAGTTCGGCGGCGGCGCGGCCCAGCGCCCGGGTCGCGCCGTGGGTGGCGATGTGGACGCCGCCGGTCACCGTGACCGGGATGCCCATCTCGACGACGATCGCGTCCGGGCGGACCGCCAGCACCCGGCTCAGCGTGCCGGCGATCCACGGGTGCCGGTGCACGTCCCGGACCACCAGCACGAGCGGGCGCCCGCCGGCGCCGGCCAGCACCGGGGCCGCCGGGTCGGCCAGCGGCTCCAGGTCGTCGGCGGTGAACCGGACCGACGTGGTGCCGGGCAGCAGCTCGGCGAGCGGCTCGCCGAGGCCCCACGGCGTCTCGCTGCCGATCGCGATGTTGCGGGCCGGCGCGAACTCGACCACGTGCGGGACCCCGGTCACCGGCAGCTCGGGGCCACCGTCGGCGACGGTCACCCGGACCGCGCGGCGGGCGGCCTCGAACCCGACCGTCGAACCGAGGACGGCCACCTCGTTGCCGGCCGCGGCGTCCGCGACCGCCCGGGCGCCGGTGGCGATCTGGGCGCGGGTGGTCCACGAGCCGAGGGCACGGACCCGGCGTACCGCGTCGCGCAGTCGCTCCTCGGACAGCTCGCCGGAGCGCACCGCCGCGACGATCGCGTCCCGCAACCGGATCGCGATCTGCTCGTCGGCGTGCTCGCCGCCCACGCAGACCGCGTCCGCGCCGGCGGCCAGCGCCCGGACGATGGCGCCCTCCAGCCCGTAGCGGCGGCGCACGCCCTGCATCTCGATGGCGTCGGTGACGATCAGGCCGTCGAAGCCGAACTCCTCGCGCAGCAGGCCGGTCAGGATGCGCGGGCTGAGCGTGGCGGGCAGCTCGGTGTCGTACGCCGGGACGAGCAGGTGCCCGGTCATCACCGCCTTGGCGCCGGCCGCGATCGCCGCCCGGAACGGGACCAGCTCGCAGGCGACGAGCTCGGCCGCGGTGCGGTCGATGACCGGGAGATCGTGGTGCGAGTCGACGGCGGTGTCGCCGTGACCCGGGAAGTGCTTGGCGCACCCGGCCACCCCGGACTCCTGGAGCCCGCGGACGAAGGCGGCGGTGTGCCGGGCCACCAGGTGCGGTTCGGCGCCGAATGCCCGTACCCCGATGACCGGGTTCTTGGGGTTGCTGTTGACGTCGGCGTCCGGGGCGTAGTCCAGGGTGATGCCGGCGTCGGCCAACTCGCGGCCGAGATCGCGGGCGACGGCCTCGGTGAGATCGGCGTCGTCGATCGCGCCGAGCGCCAGATTGCCGGGCCGGGAGCTGCCGAGCCGCGACTCGAACCGGGTGACGTCACCGGCCTCCTCGTCGATGGCCACGATCACATCCGGGTACTCGGCACGCAGCTGAGCCGTCAGCGCGGCCACCTGTCCGGGTGACTCCACGTTGCGTGCGAAGAGTGCCACTCCCCCGAGGCCGGCGCCGAGCCACCGGCGGACCCAGTCCGGGGCGGTCGTACCGACGAAACCCGGCTGTAGCACTGCGGCCGCCAACTCCGGCAATTCGCCGTGAATGGACATGAGCCCCCGTACCTCCGATACTTTCGCTCCCCGTCGGGGACCTATGTTCACACCCCTCGCGGACTTTAGTCAACAAACCTTTCTATTTCCTGTGGCTCCCGATCAGTAGGATGTGCACGTGCTCACTACCGTCGCGGCGACCGGTGTCGACTGGTCCGAGGTGCACGCCGTCCGACTCCTCGGCATCGCGGGCGCGGTGCTCTTCCTGCTCTGGGCGATCCGCCGCATGTTCGGCGGCAAATAGGGGTACCGGGGCGGCCATATGAGACTCCCCATCTACGGGCCACGCCTGCGCCGCGTGGCCCGCACCCAGTTCGGCTGGCCCCGGCTGCGGCCCGGCCAGTTCAAGCCGATGCGCGCCGTGCTCCGCCGTAGGGACGCCCTCGTGGTGCTCCCGACCGGCGCCGGCAAGTCGGCCATCTACCAGATCCCGGCCGTGCTGCTGCCCGGGCCGACCGTGGTGATCTCCCCACTGCTCGCCCTCCAGCAGGACCAGATCGCCGCCCTCAACGAACGCGGCGATCCCAGGATCCGCGCCGTCCGGGTCAGCTCCGCGGAGACCCCGAAGGAGCGGCGCGAGGCCGTCGAGGCGATCCGCCGCGGCGAGGCCGAGTTCCTCTTCATCACACCCGAACAGCTCAGCGACCCGGACCGGCTGGCCGAGGTGCGCTCCCTCGGACCCGGCCTGGTCGCCGTCGACGAGGCGCACTGCATCTCCGCCTGGGGCCACGACTTCCGGCCCGACTACCTGGCCCTCGGCGACATGATCGAACAGCTCGGCCGGCCGCCGGTCCTGGCGCTCACCGCCACCGCGTCGCCGCCGGTCCGCGAGGACATCATCACCCGGCTGCACCTGCGTAGACCCGAGATCCACGTGTCCGGACTGGACCGGCGCAACCTGTTCCTCGAAGTCGCGTACTGCCCCGACGACGCGTACCGGTGGCGCCGCCTCACCACCATGCTCGACGAGGAGCAGCGGCCCGGCATCATCTACGTGGCCACCCGGCGGGCCGCCGAGGAACTCGCCGAACGCCTCACCACGTCCGGCTACCCGGCCACCTTCTACCACGGCGGGATGGCCGCCGGCGTCCGCGAACAGCGGCACACCGACTTCTCCGACGACAAGGTCGACATCATGGTGGCGACCTCGGCGTTCGGCATGGGCATCGACAAACCCAACATCCGCTGGGTCGCGCACGTCGCCCTGCCCGGCTCCCCGGACAGCTACTTCCAGGAGATCGGCCGCGCCGGCCGCGACGGCGAACCGGCCCGTGCCCTGCTGCTCTGGCGCTCCGAGGACGAGGCCATCCAGCGCTTCTTCCAGGGCGGCTCCCCCGACCCCGGCGAACTGCGCGACCTGGCCGGCGCACTGCACAAAGGACCGATCGGCAAGACCGCGCTGCAGAAGGCCACCGGGCTCGGCCCCCGCAAGCTCGGCCAATACCTCAACCTGCTGGAACAGGTCGGCGCCGTACAGACCGTCGCGGGACACAAACTGTCGGTCCCGGCCCGTGCGCCACTCCCGGCCGCGGCGGCCGAGGCCGCATCATCGGCGTACGAACGTCAGCAGGCGGTCGTCAGGTCCCGGACCGACATGATGCGCGGCTTCGCCCAGTCCCGGCAGTGCCGAACCGAGACGCTGCTGGCCTACTTCGGCGAGGACCTCCGCAAACCGTGCGGCCACTGCGACAACTGCGCCGACGGCATCGCCCACGAGATCGCCGCCGCCGAACCGGAGGGCCCGTTCCCGGTCCACAGCCGGGTCCACCACGACGAGTGGGGCGCCGGCATGGTGATGAACTACGAGGAGGACCGGATGACGGTCCTCTTCGACTCGGTCGGCTACAAGACCCTCTCCGTCCCGGTGGTGGTTCAGCAACGGTTACTGGTCAGTGAGTGACCGGTTGCAGCGATCCGGACGTTCCTCCTGGACGATGGGCCGTCGTCGGCGGATACCGCCCGCGTCAGACGGACCAGGCCTGGACGATGTCTTCCGGTCCCCAGATCAGATCCGCGGCGCCGTCCGGGAGGTCGGCGCCGGAGCGGCTGACCACAACCAGGCCGCTGGCCCCGGGCTGGAAACCCGGGATCAGCGGGGCTTGGCGGCGCAGCTCGTCGAGATGGTGCCGGTCGAACGGGCCGTCCTGCCACTCGACCGAGCCGGCGAACGCGATGCGGGAGGCGATCGGGGCGCGGTCGGCTCCGACCAGATCGATCTCCGGGTTGGACTGCCGGTTCCACCAGCCGCCGACCTCCCACGTGTCGGTCCACGGCAACTCGCCGGCCCCGGCGGCGATGGCGAGCGCATCGCGGATGAGCGGCTCGACAGCGCTGCCCCGCCAGGTGGACCACCGAGCGTCGAGGACCGCGTGGGCGGCTGCGGTCCGGTCGCGCAGCACCAGCTGATGCACGTCGCGCAGGATCGCCAGGTAGAGGCGCAGGTTGCTGTCGGCGATCCGGTACTGGGCCAGTTTGCTGGGCTTGATGGACAGCGGTTTGTCGACGGCGAGGATCTGTTTCTCGTCGACGAGCCGGTGCAGCAGCGGGGACAGGGTGCCGGAGCTGACCGGGCCGCCGCGGTCGCCGGCCGCCGCCGCGATGTTGCTGAAGGTGCGGCTGCCCGCGCCGCCGACCGCCTCCAGGATGCGTCGAGCGGTGTCCGGGGCGGGGAACTCCGATGCCAGGGACTGCTCGGGGATGGTGAACAACGCTGACGTCTTGTTGGCGATCTCCTGACGCAGGAAATCGGCGGGGGGAGTTCCCGGATCCCACTCCAGAGCGATACCGGGCAACCCGCCGGTAATCAGGTGCGCGTCGATCGCGTCCGCGCCGCTCAGACCGGTCACGGTGGCGGTTTCGGCGAGATGGAAAGGGCCGAGGACCAGGTTCGTGGCCCGGCCGTAGAACGGCCGGTCGTACTCGGTGAATCGCTGCATCATGTGCAGGTCGCTGCCGAGCAGCAGGAGTAGCACCGGTTTGCGGGAGAGGAGCCGGTCCCAGGCGACCTGCAGATGCCCGTCGAAGGTCGCGTCCTGCTCGGAGATCCAGGGCAACTCGTCCAGCACGACGACGCTCGGCGTGTCGGGCAGGGCACCGGCCAGGACCCGCAGCATGTCTCCCCAGCCACCGGCCGACGGCTGGGACGGCAGAAGGTCACGGCCACCGGAGGTGAGCAGCGACGAGTCGCGCAGGGCGCCGAGAAAGTAGCCGATCGCTTCGATACTCGAGGCGCCCTTCACGGCGGTGTAGAAGCAGTACGGCAAATCGACCCGGTCACAGAGTTCCTGCACCAGGCGTGACTTGCCGACCTGCCGCCGGCCGCGGATGGCGACGGAACGACCCTCACCGGTGCGCCGTATGCGATCGAGGTGGTTGATGAGCAGGTCGAGTTCAGTGCGCCGCCCGACGAACATCGACGCCCCCGAAGCTTGATTGAATCTAACTTCGGAACAGTCTACCGAATCCGATGGCCGCTAACCCCCTCTCCGTCCCGGTCGTCGTCGACCAGAACCTCCTGACCCCTGGCTAAAGGCCCGGATTGGGAGTTCCGGCAGGGCCGGGCGGGAGATCCGGACCGTGGGTGATGCTGGCGGTGGGAGCGCTCACCATCGATGACCTTGGTGGTTGCGTGTGCGTGCAACCATGCGCGGGTTACCGCAACGGGGAGGTCGGAACGGGTGGGCAAGTCCAAGAAACGCCGGGCGCCACTGTGGGCACGGATCAGTGTCATCGTCGGGGTTCTGCTGCTGGTGCCAGGGGGTGGGGCGGTGGTGGCCGGGCAGACGCTGCTGTCGGACTACACCGACCAGGTCACCGACGACAGCCTGCTCAAGGACATCGACACCCCGGCGAACGCGGTGCCACCGAAGCGTGAGGTGGACATCGACGGGCCGCTCAACCTGCTGCTGGTCGGCATCGACCCGCGGGACGACAAGACGGCTCCGCTCTCCGACTCGATCGTGATCGCGCACATCCCGCGGGACAGGCACAGCGCCTACCTCTTCTCGATGCCCCGGGACCTGATCGTGGACATCCCGGCGTTCAAGGATTCCGGCACCGGCGCGGACACCACCAAGATCAATGCCGCGATGTCGTACGGCAGCCGCCTCAAGAACGGCGGCTACAGCCCGTCGCAGGGGTTCCAGCTGCTGGCCAAGACGGTGAGCAACCGTACCGGGATCAAGGCGTTCGACGCCGGCTCGATCATCAACTTCGGCGGCTTCAAGAAGATCGTCGAGGCGATGGGCGGCGTCGACATGGTCATCGACATGGACGTCAAGTCCGAGCACCTCAAGCCGGACGGCAGCCCGCGCGACCGCCTCCCCGCCTGTCAGGGCCATCACCGCTGCGTGCATCCCTACACCGGACCGCAGAAGTTCTACAAGAAGAGCGACAAGCCGGTGCACCTGAAAGCCTGGGAGGCGCTCGACTACGTCCGGCAGCGCTACCAGTTCAAGGGTGGCCCGAAGATGGGCGACTACGACCGGCAGCGTCACCAGCAGCAGTTCATCCGGGCGATGGCGAAGCAGGCGATGAGCAAGTCCGTGGTCAGCGACCCGGCCAAACTGCTGAAGGTGGTGAAGGCGGGCGGCGAATCACTGACGTTCTCGGGCGGCGGCCACACCATCGTCGACTGGGCGGTGGAGTTGCAGTCGGTCAACGTCGACGACATGGTCACCGTGAACCTGCCGGGTGGCGGCGTCTACTCCCAGGACGGGCGGCACGACTACCTGGGCGAGCGGTTCGACGAGGACGTCGACGACTTCTTCAAGGCGGTCACCGAGGACCGGGTCGCGGCCTTCCTGCTCGACCACCCGAAGTTCGTCAACCAGGACAAGTGACCGGCGCCGGGCACGGTCTCCGGCCGTCCGGCATGGACGATGTCTACCTCGACTGACCCGGGGCCGGGCCGGTGGAGTCGCGGACGATCAGCTGGTGGCCGGTGGGGCGGCGGCGTGGGCGGGCGGCGGGTGGTTCGAGGGCCAGTTCGAGCGCCATCCGGCCCATGTCGGTCATCGGCAGGCGGACGGTGGTGAGGCTGGGCGCCAGGTCGGCGGCGACCGAGACGTCGTCGAAGCCGACCACCGACATCCGGGACGGCACACCGATGCCGCGCTCCCGCAGCATGGCCAGCACGCCCATGGCCATGGCGTCGTTCAGGGCGATGATCGCCGTGGTGGACGGATGTTCGGCGAGGATCCGCTCGGTGGCGGTCCGGCCGCCCTCGCGGACGAAGTCGGTGTGCACGACCGGCAGATCGTCCAGCGACAGCCCGTACTCGCGTAGCGCCGACGCCACCCCGGCCATCCGGTCGATCACGGTGTTGAGCCCGGGAACGCCGGAGACCACGGCGATCCGGCGGTGACCGAGTTCGAGCAGGTGGGCGGTGACGGCGTGGCCGCCGGCCTCGTTGTCGGGCAGGACCGTGTCGGCGCCGAGCGCGTGCCGGCCGATCACCGCGACCCGGCCGCCGCCGCGCTGGTATCCGGCCAGGACCGCTTCGGCCTCGGCTTCGACGCGCGGGTCGTGGTACCCGGAACCGGCGATGATGATGATCCCGGCGCGCTGGGCGATCAGGTGGCGGATCTGGCGCAGCTCGTGGTCGGGGTCGCGGCCGGAGTGGCAGATCTGCACGAGCAGCCGCTGCTCGTCGGCGAGACCGATGACGCCGCCGGCGATCTCGGCGAAGTACGGGTCGTCGACCTGGTGCACGATCAGCCCGACCGTGGTGCTGGCGCCGCCGGCCAGGGTGCGGGCGAACGGGTTGGCCACGTACCCCAGTTCGTCGGCGACCTGCCGGACCCGGTTCGCCACCTCCTCGCTGACCCCCTCCCGTCCGGCGAGGGCGCGGGAGGCGGTGGCCAGCGAGACGCCGGCGCGGTTGGCGACGTCGATGAGGCGTAGCCCGGGGCCAGGTTTCGGCACTGCGCGACTCCCAAGCTATTGCCGAAGATCAATATCCCAGCATATCGGGTACGGAAGCGCTTGCGTACCGCCCCGGCCGGACCCCGGCCCTAACCGGTGACGGCCTTGCGGAACGCCTCCACGGCCCGGCCGGAGACGGCCCCGCCGGAGACGGCCCGGCCGTGACCGAAGACCGCGTGGTCGAACTCCAACTCGGCGAGGCGGGCCAGGCTCTGGCCCGCCCGTGCCGGATCGGCGGTCGCCGCCCCCGCCGGGCCCGTGACCTGACCGCGGCGGCTCGCGGCGGCGTCCCCGGCGAACAGGATGCCGCCGGAACGATCCAGCAGGTAGGAGACGTGGCCGCGGGTGTGGCCCGGGGTGTGCAGGGCGGTGAACCCGGGCAGCGGCTCGAAGCCGTCCACGGTGATCAGCTGGTCGATCTTCGTGGGCTCGGCCCTGCCGATCAGGCGCACGGCCAGCTTCGCGAGCCGGCCGACCGGCTCCGCGGGCCGGCTGTGGCCGGTGATCCAGACCGCGTCGGCGGCGTGCGCGATCACCCGGGCGCCGGTCCGCCGCCGCAGGTCCGCGAGGTTGCCCACGTGGTCGGTGTGGTGGTGGGTGACCAGGATCGTGGTCACCTCGCCGAGCGACCGCCGGATCTTCCGCAGGGCCCGCTCGATCAACGGCGACCGGCCGGGCAGCCCGGTGTCGACAAGCACCAGCCCGTCGTCGGTGACGACCACGTGCACGTTCGCATACCCCACGCGGAGCTCGAAGACCCCGTCCACCACCTCACGCACCCGATCATTCTTCCAGCAGGCCGGACCGTCCTCGGCAGACGGCGCGGCACGACATGCCGGCGATCGGCATGCGGGTGGATCAGCGGGCCGGAACGGGTAGGTAAGAATGCTGACGACTGACCTCACCGGAAGGGAAACACGCGTGACGGATCGACCGCTCTACGCCGAACTGGGTTTCACCGACGCCGAGTGGGGGCTGCTGACCGGCCTTCCCCAGTCGGTGCTCACCGCGGCGAGCGCCGCCACCCCGGACAGCGCCCGCAAGACCCGCGCCGAGAGCGCGGCCGGGCTCGACCGCATCTCCGACGGGCGGGCCTCGGCCAGCCCGCTGGTCGCCGCCGTCGCCGCGGCCGCGGTGGCCGAGGCCGGCGACCCGGAGATCGGTGAGGAGGCGCCGGTGATCGAGCCGGCCGACCCGGCCGGTTACGCGGCCGACGTGGTGGGCCGGGCCACCGAGGTGGCGGCGCTGCTGGCCGCGAAGGCGTCGACCGCGGACGCCGAGACCTACCGGCACTGGCTCGTGGAGATCGCCGACGAGGTGGTGGGCGCGGCCTCCAGCGGCGGCCTGCTCGGCATCGGCGGCGAGACCGTCACCGAGAGCGAGCGCACCTTCCGCGACGACCTGGCCCAGGCCCTGGCCGGCTGATCGTCCCCGGCCGGCTCCGGGAGCCGGCCGGGCCGCACCTGTCAGGTGGGTGGGCGCCAGGTGAGGATGGGGTCCATCTGGCGGAGGATCAGGCCGGGGCCGAGCCTGCCACCCAGGGACATGCCCGCGTTGCGGAGGCGCTCGGCCAGTGGGTGGCTGAGGTTGGCCATGCGGCCCACTCTGCGGGAGGCCCGGGCCACCTCGGTGGTACGGGTGAGCCGCTCCGCCGTGTAACGGGGCAGGTCGTCGGCGTGCCGGGCCAGGACGACCGCGTCCTCCAGGGCCTGGCAGGCGCCCTGGCCGAGGTTCGGGGTCATGGCGTGGGCGGCGTCGCCGAGCAGCGCGACCCGGCCGATGTGAAAGCGGAGCAGCGGTTCGTCGAGGCAGCGGATGTCGGTGCGGACCACCTCGGTGGCGGCGGCGATCAGCGACGGGACGGGCTCGTGCCAGTCACCGAAGAGACGCAGCATCTCCGCCTTCTCGTCGCCGGCGCGGCCACCCTCGGCGGCGGGCGCGGTGGCGTAGCAGTAGACGCGGCCGTCACCGAGCACGGCCACCCCGAAGACCTTTCCGGCGCCCCAGGTCTCGGCGGCGACGAGGGTTCCCCCGGGGTGCGGTACGACGATCCGCCAGCTGGTGACACCGGTGTGGACCGGGCCGGGGTGGGTGGGGAACAGCTTCGCCCGTACCGGTGAATGAAGTCCGTCGGCGGCGACCACCAGATCGGCGGTGAGCGTGCCGTCGGCCGTGACCACCTGTCCGGTCTCGGGATCGACGTCGTCGGCCGGCAGGCCGAGGCGGAGGTCGCCGGGCGCGAACTGCTCGGCGAGCGTGCGGACGAGGGTGGCCCGGTGCACCACGATGACCGGTTCGCCGTAGCGGTCGGCGGCCTTCGACGCGTCGGTGCGGGTGATCCATGTGCCGTCGGGGCGGCGGATCCCGGCGGCGCCCTGTAGGCCGGACAGTTCGCGGATGCGCTCGCCGGCGCCGAGTGCGTCGAGGACGCGCAGCGCGTTGGGGGCGACGGCGAGCCCGGCGCCGACCGGTTCGAGGGCGGGCGCCCGTTCCAGGACGGTCACCTCCCAGCCGCGCCGCCGGAGGGCCACCCCGGCCGCCAGCCCACCGATTCCGGCTCCGATCACCACCGCACGCATGCGCCAGATCCTCGCATCCGCGCTGATCAGAAGCATCCGCGCCGATCAGAGTCGTCCGCGCTGATCAGCAGGATCCACTCTGATCGGGGGGAGACTGATGGCATGGACGAGTACGCATGGTCCTACCCGGTTCCGGGGTTGCGGCCGTGGATCGGGCACTACACCGGCTACCGGCAGCGTGGGGTGGCGCCGGCCCTGCACCGGGGGCTGCCGTCGCCGTACCTGACGCTGATCTTCACGCTGGACGATCCGCTGGTGGTGGCCGCGCACCCGGATCCGTGTCAGGCGCCGGGCCGGTACCGGTCGCTGGCCGGTGGGCTGCACCTGGCGCCCGCGCTGATCACCCACGACGGCCGGCAGTCCGGGGTGCAGGTGGCGCTTCGTCCGCTGGGCTGCCGGGCGCTGCTCGGGCTGCCTGCGGCCGAGCTGGCCAACCTCGACGTGGACGCGGCCGCGGTGCTCGGTGACCGGTTCGTCGCCGAGACGCGGGACCGGCTGCGGTCCGCGCCGGACTGGCCGGCCCGGTTCGGGGTGCTCGACGCCATGCTGGGCGGGCTGGCCCGGGCGGACGACGGGCCGCCCCGGGTGGGGTACGCGGTACGCCGTCTGCTCGGCGGCGGGCCGGTCAGTGTGGCCGGGCTGGCCGGTGAGGTCGGCTGGAGCCCGCGGTACCTGACCGACCGGATCCATGCCGAGCTGGGGATCCGGCCGAAGGAGGCGGCCCGGGTGGCGCGTTTCGACCGGGCGCGGCGGGCGATCCGGCCCGGGGTGCGGCTCGCCGACGTGGCGGCCACGCACGGGTACGCCGACCAGTCGCATCTGGTCCGGGACTTCCGGGCGTTCGCCGGGTGCGCGCCGTCGCGGTGGCTGGCCGACGAGTTCGGTTTCGTCCAAGCGCTGCCGCCGCCGGACGCCGACGATGGTGTGCATGACTGAGAATCGGGTACCGGCCCCGCAGGTGTGGCCGACCGTGAAGGCGAACGACGCACGAGCGCTGATCAGGTTCCTGGTCGAGGCGTTCGGTTTCGAGGAGACCGTGGTCTACGGCGAGGGCGACACGGTCGACCACGCCGAGCTCAGCTGGCCGCCCGGTGGCGGCGTCATGCTCGGTTCGGTGCGCGACGACCCCGCGAACCCGTGGAACGACCTGGCCCCGGGGTCGTTCGGAGGGTACGTGGTGACCGACGACGTGGACGGCCTGTACGCGCGGGCGGCCGCGGCGGGCGCGGAGATCCTGCGGAAGCCGGCCGACACCGACTACGGTTCGCGGGACTTCACGGCTCGTGACCCGGAGGGCAACCTGTGGTCGTTCGGCACGTACCGGGGCGCGCCGAGAAGAGGGTGAGTGGGCAGCTCAGCCCGGCGGGCGCGCCGCCGGGCCCGGCCCGGCAGACGCTCGCGGGTATGGCAACGGCGGTTCGCGTCACCCGTACCGGAGACGGGTTTCAATCGCCGCGGAGAAGGCCCTGACCGATCGCCGTGGCCACCGCGGAGGCCCGGTCCCGGACGCCGAGTTTGGCGTAGGCGTGCAGCAGGTGTGTCTTGACGGTGGCCTCGCTGATGAACAGGCGCTTGGCCGTCTCCCGGTTGGTGCAGCCCCGGGCGATCAGGCCGAGCACCTCCAGTTCGCGCTGGCTGAGCGGCTCCTTGGCGGGTGACCGGAGCTGGCCCATGAGGCGGCCGGCGACGGCCGGGGAGAGAACCGACTCGCCGCGGTGCGCCGCCAGCACGGCCCGGAAGAGCTCCTCGCGCGGGGTGTCCTTGAGCAGGTAGCCGGTGGCGCCCGCCTTGATCGCGGGAAGCACGTCGCTGTCGGTGTCGTAGGTGGTGAGGACCAGGACGCGGGCGGTGCAGCCGCGGGCCTTGAGCTCCCGGATGGTGGTGACGCCGTCCATCACCGGCATGCGCAGATCCATCAGCACGACGTCGGGGGTGACGGCCTCGGTGAGGGCGAGCGCCTCCCGGCCGTCACCGGCCTCGCCGAGGACGGTGAACCGGCCGTCGCCGGTGAACATGCCGCGCAGACCGTCGCGCACCACGGGGTGATCGTCCACAATGACTACCCTGATCATGCTGCTGCTCCGATCGCGATGGCCGGAACGCACGCGGAGATCGCGGTTCCGCCGCCGGGTTCCGACTCGACCTCGAGGGTTCCGGCGATGCGGCCGAGGCGTTCCCGCATCGCGTGCAGGCCGAAGCCGCCGTCCTCGGTGACCTCCCGCGGCGCATCCGGGTCGAAGCCGGCGCCGTCGTCGCGGACGTCCAGGGTGATCATGTCCTCCATGTAGGACAGGGTGAGGCCGACCCGGCCGGCGGCGGCGTGCTTCGCCACGTTGGCCAGGGCCTCCTGGGCGGTTCGCAACAGGGTCGTCTCGATCTCGGGAAGCATCGGCCGGGCCGCCCCGGTGACTGTCAGGTCGGCGCGGACGCCGTGGATGCCGGCCCACGCCCGGACCACCTCGTCGAGCGCCTCGGGCAGCCGGGCGGCGTCCAGGTGCTGCGGCCGCAGCGCCTGGACGGAGCGGCGGGCCTCGGTGAGGCTCTCCCGGGCCAGGCGTTTCGCCGCCACCAGGTGCCGCTCGCGTTCGGCGGGGTGCGACTCGGCCGCCTCCAGTTGGGTGACGATGCCGGTCAGGCCCTGGGCGAGCACATCGTGGATCTCGCCGGCCATCCGCTGCCGCTCGTTGAGGACGCCCGCCTCGTGTGCCTGCACCAGCAGCTGGGCGTGCAGCCCGGCGTTCTCCTTGAGGGCAGCGGCGAGTTTCGCGTTGGCCTCGGCGAGCGCGTCGATCCGGTCCTCGCGGCTCCGCGACCTCCGGTCGGCCCGGATCCCGATCAGGGTCATGGTCTCGGCGATCAGCACGTTGCAGAGCAGGACCGCCAGGTAGATGACGAACCCGTCGCCGCGGGCGAAGGTGACCCATCCGCCGACCTGGGCGAAGGCGTTGACCGCGGCGACCGGCACCACCACGGCCAGCGGCCACATGCCGCGGACCGCGTAGCCGATGAAGAGGTAGCCGGACCAGGTGTAGACGCCGAAGAGCGGGTTGCACCAGGCGAGCCACAGGTTGAGCAGGATCAGGCCGGTGAGGAAGACCGCCATCAGGCCGCTCCGGTGCTGCCAGCCCGGGTGCAGGTCCACCCACCAGGCGATCCAGCAGGCGGTCAGCACGGTGGCGGTCAGGATGGTGGGGAGGTCCGTGCGGGGCACCGGGGTGTCCCAGGCCACCAGCACCAGGAACAGCGAACAGATCAGTGTCCCGTAGGCCAGGAACGGGCGCGTCAGGTCCCGGGTGAGGCCCTCCTCCATCGTCACTCCCAGCGGAAGAACTTCACCGCGGCGGCGCCGCAGATCACCAGATATCCAATGAGTACGGTAATCGAGAGCCATTCCGGTGACTGTCCCGTGAGGGCTCCGTTCATCAGGTCCTGGCCGGCCGCGAACGGGGTGAAGTCACCGATCCGCCGGAGCACCTCGGGCATCAGCGCACGCGGCGCCCACAGCCCGGCGAGGAACATCATCGGGAAGAACAGGAAGGTGCCGATCGCGTTGGCCGTCTTGCCGGTCGGCGCCAGGGCCGCCAGCAGCAGGCCGATGGCGAACGCGCCGGAGCAGTTGAGCAGGATCGCCAGGAGCAGGGTGAGCGGCGACTTCGGGATCGGCACATCGAACGCCAGGTGGGCGACCGTGTAGACGAGGACGGCGGACACCAGCACGGTGGCCAGGTTCATCGCCAGTTGCGCGGCCAGCAGCAGCGTGGGGCGTACCGGGGTGGTGGCGAGCCGGCGCAGAATTCCCCGCTCACGGTAGGTGGCGAGCACCGCGGGCAGGCCCTGCAACCCGATGATGCCGATGGCCAGCCCGAGGGCGGCTCCGGCGTAGACGTCGATCACCCGGAGACCGCCCAGCTCCGGAGGGGTCTCCTGCATGGTCGGCACGTTGCCGAGGATGGTGATCAGCAGGAGCGGGAAGAGCAGGGTGAAGAAGACGTAGAGCGGTTCGCGGAGGGTGAGCCGGAACTCGGACAGGGTCAGCTTGATGAAGACGGACATGGTGTTCACTCCCCGCGGGTGAGGTGGACGAAGGCGTCGTCGAGGGTGGCCTGTTCCAGGGTCAGCTCGGCGGCGACGATGCCGTCGCGGGCGAGCACCGAGATGACGGCGTGCAGCAGGTTCCCGGACCCGATGATCTCGATCCGCGGGCCCTGGTGGCTCAGCTCGCGCACCTCGGGCAGGGCGGTGAGCAGCTCGTCGGCGAACGGCGCGGACGGGCGGAACCGGATCCGCTGCTCGTCGCCGGCCCGGTTGATCAGGCCACCCGGGGTGTCGAGGGCGGCCACCGCGCCCCTGTCGATCACCACGACCCGGTCGCAGAGGCGCTCGGCCTCCTCCATGAAGTGGGTGACCAGCAGCAGGGTGACCCCGCGGTCGCGGATGCCGGAGATCAGCTCCCAGGTGTCCCGGCGGGCCTGCGGGTCGAGGCCGGTGGTCAGCTCGTCCAGGATGGCGACCTCGGGGTTGCCGAGCAGGGCCAGCGCGATGGACAGCCGCTGCTTCTGGCCGCCGGAGAGCTTGCCGAACCGGGTCCTGAGCTTGGCGGTCAGGCCCAGGTCGCCGGCCAGCTCACGCCAGTCCGCCGGGTTCGGGTAGAAGGAGCTGTACAGCTCCAGCGCCTCCCGGACGGTGATCTTGTCCTGGAGTTCGCTCTCCTGGAGCTGCACCCCGATCCGGGCCCGCAGCTCCGGGTCGCCGGCCGGGCGCCCGAGCACCGTGATCCGGCCCGAGTCGGCGGTACGCAGCCCGGCGATGCACTCGACGGTGGTGGTCTTGCCGGCGCCGTTCGGGCCGAGGATCCCGAAGATCTCGCCGGCCTCGACGCTGAACGACACATCCCGGACGGCGACGGTCTCGCCGTACCTCTTCGCCAGGTTCTCGACCTCGATGACTGTCATGCACCCAGCGTCGCGTGACGGGCACCGTGCCCGAATCGAACAGCGGGCGGCCGTCGCCGTCCACCGATCGGTTGATGCCGGTCTACACCGTGGCGTTGCTGCGGCGCAGGCCGGCGTAGACCGAGCCGATCTGCGCGGCCACCCGCTTCCACGAGTACGCCTGGCGGGCGCGGTCCAGGGCGGCGGTCGCGTAGGTGAACCGGCGCACCTTGTCGTTGATCAGCCGGCGCAGCGCCCCGCCCAGCGCCCGCGGGTCCCGGGCCGGCACCAGGTCGCCGGTGAGCCCGTCGACCACCGTCTCGGTCAGGGTGCCCCCCGCGGTCCCGACCACGGGCAGCCCGCAGGCCATCGCCTCCAGGGCCGACCGCTCGTCGCCGGGGGCGGCCACCAGCACGTCCGCCGACCTGTACCAGCTGGGCAGCTCCCGCTGCGGCACCGCGCCGACGAGCCGGAACCGGTCGGCGACCCGGAACTGCTCGGCCATCGACCGCAGCAGGCCGGCGCCCGGGTCGGCGGACAGTTGCTCGGGCGGCGGGCCGCCGACGACCACCACCTCGGCGCCGGGAACGTACCGCATGGCCTGGATGACGTCGCCGAAGCCCTTGCGCTCGACCAGCTTGCCGACCGACAGGATGCGGGACAGCTCCGGGTCACGCGGGGCGGCCGGGCCGTCCGGGGTGAACCGTTCGCTGTCCACACCGGACGGGATCACGGTGAGGCGGGCCCTGGGCACGCCGATGCGCACCAGTTCGCCGACCTCGTCCTGGGTCTCTGCCACCACCCGGTCCACCGCCCGGCCCAGCGCCCGCTCGTAGCCGGACCGGGACGGGCCCTGCGCGGCGCCGTCGAACTCGCCGAGCTCGTGGAAGGACTGCACCACCGGCACACCGATCTGCTTGGCGGCGGTGACCGCGGCCAGGCCGCTGGTCCAGAAGTGGGCGTGCGCGACATCCGGCGACCAGCCGTCGCGCCACTGCTCGCCGAGCACCCGGGCGAACTCGCCCATGTGCGGGAGCAGCTGGTCGGAGGGGATCGGCCGGACCGGGCCGGCCACCACGTTCACCACGTGCACGCCGGCCGGGGTGACGGCCACCTCGGCGGCGTCCGGGTCCACACGGCGGATGTAGACGCGGACCTCATGGCCCAGCTCGGCCAGCGCGGCGGCCAGTTCATCGGCCCGGCCGGCCGGTTCGGAGATCATCGCAATGCGCACGGGGTCTCCTCCAGATGCTGGGGTCGGGTACGCGGAGCCATTGCCCGGGGGCCCGAACGGCGAAACATCGTCCGGCCGTCACCGCAGCGTAAGCCCGGGTCTTCGCCGTTCTCCCCGACATCGGCGAACGTCAGGCGTAGATCATCCGGTGCGCGCCCTCGATCGCGGCCCGGTAGGCGGCCCCGGTCAGGCGCCGGTCACGGGCCAGGGCGGCGTGGGCCGCGTTCGCACCCGGCGCGCCGTGCACCCCGCCGCCCGGGTGCGCCGACGCGCTGCCCAGGAACAGCCGGTCCACCGGGGTGTCCGGGCGGCCCAGGCCGGGCACCGGGCGCAGGAACAGCTGCTGGAAGGCGGCCGCCGTGCCGCCGCCGAGCGCGCCGCCGACCAGGGACGGGTTCTCCCGCTCCAGGTCGGCCGGGCCGAACACGTTGCGGCCCACCACCTCGCGCCGGAAACCGGGCGCGTGCTCCTCGACGACCGCCTCGATCCGCTCCACGTGCCCGGCGATCTCGTCGGCCGTCCAGGACGGCCGGTGCGGCAGATGGGTGTACGCCCACACCGACTCGGTTCCCTCCGGTGACCGGGACGGATCAGCCGTCGTGGTCTGCCCGAGCAGCAGGAACGGGTGCTTCGGCAGTTGGCCGGAGGCGAGCCGGGCGGCGTACCGGGTCAGCCCGTTCAGGTCAGCGCCCAGATGCACCGTGCCGGAGCCGGCGGCCGCCGGGTTCGCCCACGGCATCCTCGTGCGCACCGCCCAGTCGACCTTCACGGTGGCGCCGTCCCAGCGGAAGTGCGCCAGGTCCTCGGTCATCCGCGGCGGCAGCCAGCGCTCGCCGACCAGGTCCAGGAAGAGCGCCGGGGCGGGCACGTCGGCGATCACCGCGCGCCGGGCCCGCCAGTCCCGGCCGTCCGCGGTGCGCACGCCCATCGCGCGGCCGCGGGCCACCAGAACGCGGGTGACCGGGGACCCGTAGCTTATTTCGCCGGGAAAACGCCGGATCAGGGCCGACGTGATCTCCTGCGCGCCGCCGACCGGAACCGGCCAGCCGACCTGCTGCGCCAGCATGGCCAGCAGCCAGCCGTAGACGCCGCCGCCGGCCTCCTCCGGCGACAGGTCGGTGTGCAGGGCGCAGCCGGCCAGCGCCAGGGCCGCGCCCTCGCCCTCGAACAGCTCGGAGGCCAGCTCGCGCACCGACAGGACCAGCCGGCGGGCCAGCCGCAGGGAGCCGCCCACCCGCAGCTGCCGGACCAGGCCGAGGCCGTGCCGGACCGGCGGGAACGGGCTGAACAGCGTGTCCAGCATCCGGTCCGAGACACCCCGCCATTCTCGGTACGCGGTACGCCAGCGCTCCCCGTCACCGGGCGCGAACGCCTCCATCGACGCCATCGTCCGGTCCAGTTCCCGGCTCACCGTGGCGGCCCGGCCGTCCGGCAGCAGATGGGTGAACACGTCCGGCGCGTGCGTCCAGCGCAGGTCCAGGTTCAGCCCCTTCATCACCGGGGACGCGTAGCCCAGCGGATAGAAGGAGCTGAACAGGTCGGACAGGTAGCCGGGGGCGGTCACGTACCCGGAACGGACCGCGCCGCCCGGATGCGGGGTGGCCTCCAGGACGCGTACCGACCAGCCGGCGTCGGCGAGCAGGTTGGCGGCGACCAGCCCGTTGTGCCCGGCCCCGATGACGATGGCGTCCACGGTGTCCACGTGCCGACGCTACCCGCTGAGGTTTGCGGCAAACCGGCTGCGGGTATAGCCGGGCGCCGTCTGCGCTTTTGAATCCCGGGTGGGGGAACAGTCGTGGCCGTGGGGGCGGTGCCGGCGAAGATCCGGCATTTGAGCTGGCGAACCTGGCGTGGCGTCCTGTGGCGCAGCATCACGGGCTTCATCGACGACGACTGCACCGACTACGCGGCGGCCCTCACCTTCCAGGCCGTCACCGCGCTGCTCCCCTCCCTCGTCGTGATCGTGGCGCTGATCAACCTGGTCACCGACGGGGCCACCGCCGTACCGGCGCTCATCGGCATCCTGCGTGACATCGGGCTCGGCTCGGTCGTCGCCAACGACAGCCTGCTCGCCGTGGTCGACGCGCTGCTGGTCCGGCAGACCCCGGCGAAGGTGCTGCTCGGCTTCGGCCTGGCGCTGGCGATCTGGTCCGCCGGCGGGTACGTCGCCATCTTCACCCGCGCCTCCAACCGCATCTACAGCGTCCGTGAGGGCCGCCGCTGGTGGAGCCTGCACCTGCTCCAGCTCCTGCTGGCGGCGGTGGCGCTGGTGCTGCTCGCGGTGGCCGGCACCGGGATGGTGATCAGCGGCCCGCTGGTCGACGCGGTCGGCGACGCCCTCGGCGCCGACGAGACCGTCCGCCGGGTCTGGTCGGTGGGCCGCTGGCCGATGCTCGTGGGGATCGCGGTCATGCTGTTGTCGCTGCTGTTCTGGATCGCCCCGAACGTCCGGCAGCCCCGGTTCCGCTGGCTCACCCTCGGCGGTGTGGCGGCCCTCGCGGTGTGGATCGCCACGTCGTTCGGCTTCGGGCTGTACGTCGCCAACTTCGGCTCCTACAACCGCACCTACGGCAGCCTCGGCGCGGTGATGGCGTTCCTCATCTGGGTCTACCTGTCCAACCTGGCCCTGCTGCTCGGCGTCGAGGTCAACGCCGAGGTGCAGCGCGGGCGGCTGCGCCAGGCCGGCGACCGGGATCCGGAAACCCCGCTGGCTCCGCGTTTAGCCCCGAACACCCCGGGCACCCCCTGAATCATGGAACGGGGAAACACGAAGCACGGTGCCCTCCTCGACGAGAGGATGGCCCAGGAGACCCGGGGCAACGTCCGGGGGACGGCCGGAGGGCGTGCGGAGGAATGGCTGACACCCGAGCCGGCCGGTGAGGATCAGCCGGAGGTGACGTTCGCGCCCGGCGGTTACGGCCGTGGCGTCCCCGCGGGGGTCGGCAGCGTCAAGGGTGAGGCGTTCAGCCGGTTCGGCAGCTACCTCGGCCTGTCCGCATTCCCCGGGAACCGGACCGCGCTGGAGCGTTCGGCGCGCACGCTCCATGCCCCGGACGACGTGATGCGACTGCTGGCGGCGCTGCCCGACGGGGAGACCTTCGAGAACGCCGCACAGGCTTGGGAAACTAGCGAAGGGAGAAACGCGTGAGCATCGTCACCGAGTTCGTGGATGTCAGCGTCCCGGTTCGTAGCGCCTACAACCAATGGACCCAGTTCGAGGAATTCCCCCGGTTCATGGAGGGGGTCACGGAGATCCGTCAGCTCGACGACACCCACACCCACTGGAAGACCGAGATCGCCGGAATCCGGCGCGAGTTCGACGCCGAGATCACCGAGCAACTGCCGGACGAGCGTGTCGCCTGGCACGCCACCGACGGCGAGAAGCAGGCCGGTGTGGTCACCTTCCACCGGATCGACGACACCCACACCCGGGTCACCGTTCAGATGGACTTCGACCCGCAGGGCCTCCTCGAGACCGCCGGTGACAAGCTCGGCATGATCGACCGCAAGGTCAAGGGCGATCTGCACCGCTTCAAGGATTTCATCGAGAGCCGCGGCGGCATCGAGACCGGCGCGTGGCGCGGCCAGGTCGACCGGCCCGGCATGTGACCTTCCATCATCTCGGGACGGCCGCCTCCGGGCGGCCGTTTCCGGGCCTCATTCAAAACCCTTTCCGGTACGGCGTGAGCTCGGCGTCCCGTCCCGGCGCACCACGAGTGCGCCCAGGTCACCGGCCGCCCGGATCGCGTAACGGTCCCGGGACCGGCGGAATCCCGGCTCCCGCAGCACGGTTCCGGCCGGGGTGCCGTCGTTCGCGGTCCACGGTGTCCGCACCGAGCCGGCGCCCTCGTCGAACCGCACCCGGAACGGCGCGCCACCACCGGCCGACAGCATCGCCGTCCCCGAACCGCCGGCCAGCACGACCGGGACGGTGCCGACCGGCTCCGGCAGCCACAACTCGGTCAGCCCGGCGGAACCCAGGTAGACCCGCTCCACCCGGCCGCCCCGCAGGTTCAGATGCTGCTCGCCGGCGCCCCCGGGCAGGCGGATGTCCCATCGGACGTCCCGGTTCAGCACGATCCGCACCTCGTCCAGGCCGTCCCGGCCGGTGTTCTCCAGCGTCACCGCCACCCGGCCGCCAGTCCGGACGACCCTCGGGGCGACACCGGAGTCCGGGGCGGCGCTGATCCGGTAGAGGAGACCCGGGAGATCGGCGAAGCGCACCCGTACCCGGCTTGCCGCATCACCCAGAGTGAGAAGCGCTACCGTGCGCTGATGCAGCGGCCCGACCTCCACCCAGGCTTCGCCCGGCCGTGGCACCGTCCGCTGAACGGGTGCGGGCGCCGGGGCGGGCACCTCGCGAAGGGCGATCAGACCCCCCGCGACCAGCGCGGTCAGGCTGGCGACCACGACGATTGAGCGACGAAGACGCAAGACGGTGAGCACCATCGGACAACGCATAATCGGCCGAACGGGTGACGGCGATGCGTCCATTTCGCGCCAGACTGTCCGAGTGCGATCTCCCGGATTCCTCTCCGAACGTCAGCGCCGTTTCGCTTGGCTGGGTTTTCTGCTAGCCGCCTTCCAGGCGCCACTGGCCGCGAAGCTGATCGATGACGCCTCGTGGTTCTTCGCCGTCGTCGTGGCCGCGCTCGTGGCCACCGTGATCATCGCCGACGACGCCCAGCGCCGCCGCCCCGAGCCGGCAAACTACTCGGAGTAATCGGGGCGGGCGGTTCGCCGCCGCTCCTTCAGCTCCGCCTCGTAGAGGTGCCGCCGCCCACCGGCGAACCGCTCCCGGGCCTGGCGTTCCACCTCACGGAACTCGGCGTAGTACCCGTCGTCGAACTCCTCGACGATCTGGAACGTCCAGTGCCCCGGGACGACGTTGCGGCCGATCAGCTCCCGCTGGATCCGCTCCGCCGTTTCGGTGTGCCCCGCCTGCATGAACAGCGAGACCGCCGCGTCCAGCGCGAAGTCCGCCGTACCGGTCAGCTGATGCGCCGAGTACAGGTGGCCGCGCACCCGCTCCACCGTCTCCAGCGCCTCGCTGAGCTTCCCGAGCGCCTCCACGGTCAGGTCGTCGAGACCTTCCGGCCGCCGATGCCGTTCGTCCGGGCCGTCGCCCCCGATTCGCGTCCCCACCGCTACACCTCCCGAGATCCTGGCAAGTTCCCCACGGATTCGACTTCAACCAGCCTGCAACTCGCAGCGAACCGTCGGTCACCCTGGGCTACCTAACGTTTCTCCACATGAATGGCCTGTTCAGCAACGCCGCCGCCCGCGCTGCTCAGCGCACCGCCCTCGCCTCGCTCGCCGACCTCACCGCGTCGGTCGGGGTCAGCGGTCTCGCCGCGGCCCAGGGGAGCCCCGGCCTGATGTCCGTGATCGACCAGCACGCCGCCGGAGTGCGGGACAGCCTCGACGCGGACAACCGCCCGCTCACCGCGATCCTGCTCGCCGCCTACGCCGAGGGTGTTCGCGACGCCGCCTACCTGCACGGCTGGGTCGCCCCTGAGGGCGCCATCGACTGGGCCGAGAACGACTGGGTCCTGCGCCGCCTCCTCGCGGTCTGCACGCTGGCGCGGACCCTCCCCACCACACGCTGACCCGATCGGACGGCTTGACGCCGTACGGGTCACCGGGTCGGGCCTGTCCCATCCCGTGATCGACACCCGACCCTGAGGGCCGGCACCGGAATCCCGGTGCCGGCCCTCCGTCGTTCCCGCCCCTCCGCCCCACACGCCCGAGCGGCCGGCCCCAGCCACACGCGACCCGCGGCTGATGCCGGCACGATCAGCTCGTGCTTGTCCCGCCTGGCCGCGTCTGCATGGTGGGATCGTCATCACCGGTGGGGGCCGGGCCCCGCGCGGGGGTAGCCTCCGGCTTCCTCGGGGAAGGGGGCCCGGCCGCCGTCGCCGGGAGCGGCACCACCTGGGTCCGCTCCTCACCCCCGTCGTCGACGATCTGTAGGCCGGCCTCGGTACCCGGGCTTCGGATCACCATCACCTCGTCCGCGGAGGGACCGGCGGTCAGGACCGTGGTGGGACCGGCGGTCAGGACCGTGGTGGGCTCGTCGCCATGCAGGTCGGTCGTACGTTCGCCGGAATACAGGTCTGTCGTGCGCTCGCCGCCATGCAGGTCTGTCGTGCGTTCGCCGGAATACAGGTCGGTGGTGCGCTCTTCGGGGTGCAGGTCGGTGGTGCGCTCTTCGGGGTGCAGGTCGGTGGTGCGCTCTTCGGGGTGCAGGTCGGTGGTGCGCTCTTCGGGGTGCAGGTCGGTGGTGCGCTCTTCGGGGTGCAGGTCGGTGGTGCGTTCGTCGTCGCCGGGGCCGGCCGGTGAAGCGATGATCATTTGCGTCTCGTCACCGTCCTGCTCGCGGATCCGCCGCTCCTCCTCGGCCCACCGGGCTTCCCACGCCAGTTCCTCGGCGTCGTCCGGAAAATCCCGCGCCGCGGCGCGAGGCGAGGCCTCGGTGGAGGGAACCGCGGGAGAGGAAGAGGCCGGGGACTCGGGCGCCGACGGCGCGGCCGGATACGCCGAAGGCTCTCCCCCGCCGGCCGCATACGCCGGAGGCTCTCCCCCGCTGGACGGGGGCGCCGGAGGCTCTCCCCCGCTGGACGGGGGCGCCGGAGGCTCTCCCCCGCTGGAGGGGGGTGTCGGAGGCTCTCCCCCGCTGGACGAGGGCGTCGGAGGTTCTCCCTCGCCGGAGGAGGACGACGGTTCGGCGGAGGGTTTCTCGGCGGTCTGGCGGGCGCGTTCCTCGGCGTAGGCGCGGGCCTGTTCCCGGATGGCCGCCGACTCCGCCGCCGCCCGGTCGAGCCAGCCCTCCCACCGCTGCTGCATCGGCCGGATCAGGCCGCCGCCGACGCCCACGATGATCACGCCGGCGACCGTGGCGAGGATGGTGACCAGCAGTGGGCGGGTGACCGAGGTGGCGATGCCGACCTGGTCGAGGCCGGCGATCACGCCCAGCGTGACGATCACCGCGGCGACCGCCTTGGCCAGCACCCGGGCGTAGCCGAGCCCGCCGAGCACGGCCAGGATCAGGTCGTGGGCGGCTCCGGCGATCGCGGCGGTGACCACCACGATGACGATCCCGACGAACACCTGCGGCAGCCAGCCGAGCAAGGCGTTGATCAGGTCGCTGGCCGGGTTGGGGCCGAAGACACCGAACGCCAGTTGCAGGGCGAACAGCAGCACCACGAAGAAGGCGAGCCGCGCGCAGACGTCGGTGGCGCTGGGCGCCCCGGGCCGCAGCAGCCGACCGGCGGGACCGCGCTGGACGGCCCGGTCGAACCCGGCCCGCCGCAGTGTCTTGGCGGTGACCGTCCGCGCGAGCCGGGCCAGCAGATAGCCGAGCACCAGGATCACCAGGAAAACCAGGATCGACGGCAGGTAGAGAACCACCGACCGCCACATCTCGCTGAGGCCACGACTCAGCCCGTCACCGGCCATCCGTCCTCCTGACAAGCGTCGTCAAGGCCGCGATGGGTCCTCAACGAACCGTAGGACTCCGGAATACCACGCGCCTCCGACAATCGGTACCCGGGCGGACACGCAGAGTCAGGAGCAGGGTTGCCCGTCGAGGGCGCAGCCGGTGGGCGGCTCGGTGGGCGCGGGCGCCGGCGTGAAGCTGAACGAGACCGAGCCGGAGGCGGGCACCCCGGCCCCGGAGGGACGGAAGGTGACGGTGCTTCCGGACTGGCCGGCGGTGACGGCGCCGCTGGTGACGGTCACCGTCTCGGCGCCGGGCACGGTTCCGCCCGGACCGCGGCCATCGTCATCGTCTCCGCCGACTCGGACCAGGCCGCGAGTGCGTCGTACCGCTGGTCCATGAGGTCGGGGGCGGTGTGATCGTCCACCGGATCCGTCTGGTGCTGTTCGGCGATGGGGCACATCACACCGCGGGGTGGCTCGATCACGCCGCGACCATAGGTGAACGACCGCTCCGTTGACCAAGATCAAATCACCGATGACCTGGTGACGGCCGGTGACGCCGAGCGCGGGACGTCGACGGCACCATTCGCGGACGATACGGGGGAACGGTCAATAACCGGACGGACGGCCGGTGGGGCATCGTACAAACGGACCAGTCGGGATAGGCTTTCCGCATGGTCGGCTCGGGAGGGTACGGGTCGGGGGGTCTCCGCCCGTCTCCGATCACCACGCTGCCCGCGCAGACGGCCGGCACACAGCACACCGGCCTGGGCTGCGCGGCGCTGGTGCACGCCTTCGACTGGTCCGGCACGTCGCTCGGCCCGATCACCGGCTGGGATCCGGCGGTCCGCGCCGCGGTCGAGCTGGTGCTCGCCTCCCCGCTGCCGATGCTGCTGACCGTCGGCGACGACTTCCTGGTCCTCTACAACGACGCATATGCCGAGGTCCTCGGCGCCCTGCACCCGACGGCGCTGGGCACCCCGGCGGCGCGGGCGTTCGGCCCGGCCTGGGATCAGCCCGGCCTGGGCGACGTGATCCAGCAGGTGCACCGCACCGGGCGGGCCATCCTGGAGCCGGAGAGCCAGGTGCAGTTCGCGCCGGGCCACACCGAGCCGGCCTTCTACACCCGGGGCCATTCGGTGATCCGCTCGTCGCGGGGCGCGGTGGCCGGGGTGCTGACCGTGGCGGCCGAGACCACGCATGTCATCCACCGGCTGCAGAGCCTGGGTGAGCTGACCGCCCGGTTGGCCGGCGCGCTCACCATCGACGACGTGACCCGCGTCGTCCTGGCGTACGCGATGGATTCCTTCGACCTGGACCACTGCGTGCTGGCGGTGGACGACGGCCTGGCGTACCGATATGTCCGCCGGATCCGCGGCGAGATGCTGGACGAGGCCGACGAGCGGCTCCCCCCGGTGTGGCGGCGCGTGAGCGCCGACCCGGCGGCCCCGGCGGTGGCGGCGGCGGAGAGCGGGCGGGCGACGTTCGTGGCCGACGGCGAGCCGCTGAACGCGGTGGCGACCGACCGGCACGAGCGGCGGGTCCGCGCGCTGGCCGCGCTCCCCCTGCGGACGCCGTCGCTGCGCGGGGCGCTGACCGTCGGTTTCCGCCGGGCGCATGTCTGGCTGCCCGCCGAGCGGGCGCTGCTGAAGGCCGCGGCCGAGCTGGTGGCGCAGGCCGCGGAGCGTGCCCGCCGATTCGAGGCCCAGCACGGGACCGCGCAGTTGCTGCAGCGCAGCATGCTCCCCGAGCACCTGCCCGAGCTGGACATGTTCCGGATCGCCGCACGATATGACGTGGGCGTCGACGGCAACGCGGCCGGCGGTGACTTCTACGACGCGTTCCACCTGCTCGACGGCCGGCTCGCCATGGTGCTGGGCGACGTGGCCGGGCACGACGTGCGGGCGGCCGCGGTGATGGGCCAGGTCCGGGCGGCGCTGCGGGCGCTGGCGCTGACCGACCCGGCGCCGCCGAGCGTGCTGGCCGGGCTGGACCGGCTGGTCGGCTCGCTGGGCGCCGAGTCGCGCAACGAGGAGATCTTCGTGACCATCGTCTACGGGGTGCTGGACCCGTCGGACGGTTCGGTCACGCTGGCCAGCGCGGGCCACCCGCCGCCGGTGCTGCGCCGGGCCGGGCAGGGTGGCGAGCCGGCCACGGCCGAGCTGGTGAAGGTGCCGCCGGGTGCGCCGCTGGGCCTGGGTGGCCGCTGGCAGACCGGGACACTGCGGCTGGAGCCGGGCGACACGATCCTGATGTTCAGCGACGGCGTGGTGGAGCGGCGCGGCCGACCGCTCAACGACGGGCTGGACGCGCTGGTCACCGCCGCCGCGGCGTCGCCGAGCGGCGATCCGAGGAACATGTGCTCGCTGGCCACCGCGGCGGTCGAGGGCACCACCGACGACGACGTGGCGGTGCTCGCCGTGGAGCACGCGCTGGCGATGAGCCGGTCCGCGACCACGCAGGTGGCGGCGGAGCCGACCGGGCCGAGCCGGGTCCGGCAGTGGATGACGACCCGGTTGCGGGAGTGGGGCGTGCCGGAGCCGGTGATCGGCGCGGCGATCCTCTGCACCAGCGAGCTGACCACCAACGCGCTGCTGCACGCGGGCACGCCGGCCCAGGTGCACATCGACCTGAACGCGGAACGCCTGCTGGTGTCGGTGGCCGACACCGGCACCCGGGGCAGTGTGATCCGGGCCCGCGCCGACGCCCTGGCCAGCCGGGGCCGCGGGCTGGGCCTGATCGAGGAGCTGAGCGACTCGTGGGGCACCGACCCGACGGTGCGCGGATCGACGGTGTGGTTCGAGATGCTCCTGGCGGGCAAAGCGCGGGCGTGACCCCACCGTCCGATGTGGCCCGCGCTCGGGCGGAACACTGCGTGATCGCCACGCTCGGTATCCGTTACGTCAGCACGCCTTATTACGTAGCGTATGCAGCGACTCATGACGATTCCCCGGTTGAGGGACCCCGTCCGGGCGACGGCCGAGTCTCCCGTCGCCGTATCGGTGCTGCTGCACGGCGTGGTGGCAGCTCCGGACATGCGTCACCTGGATCACTCAGGCGCTTACGTACAGTAGTTTAATACTGTTCTAAACCGGACAATGAACCGGCTGGTGGTGACGAAGCGTTATCAGTGCCGTAGAGTGCTGAAGCGACTGGGGATGTCCACCATGGAGCGGCTCATGCGGATCAGAGGTTATGCACCCTTGACACCTTGCTGGGTGGAGCTGGCGAGTGCGGACCCCGCACGCGCCGCACAGTTCTACGCAGAGTTGTTCGGCTGGGAGTCTGCGGGTGATCGGTTCAAGCTCGGGGGGCGTGCGGTCGCAGGCCTCACCCGGAGTCAGCCCGACCGTCCGGACGGGTGGCTGACCCACCTCAGCACTCCGGACCTCGAGGAGACGCTGGAGCAGGTCGCCCTCTCCGGCGGGCACTGCGTGAGCCACCCGGCCGAGGCACACGGCGGCCGGCGCGCGATCGTCGCCGACCCGTCCGGCGCGATCATCGGCCTCTGGCAGGGTCACGACTTCGCCGGCGCACAGGCCGGCGGCGAGCCAGGCACAATGTCGTGGCCGGAACTGATCACTGACGACCCGGACGCCGCGGCCCGCTTCTACGGCTTCGCGTTCGGCTGGCTGCTGCGCCACGAGTTCGGCTCGGGCGAGTGGCTCAACCAGGCCCACGACGCCGTCGCCGGCCTCGCGCCCGGTTACCGGGGCGCCTGGTGGCGTGCCGCCTTCCAGGTGGAGAACATCCAGGTCGCGGCCGACCGGTGCGAGACGCTGGGCGGCGCGGTCATCACCGAGCCGTCGGAGGCGGGGCTGACCGCCTTCGCCGAGCTGCGGGACCCGTTCGGCGCCCGGTTCACGGTGGCGGCGCCGGTGCACCACCCGGTCGAGCTGACCGTCTCTCTGGGCAGCCTGCCCGCCTGGGACTGACCCACCCGAACCATGTGGAAGAGGCCGGCCCTTCGGGGCCGGCCTCTTCGCGTCCCCGGCCGGCCGCGTCAACCTTGGTTGACAGGGGCCGAGATGTCAACGTAGGTTGACGGCATGACTGAGGCTACCGACCTCGCCGCCGCCGCGAGCAGCGCCGACCCCCGGGCCGGCCTGCGCGCGGTGGTGGCGTTACGCCGCCTCCTGGAGGGCCTGGAGCGCCTACAGGTGGCGAATGCCCGCGCCAAGGGCTGGTCCTGGCAGGAGATCGCCGACGCGCTAGAGGTGACCCGCCAGGGAGTGCACAAGAAGCACGCCAAGCTGATGCCGATGCTGGATCCACGGGAGGGCTGAGATGTTCGAGCGATTCACCAAGGACGCCCGCGCCGTCGTCGTCGGCGCCCAGGAGCAGGCCCGCGAACTCGGCCACGAGACCATCGGCACCGAGCACACCCTGCTCAGCCTGCTCGCCGGGGAGAACGACACGGTCCGCGTGGCGCTGGCCGGCGCCGGGGTCGATCAGGCCTCGGTCCGGGCCGCGATCATCCGGCACGTCGGTGACCGCAGCGAGGCCGGCTCCGTCGCGGACCGGGACGCCGAGGACGCCGCCGCCCTCAAGGCGATCGGCATCGACCTGGAGGCGGTCCGCGCCGCCATCGAGGAGAACTTCGGGGCCGGTGCGCTGCGCCTGCCCCGGCCGGCCCCGAAGAAGAGGGGGATCTTCGGGCGGTTCTCCTCGGTGACGACCGGGCACAGGCCGTTCTCGCCGCGCAACAAGAAGGTGCTGGAGCTGTCGCTGCGCGAGGCCATCCGGCTGAAGCACAACTTCATCGCGCCGGAGCACATCATGCTCGGACTGCTCCGCGAGGGTCAGGGCCTGGCCATGCTGATCCTGACCGAGTTCGACGTCGACTTCGGCGAGCTCCGGACCACCCTCACCGGCGCGCTCAAGTCTCCCGCGGCCGGATAGCGGCGAAGAGCAGGCGGTCCCTCCACTCACCACGGATGTGCAGGTAGTCGTGGAGGTGGCCCTCGTACCGCATGCCGATCTTCTCCAGGACGCGGCGGGAGCCGACGTTGGCCGGGTCGCACGTGGCGGCGACCCGGTGCAGGCCGAGGTCGAAGGCGTGGGCGAGCACGGCGGCGGCCGCCTCGGTGGCGTAACCCCGGCCCCAGGCGTGCCGGGCCAGGACATAGCCGAACTCACCGCGCCGATGACCGGGCGAGGTGGTCCGCAGTTCGACGGCCCCGATCAGCTCACCGTCCCGCTCGACAGCGAACGGGTGGACGCCCTCGGGCGGGTTCACCGACTCCGCGACGAACACCTCCGTGTCGGCGGGCCGGTTCGGCCCCCACTCCATGAAGCGGACCACCTCGGGGTCGCCGGCGTAGGCGTGGACGGCCGCGACGTCCCCGAGCCGGAAGGCCCGCAGCCGGAGGCGGGTGGTCCGCAGTTCGGTCACAGCCGCACCCGCATCGCCGGATCGGGATGGCGGGTGAAGCCCAGCGAGGTGTAGAGCGGCTCACCGTCCGGCGACGCGGTCAGGTGTACGGCGGTGACGCCCTGGTCGCGGTACCACTCCAGGAGCGCTTCCACGCACGCCCGGGAGTAGCCGCGCCGCCGCATGTCCGGGTGGGTGGCGACGCTGAACACGTACCCGACGCGGCCCTCGGGGTTGTGCGGGTTGCCGAGGCGCTCCTCGATCGTGCCGACGGCGCAGGCCGCGAGACCGCCGCCCGCGGGCCGCTCGACGACGAAGGCGGCCATTGTCGGCTCGGCCGCTCCCAGGCGGCGGACCAGTGACCTCCGGGCCGGTTCACGCCAGTCGTCGTTCCAGTCGTCGCGCCCCATGGTGTGCAGCAGGACGGCCCGCAGGAGGATCAGTTCGTCGGCGTCGTCGGGGGTGGCTTGGCGGGTTCTCACGTCCGTACCCTAATCGGATCTTTGTCTTTCAGATTTGAAGTTTCAGATTTCAAGGAGTACGGTTCGGGGCATGGCCGAACCGTTGAGCGCCACCCAGCTGGCGCACTGGCGCACCTTCATCGAGAGCTCGTGGGCACTGCACACCCGCCTCGAGGACGAGTTGCGCGCCGCCACCGGCCTGAGCATGAACGACTACCACGTGCTGGTCGCCCTGGCCGAGGCGCCCGGCCGCCGGATCCGGATGGGCGAGCTGGCCAGCCGTCTGGTGCTCTCGCCGAGCCGGATCACGTACCAGATCAGCTCCATGATCAAACGTGGCCTGGTGCGCAAGGAGAGCTGTGCCGACGACGGCCGCGGCCAGGAGGCCGTGCTCACCGACGAGGGCCTGACCGCGCTGCGCGAGGCCGCACCGGCCCACCTGGAGACCGTCCGCAAGAGCTTCATCGATCACCTGGACGACGAGGAACTGGCCGTGATCGGCCGCGTCTTCGCCAAGATCAGAGAGGTCTGAGCCATGCCCGCCATCACCGTCGACGACGTCCTCGTCCTGCCCCGCCTGCCGGAACTCGACGCGATGACCGAGTTCCGCCCGGTCCGCCGGCTCACCACCGCCCCGCAGGGCTACGAGGGTGAGGGGTTCCCGGTGCGCCGGGCCTTCGCCGGCGTCCCGCTCAGCGAGCTGGACCCGTTCATCCACCTCGACCAGATGGGCGAGGTCGACTACGCCCCGGGTGAGCCGAAGGGCACCCCGTGGCACCCGCACCGCGGTTTCGAGACGGTGACCTACATGATCGACGGGATCATGGATCACCAGGACTCGCTGGGCGGCGGCGGTTCGATCACCAACAGCGACACCCAGTGGATGACCGCCGGGTCGGGGATCCTGCACATCGAGGCGCCGCCGGAGCATCTGGTGGTCAGCGGCGGCCTCTTCCACGGATTGCAGCTGTGGGTGAACCTGCCGCGCGCCGCGAAGATGATCGACCCGAAATATCAGGACATCCGGGGCGGGGCGTCCGCGTTGCTGACCACGCCGGACGGTGGCGCGCTGATCCGGGTGATCGCCGGGGAGATCGCCGGGCAGAAGGGCCCGGGCAGCACCTTCACCCCGATCAACCTGGCACACGTCACGATGCAGCCCGGTTCGCGGCTCGACCTGCCCTGGCAGACCGACTACAACGCGCTGGTCTACGCGCTGTCCGGCGAGGGCTGGGTGGGCACCGACCTGCGCCCGATCCGGCTCGGCCAGCTCGCCACGCACGGTCCGGGCGAGGCGGTCCGGGTGGAGGCGAAGACCGAGCTGGACCTGTTCATCATGGGCGGGCAGCCGATCCGGGAGCCGATCGCCCACTACGGGCCGTTCGTGATGAACACCCGTGAGGAGCTGAAGCAGGCGTTCGAGGACTTCCAGAAGGGGCGCCTGGGTGTCGTTCCGGCGGCACGCGTACCGCACACGGACTGATTAGGCTGACCGGCATGGACCGGATCGAGCGTTTCGCCGACGTCGTGGTCCGGGCTGGGGTCAACATCCAGCCCGGGCAGGGAGTCATTCTTCGTACCGACACCGCGCACCTGGAGATCGCCCGGGCGGTGGTGGCCGCCGCGTACGCCGCCGGTGCGGCCTGGGTGGAACCGCTCTGGTCGGACGGCCCGATGCGCCGGTCCGCCGTCGACCACGCCAGCCTGGAGACGCTGACCACCAATCGCGGCTGGGCGTTGCAGCGCATCCGGGAGTGGTCCGAGCAGGGCATCGCCTCGATCGCCCTGCTCGGCGACCCGAACCCGCACCTGCTCGACGGCGTCGACCCGGTGAAGGCGGCGGCGTTCCCCGCCGAGGAGAGCGCGCTGATGCGGGAGACGGTGCTGGACCGCCTGCGCTGGACCGCGGCGGGCGCGCCGAACCCCGGCTGGGCCACCCAGGTCTTCGGCGAGCCGGATGTGGAGCGGCTGTGGGAGGCGGTGGGCACCGCCATGCGCCTGGACACCGAGGATCCGGCGGCGGCCTGGCGGGCGCGGGCCGCGACGCTGGCCGAGCGGGGTGCCGCGCTGGACGCTCTGGAGCTGACCTCGATCCGGTACGCGGGAGGCGGCACCGATCTCACGGTCGGCCTGATCCCCGGCTGCCGCTGGACCGGTGGCGGGCTGATCGACGACGACGGTGTGCCGTACATGCCGAACATCCCCACCGAGGAGGTGTTCACCAGCCCGGACCGGCGGACCGCCGAGGGTGTGCTGCGGGTGACCAAGCCACTGGTGCTGAACGGTCGCCTGGTGCTCGGGCTGCGGCTGGAGTTCTCGGCGGGCCGGATCGTGGCGGTGTCGGCGGACTCCGGCGCGGACGCGGTGGAGGCCCAGCTGGAGACCGACGACGGCGCCCGCTACCTGGGCGAGGTGTCCCTGGTGGACTCGGACAGCCGGATCGCCAGGGCGGGCATCGTCTTCCACAACACGCTCTTCGACGAGAACGCCGCCTGTCACGTGGCCTGGGGCGCGAGTTTCCCGTTCTCCGTGCCGGGCGCCCGGGAGCTGCCGGTGGAGCGGCGGGAGGCGCTGGGCCTGAACACCTCGGGCGTGCACACCGACGTGGTGATCGGCGGCGAGGGCATCACGGTGACCGGCACCGGCCCGAAGGGCACCGTCGACATCATCCGCGCCGACGAGTGGGTCCTCTGACGGTCCCGGCGGTGCTGTCGGTCAGGACATCATCAGCATCGCGGTAGTGCCCAGCAGCACCAGCAGCAGGACCGCGATGAGCAGTCCGGTCTCGGCGGTGCCGGTGGCCTCGGTCACCGGTGTCGTGGTCAGGGGCTCGCTGCTCATGGTTCCACTCCTCGGCGGGGGTCGGGGGGTGCGCCGCTCCGCGTGCGGGCGGCGGTCGGGAGGCTTACGGTGAGGGCGTCGTCGACCTCGAAGGGGTTGCTGTGCCGCCGCAGGAATGGCTTCTCACCGCTGCCGAACGCGGCAACCCGGACACCTCCATACCCATATGGAACACCGGAAACACGGTCGAGCCACTCATTCACGGGCAAAATTACTTCGATCGGCTGGTGACCGAAATCGGGGCGCTGGAACCCGGTGATCACCTGTTCTTCACCGACTGGCGCGGCGACCCGGACGAGCGGGTCCACGACGGCGGGCCCACCGTCGCCGAGGTGTTCGCGGCCGCCGCCGCGCGCGGTGTCGTCCTGAAAGGGCTGCTCTGGCGCTCCCATCTGGACAAACTCGCCTACAGCGAGGAGGAGAACCGGACACTGAGCGACGAGATCGAGGCGGCCGGCGGCGAGGTGCTGCTCGACCAGCGGGTCCGCCGGGGCGGGTCGCACCACCAGAAGCTCGTGGTGCTGCGGCACCCGGGACGACCGGAACTGGACATCGCCTTCGCCGGCGGGATCGACCTGTGCCACAGCCGCCGCGACGACGCCCGGCACCACGGCGATCCGCAGGCGGTTCGGATGGCGTCCGCGTACGGGCCGAACCCGCCCTGGCACGACGTGCAGCTGGCGTTGCGTGGCCCGGTCGTCGGCACGCTCGACCGCTCGTTCCGGGAACGCTGGACCGACCGGGTGCCGCTCGACCAGGGCGGCCCGATCGCCACCGTCACCGACCGGCTGCGCCACGAGGACATGCGCCCCGACCCGCTGCCGGACCTGCCGCCCGACCCACCGGAGTGCGGCCCGCACACCGTGCAGGTGTTGCGCACCTATCCGGCGATGCGCCCGCCGTACGGCTTCGCGACGCTGGGCGAGCGCAGCGTGGCCCGCGGCTACACGAAGGCGATCAAACGGGCCCGCCGGCTCATCTACCTGGAGGACCAGTACCTGTGGTCCACCGAGGTGGCCCAGCTGTTCGCCGAGGCGATGGCCGGCAACCCGCGGCTGCACCTGGTGGCCGTGGTGCCCCGGCATCCGGACGTGGACGGCGCGTTCGCGCTGCCACCCAACCAGGTGGGCCGGGAACAGGCCATCGAGCTGTGCAGACGGGCCGCCGGCGACCGGGTGCACGTCTTCGACCTGGAGAACCACGACGGCACCCCGATCTACGTGCACGCCAAGGTCTGCGTGATCGACGACGTCTGGTGCAGCGTGGGCAGCGACAACTTCAACCGCCGCTCGTGGACCCACGACAGCGAGCTGTCCTGCGCGGTCCTCGACGACACCGCCGACGGGCGGGCCCCGGCCGATCCGGCGGGGCTCGGCGACGGCGCCCGGCGGTTCGCCCGCGACCTGCGGCTGGCGCTGATGCGCGAGCACCTGGATCGCGAGGACGGCGACGACGAGGACCTGCTGGATCCGGAGAGCGCGGTCACGGCGCTGACCCGGGCCGCCGACCGGCTGCGGGACTGGCGCGACGGCGGGCGGGTGGGGCCCCGTCCGCCGGGGCGGCTCGTGCCGCACGAGACGCGGCCGTTGCCGTGGCATCAGCGTTTGTGGGCGCTTCCGGCGTACCGAATGATCTATGACCCGGACGGACGGCCGTGGCGTGACCGCCGGGCCGGAAGCTGGTAGGTATGCCTAGGCATACCTCTGACCGGGTGTTTGAACGGCTGGGCCGGGCCGGAGGCCGCTGGCTACCGTGACCTGGTGTTCAACGCCGACCATCTCGCCACCGCCCTGCGGGACCGCCGCTACCTCCGGACGACCTGGCCGTGGCGCGCGGCCGGTTACCTGTCGATCACCGGAGTGATCGTCCTGCCGCTCGCCTTCGTCCTCTGGCTGCTGCTGATCCCGTGGCTGGTGGCCGGGCGCAACCTCGTCCACGGAACGACGCCCGAACTTGTGGTGCTCCTTCTCATGGCGCTGGGCGCCGCCCTGATCGCCACGTTCAGCCCGCTGGTGGCGCTGCCGCTGGCCGCCCTGGAACGGCAACGGCTCCGGATGATCGACGCCCGGCCGCTCGTGGCGCCGCACCGGATCAGCGCCACCAACCCGCTGACCCTGTTCGGGCACGAGTCCACCTGGCGGGCCGTCCTGTACGCCGTCGTGCTGGCCCTGTTCGCCCCGCCGGTGCTGATGCTCGCCGGGGTTCTGATCTCGCTGGAGGCGACGCTGCTGTTCAGCCCCTGGGTGGCCGAGTGGAACCTCGGCGACCTGACCATCGAGGGCGGCCCCGCGTCGATCCCGTTCACGCTGCTCGGCATCGTCCTGATCCCGGTCTGGCTCTACCTGATCGGCGGCCTGGCGGCGGTGCACGGCGCGCTGGCCCGGCGGCTGCTCGGCAGCGGCGGCGACGGCCTGCGCGACCAGCTGACCGAGGTGTCGCAGTCCCGGGCCCGGCTGGCCGACGCGTTCGACGCCGAACGGCGCCGCATCGAACGGGACCTGCACGACGGCGCCCAGCACCGGCTCACGAGCCTCACCCTGCACCTGGGCATGGCCCGGCTGGACCTGCCCGAGGACTCCCCCGCCGCCGCGCCGCTCGGCCAGGCCCACGACCAGGCCAAGGAGCTGATGGTGGTGCTGCGTGACCTGATCCACGGGATCCGCCCGCAGACCCTCGGCGACGTCGGCCTGGCGGCCGCGCTGTGGGAGCTGGCCGCGAGTTCGCCGGTGCCGGTGACGGTGGAGGCGCCCGACACCATCGGCCGGCTGCCGGAGCGGGTCGAGACGACCGCCTACTTCGTGGCCGCCGAGGCGCTCACCAACGTGGCCCGGCACGCGCACGCCACCTCGGCCCAGGTGCGCCTGACCCGCTCCGGCGACGGGGTGGTGCTGGAGATCCAGGACGACGGGCGGGGCGGCGCCGACCCGGCCGCCGGAAGCGGGCTCACCGGTCTGGCCGACCGGGTGGCGGCGGCGGACGGACGGCTCCTGCTGGCCAGCCCGGCCGGCGGGCCCACGCTGCTGCGGGTCGAGCTGTGACCCGGGTGGTCCTCGCCGAGGACGGCGTGCTGCTGCGCGAGGGCCTGGTCGGGGTGCTGGTCCGGTTCGGGTTCGAGGTGGTGGCCGCGGTCGGGGACGCCGACGAGCTGATCGCCGCGGTGGAGAAGCACGACCCGGGGCTGGTGATCACCGATATCAAGATGCCGCCGACCTTCTCCGACGAGGGGCTGCGGGCGGCCGTCCGGCTGCGGCAGGACCGCCCCGGGCTGCCCGTCGTGGTGCTCAGCCAGTACGTGCAGCAGGAGTTCGCGGCCGACCTGATCGGCACCGGCGACGGCGTCGGCTACCTGCTCAAGGACCGGGTCGCCGACATCGCCGACTTCGTGGCGTCGCTGCGCACCGTGGTGGACGGCGGCACGGTCGTCGACCCGGACGTGGTCCGCCGGCTGCTGAGCCGCCAGCGGGATCCGCTCGCCGGGCTGTCCGGCCGGGAGCGGGAGGTGCTCGCCCTGATCGCCGAGGGCCGGTCCAACTCGGCGATCGCGTCGGCCCTGTTCATCAGTGATCCCGCGGTCGGCAAGCACGTCGGCAACATCCTCGCCAAGCTGGGCCTGCCGCCGACCGACGACACCAACCGGCGGGTCCTGGCGGTGCTCACCTATCTGCGCGCCCGGTGAGCCGGTTCCGCAGCGTCCACCGGTACGGCGTCCAGAGCGGGCCGGACCGCGCCAGCTCCACGTCCCAGGCGCTCATCGGTGGCCGGCCGAGAGCGTCCCACCGTTCGGCGAGCGCCACCCCGATCGCCGCGTAGCGGTCCCGTTCGGCGCCGGACGCGAGGACCGACCCGTCGGTCAGCACCACCGCGCCGGACTCGCCGGTGTCGTCGAGCACCGCGAGGCAACTCTGCTGCCGGTCCGGCAGCGCCGCCTGGGTGACCCGGTGATGCCAGGCGCCCGCCGCGTACCAGAGATCCCGGTAGGCGAGCGTCGCCAGCGCCGGGCGCCAGCACGCCGGGCGCGCCTCGGTCAGGCCCGCCATCCCGGGCACCGGCTCCGGATGGCTGTGCCGGTGCCGGGCGGTCAGCGGACCGGCGGCGCTCATGAACCCGGCCGGGCACACCACGGCGGCCGCGCAGTCGGTACGGACGTCCAGGACCGGGTGGGTGCCGCTGTGCTCGACCGGGACGATGATCCGGCCGCCCGGTTCGAGCCGGTCCAGCCAGTGCGGCGAGACACCGGCCACGCCCACGGTCACGATGATCGCGTCGTACCGCTCCGGGTCTGAGCCGACCGCGACCGTGTAACCGTCGGCGGTCTCCACCCGGACCCCGGAGGCGCCGGCGCGGGCCAGCGCGGAACGCGCCCGGTCGGCCACGTCGGGCTGCACGTCGACCGTGGTGACCGTCGCTCCCATGGCGGCCAGCAGCGCCGCGTTGTAGCCGGTGCCCGCGCCGATCTCCAGGATCCGCATGCCGGGCCGCGGGTCGAGCGCCTCGATCATGATGGCCATCAGCGACGGCTGGCTGGAGGAGCTCACCGGGCGGCCGTCGCTCAGCTTGGTGACCAGCACATCGTTGCTGTAGACGGTGGCCAGGAACTCCGGGTCGGCGGGCAGGACCCGGCGGCCGTCGCGGCTCAGGAAACCGTCCGGCACGAAGATCTCCCGGGGCACCGCGCCGAACGCCTGGGCCAGGGCGGGCGAGAGCTCGGCGCCGTCTCCGCGGATCAGGTCGAGGTAGTGCCGGCGGGCGTCCTCCATGCATGACACCGTATAGCCGTCAATGCCCCGCGCACTCCACCGCGGCGCGGAGCCGGTCGGGGACGTCCGCGTCGTGGTAAGGGTGTTCGGACGGTTCGATCCGGGCCAGGAAGTTCGCGTAGACGGCCGCCGCCCGCAGCTCCTGGACCGGGCGTAGCAGGTCGAGGGCCCGAAGGGCGTCGCAGCCGGGCCACAGCGCCGCCCAGTGCTCCGGGTCGACCTCCAGCCGCAGCGCGTCCAGGGCCGGGTTGCCGATCGAGGAGTCGCCCCAGTCCACGATGGTCAGACCCTCCTCCCCGGTCCGGACATTGCCCGGATGGAGGTCACCGTGCACCAGGGTGTCCGGGAGACCGCACTTCTCCACCTGCTCCAGTCGCCGGGGAAGATCATCGATCAACTTCCCCAACCCAGACAATTCCGAAATGTACGGTGTAGCGACGCTTACCAGAGCATCCAGCCCTATTGTGGGAATGCCGTTCGCGCGGAGCTCATCCACCCGGCCCGCGAAGTGCCGCTGCACCGGGTGGAACACGGTCGCGATCTCCGCCCGCAGGTCCGGCCCGCCGTCGTACCGGTCCTCCCCCGGCACGTGGGCCAGCAGCATCCGGCCCTCGTCACCGGCGGCCAGCAGGTAGGGCACCAGACCGGGCTCCACCGCGTCCACCATCCGCAGCACGGCCGGCTCGTGCCCGAAGAACGACGGCACCTGCTTGAGCCAGGCCACCGGGGTCCCGTCCGGCCCGTCGAACCGCCAGATCGCCGACAGGTTCCAGGTCCGCTGCTGCCGGGCCACCGCGCCGTGCAGGCCGATCCGGTCCAGCGCGCCGGCCGCCCAGGCCAGCGACCGGTCCGGGCCACCGAACTCGGCGTACGGCGCCCGGTTCGGATGCGGCGACAGGTCGACCTCGACCGGGAGCAGGCCGTCCGGCGTCTCATCGGTGACGGCCAGGTAGGTGACGTGCCCGCCGGGCGGGACCGGCCGGTCCCCGTGCAGCAACCGCAGCACGGTCACGTCGATCCCGGCGCCGGCCACCACGTCGGCGACCTCCTGCCACCACGGTGTGCCGACCGGGAACGACGGCAGGGCGCCGAGCACCCGGCCCGCCCGGTCGGCGAGCACCAGAGTCACCTGCCGGGTCATGCCGCCGCCTCCGCTTCGCTCCGGCGTCGGCACGACGTCGGCGCTGAGCCTGATGATTCGCTCGCAAGCTCGCTCATCGACCGAGCCGCTTCCGCAGGAATTTGCGGTCCGCCCGCCCGAGCAGCCGCAGCCGGGCCATGCCGCCGTCCGGGAAGACGTCCAGCCGCACGTGCGTCACCTCCGGCGCCTTGGCGAGCCGGAACCGGTGCGGCGTGTCCGGGCGCAGCGCCGTCCGCGGCAACAGCTCGAAGGTCCGCTCGTCGGCGTCGATGCCGGTCAGTGCCGCCCAGCCGGGTGCGTTGCCCTTGAAGTGGCTGGTGTCCAGATCCGCGAAGCGCAGCACGGCCGGGGCGGCCAGCCGCACGAGCACCCAGTCGTTCGCGTCGTCCCGCCGGCGGGACGTCTCCCAGCCGTCGCCCATGTCGCGGGCCAGACCGGGCATCAGCATCCGCTGCGGATGACCGTAGAACATGTTGCTGCAATCCACGACGGTCGCGCCGTACTCGGCGGCGGCCACGTCGAACACCTTCGGCAACAGCTCCGGATCGGGCACCACCTCGCCGTGCACGCGCAGCCGGGCCACCCCGCCGTCCGGGAAGATGGTGAGCCGCACGTGGGTGAAACGGCGCCGGTCCGCCACCGGGTACAGGTTGCTGCTGTCGCCCTTGAGCGGCGACTTCGGCAGGATCTCCACCCAGTCGGCGGCCGCCAGCTCGTCCGGGCCGGGATGGCCGGGCAGCTCCACAGCCTCCACCGAGGCGAACGGAGGGTAGTTGCCGGTGAAATACGCGGTGTCGATGTCGACGCCGTGGACGATGCCGGGCGCGCCGAGCCGGACCACCGCGAAGTCGTGCCCCGGCACACGGCGGCGGCGGGTCTCCCAGCCGTCGTACACCTGCCCCTTGTGGTCGAACGTCTTCGGCGCGTGCCCCGGCGGATCCGGCAGGACCAGGTGGTCGGCGGCGGCGAAGAACTCGTCGCTGGAGTGCACGACACCGCCACCGAACGCCCGCGACGCCAGATCGGGCAGCGCACTGAACTCCATCAGTTCTCCTCGTCGATGCTCAGGAACTTCCCGCCGGCCCGGTCGCCGGTCACTGTGCGTCCGCGCAGCCAGGTCGTGCGCACTACACCCCGCAACCTTTTTCCGGCGTACGGGGTGACCGGATTCTTGTGATGCAGCGCGTGCGCGTCGACGACGAACTCGGTGTCCGGCTCGAAGGCGACGAGATCCGCGTCGGCGCCGGGAGTGATCCGTCCCTTGTTCCGCAATCCCACCAGATCGGCGGGGCGGCGCGCCATCCACTTCACCACGTCCGCGAGGGTGTGCCCCCGATCCCGGGCCGCGGTCCAGATCACCGGAAGCCCCAGCTGCACCGAGGCGATCCCGCCCCAGGCCGCCGCGAAGTCGCCGGTGTCCTGCCGCTTCAGGTCCGGGGTGCACGGGGAATGATCGCTGACCACGCAGGTGATCAGGCCGTCGGCCAGCGCCTCCCACAGCCGGTCGGCGTTCGCCGTGTCCCGGATCGGCGGGCAGCACTTGAACTCGGTGGCGCCGTCCGGGATGCCGGCCGCGTCCAGCGTCAGATAGTGCGGGCAGGTCTCCGCCGTCACCCGTACCCCCTCCGCTCTGGCCTGGGCGATCAACGGCAGTGCGGTGGCCGCGGAGAGATGCAGGATGTGCACGCGGCGGCCCGCCGCGCGGGCCACCGCGATGGCCGTGGCCACCGCGGCGTGCTCGGCGCCCTCCGGGCGGGAGGCCAGAAAGTCGGCGTACGCGGGTGAGCTCGCCGCGTCGCGCAGATGATCCGGATCCTCGGCGTGGACGACGAACAGGGCGTCCACCGCGTTCATGGCGGTGGCCAGCTGGTCCGCGTCGACCGGCGGGAACTCGGGCACCCCGGAATCGGCCAGGAACGCCTTGAAACCGAAGACACCGGCCGCGTGCAGGCCGGGAAGATCCGCCGCGTTGCCCGGGATCGCGCCACCCCAGAAGCCGACGTCGACGTGGCACTGCCCGGTCGCGGCCACCTGCTTGATCTTCAGCGCCTCGCCGGTCACGGTCGGCGGCAGGCTGTTCAGCGGCATGTCGACGATCGTGGTGACACCGCCGGCCGCGGCCGCCCGGGTCGCCGTGGCGAAACCCTCCCACTCGGTCCGGCCCGGCTCGTTGACGTGCACGTGCGTGTCCACCAGGCCGGGCAGCAGGGCGGTGTCGCCGAGATCCACGTCCTCGGCCGCCCCGGCGTCGGCGTCGTAGGGCAGAACCGCCGTGATCCGCCCCTCCGCGACCAGGACCGCCGCCGCCCGCTCGCCCTCGGGTGTGACCACGCGCCGGGACCGGACCACCAGATCAACCATGATCGGACTCTATCGGCGCTTTGTTTCGGCCCGCGCCCATCCCGGCCGGTCAGTCATTTCGTTACCGGCGGTAGCGGAGTACCCTCCCGGTCCATGGTGCGACGGTGGAGCCTGGCACTCCTGACAGCCCTCTGCGGCGTGCTCATCGCCGCGGTGAAGATCGGTGACGGCGCGCCCGGATCGGCGGGCCTGCTACTCGCCGTGTTCCTCGCGTTCGCCTTCGTGCTGTCGCCGCTCGCCTTCCCGCGCACGTCAGGCGGGGCCGGGGACGATCGGCCGGTCGTCTACTGGCGGCCCGGCTGCCCCTACTGCCTGCGACTGCGGGCCCGGCTCGGCCCCGAGGCGGCCCGGCTGCGCTGGGTCGACATCTGGCAGGACCCCGACGCGGCGGCCGCGGTCCGGGAAATCACCGGCGGTGACGAAACCGTACCCACCGTGGTCATCGGTGGCCGGGGACATGTCAACCCCGACCCGTCCTGGCTGCGGGACCAGATCGCGCCCGCGACCCCTCAAGCGCCAACTACCCGCCCATAAATGGGCAGGCTTGTGGAACTCTTCCCCGCTGGCTACGAGGTCAGGCCACGTACGGGCGATTGGCTGCGCCCCAGCCCGGACGAATCCGGGCCGCAATGGCCGCGACATCAACAGTCCGCGATAGCCGTTCCCCGCTTGCGCGGGTGCGTGGGGACCTCCGCCGTGCCGCGAAGAAATTAGCACACCAGTTCACTTGCGCACGGGTGGACGACGCCGGATTCACCCTGGCGGCGAACCGGCTCTTCTTTCCCTGCTCCGCAGGCGATCCGTTTCATCCCGGCCTGTAAACGGCCGAGGCTCTACAAAGGATTCCGCTGAACCAGGTCCGCACCGGTCCAGCTCAGGAAACGGTCGTAGAACTCGGCCGGTGAACGGGGCGGCAGGTCGGTCATCGCCCGGTCCAGGTGCGCCCACATGTACATGGCGAGCATGACCCGGTCGGCACCGTCCATGAGCGACACCCGTGCGGGCGGGCACGGCCACGGCTGCCCGCAGGCGCGGCAACTCCAGGACGGTCGCTCACAGACGTGGTCCGGTGGCTCCGTCCCGGTGACACGGACGGTCCTCGTCAGGCGGTCGTGCACGGTGTCCTCCCCGCATTCGGCATGGTGCCGCCATGTAGTACTCGCGCCGGCGCCGAAGAGTTCGAACCCCACCGGATTCCGCCGTGCCACTGTGGTCCGACCCGACAGCGGGGCACCTTCGGCGTCCTTCGGCGTCCTTCGGCGGCCTTCGCGGTCGGCGGCCTCGGCGGCCTTCGCGGTCGGCGGCCTTCGGCTTCGTTCGCGGTCGGCGTCGTCTCGGTCAGGTGAGCGCGGTGAGCTCGGCGCGGGGGAAGCCGGCGTCGTCGAGAGCGCCGCAGTCCAGGCCGCGCAGCAGGTAGCCGGCCAGCGCACGGGCGGTGGCCGGTTCGTCGGCGATGCCGCTGTCCTGCCGGTCCAGGTAGCGGCGCAGCCTGGTCACGGCCGCGTCCCGGCCGTCGCGGAAGAACTCGTAGGTGGCCGCGTACCGCGTCGGCAACTGGGCGGGATGCAGGTCCCAGCCCTGGTAATAGCCCCGCTCCAGGGAACGGCGGACCAGACGGCGATGCAACTCCCAGGCCTCGCGCACCTGGGCCGTACCGCCGACCGGGAGGATGTTGGTGGAGCCGTCGGAGAGACGCACCCCGGTCTGCGCGGCGGCCGCCTGCATGACCGCCTTGGCGTAGTCGGCGACCGGATGCTCCATCGACTGGTAGGCGGCGGCCACCCCGGCGGCAGCGCTGTAGTCGTAGGTGCCGTAGTGCAGCCCGGTGCACCGGCCGCCGGCCGCCGTGATCAGCCGGGCGACGGTGGCGGTCCCGTCCGCGGCGAGCACCGCCGACGGCAGTTCCACCTGGATCTCGAAGGTGACGGCGCCGGTGCTCAGCCCGTACGCCTTCTCCAGCTTCTCGCAGAGGGTGACCATGGCGGTGACCTGGTCCGGACCGCTGACCTTGGGCAGCGTGACGGTGAAAAGATCCTGATAGGTGTCGAGGAAGAGATCCAGCGTGCGCAGCGAGCGGCGCCGGGTGGCCGCCTCCAGCGACTTGATCCGGATGCCGAGGAACGGTGGCCGCGGCCCGTCGGCGAGGATCGCGGCGGCCCGGCGGACGGCCGCGTCCTCCTGATCGTCGTCGCGGACCCCGTAGCCGTCCTCGAAATCGACGCGCAGGTCCTCGATCGGCTCGCGGGCGAGCTTGGCCCGGACCGCGGGATCGGGCCAGGGGAAGTCGTGTTCGTCCATCGCCCGCAGCGCGATGGCGCCCCAGTCACGGAAGTCGTCGAGGCGGTCGGCGGGCACGTACACGGTGTGGACGGGCTGCCGCCCGGCCCGCTCGCCCGGATAGCGGGCCCGGAGGAACGCGTCGTGCCCGGCGAGACCCGCGTCGATCTCGTCGTAGTCCTGTCCACTCAGGCGCATCCAGGGCCTCCCCGGTCGATCTCGGCTCCGATTCCGCGTGCTGGTCGTTCCGCCCCGTTACGGCCACCCCGGAGTGACGCCGCCACACAGCAGCGCCCCTCCGGGGCTACCCACGAGCGCTGATCGCGCCCGCCTTACCCCGCCCACACGCGGCGCCCGCCTTGCCCCGCCCACACGCGGCGCCCGCTTTCCACCGCCCGCGGGCGGTGGCCGTCGCTTCGGCGGCGGCGCGTCAGTCGATGGAGTCGTAGGCGGCGCTGGTGAGGAAGTCGGCGAAGTCGTCGGCGAGGGCGACCAGCTCGAACAGCTTGCGGGCGTCGTCGTAGCGCCCGGCCGCCCAGGCCTCGTCACCGACCGTCTCGCGGATCTTCGCGAGCTCCTCGTCCTCGATCCGCCCGACCAGCTCCGCGGTGATCGGCGTACCGTCCTCGAGCTTCACCCCGTTGTGGATCCACTGCCAGACCTGCGAGCGGGAGATCTCCGCGGTGGCGGCGTCCTCCATCAGGTTGTGGATCGCGACGGCGCCGTTCCCGCGCAGCCACGCCTCCAGGTACTGCAGGGCAACGTTGACGTTGTTGTGCAGCCCCGCCCGGGTGACCGCCCCGCCGGTGCCGGCCACGTGCAGCAGGTCCGCGGCATCGACCGCGACGTCGGGCCGCTTCTTGGCGAGCTGGTTGGGCTTGTCGCCGAGCACCCGGTCGAAGATCTCCTTGCAGACCGGGACCAGGTCGGGGTGGGCCACCCACGAGCCGTCGAACCCGTCGCCGGCCTCGCGCTCCTTGTCCTCCCGCACCTTGGCCAGGGCGACCTCGTTGACCTGCGGGTCACGGCGGCTCGGGATGAAGGCGGCCATGCCACCCATGGCGAACGCCCCCCGCTTGTGGCAGGTGGAGACGAGCAGTTCGGTGTACGCCCGCATGAACGGCGCGGTCATCGTCACCGCCGCACGGTCCGGCAGGATCATGTTCGGGTTGTCGCGGAAGTACTTGATGATGCTGAACAGGTAGTCCCAGCGACCGGCGTTGAGCCCGGAAAGGTGCGGCCGGAGGCTGTAGAGAATCTCCTCCATCTCGAACGCGGCCGGGATGGTCTCGATCAGCACGGTCGCGCGGATCGTGCCGACCGGGATGCCGAGGGCCTCCTGCGCGTAGGTGAAGACGTCGTTCCAGAGCGCCGCCTCCTTGTGGGACTCCATCTTGGGCAGGTAGAAATACGGCCCGCTGCCGCGCTCCAGCAGCTCCTTGGCGTTGTGGAAGAAGTAGAGCCCGAAGTCGACCAGCGCGCCGACCGCCGGCTCACCGTCGACCGGGAGGTGCCGCTCGTCGAGGTGCCAGCCGCGGGGGCGCATCACGATCGTCGGGTACGGGCCACCGTTCAGCTCGTACGTCTTCTTCTCGGTCTCGAGCGTGATCGTGCGCCGGATGGCGTCGTAGAGGTTCTGCTGGCCGTCGACGACGTTCGACCAGTGTGGGGTGTTCGCGTCCTCCAGGTCCGCCAACCACACCTTGGCCCCTGAATTGAGCGCGTTGATCGTCATCTTCCGCTCGGTGGGCCCGGTGATCTCGACCCGCCGGTCCTGGAGATCGGCCGGCGCGGGCGGCGCAGTCCATTCAGCAGCGCGGATGTCCGCGGTCTCGGCAAGGAAGCCCAGCGTGGCCCCGGCCGCGATCTCCGCTCGGCGCGCGGCACGCGCCTGGAGGAGCTCGTTACGGCGAGGCCGGAAGCGCCGGTTCAGGTCGGCGACAAACGCCACGGCCTCGTCGGACAGGATCTCGGTCATCGTTGACGATTCCTCTCAGTGTGGTTACTCCCCCGTACCGTAATCGAGCATTATTCATGGTCCTTCCCACCGGTCTACCACCCCCCGGCCGCTGTGGCTTACTTCTCTATCCGGCGTCCATGAGCCGCCGATGCGCCCGCCGGGCACGCTCGGTGAGAGTGTCGGCGTCGGCGTTGACCAGCTCGCCGCGCTCGACCACCGGACGGCCGCCGACCAGCGCCAGGTCGACCCGCGCCGGTGGGCCGAAGACCAGCGCCGCGACCTTGTCGTCGATGCCGTCGTGCCCCAGCCCGTCGAGCCGCCACATCACCAGATCGGCCAGCTTGCCGACCTCCAGCGAACCGAGATCGTCCGCCCGGCCGAGGCACCGGGCGCCGCCGATGGTGCCGAGCCGCAGCGCCTCCCGCGCGTCCATCGCCTTCGGGCCGCCGCGCGACCGGGCCGTGTAGAGCGCCTGCCGCAACTCGGCGCCCAGATGCGAGACCTCCTGCGAGGCGGACCCGTCGACGCCCAGGCCCACCGGGACGCCGTGGTCGAGCAGCTCGCGAACCCGGGCCATGCCGGCGCCGAGCCGTGCGTTCGAACTCGGGCAGTGCGCCACGCCGGTGCCGGTGGCGCCCAGCTTGGCGATCGCCGAGTCGTCCAGGTGCACGCCGTGCGCCAGCCAGACGTCGTCACCGAGCCAGCCGACGCGTTCCGCGTACTCCACCGGGGTGCAGCCGAACTGCTTCCGGCAGAACTCCTCCTCGTCGTCGGTCTCGGCCAGGTGGGTGTGCAGGCGCACCCCCTTGCGCCGGGCCAGCGTCGCGGCCTCCTCCATGAGCCGGGTCGTCACCGAGAACGGCGAGCAGGGGGCCACCGCGATCCGCAGCATCGAGTCCGGCGACGGGTCGTGCCAGCGGTCGACGGCCGCCTCGGTGGCGGCGAGCGCCTCGTCGGTGTCCTCGACGACGTGGTCGGGTGGGAGGCCGCCGTCCTTGCGGCTCAGGTCCATCGAGCCGCGGGTCGGATGGAACCGCACGCCGATCAGCCGCGCCGCCTCGATCTCCGCGGCCAGCACATCGCCGCCGTCGCGGGGGAAGACGTAGTGATGGTCCATGCTCGTGGTGCAGCCGGACAACGCCAGCCAGCCGAGACCCGCCCCGGCCGCCGCACCGACAACCTCGGCGTCCAGCCGGCCCCAGATCGGGTAGAGCGTGGTCAGCCAGCCGAACAGCGTCTCGTCCAGCGCCAGGCCGCGGGTCGCCCACTGGTACAGATGGTGATGTGTGTTCACCAGACCGGGCGTGACCAGGCAACCGGAACCGTCGACACGGCGGGTGCCCTCGGGCACGGCGGTCGCCCGGCCCGCTCCGACGGCCGCGATCCGCCTGTCGTCGCCGACCAGTACGTAACCGGTGGTGTGCTCCCGCCCGGCCGGGTCGACGGTGGCGACCGCCGCGTTCTCGATGAGGATCACAGCCACCATCCCGCGGTCGCCGGCGGCGCGTCGTCGCGGGTCACGCTGCCCTCGATCAACCCGTACGGCCGGTCGCCGGCGATGAACACCTCGTTCGGGTTGTCCAGCCCGAACGGCGACAGGTCGGCGAGGTAGTGATGCTTGTTCGGCAGCGCCAGTCGCACCTCCGCCACCTCGGGCCGATCCTCCAGGAGCCGGCTGCCCATCGCATACAGCGTCTGTTGCAGCGAATAGCTGTAGGTACCGACGAAAGCACCGACCAGGGCGTCCAGCGCGCCCTCGAAGGATTTCGCCCAGTCGGCGCCGTCGTCGCGGTGCCGCCAGCGGGCGTCCACCGCGGTCGCCAGGATCCGGTCGGTGGCCGGCGGCAGGGTGGTGAACTCGTCCTGTACGAAACCGTGGAACTCGGAATCCGTCGAGTTCAGCAGCACCAGGCCGGCGACGCCGGAAACCACCTGGGTGGCCTCCTCGGTCACGGTGACCACGGTGGTACGGGTGTGGTCACCCCGCCGCCGGAACGAGTGCGGGCCGAGCCGCTCCCACCCGAACGACTCGATCGACACCTTCGCCCCGTGCACCTGCGGCTGGGTGGCGACGAAGTGCCGCGCCAGGAGCAGGGCGAACGCCTCGGGCTCGCCGACCCCGTGCTTCCGGGCGAACGCGTACACCGTGTTCTTCATCGTGTCGGTCGGCAGGACACCGGAGTTGTCCCCGGTCAGGTGGGTGGCGGTCAGGTCGCCGGAGAGCGCCACGCTGACGTTGAGGTCGACCAGGCCGTGTGTCTCCCCGTCGCGGTGCACCCGGACGAGACGGGTCTCCGCCTTGCCGTAACGGTTCGGTCCGAGAACGATCGCCAACGGTCAGCTCCCTCGGTAGGTGGTGTAGCCGTACCGGCTCAGCAGCAACGGCACGTGGTAGTGACGATTCGGGTCGTGCACGTGGAAGGCGATCGTGATCTCCGGGAAGAAGCAGTCGCCGCCCAGGTAGGGCTCCACGTAGAAGAAGAGGCGGTAACCGCCGGCCTGCCAGGCGTGCATCGGCACCTCGTAACGCAGGCGGCCGTCGTCGTCGGTGCGGCCCTCGGCGATGGTGCCCCAGCCGTCGGCATCGCGGCGCTCCAGCCGGACATAGACGTCCCGGGCCGGCTCGCCGGTCACCGTGTCCAGGATGTGGGTCGAGATCCGGGCGTGGAACTCGGCCGTCACGCCGTCAGAGGGCATCGAGCACCCGCTCCAGCCGCAGCCGCGCGATCCGGCCCAGTTCCCCGGACACGATCGCCCGCTCTCCTGCGTCGTCGTTGCCGAGACGCTCCCGTGCCACAGCGAGGATCTCGGCCTGCGTGCGACCACTCGCGAAGATCAGGAACACGTGCCCGAACCGGGCCTCATACTCCTTGTTCGCCAGGACGAGGGCGGACTTGGTCTCCTCGTCAGCGCTGACCGCCGCGGCCGACTGCTCCACCCGGGACCAGGCGGCCTCCTTGGACTGCCCGGCGGCGCGCTCGCCGATGCGTGGATGAGCGGACAGCCCACGCAGCACATCGGACCAGCTCAGCGCCCGCGACGCCGCGTCGGCGGAGGCGAGGATCGCGGCCCGGTCGGCATAGGGCCGGCCCGCGGCTATCCGGGCGCCCCAGGCGGGCGCCGCGCAGCAGGCGAGCAGCTCCTCCTCCAGACGCTCCGTGGGCAGAGCGTTGAAGACATCGACCACACCCATCGGTCACCCCCTCGTCGATCTTGGCCAGTCAATCAGGCACGGCCCGCCGTGTGCACCGGCGGACCGAAGAATTAACAGGGCTCGTTCGTCCGCCACCCTGCCACGAAACACGCAAGAAAATCTCGCCTGTGGACGACGCCGGTGGGCGTAACAGCTTCTGTGGACAACGCCCGTTCGCGCCGGGAATGTGCTAGGCGGTGGGCGGCCTGTGGACAACCGCGGAAGTGTCACAGGGATGGGCCAGACTGGGCCCGTGCTCATCGCCGCCGACGCTCTTCCCGACCTCCCGGTCCGCCCCGTGCTGCCCCGGGTCGCCGCCACTCTCGCCGACACCGGCGCCGCCGTCCTGGTCGCTCCACCCGGCACCGGCAAGACCACGCTGGTCCCGCTGGCGCTCGCCACCGGCGGGCGGGTCATCGTGGCCGAGCCACGGCGGGTCGCCGCCCGGGCGGCCGCCCGCCGGATGGCGTCGCTGCTCGGTGAGCGCCCCGGTGGCCGGGTGGGTTATGCGGTGCGCGGCGAGCGTCAGGTGTCCCGCGAGACCGTGGTGGAGGTCGTCACCACCGGTCTCCTGGTCCGGCGCCTGCAGTCCGACCCGGAGCTCGCCGGCACCGGCACGGTGATTCTCGACGAGTGCCACGAGCGGCATCTCGACTCCGACCTGGCGCTCGCCTTCCTGGTCGAGGTGCGCGCCGCGCTCCGCCCCGACCTGCGCCTGCTCGCCACCTCGGCCACCGCGGACGCCGACCGCCTCGCCACGGTCCTCGGCGAGCCGGGCACTCCGGCGCCGGTGGTAACGGCACACGCCAAGGCCTACCCGGTCGACGTGATCTGGGCTCCCCCGGCCGGCCCGGTGACGCCACCGCACGGCCTGCGCGTCGACCCACGCCTGCTCGACCACGTGGCCGTGACGACGCGACGTGCCCTGGCCGAGGGCGACGGCGACGTCCTGGTCTTCCTGCCCGGAGCGCGGGAGATCGAGACCGTCGCCGGCCGTCTCCGCGATCTGGACGCCGACCTGGTCACGCTGCACGGCCGCCAGTCCGGCTCGGCTCAGGACGCGGCGTTGCGTGCCGGCCCACGGCGCCGGGTGGTGCTGGCCACGGCGATCGCCGAGAGCAGCCTCACGGTCCCGGGGGTCCGCGCGGTGGTCGATGCCGGGCTGAGCCGGGTGCCACGGATGGATCACGCCCGCGGCCTCGGCGCCCTGGCCACGGTGCCGGTCTCCCGTTCCAGCGCCGACCAGCGAGCCGGGCGAGCCGGCCGCGAGGCGCCCGGCCGTGTCTACCGGTGCTGGTCACCGGCCCTGCACGACCGGCTGCCCGCCCAGCCCGAGCCGGAGATCGCGGCCGCCGACCTCACCGGGTTCGCCCTGGACCTGGCTCTCTGGGGGCATCCCGACGGCGTCGGCCTCGCCCTGCCCGACCCACCGCCGGCCGGCGCCCTCCGCGCCGCCACCGCCGTGCTGCACGACCTCGGCGCACTCGATTCCGACGGCCGGGTCACCGCACGCGGCCGCGCCCTGGCCGGCGCCGGCCTCCACCCACGCTGGGCCCGCGCCCTCCTCGACGGCGCCGCCACGATCGGAGCCCGGCGCGCCGCCGAACTGGTCGCCGTCCTCGACGACGACCGGGCGACCACCGACGACGTGGTCGCCGCGTGGCGCCGCTCCCGGACCACGAACGACGCCGCCTGGCGGGCCGAGGTCCGCCGCCTCACCCACGCCATCGACCGGGCCACCCCGCCACCGCCCGCGGAGCCCACATCCCACCGCGGCACACCCACCCCATCCGACCGCAACGCGTCCATCCCAGGCGAGCCGGTCGCCCCATCCGACCGCAACGCGTCCACCCCAGGCGAGCCGGCCACCCGATCCGACCGCGACACGGCCGCCCAGGCAGCAACCGCAGGCGAGCTGGCCGCCTCAACCCGCCACGACGTACCCGCGCGGGTACCCGCCCCGAGTGAGCCCGGCGGCCCCGTGCTGGGGGACGACCTGGCGGCCGGGCTGGTGGTGGGGCTGGCATTCCCGGAGCGGGTGGCGCGGGCCCGGGAGCCGGGCGGGCGGGCGTACCTCATGGCCGGCGGAACCGCGGCCGAACTGCCGGCCGGGAGCTCGCTCGCCGGCACACCGTGGATCGTCGTCGCGAGCGCCGATCGGGCGGCCGGGGCCCGGGTGGCGCGGATCCGCAGTGCCGCGCCGATCGACGAGGAGACCGCTCGGGAGGTGGCCGCGCCGCTGCTCACCGACGCCGTCGAGATCGGCTGGATCGACGGGGACGTGGTGGCCCGGCGGGTTCAGCGTCTGGGGGCGATCACGCTGGTCTCCGGGCGGCTGAGCGATCCCGACCCGGCGCTCGTCCGGGAGGCCCTGATCACCGGGCTGCGGGAGTCGGGGCTCGGTCTGCTGACCTGGAGCCGGACCACCGGGGAACTGCGGCAGCGGTTGGCCTTCGCCCATGCGGCGCTCGGTGATCCGTGGCCGGACGTGTCCGATGCCGCGCTGCTCGCGAGCCTGGAGGATTGGCTGGATCTCGGTTCCGCCCGTCGCCGGGCCGACTTGGCGAAGCTGGACGTCGCCGCCGGGCTGCGGCGTCTCGTGCCGTGGCGAGTGGCGGGCCGGCTGGACGAGGTGGCCCCGGAACGGCTACCGGTACCGAGCGGCTCACAGGTGCGGGTCGACTACCGGGATCCGGCATCGCCGGTGCTGGCGGTGAAGGTGCAGGAGGCGTTCGGCTGGCGGGAGGCGCCACGGCTGGCCGACGGCCGGGTTCCGGTTCTGCTGCATCTGCTGTCCCCAGCCGGGCGGCCGGTGGCGGTCACCCGCGATCTCGGCTCGTTCTGGGTGCAGGGCTATCCGCAGGTGCGGGCCGAGATGCGTGGCCGCTACCCGCGTCACCCGTGGCCGGAGGATCCGACCACGGCGGAACCCACCCGCCGCACCAACCCACGCTCGCGGTGACTCAGTGCAGGCGCGCCCCTGTCGCGCCTTTGTGGTCGAGGTCCGCGTTTCGCTTCCGGCTTCTTTCTCGGTACGCGTGTCCTCGTCCCGCCCCATCAGGGCCGTCCCGTCCGGTCGGCGCGATCTTGCTGCCCGCTACGGCCTGTGCCGCGCCCGCCGGGCTCAGATCGGTTGGCCACTCCCGCATGTTCCTGCCGCTCGCCCCGGGTGGGTGGTTGCGGTTGCGGCGTACCAGGCACCCGGGGCGCCACTCCCAGCCGTCACGCCACTCCCGCCAGGCGGGTGGCTACGGCCGTGATCGCCAGACACCCGGGGCACTGCTCCCGGCCATCGCCCCAGTCGCTCCGGGTGCGTGGTTGCGGTCATGCTTCCCAGCCAGCCGTGCCGCTGCTCCCGGCCGTCACGCCGCTCGCGCCAGGCGGGTGGTGGCGCGTGATACCGGCCGCGCCACGGAACCGCCGAAGTCACTCACCGTGACCACGATCTTGGGTGCGTGAGGGTGCGTGGTACATCCGTGCCGCTCCGGAGCCTGTTTCTCGGTTGCGGGTGGCCGCGATGTCGAGTCGCGCATTCGGATGGCTGCGGCGTCACCCCGACTCACCGGCGATCTTGGGCGATAGTGGCCGTCGGGCCGATCTTGATTCCCGGCTGTTGCCCGGCGGCCAACCATCGCCCATGATCCATTTCCGCTGGAAGACCTTGGGGTATCGGATACATCCGGGAGTATTCTTCTTGGCTGCCCACGGCCGAATCCGCAATCCCTCGACAGCAGGACGCCTCACCCGGAGCGATCTTGAACGATTTACCACCCGAGGCGGTGGTAAATCGTTCAAGATCGCACAACAGCGGCAGGCAAAGCGGGCGAAACGGGCGACTGTTTCCGGCGAAAGCCCCATTTCCGCCTAGCGCGGCGGACGGCGCCCCCCATTTGGCGGTTCGCCCGACCGGGCGCTTGACGGAGAACCGCGAACGCCCAAGAAGGAGACTCCCGGATGGCCACAATGGCGCAAGATCGCGCGCTCGGTGACGATCACCCAAGATTCACATCGGCGCCTGCGGATGACTTGCGCGGCCGACGATGACCGGCCGAACCTCGCGGCGAAGACGGGAAACACGCGAACAAGCGACTCGACATCCACCCCGGCGACAACCGAAAACGAGACTCTCCGGCTACCTCGATCCTCCACAAGAGCCGGTGAACCGGGTCCCTCGCTCATGCGGAGTGCCGGCCGGCCGGGCTTTCGGCGGTGAACGCACACTAAAACCACCACGTGGACGGCCATCGCCCCGATAGGGCACGTAGACGACCACGACACCACCACCGTGCGCGCCCACCCTCACGTAAGCGCGACCACCCGCCCAGAGGGAACGGCGTGACGGCCGGGAGCGGGCAGCCCCGTGCCTGGAAAGCAAAACCGCAACCACCCACCCAGGGTGGCCGGCGCAACGGCCGCAAGCAGGCAACTCCGTGCCTGGGAAGCAACACCGCAACCACCCACCCAGCCCGACCGGCGTGACGGCCGCAAGCAGGCAACTCCGTGTCTGGGAAGCAAACCGCGACCGCCCGCCCAGGGTGGCCGGCGCAACGGCCGCGAGCAGACAACCCCCCGTGCCTGGGAAGCAAACCGCGACCGCCCGCCCAGGGTGGCCGGCGCAACGGCCGCGAGCAGACAACCCCCCGTGCCTGGGAAGCAAACCGCGACCGCCCGCCCAGGGTGGCCGGCGCAACGGCCGCGAGCAGACAACCCCCCGTGCCTGGGAAGCAAACCGCGACCGCCCGCCCAGGGTGGCCGGCGCAACGGCCGCGAGCAGACAACCCCCCGTGCCTGGGAAGCAAACCGCGACCGCCCGCCCAGGGTGGCCGGCGCAACGGCCGCGAGCAGACAACCCTCCGCGCCTGGGAAGCAAGAGCGGGACCACCGCACCGGGCCACCGGCGCTACCGCAGAGGGCAACCCGGAAGCCCGGCCGGCAACACCGCGACCACCCACCCAGCGGGAGCGAAAGCAGCGGGTGGCAGGCGCCCGGGCACCGATCTCCGCCCGGCGGGCGCGGCACAGGCCGAAGTAGGCAGCAGGATCGCGCCGACCGGACGGGACGGCCCTGAAAAGGCGGGACAAGGACACTCGTACAAGACCGCGAAAGATCTCTAGTCGGTGGGTGAGGGGCCCAGTTGGGCGAGCGGTACGGGAGCCCCGAAGAGGTAGCCCTGGCCCAGTGGGCAGCCCAGTTCCTCCAGGGCCGCGGAACGCTCGGGGGTCTCCAGGCCCTCGGCCACCACGGTGATGCCGAGTTCGGCGCAGATGGACAGCACCGAACGGCACAGGGCGCCGGAACGGTCCGAGGCGCTGGACACGTCGGTCAGGGTGGAGTCGAGTTTGACGATGTCGACCGGGATGGCGTGGAGTTGGGCGAGGGCGTTGAAGCCGCTGCCGAAGTCGTCGAGTGCCACCCGTACGCCCAAGGCTCTGAGCCTGCCCACGACGGCGGCCGCGCGGGGCAGGTCGGGGATGCGCAGCGTCTCGGTGATCTCGATGACCAGGCGGGCGGCCGGCACCCCGTGCCGGGCCAGGGCGGCGGTCACCGCGTCTTCCAGGCCCTGCTGGCCGAGCCGGCCGGCGGAGACGTTGACGTGCAGGTCGATCGGGCGGCCGAAGCGTTCGGCCAGGACCGCGGCGTCGGCGCACGCCCGGTCGAGGACGAAGTCGTCGATGGCGGCGACCAGGCCGGTGCGTTCGGCCATCGTGACGAAGACGTCGGGGTGGACCGGGCCGGCCACCGGGTCGGTCCAGCGGGCGAGGGCCTCCACCGCGACGGTCGCGCTGTCGCCGAGCCGCACGATCGGCTGGTAGTGGACTTCGAACCCGGCTTCGGCCGGGCTGCCGCCGTCGGCGAGGGCGCCCGCCAGCAGTTGGGGCAGGTCGGCGTTGGGGCCGGAGTCGCGGCGGCCGGTGTAGCGGATGAGGGCACCCTTGCCGCGGCGCTTGACCGCGTACATCGCGGCGTCGGCGCGGCGCAGCAGCAGGTCGGCGGAGAGCCGGTCGCCCGGTTCCGCCGCGACCAGGCCGATGCTGACGCCGACGCCGACCGAGCGGCCGTCGATGAGGTACGGCTCCCGCAGCGCCGCCAGCAGCCGTTGCCCGATCGCCTCGGCCTCCACGGCCCAGCTCTCCCCCACCGGCCCCGCCTCATCAGCCGAGGACGCCGAGGACGCCGAGGACGCCGGGGAAGTCGGCGGCCCGCCGTTCAGCTGATGGGAGGCGGGCCTGCGGGACGACGGGACGTGCGGCAGGACGGGCTCGGTGGCGCGCGAGGGCCCGTCCACGGAACGGCCGAGCGGCTGACCGGGCGCGCCGGGGCCGCTCGTCACCCGTACCCCCGCGGCGGAGAGGATGTAGCGACGGCCTCGCGCCGCCGCCCCCCAGCGGGACCGGAGACGGCGTCGCGGCGCGGGCGCGGGCTGGGGCGACTGGTCGAGGACGACCGCGAACTCGTCGCCGCCCAGCCGGGCCACCAGGTCCTGCGGGCGGACGCAGGCCCGCATCCGCTCGCCGATGGCGTGCAGCACCCGGTCGCCCATGGCGTGCCCGAACGTGTCGTTGATGAGTTTGAAGTCGTCGAGGTCGGCGAAGAGGACGGCGACCGGCACCCCGTGCTGGTGGTGGGCGTCGATGGCGAGTACCAGGCGTTCGCGGAACAGCGCGCGGTTGGCCAGGCCGGTGAGCGGGTCGTGGTACGCCTGATGGTGCAACCGCCGCTGGGTTTCCGCGACCCGGTCGAACAGGACGGTGTTGTCCACGATGGTGATCATCTGCCGGGTCACCACGAGGGCCAGGCCGAGCCAGCCGAGGTAGGCCTCGAACGGCGTGAGCGCGCTGCCCGCCACCGTTCCCGCCACCAGCACCGCCCCGGTCACCAGCACCGGCCCGTACGGGAGGAGCAGGTGGAACCAGTCCCGCTGGAGCAGTTCGGCGGACGGCCGGGTGAGCGCCGGACGGCTGGGGCTGAGCGCGGCCAGCGCGATGAACGCCGGCCCCATCAGATGTCCGGCGTTCTCCAGCCCGAGAAGCCAGGCCGACCCACCGTCGAGGAGCCGGATCGCGTCGGCTGCGCCGAAGGCGACGAGCGCCACCGCGACGAGCCGCAGCGGCCGCCGCCCGGCGGGTGAGTCGGGCCGGGTGGTGAGCAGCAGCACCGCCATGGTGACCAGGATCAGGTCGGCGATGACGTAGCCGAGCAGGGCCGTCCCGGTGAGGTCGCCGAGCGGGTCGCCGGGGATCATCGACCGGACCAGGGCGAGCACCGAGCCGGTGATCAGCACGCTGTCGATGACGAGGGCGATCTGGTCGCGCAGCGGTGACGTCGGCACCGGCCGCGGCCGGGTGTGCACGGCGCCGAGCAGGCCGAGCAGCATGCAGGCGGGCAGCACCAGGTAGCCGATGCCGTACACGGCCGGCGGCGGGTCGCCGAGCGCCCACCACACGCGGGTGAGCGTCCAGACGGCCAGTCCGGCCGCGGCGAACAGCCGCCATTGGCGCGGGAAGCCGGTCCGGCCGCGGCCGACGGCGATGCACACCGTGGCCGCGACGACCCCGGCGGTCAGCTGGGCCGTGGCGGTGAAGTGGCGTGGGGTGCCGAGGACGAGTTCACCGAACGCGACCAGGCCCAGGATCAGCGCCGTGGTGATGACTGCCACGAGAGCCACCTTCTGACAGGGGAGCGGGTCAGTCCCCGGCTGTCACGTCGGCGACTACCACCGTCACATTGTCCGGCCCACCGCCACGGAGCGCGAGATCGATGAGACGCTCTGCGCACTGCTTGGGATCCTGGACAGTGCGCAGCTCCTCTTCGAGGACCGGGTCCGGCACCACACCGGTGAGCCCGTCGCTGCACAGCATCCAGCGGTCGCCCGGCTGCGGCTCGACGATGACGTAGGCCGGAGTCACCGGCTCTCCCTGGAGAACCCGGGTGACGACGGCCCGCCGCGGATGGGCGGCCGCCTCCTCCGGTTTGATCAGTCCCTGGTCGACGAGCATCTGGACGTACGTGTCGTCCTTGGTGAGCTGGTTGAGGCGGCCGTCGCGCAACAGGTACGCACGGGAGTCTCCGACGTGGGCCATGGCGGCCCGTTCGCCGTTGAAGAGGACCGCCGTCAGCGTGGTGCCCATGCCGGCGAGGGAGGGGTCGGCGGCCACCTGTTCGGCGATCCGGCCGTTGGCCAACTCCAGCCCGCGGTGCAGGGCGTCCATCTGATGCTCGGTGTCGATCGGGGTGTCGAGCGAGACCATGGCTTCGATGGCGATCCGGCTGGCCAGATCGCCGGCGGCCATGCCGCCCATGCCGTCCGCGACGACGAGAAGCCAATCACCGGCGTAGTGACAGTCCTCGTTGTTGCTCCGGACGTGTCCTTGGTCGGTCACGGCCGCCCACCGGAGGTGCAAGGTCATGGCGTGCAGCCTGCCAGGTCGGCGCCAGCCTGTCTGCACGTGGTGGGCGGCATGTCGCACATGTCGTTGCTGAAAATACACTCAACCCCGCTCAAGCGGGCGCCCGAGGCACCGTGGATCGATTTCGGTGACGGTGCGTGTCGGTGCGATCCACTGGAGTGCGGATGCCTCGACCGGCCATCCCCGGACGGTGACGCCGCTCTCCGGCGGCTGTGCCGCCTGCGGGCAGAGGGTCTTGGAGCGGACCTCGCCGTTCGGGATGAAGATCACCTCGCCGGTGGGCTGGAGCACGGTGGTGGAGGTGTCGTCGACCGCGATCAGCTGGCCGCGGACGACCCGGACCGGCTCCTTCTCCGGCGTCACCTCGACGGCACTGTCCGGCAGCACGGGGGCGCGCAGGAAGACGACGCCGACCACGAACGGCATGGCGAAGGCCGCCGCCACGGCGGGCCAGTGGGTGGCGATCCGGGCCCATCGCTCCGGCACCGGGCCGGTCAGGAGAGGACCGAAGAACGGGGGTACGGCGAGGAGCACCGCGGTCGCCCACTCCCCGGCACGGACCGCCGCCACCACCGCCGGCCAGACGAAGAGCCAGACCAGGATCCCGGTGAGGACCGGTACGCCGAGGGTGAGCCACCACATCACCCACGGATCCCCCGGCTCGCCCTGCACCGCGGTGAGCCCGAGGATGGCGACGATCAGCATCATGAGCAGCGGCAGCATCCGTAGCTGCCAGGTGAAGGCGGCGATCCCGGTGGCGATCACCACCACCCAGCCGGGCATCCGCAGGGCGGTCACCGCGAGGAACGAGTTGGCGGTCCGCCCCGGGACGCTGACCAGCAGGATGCCGCCGAGCACCCGGATCAGCAGGATGGCGGCCGGGATGGTCCAGCTCAGTGTGATGAAGAGCGCGCCGAGCATGCCGAGCGGGTTGATGTACTGCACGAGCAGCAGCATGGTGGGCAGGTCCTGCCGGCTGAGGTACCACAACCGCAGCACGAGCAGCAGCAGCGGGAAGCCGGGCAGGACGGCGAGCAGCCAGTTCAGCTCGGCGCGGTAGCTCTTCCGGGGCAGCGGCCGGTCCTTGCTGACGGCGCCGGTGTGGATCTCGATCTCGCTCATCCGAGCGGGTCCTCCCACGGCAGCCAGCGCACGTCGGGCCGCTCGGCCCTCGGCTGGTGGGCCACCGCGATCGGGGTGCCGCCGTTGTCTTCCACCTCGACCTGGAAGTTGCGGTCGTAGGCCTCCTCCCAGCGGCTGTCCTTGGGGTCCGCCCAGGAGCGGTAGAAGGTGAGGTCGACGAGTTCCTTCAGGGCCGGGTTCTCTCCGACGTTGACGCCCCAGCGCTCGGTGGTGTCCAGCCCGAGGTCGAAGTGCGAGTACTTGTCGGGGAACTGGTGCTTCCAGCCGGCGAGGATCGCGGCGTCGGTGCTGACCGCCTCGACCTGCCGGGTGTCGAGCAGCGCGAAACACTCCCGGACCCGGTTCTTACGGACCACGACGGCCCTCACACGGTCGAGCACCGACTGGCTCGTCGAGGTGGACAGACTGCAGACGTTCTTGCCCGCCAGATCCTCCAGCGCGGAGACCGGCGAGTGGTCCTTCAGGGTCACGACGGACTGCTCGGTGTCGAGATACCCCTGGGAGAAGGTCACCCCGGCCATCTCCTCGCGCGCCTCGGTGATGCTGTAACTGGCGATCACCATCTGCACCGTCACCCGCTCGCCGGAGACCGGATCGTTGGCCTGCATCCGGGCCCGGTCCTCGCTCTCCATGCCGTAGAACCGCACGTCCTCCCGGCGGAACCCGAGATCCTCCGCGATCATGTACGCCACGTCGATGTCGAAACCGGACCACTGTTTCGTGACCGGGTTGTAGTAGGCCGTACCGAACTGGTCGTCCTTGACCCCGATCTTCAGCTCGGTCCAGGTGTCGACGCCGGCCTGCTCGCGCAGCTCGGCCACCGACGGCGGCCCGCCCACGAACAGCCGGCCCAGCACCACCGCGATGGTGATCACGATGAGCAGCCCGAGCCCGGCCAGCCGCCACACCTTGAACCGGTACTCCCGGTCCACCACGATGGCGTTCTGGACCTCGGTGATGACCTCCTCGATCACCTCCTGCTGGGCGAGCGTCTGCGAGGCGATCTCCTCGGCGGTCGGCTCGGGCTGCCCCGGCGCCGGGGGCGGCGGGGTGCGCAGCAACTGCCGGACCAGCTCCGGCGCCATCTGGAGCTGCCGGGGCAGCCGCCACTGTTGGCCTGGCGGCCTGTTCGTGTCCCCCATCGACCCGTCCCTTCGCTCCTGAGGAGCTTCTGACGAGTCATGGTGCACGACGGTGTCAGGGAACGGGGTCCCCGGTACCGAACGGGACACCGGGACGGCACCGGGCGAGCCGGCCCGCGGTGAGCCGCAGCCCGGCCCGCAGCCCGTGCCGGTCGATCGCCTGCAACGCGTAGGCGCTGCACGTAGGCGTGTACCGGCAGCGGGTGGGCAGCTTCGGGGAGACCTTCCGGTAGCCGTGGATCGCGCCGACCACGACGCGCTCCGACCGGCTCTTTTCGAAGAACAGCACCGAGGACAGCCGCACCATGGTGCTCAGCGAGAAGCAGTCACAGCCGGGGATGTCACAGTCACAGCCCGGGTCGCAGTTGTCCCACCAGTGCGACTTTTTCTTCTTCTTCCGCGATTTCCGCACGCTCACGAGCACATGATGGCGGATCGCCGCACGTCAGCGAACCGCGACGACGGCGGCGCTCTCCGGCGGCAGGACGAGCCGGTCCCGCTCGACGACCACGCCGGGCGAGGTGGCCAGCAGCACCGATCGGGGCAGCGCCGGCACGCTGACCGTCTGGGGCGTGTCCGCCAGGTTGGCGGCCACCACGCTGGGCCCGCGGCGGATCACCACGTGCCGGTCGCCGTGCCGGACCTCGACCCTGTGCAGCCACGGGTCGGTGAGGCCGGGGGTGCTCCGGCGCAGCCGGATCAGCTTCCGGTACAGCTCCAGGATCTCGGCGTGGCCGGGTTTCTGGAGCTCGGACCAGTCGAGTTTGGAGCGCTCGAAGGTGGCCGGGTCCTGTGGGTCGGGCACGTCGGCCTCGGCCCACCCGTGCCGGGCGAACTCCCTACGTCGCCCGTTCTGCACGGCGGCGGCCAGGTCGGGCTCCGGGTGGCTGGTGAAGTACTGCCAGGGGCTGCCGGCCGCCCACTCCTCGCCCATGAAGAGCATCGGCGTGAACGGTGCGGTGAGCAGCAGGGTGGCGGCCACTTTCAGCAGGCCGGGCGAGAGGGTGGCGGCGAGCCGGTCGCCGATCGCCCGGTTGCCGATCTGGTCGTGGTTCTGGAGGAAGGCGACGAACCGGTGCCCGGGGGTGCGCTGCCGGTCGACCGGGCGGCCGTGCCGGCGGCCGCGGAACGACGACCAGGTGCCGGCGTGGAAGAACGCGCCCTCCAGCACGGTACGCAGGCAGTCGAGCGATCCGAAGTCCCCGTAGTAGCCCTGGCGCTCGCCGGTGAGCAGGGTGTGCAGCGCGTGGTGCACGTCGTCGTCCCACTGCGCGTGCAGGCCGAACCCGCCCGCCTCGCGCGGGGTGATCAGCTTGGGGTCGTTGAGGTCGGACTCGGCGATCAGCGACAGCGGCCGCCGCAGCTCGGTGGCGAGGGTCTCGACCTCGACCGCCATCTCCTCGAGCAGGTGCACGGCGCCCTCGTCGTGCAGCGCGTGCACGGCGTCCAGCCGCAGACCGTCGACGTGGTAGTCGCGCAGCCACATCAGCACGCTGTCGATGATGTAGCGGCGCACGTGGCCGGAGCCCGGGCCGTCCAGGTTGACCGTGCTGCCCCAGGGGTTGCTGCCGCTGCCCAGATAGGGGGCGAACATCGGCGCGTACGCCCCGGAGGGGCCGAAGTGGTTGTAGACGACGTCCAGCACGACGCCGAGACCCCGGGCGTGCGCGGCGTCGACGAGGCGTTTCAGGCCGTCGGGTCCCCCGTACGCCTCGTGCGGCGCGAACCAGCAGACCCCGTCGTAGCCCCAGTTGCGGGTGCCGTTGAAGGCGTTGACCGGCAGCAGCTCGACCAGGTCGACACCGAGGTCGACGAGGTGGTCCAGCCGCTCGATCGCCGCGTCGAACGTGCCCTCCGGCGTGAACGTGCCGACGTGCAGCTCGTAGAGCACCGAGCCGGGCAGCTGCCGGCCGGTCCACGCCTGGTCGGTCCAGGCGAAGGTGGAGTGGTCGTAGAGCCGGCTCAGGCCGTGCACCCCGTCCGGCTGCCAGGGCGACCGCGGGTCCGGCAGCGGCTGCTCCCGGCCCTCCAGGAGGAAGCCGTAGGAGGCGTCGGCGGGCGCCGGCACGTCGGCCCGCCACCAGCCGTCCGCACCGGCCTCCATGGCGTGGTCGTGGTCGCCGAGGCGCAGCCTGACCCGCTTCTCCGGAGCCCATACCTCGAAGACAGTCATTCCTTCACCAGGAGAGCGACGGGATAGGTGTGCAACAGCTCGGCCACCGGCAGGCGATTCCCACCGTAGCTGGTGTTAGTGAACACTTCCGTCCAACTGTGACCGTCCAGTGACAGGCTGGTATCCCCCCAGCTGCCGTGCCGTGACAATCCGATCGGCAGCCGGGTGGCCACCGCGACCACGCCGCCGCGGTCGAAGGCGACCGCGTGGTGCCCGGCCCGCCCTTCCGCGTAGACCGGCCGGTAGGAGCCGAACAGCTCGGGCCGCTGCCGGCGCAGCCGCAGCACCCGGCTGGCGACCAGCAGCTTGGCCGCGCCGGTCGCGTCCACCGGCGGCAGCCAGCCGTCGTCGATGCGGTTGAGCAGGGCACGGCGCCCGGCGAAGTCGACCGGCCGCCGGTTGTCCGGGTCGACCAGCGAGTGGTCCCACAGCTCGGTGCCCTGGTAGACGTCCGGCACGCCGGGCATGGTGAGCTGGAGGAGCTTCTGACCGAGCGAGTTGGACCAGCCGGGCGGGGTGATGGAGGCGGCGAAGTCGGCGACCTCACGGTGCAGGGCCGGATCGTCGTAGATCCGGTCGACCATCTGCCGCAGGGCGGTCTCGAAGGACTCGTCGGGGCGCAGCCAGGAGGTTCCGGTCCCGGCTTCCCGGGCGGCCTTCTCGGCGTACGCCTGGAGCCTCTCCCGGGAGATCGGCCAGGCGCCCACCGCGACCTGCCAGATCAGATGGGCCAGCGACGGGTCCGGGAGCGGAGCGAACCGGATCCACCGGCGCACCACCTCGGTCCAGTCGCCCGGCACCTCGGCGAGAACCGCGAGGCGGGCCCGGACGTCCTCGCCGCGTTTGGTGTCGTGGGTGGCCAGCGCGGTCATCGAGCCGGGCCACTCCTGCCGGCGCTCCAGGGCGGCCTCGTGGAACTCGTCGGGGGTGGCGCCGAACCTGGCCGGATCGCTGCCCACCTCGTTGCGGGCCACGAACCGGGTCCATCGGTAGAACGCGTTGTCCTCCACGCCCTTGGCCATCACCGCGCCGGTGAACTGCTGGAACCGGATGGCGAGTTCGTCGGTGGGGTTGCGCAGGCGCGCGGTGAGCTGGTCGAGCGCGCTGATCAGGTGTGGCCGGCGACGGCCCGCCTCGGACCGGGCCTGGGCCAGGTGCCGGGACCCGGCCGGCAGGTAGGAGCGGTAGACCGGGAAGCAGGCGGCCAGCTCGGCGAGGGCCCGGGGAGCGTCCTCGACCGTCGGCGCCAGATCGGCCAGACGGGTCAGCTCGGCGGCCAGGCACCCGGTGGCGACCGCGTACTTGGCCTGGTGGACCAGGTCCTGCCAGGAGGTGGTGACACCGGTCAGGTGGCGGTCCAGGGTGTCGAAGAAGGCCTCCGTGGCGGTGTCCACGAAGACGCCGTTCAGCAGGCACATCGCGTCGTAGCCGGTGCTGCCGTCGACCGGCCAGGCGGGGAGCCGCTCGCCCGGTTCGAGGATCTTCTCCACCACGATCCAGGCGTCCGGGGCGGCCTCCCGCAGCCGGGCGAAGTACCCGGCGGGGTCCCGCAGCCCGTCCGGGTGGTCGACCCGGATGCCCTGCGCGATGCCCTCCCGGTACCAGCGCAGGATCTCGGCGTGGGTGGCGTCGAAGACCTCCGGATCGTCGACGCGCAGGCCGGCCAGGTCGGTGATGGCGAAGAAGCGGCGGTAGTTCAGCTCGGTGTCGCCGCGGGTCCAGTTGACCAGCTCGTAGTGCTGCCGGTCGTGGACCTGCCGTGGCGTGCCGTCGCCGGTGCCGTCGGCGATCGGGAACCGCTTGTCGAAGTACCGCAGCTCGCCGTCTTCGGCGCGCAGATCGTCGAGGGCGTCCGGGGAGTCGGCCAGCACCGGGATGAGCAGCCGGCCGCGCGACCAATCGATGTCGTAGAAATGGGAAAAGTCAGACTTCTGGCCTCGACGAAGTATGTCCCACCATGTGGGGTTCAGATGTGGGACAGCGATCCCGGCGTGGTTGGGCACGATGTCGACGACCAGACCGAGGCCGGCCGCCTTCAGCGCGCGGCTGAGACGCAGCAGCCCGTCGGCGCCGCCCAGGGCCGGGTTCACCGACGAGTGGTCGACCACGTCGTAGCCGTGTTCGGAGCCGGGCGCCGCCGTCAGCAACGGGGCCGAGTAGAGGTGGCTCACCCCGAGATCGGCGAGGTAGTCGACGAGTTCGGCGGTGACGTGCAGGGGGAAATCGGGGCGGACCTGAACGCGATAGGTACCGCTCGGCCTGTTGTCGGGCATCACACCGTCCTGTCCAGCACGATGAGGGACCGATCCGGCACCCAGATCCTGTGCCCAGCCTCCACGACGGCCGGACGGTGCGGGGACGGATCAGCGGTTTCGATGACCTTCTCCCACTTCTCCCCGTACTCGGCGGGAGGAGTGGTGAATTCGAGCGGCGCGTCGTGCGCGTTGAAGAAGAGCAGGAACGAGCTGTCCACGTGACGCTGGCCGTACTGGCCGCGCTCGCGGATGCCCTCGCCGTTGACGAAGAGCGCCACCGCCCGGCCGAAGTCGTTGCCCCAGTCGTCGCCGGCCATCTGCCGGCCGTCCGGGGTGAACCACTCCAGGTCGGGCAGCGGGTCGCCGCCACCGCGGGCGGTCACCGGCAGGCCGGTGAAGAACCGGCGGCGCTGGAAGACCTGGTGCCGGTGCCGGAACGCGGTCACCTTGCGGGCGAACTCCAGCAGCTGCTCGTCGGCGTTCTGCCAGTCGATCCAGCTCAGCTCGGTATCCTGGCAGTACGCGTTGTTGTTGCCCTGCTGGGTGCGGCCCATCTCGTCGCCGTGCGAGATCATCGGCACGCCCTGGCTGAGCATCAGGGTGGCCAGGAAGTTACGCCGTTGCCGGGCCCGCAGCGCCAGGACGTTCTCGTCCTTGGTGGGGCCCTCGATACCGCAGTTCCAGGACCGGTTGTGGCTCTCGCCGTCCCGGTTGTCCTCACCGTTGGACTGGTTGTGTTTGTCGTTGTAGGTCACCAGGTCGTTGAGGGTGAACCCGTCGTGCGCCGTCACGAAGTTGATCGAGTGGAAGGGTTTACGGCCGTCGTCCTGGTAGAGGTCGGCCGAGCCGGTGATCCGCGACGCGAACTCGGCCAGGGTGGCCGGCTCGCCGCGCCAGAAGTCGCGGACCGTGTCCCGGTACTTGCCGTTCCACTCGGTCCAGTTCGGCGGGAAGTTGCCGACCTGGTAGCCGCCCGGCCCGACGTCCCACGGCTCGGCGATCAGCTTCACCTGGCCGACCACCGGATCCTGCTGCACCACCTCGAAGAACGTCGACAGCCGGTCCACGTCGTAGAACTCACGGGCCAGCGTCGAGGCGAGGTCGAACCGGAAGCCGTCGACGTGCATCTCGGTGACCCAGTACCGCAACGAGTCCATGATCAGCTGGAGGCTCTGCGGGCTGCGCACGTTCAGGCTGTTACCCGTACCGGTGTAGTCCATGTAGAACTGGGGCTGATCGTCCACCAGCCGGTAGTAGGTCCGGTTGTCGATGCCCTTCAGCGAGAGCGTCGGGCCCAGGTGGTTGCCCTCGGCCGTGTGGTTGTAGACGACGTCGAGGATGACCTCCATGCCGGCCGCGTGCAGCGCCTTCACCATGCCGCGGAACTCCTGGGTCTGCTGCCCGAGCGAGCCCATCGCCGAATAGCCGTGGTACGGCGCGAAGAACCCGAGCGTGTTGTAGCCCCAGTAGTTGCGCAGCCCCAGATCGTGCAGCCGGTTGTCGTGCACGAACTGGTGGACCGGCATCAGTTCGACCGCGGTCACGCCGAGGCTCTTCAGGTGCTCGATGATCGCCGGGTGGCCGATCGCCGAGTAGGTGCCGCGCATGTCCCGCGGGATGTCCGGGTGCGCCTGGGTGAGCCCCTTGACGTGGGTCTCGTAGATGACCGAGTGGTGGTACGGGATGTCCGGCCGCCGGTCGTTGCCCCAGTCGAAGTACGGGTTCACCACCACGCCCTTGGGCATGTACCGCGCCGAGTCCAGATCCGACATCTGGTCCGGGTTGTCGAAGTCGTACGCGTACAGCGAAGGATGCCAGTCGATGTCCGAGTCCACCGCCCGCGCGTACGGGTCGATGAGCAGTTTGTGCGGATTGCACCGGAGCCCGCGATGTGGCTCGTACGGGCCGTAGACGCGGTAGCCGTACCGCTGCCCCGGCTCCACCCCGGGCAGGTACGCGTGCCAGACGAACGCGTCCTGCTCGTGGAGTTGCACCTTCCGCTCGTTGCCGGCGGGGTCGAACAGGCAGAGCTCGACCGCCTCGGCCACCTCGGAGAAGATCGCGAAATTCGTGCCCGTCCCGTCGTAAGTAGCGCCCAGCGGGTACCGGTGACCAGGCCAGACCTGCATATCGTGCTCCCGCCCCTCGGCCGTCCGTATGATCGCGGTCGGCGGGCGAATCCATGCCCATCCGTGGGACCGGCTAACCCTGCGCGGCCGCGTCAGAGGTCATTCTCGCGGACTTCACTGCTAACGTCGGCCCGACTGTCCGGTTAGCCACTGATATCTCCCCATCCGGGGGTTTGGGTCATCGTGCCGCGCAATGATCAGATCACTTTCGGGCCGCAGGTGTGCGGTTCCGTCTCCGCCGAGGCCGGCGGCGGCCGGGAATGGCTCGTCACCGACGGCCTCGGCGGCTACGCGGCGGGCACGATCAGCGGTCTGCGCACCCGCCGCCGGCACGCCCTGCTGGTGACCTCCGGACATGTCGCGCTCGCCTCGCTCGATCTCACCGTGACGCTGCCCTCCGGGGTCAAGGTCCCGCTGTACACCCATGAGTGGGCGTCCGGGGCGACCGACCCGGCCGGGCACACCCACCTGGAGGTGTTCCGGCTGGTCGACGGGCTGCCGCGGTGGCGCTGGCGGATCGGCGACGTGGTGGTCGAGCGGGAACTGGCGATGCGGCACGGCCATCCGTCGCTCGCCGTGGCGCACCGGGTGGTCAGCGCGCCCGGCCCGATCGGTCTGGCGGTCGCCGCGATGTGCACCTGGCGGACCGAGGGCACCTCCCGCCGGGCGAGCGGTCCGGCGCTGTCCGTGGATCCGGTCGCCGACGGCGTGATCGTCGACGGCGCCTACCGGCTGCACGGTCCCGGCTGGCAGCCCGCCGGGTTCTGGCACGTCGACGTGCACACCCGCGAGGACGGCGCGGACGACGACCTCTGGCACGCCGGCTCCTTCTTCCAGCAGGCCGGTCCGGGCCAGACGGTGGAGATCTCGGCGTGGGCCGGCAGGCTCGGCGAGACACCGCCACCCGCGCCGGTGGTCATCGCCGCGGAGCGCGAGCGCGCCCACCGCCTGGTCACCCTCTCCAAGGCCGAGGGGTACGGGGAAGCGCTGGTCCTCGCCGCCGACCGCTTCGTGATCCGCACCCCGGACGGGCCCGACGTGGTCGCCGGCTACCCGGGGCAGGGCCGCTGGGCTGGCGACACGATGATCGCCTACGAGGGGCTGTTCCTCGACACCGGCCGGGTCGACGAGGGCCGTGAGCTGCTGATCTCCCGTACCCGGGCGGCGGCCGGCGAGCCGTCCGGCCCGGCCGCCCCGTGGCTGCGGCACGACCCGCTGGACGCCCCGCTGTGGCTGGTGCACGCGGTGGACCGGCACGTCGCACGGACCGGCGACGGGGCCCTGGCCGCCAAGCTGGCCATCCCGCTCGGCCGGCTCCTGCGGCACCGTCTGGACGGGTCCGGCCCGCTCAGCCTCGACCCGGCCGACGGGCTGCTGCGGCTCACCGCCCCGTCCGGCGCCCCCGGCGACCTGCCGGCCGTACCGCGGGTCGGCAAGCCGGTGGAGATCAACGCGCTGTGGGTGAACGCCCTGGCCGCGATGTGCGAACTGCTCGGCGAGACCGGCCGCGACGACGCTGAGCCGCGGGCCCGGCTGCAACTGGCGCGCGAGTCGTTCCAGGCCCGCTTCCCGGCGCCCGAGGGCTGGCTGTACGACGTGGTCGAGGGCCCGGCCACCACCTACCCCCTCGGCGCGGGCGCCTACCACGACGACCCGTCGCTGCGGCCGCACCAGCTGCTCGCCTGGTCGCTGCCGTACGCCCCGATGCGCGGCCGTCCCGGCGGCGCGGTCCAGGCCGTGGGCGAGGCCCTGCTCACCCCGCTCGGCCTGCGCACCCTCGCCCCGTCCGAGTACGGCTACCAGAGCCGCCCGCCCGCCGAACCCGACCCGGCCTACCACCAGGGCGCCGTCTGGACGTGGCTGATCGGCCCGTACGCGGACGCCTGCGCGGCCACCGGCCTGCCGGTCGAGGGGCTGCTGACCGGGCTCGCGGCGCATCTCGGCGAGACGGGCGTCGGCTCGCTCGGCGACACCGCCGAGGGGGATTCGCCCCACCGGGCCATCGGCTGCCCTTTCTCCGCGCGATCGGTCGCCGAGGTGCTACGAGTGAAACAGCGGTACCTGACGTGAGGGAGGTGGCAACGGTGCTGCGGATCATGATGCTGAGCTGGGAATACCCGCCACTGCTGGTGGGCGGCCTGGGCCGGCACGTGCACGCGCTCGCCACCACCCTGGTCCGGGCCGGGCACGAGGTCACGGTGGTCACCCGGCACACGCCGGGCACGCTCGTGGAGGAGTACGCCGAGGGCGTCCGTGTGGTCCGCGCCCCGGACGACCCGCCGGACTTCGAGGTGGTCGACGGAAACCTGCTGGCCTGGGCGGTCGCCTTCAACCACACGCTGACCCGGTCCGCGCTGCGCGCCACCCGCACCGGCCGGTACGACGTGGTGCACGCCCACGACTGGCTGGTGGCGCACGCCGCGATGACCGTGAGCGACCACCTGGACGTGCCGCTGGTCGCCACCGTCCACGCCACCGAGTCGGGCCGTCACCAGGGCTGGCTCCCGGAGGCCCACAACCACACCATCGACGACATCGAACGCTGGCTGGCGACCGGCGCGGCCCGCACGATCGTCTGCTCGGCGTACATGAAACACGAGGTCGGCCGCCTGTTCGAGGTGAACCCGGACCGTACCGACGTGGTCTTCAACGGGGTCGACGCGCTGCGCTGGCGGGCCCGGCCGCGCGCCGTGGCCGCCGCCCGCGCCCGGTACGCCGGCTCCGGGCCGCTGGTCAGCTGCGCCGGCCGGCTGGTCTACGAGAAGGGCGTGCAGCACCTGCTGTCCGCCGTGCCCGAGCTGCGGGACCGGTTCCCCGGCCTGCGGGTGGTGATCGCCGGCGACGGGCCGTACCGGGCCGAGCTGGAGCAACTCGCCGCCGACCTTCCGGAGGTGACGTTCGCCGGCTTCCTCGGCGGGCACGAGCTGACCGCTCTGATGGGCGCCTCCGACTGCTACGTGGTGCCGAGCATCTACGAGCCGTTCGGGATGGTGGCCCTGGAGGCGGCCGCCGCCGGGACCCCGGTCGCGGCCGCCGACACCGGTGGCCTCGCCGAGATCGTCGAACACGGCGTGACCGGGGTGACGTTCGCCCCGAACGACCCGGCCGCCCTGGCCCGGGCGGCCGGCTCGGTGCTGGCCGACCGCGAGTACGCCCGGGCCCTGGCGCTGCGCGCCCACGAGCGGGTCCACGAGGACTTCAACTGGCCGGCCATCGCGGCCCGCACCGTCGACGTCTACGAGCTGGCCCGCATCCAGGACGCCGGCCAGGTGACCCGCGAGGCGGAGTCCGTACTGGCCCGCATCCCGTCCCCGTCCACCGCCCACTCCCACCGCTGAGAGCGGCCGGTCCTAGCGGTGGGCGGCCGTGTAGACGGCGAGACCGGTGTGCGCGGCGGCGAGCAGCGGCACCGGCACACCGTGCCGCTCCGCCTCGGCGACCAGGTCACCGACGATGGCGTCGCCCTCGACCGGCAGGCCCTGGATCAGGTCGCGGTACATCGACGAGGTGGTCGGCTCGGTCGTGGCGATGGTGGCCTCCAGCATGGCGACCGCCCGGGGCCGCAGCGGGTGCCCGGCGGCCGCCGCGACCGCGGACGTCTCGGCGGCCAGCGCCGCCAGGAAGGCGCGCCCGCCGGGGGCCGTGTTGATCGCCCCGATCGAGCCGCGCAGCAGGGTGGTGGCCGCCCCGAGGGTGGCCAGCAGGACCCACTTCTCCCACAGCTCCGCCACGATCGTGGCCGACGCCCGGGCGTCGAAGCCGGCGCCGGTGAGGACCTCGGCGACCGCCGGGACGCGCTCGTCGTCACCGTCCAGCGGTCCGAACGACAGCCGGTGCGGCCCGTTCATCCGGACCACGCCGCCATCCTCGTCGAGCGTCGCGTGGATCATGCAGACGCCGCCCCAGGCGCGGTCGGCGCCGAAGCGCTGGACCAGGGTGCCGATGTGCCGCATGCCGTTGAGCAGCGGCACGATCACGGTGTGCCGGCCGATGCCGGGCGCGGCGCCGGACAGGGCGAGGTCCAGCGAGTAGCTCTTGACCGCGACGAGGACCAGGTCGTAGATGCCGTCCGGCTCGGTGACGGCCCGCGGGTGCAGGACCGTCTCGCCGTCCGGGTCCCTGATCCGCAGGCCGTGCCCGGCCAGCCGCGCGGCACGGCCCGGCCGGGCCAGGAAGGTGACGTCCCTCCCGGCCTGCGCGAGCCGGCCGCCGAAGTAGCCGCCGGTGGCCCCGGCGCCGACGACCAGGATCCTCATCCGAGCTGCTCGTCCTCGTAGCACCAGCGCCAGGCCTCGCCGGGCTCGAAGGACCGCATCACCGGATGGCCCTCGGCGGCGTGGTGCGCCGACATGTGCCGCCGCGGCGACGAGTCACAGCAGGCGACCGTCCCGCAGCCCAGGCAGAGCCGCAGGTGCACCCAGTTCTGGAAGCCGGCGGCCACGCACTGGGGACAGCCGTCCGGATAGGTGCTGAGCGGTGCCGGTTCCACCGCCTCCTTGAGATGCTGACAGGTCAATCGTCACTCCGTTGCAGCTGGGACTCTTCCAGGTCGAGCTCACGCTGGGCGCGGACCAGCACCTCCTCGGGGATCCGCCCCTCGTTCCGGGCGGTCTTGAAGACGTGCCGTTCGGCACTGATCATCTCCCGCCGGAGCCGACCGTACGCCGCCGACGGGGTTTCCCGCTCCTGGCTGCCGAGCCGCTCCCACGCGTTGTTGCCACGGTTCTCCACCAGCCCGCGCAGTCGCTCCACCACCGACTCGGGCGCGCCGTCGGCGTGCTCCTCCAGCGCCTCCAGCGCGGCCCGGCCGGCCGCGTGCTGCACCCCGGCCTCGGCCAGCGCGTCCTCGGCGCTGCTGTCCTCCCGTACGCCGAGGCGGCGGGCCAGCCACGGCAGGGTGGTGCCCTGCACCAGCAGGGTGAGCACGATGATCGCGAAGGCCACGAAGACGAACAGCTCGCGCGGGTAGACCGGGACGTTGTCCACACCCGGCGGCGGCAGCGTCTGCGCGGCGGCCAGGGTCACCACACCGCGCATCCCGGCCCAGGCGATCACGGTGGGCACGGTCGCCGGCGGCCGGTCCTCCCGGTTGCGGATCCGCGGGATGAGCCGGGCCAGATAGGTGGCCGGGTAGATCCACAGGAAACGGATCACCAGCAGCGCCGCGAACACCACGGCGGTGACCTTGAGGGTGGTGGCCGTGTCGGTCTCGATCTCGCTGACCACGTCACGCAGTTGCAGGCCGACCAGGAGGAAGACCACGCCCTCCAGCAGGAAGACGATCAGCCGCCAGACCGCGTCCATCTGCAACCGGGAGGTGGGCGACAGCAGATAGGGGATGCGGTGCCCGAGGTAGAGCCCGGCGACGACGACGGCCACCACGCTGGACGTGTGCAGGCTCTCCGCGACGATCACCACCACGAACGGGGTGAGCAGCGCCACCGCGTCGTCGAGCAGCGGGTCCTCGACCTTCCGGTGCAGCCGGGCCGCCGCCACCGCGAACGCCAGGCCGATCAGCAGGCCGCCGCCGGCCGCGCGGCCCACCGCGAGGGTGATGTCCCAGAACCCGATCGCGGTGCCCATCAGCGCGCCGACCGAGACCCGCACCATGACCAGCGCGGTCGCGTCGTTGAGCAGGCTCTCGCCCTCGAGGATGGTGACGACCCGCCGTGGCAGGCCGACCCGGCGGGCGATCGCGGTCGCGGAGACCGCGTCCGGCGGGGCGACGATCGCCCCGAGCGCGACGCACGCGGCAAGCGGCGCGGCGGGCAAAAGCCAATGTACGAGGAAGCCCACCACCAGCGCGGTCACGACCACGAGACCGATCGCGAGCAGTAGGATCGGCCGCAGCGCCAGCCGGAACGCGGGGACCGAGGTCTGCAGCGCCGCCACGTACAGCAGCGGGGGCAGGATCCCGATCAGCACCAGCTCCGGTTCCAGGTGCGCGTCCGGGAAGTTGGGCACGTAGGACAGACCCAGCCCGGCGACCAGCAGGACCAGCGGCGCCACGAAGCCCAGCCGGCGGGCGAGGGCCGCGCCGACCACCGAGATCGCCACCAGGACGACCGTGTCGACGATGCTCTCCATGCCGGGAAGCTTAGAGAGTCATCAGCCGCGTCCCCCATCTGACGGTGACGTGGTGGTGACCACGAAGGAACGGGCGACCGTCTGGGTGTAGGTCCCCTCCCGTGCCAGGTCGTCCCGCCTCAGCACCGCGTCGACCGAGAAGACGTAGTGGCTGTTCGGCTGGAGGCCGGGCACCGTGGCGCTGACGTCACCGCACTTCGCCGGGGCGCTGCGGGTCCAGCCGATCTCGGGCTGCACGCCGCTGACCAGGTCCTGGCTGATCGCGGTGACCCGGTAGTCGACGATGTTCGAGCCGCCCGGGTGGTACCAGGTGACCACGGCGCTGGTGCTGGACGGCGTGACCGCCAGCCCCTCGATCGGCGTGGAGTGCTTCCGCGGCGTACAGGTCGGGTTGGCGCTGCCGCTCGCGCTCGGCGACGCCGTGGGCAGCGGCGGCAGGGTGACCGACGGGGTCGGCGACGCCGTGCCGGGCGTGGTGCTGGGCGACGGCGTCGCCTGGCCCTGGTCCACCAGGATCCAGCTGGTGCCGCCCGCGGAGGTCGTCTCGTCCGCCCCGTTCCGCTCGGCCGACGACCAGGAGGAGCATCCGGCGATCAGCAGCGGCAGCACGACGGCGGACAGGGCGACGGCGGACTTCCGGTATCCCAGCACGACAGGTGTTTCGGGCCGCGGCGGCAGAACCTTAGGGAATGCGGTAACACTCCCCCGCGCGCCGGGCCAGGTCCTTGGTGGCCGCCGAGTTCACCCAGGTGCCGAGGATCATGCCGGCGCCCGGGATCATCTTGGCGAACAGCCGCTTCGCGGTCTTGAGCCCGGCCATCCGGGCGAGTTTCACACCCAGGGTCACCAGTACGCCGGCGAGCGGCCGCCCGGAGTCACCGGTGAAGATCCGGCTGGCGCGTTCCCGTCCGGCCGCGACACCGAGTGCGGTACGGGCGGACTCGGCCAGCCGGTGCACCCGCTGGAGCACGAGCAGATCGGTGGCGCGCTCCGGGGCCGCCGGGTCGGCGCCGTACGCGGCCGCGATGTGCAGCACCATCCGGGCCTGGGTCCAGGCGAGCACCCCGACGTCGAGGACCGCTCCGGGCAGGCCGGTCGCGCCGGACACCGCCCCGGAGACGCGGGCCAGGTTGGTGAAGTGCCGGACGGCGAGGCCGGCCAGTTGCTCCGGCTCCAACTCGGGACGGTCGGCGCGCATCCGGGCGTGCCAGTCGGCGGCCTCCGGACCGAGCCGGCGGATCGCCTCCAGAGCGAGATGCTCGGGCGCGTACTGCGGGTCGGCCTTCATCCGGGTCCACAGGGTCCCGGACGGGGCGGTGGTCTCGGGTACGGACTGCGGTCGAGTCAAAAGATCACTCCGAGGGGGCGGGGAAGGGATCCGGGCCCCATTGTGCGGGGTGCGTGCACGTCCCCCCACGAAGCGGGGTGTTCACCGTCACAGCGGTATGGCACGCGTACGGCGTACGAGATGATGCGAGAGGCCGGAATGCGAGACGCCGGCCCGCGGTTGGCAGGGAGAAGCCCGCGTCAGCGGGCGTGTGCTTCGAGAGAGGATCGCAGCGTGCTCGACCCACACGGGCTCTACGAGGTGACCGGTGACCTGCCGGCTCTGGACGGCCCGGTGCTCATCCAGGCGTTCACCGGTTTCGTCGACGCGGGCAGCGCCATCCAGCTGGCCCGCGACAATCTGCTGGAGCATCTGGAGAGCGAGGTCGTCGCCACGTTCGACCTGGACCAGCTGCTGGACTACCGGTCCCGCCGCCCTCTGATGATCTTCGAGGCCGACCACTTCACCAGCTACGAGGACCCGGTCCTCGCCCTGCACCTGGTCAAGGACCAGTTGGGCACATCGTTCCTGATGCTCGCGGGTCCCGAGCCGGACCTCCAGTGGGAGCGTTTCATCGCCGCGGTGACCGGCCTGATCGACCGTCTCGGCGTCAAGGTCACGGTCGGCCTCAACGCCATCCCGATGGCCGTCCCGCACACCCGCCCGGTCGGCGTCACGGCGCACGCCACCGACAAGCGCCTGCTCGGCGAGCACGAGTCGTGGTTGCAGCGGGTCCAGGTGCCGGCCAGTGTCGGCAACCTTCTCGAGTTCCGGCTCGGCAACTCCGGCCACGACGCGCTGGGCTACGCCGCCCACGTCCCGCACTATCTGGCCCAGACCGGCTATCCGGCGGCCGCGGAGCTGCTGCTCGACTCGGTGTCGGCGAACACCGGCCTGGCCCTGCCGACCGGTGAGCTGCGGGAGTCCGCCAAGCTGGTCCGCGTCGAGGTGGACAAGCAGATCGCCGACGACGAGCAGGCCACCCGCCTGGTCGCCTCGCTGGAGGCACAGTACGACGCCTTCATCCGCGGCCGTCAGGGCAATCTGCTGGCCGACTCGGACACCCCGCTGCCGACCGCGGAGGAGCTCGGCGCGGAGCTGGAGCGCTTCCTGGCCGAGCAGGGCCGCGACGACAACTGACCCACAGGTCAGCGATCGGGCCCGATCGCGTAGTGCCGCAGCCGGACCGGGCGGCCGTCGGGCCCGGTCCAGTCGGCGACGGCGGTGTGGGTGTGGCGCCAGCCGGTCGCCTCGTAGAAGGCGACCGCCCCGGTTCGCCGCTCGTCCTCCGGGACGTTCAGCGTGAGCGTGCGCCCGTTCCCGGCGGCCCACTCCCGGGCGACGCCGACCAGCCGCCCGGCCAGCGAACGGCGGCGGGCGGCCGGGGCGACGAAGAGCCGGGAGAGCTCGGCGTCCCGGTGGACGGCCACGTGGCCCAGCACCTCGCCGTCCGTACCGGTCGCCACCCACGAGCACAGCTCGATCTCCGGGGCGAGCCAGCGGATCGGATCGGCCGGCCAGTTCAGCGGATAGCCGTCCGCCTCGTGGACGGCGCGCAGGACGGCCACGCAGCGCTCCAGGTCGGCCGGCTGCCGGAGCCGGATCACCGGTCCTCCGCACCGAACGGCCGGAAGGCGTCGAAGTCCGGCTCGAACGGTTCGGCGGGGAGCCGGACGGCCCGGCAGCGCGGCGGGCCCGCGACGTCCGGGCCGCCGGACCCGCGCATCCGCTCGGCGGTCCGGACGCCCGCGGCGATCCGGGTGCCCCGGGCGAAGGCCTCCGGGATCACCGTCCAGCCGAGGTTGCGCTCGTAGTAGCGGACCGCGGTCCGGACCGAGGGCGCCCAGTCGTCGTCCAGGACGATCAGCCCGCCCGGTCTGACGATCCTGCGAAGGTAGTAGAGGTCGAGGAACACCTCGTGGAACCGGTGACTGCCGTCCACGAACGCCGCGTCCGCCACGATCCCGTCGGTGAGCATCCGGGGCAGCGCGAGCGACGACGGCTCCCGGATCAGGGCGGCGACCGGGCCCAGCCCGGCCTCCGCCAGCAGGCGCCATCCGGTGTCGCGGTAGGCCTCCCACTGGAACGGGTCGACGACGAGATGCCGCGGGTTCGGCCGCCCGGCCGCCAGCAGCGCCTCACCGATCGCGAGCGCCGAACTGCCGTACGCCAGCCCGATCTCGACCACCGTCTCCACCCGCTCGGCGATCAGCAGGTCGCGGAGCAGGTCGCAGTCGCGCTCCGGCAGGGTGACCGCCGCGAAGTCCAGTTCCGGCCCGCGGGTCCACTCCGGACCCTTTTCGCGCAGCCTTCGGCGTATCTCCCGAACCCGTGCTCCAGTGTGGTCCATCGTCGTCCTTCCGCGTTGGGAATGTCGTACCCGTCGATTAGAATGTATGTACGAAAGAGGGGACCTGAGCTGCGGATCTTCGGCGGATTTCCGCAGCGCGAGTGAGGAGACGACGTGACGATCTCAACCACCACCCCCATGCCCGTGATCCCTCCCTACGCGACGATGCTCGGCTTCACGCGGTATGTCTCCCGCACCGGCCCGGCGAAGGCCACCTTCGTCGGCGGCCTGCGCCGGCAGCGGGAGCGGCGGAGCGGTTTCAACCCGCACGGCCAGCTCGTCAAGGCACTGAAGGCGGACATCGCGTTCCGCACCGGCGGCAGCTACCTCGGCGGTGTCGTCGACGTGGTGAAGGACCGCTGGAAGCCGCTCTACGAGGCGTTGCGCGCCGGCGCCCGCACCTACCTGGCGTCGCTCGGCGACCCGGAGCGGGTCGATCTGGCGCAGACCCGCGACGCCATCGCCACGGTCGGGCCCCTGGCCGTGAAGATCAACCCACATTTCGGCCTGCGCTATGCCGACGGCCGGCGCGAGGCCGTCCGGCTGCACTTCGACGAGGAGCCGCCGAGCGCGGAGGCCGCGACCGCGATGCTGCACCTCATGGCCCGCCACATGGACCAGATCCTGCCCAATGCCGAGCCGGTCCTGGTCGACCTGCGGCGGGGTGTCGCCCACCGCATCGACGGGGCGGCCCGCCCGGCCGACGTCGAGAGCTGGCTCGCCGGCGAGGCGGCCGCCTTCACCGCGATGTGGGCGGCCACCGCCGCTCCGGCCGCCTGACCGGTGCCGTTGCCCGGTGTGCTCCCCCACACCGGGCAACGGCGCCCGCCGATGTGGCGCTAGGCTGCCGGGCGTGAGTCCCTTCCCCGGCGTCCTTCCGCCGCCGCGCTCCTGACCGGAGCGCCGCCACGCCGGTCAAGTCCCGCTTGACCGGCTGTCTCGCCTTGCGCTCCGTCGCCGGCCCTTGACGACTCACTTCCGCACGGAGCGCATGTGTTCACCACCACTTCCTCGTCCCGCGCCCTCGGGGCCCGGCTGAGCCTGTTGCAGGTCTCCGCCGCCGGCGTCCTCTGGGGCACCACCGGCGTCGTCGTCCAGGTCGTCGCCGAGCGCACCGGTCTCGGCGCCCTGGCCATCGGCTTCTACCGGCTCGCCGTCGCGGCCGCCGTCCTGCTGCTCATCGGCCTGGTCGCCCGCCGCCGGATCGTGGCCGCGTTCCGGGCGGCGCCGCTCGCCGTCACCGTGGCCGGGGTCGGGCTCGCCGCCTACCAGGCCCTCTACTTCGTGGCCGTCCGTCTCGGCGGGGTCAGCATCGCCACCGTGGTCAGCCTCGGCCTCGCTCCCGTGCTGCTGAGCGCGTGGGAGACACTGCGCACCCGGCAGCGGCCGGGCGCCGCCGCCCTCGGCGCCTCGGTGGCCGCGATCGCCGGCCTCGTGCTGATCGCCGGCGCCACCGTCGAACCGGGCGCCGCCACCGCGGCCGGTTACGGGCTGCTCGCCGCGATCGGGTCCGGCGTCGTCTACGCGGCATCCACCGCTGTCAGCCGGCACACCACCCAGGGCGTCGAGCCGCTGACCCTCACCACCCTGTCCTGCGTGATCGGCGCGGTCAGCCTGCTGCCGATCGCCGCCGTCGAAGGGCTGTCCTTCACCCCGCGGGCCACCCCGGTCGCGCTGCTCGCCTACGCCGGGGCGGTCACCACGGCGCTGGCGTACGCGCTGTTCTACACCGGGTTGCGCCGCATCTCCGGCAGCGTGGCCGTGGTGGTCACCCTGCTCGAACCACTCACCGCCGCGCTGCTCGCCGTCGTCCTGATCGACGAGCCGCTCGGCGCCGTCACCATCGTGGGCGGGCTGCTGCTGCTCGGCGCGGTGGCCACCCTCTACCTCGACGCGGGCTGATGTCGGATTCCACCAGATCGGGCAAGATTTTTCCAGGTATCCGCGCGGTAACCGCTTAGGTGCAGCCCGGTTGCGACGATTACCCCTGGTGTAAGCGGAAACTGGCGGATCTCGGGGGGCGTTCGGCCATGAAGAAGCTCGGAAGCGTGGCGCTGGCGGCGGCGATCGGACTGGGTGGCTCGCTCTTCCAGCCCGTGGCGGCGGAGGCGGCGACACTGCCGAGTCTGGTCGCCTACGTGCGCGGCGGCGACGTCTACGTGAGCAAGGGCGCCACCGAGAAGCGGCTCACCACCGGCGGCGGTCACGCCCGGCCCCGCTGGTCGCCGAACGGTCAGCAGCTCGCCTACCTGAGGAGCGGCCAGCTCTGGACCATGAAGGCCGACGGCTCCGGGCAGCGCCGCCTCACCACCCGCCCGGCGGCCGGCCCGTCATGGTCCCCGGACGGCAAATGGATCGCCTTCGCCTCGCTGTCCTGCTCCGGCGGCCCCGGCGTGTACCGGATCGCCGCCGGCGCCACGGCTGCCAAGCCGGAGGTGCTGTTCCCGCGCGACTGCCGTACCGAGGCGCTGCCGGCCGAGCGGACCGCCACCGCGCAGGCCGGCGGCTCCCTGAACGAACGGCTCCGCACCGACGACGCGGTCGCCTGGTCGCCCGACGGGACCCGGGTCGCCTTCCGCGGCGGTGACTGCGAGTCCGTCTACGACTCCTGCCTCACCATCGGCACGGTCGCCGGCGGCGACGAGAAGACGGTCGCCGCCTACGGTGGCGGCAGCCTCCAGAACAGCGGCTTCGCCGTCGTGCCGAGCTGGCGGGCGGACGGCGCGAAACTCTCCTGGACCGCCTACCAGGAAGGCGAGACCCCCGCCGAGAGCAAGCCGGTCCACGTCATCGAATACGACACCGCCACCGGCGCCAAGCGCACCGTCGGCAGCGCCATGGACCGGGAGCTCGCCTACATCGACAGCGCCCGCGCCGTCATCACCAGCCAGAACAACGGCGGCTCCTGGGTCACCCTCCTCGCTCTGGCCACCGGCGCCCGGACCCCGATCCGCACCGGCTCCCAGCCCAGCGTCCAGCCGCTGCCCCACTGACCGAGCAGCCGGCTGGGGCAGCGACCCCACCTGATCGCCTCCCCACAGCCCGCGATCTTGGACGACTGACCACCGCAATCGGCAGCAAAACGTCCAAGGTCTGTGGGGGTTGTTGTCAAGCGGCGGCTTCGATGATTCGGGTGCGCAAACGCCCCTTCCCCGCCGCCGTCCGCGATCTTGGACGACTTACCGCCGCCTGCGGTGGCAAAACGTCCAAGATCCGTGAAGGGCGCCTGGTACGGGGCGGGGACGCCGTACCGGGGAGGGTTTGATTTCGGGTTGGCGGGGTTGTCGTTTTATCGTGGGCCGCCATGAGTGAGACCGGGACCGACGCAGCCAGGCCGATTCGTACCTTTCATCCGCGCCGTGGGCGGATGAGCAGCCGTCACGAGGAGGCGCATGCGGCGTTGTGGCCGCGGTACGGGATGACCGTCGAGGACGGGGACCGGACTCCGCTGGATCTCGTCGCGCTGTTCGGGCGGGAGATGCCGGTGGTTCTGGAGATCGGGTTCGGGATGGGGGACGCCACCGCGGCCATGGCGGCGGCGGATCCGGGGCGGGGCTATCTCGGGGTCGAGGTGCACACGCCGGGGATCGGGAACCTGCTGGCGCTCAGCCGTGATCTCGGGCTGACCAACGTCCGGGTGGCGTGCGGTGACGCCATGCAGCTGGTGCACCGGATCGCGCCGGCGACGCTGGATGCGGTGCACGTGTTCTTCCCGGATCCGTGGCCCAAGGCGCGGCATCACAAGCGGCGGCTGATCCAGCCGGGAAACGTCACCCTGCTCCGGGAGCGGCTCCGGCCGGGTGGGGTGTTCCACTGTGCCACCGACTGGCCCGAGTACGCGGTGGCCATGGCGGAGACGCTCGACGCGGATCCGGGTCTGCGGCGCCTCGCGGCCATGCCGCACGGGCGGCCGGAGACCAAGTTCGAGAGGCGCGGGGCCGTCGCGGGCCGGCCTATCAGCGATCTCCGGTACGAGCGGAGCTGAACCGGCGGTCTGTTCGCGACCGCCGAAGGGCCGGCGGCCCCGGGTGATGGTTTGCCGGTTTCAACCCTTTCGTGCATCTACGCTGAGGGTGGAGGTCGGCCATGCGGCGAGATGTCCCCGGCGGCGCCGGGCGGTCTGAAAGGGCGCATGCGGCGGAAGCCGCGGCACTCGCGCACGCGGCCGAACCTCCCGGGGCGAGTCCGGCCGATCCTCGATCGGCCGCGTCCCAGCCAGCGTGTCCGGCGGTTCCGAGTGAGGGGCGGCCGGATGCGCCGATCGGGGGGTCGGCCGCCGGCGGGCATTCCGCTCCGCCGGCGGCGGCTGGACCCTCGGGGGAGGTGGCGGTCGACGGGCGCCGGGCCGAGTTTTTTCCGGCCGCCCCGCATCGGGGGGTGCTGACCAGCGGGTCCACGGATCAGCTGGCGGCCCTGACGGCGCGGGCCGCGAACGCGCCGAGCGCCTGCATCCTGTTCATCGAAGGGGATCAGCTGCGGCTGTACGGCAGCTGGGGCGTCTCGACGGACTGGATGCAGGCGCTCGGCGGCATCGTGGTACGCGGTGGCGAGCCCCTGATCGTCGAGGACGCCCGCCGGGACGAGCGGGTGCCGGACGGGGTGATCCCGCGGGACGACGGCGCCTACCTGGGCTATCCGGTGCACGACCGGCTGGGGCTGGTCCTCGGGGTGTGCTGCGCCTACGACCACCGGCCGCGGGAGTGGACGCCGGAGCAGATGACGGCGGTGGCCGAGGCCGCCGAGGTGGCGACCCTGCTGATCGGCGAGCGGCTGGCGCGCCACGAGCTGGAGCAGCAGCACCGGTTCCTGGACGCGGTGCTGGACAGCCTGCACGACGGGGTGACCGCGTGCGACGCCGAGGGCCGGGTGGTGTTCGCGAACGAGCGGATGCGCCGGCTCTGGGGCGATTCGCCGATCGAGGACGTCACCGGGCTGGCCGACATCTCGGGGGTGCCGCTGCAACGGGAGGATCTGGGGCTGTTCCGGGCGCTGCGCGGGGAGCAGGTCCGGGACTCGCCGATCGCCGCGCAGGGGCGGGGCCGCCGGACCCGGTACTTCCTGATGGACGCGCAGCCGATCCACGGCATGGACGGGCGGGTGCTGGGGGCGGTGCAGGCGGTGCAGGACGTGACCCGGCAGCGGCGGGCGGAACGGTTCCGCAGCTGTGAGCTGGCCGTCACGACGGCTCTCGCGGAGGCGCCGAGCATCGAGGCGGCCGGGCCGCGGGTGCTGGAGGCGGTGGTCGCCATCCTGGACTGGGTGCACGCCGAACTGTGGATGGTCGGCGACGGGACGATCCGGGCGGTGGCCCGATGGAGCGCCCCGGGCTGGCCGTCGGGCATCTCGGTGCCGGATCGGCTGGCGTACGGGCAGGGCCTGGCCGGTCGTGCCTGGCAGGTGGACAAGCCGCTGTGGATCCGGGACGTGGGCCGGCCGCAGAGCCTGATCTCGCCGGGCACCTCGGCGGGCCGGCTGCACACCGCGCTGGCGATCCCGGTGCACCACGGGACCGGGCCGATCGGGGTGCTGACCGTCTTCGCCGACTCGGTGGAGGATCCGGAGGAGGAGCTGGTCGCGCTGATGTCGGGGATCGCCGCGCATCTGGGGCAGTTCGTGGAGCAGCGCCGGGCGGAGGACCTGCAACGGCAGCTGACCCGGAGCAAGGAGGAGTATCTGGCGCTGATCGGGCACGAGCTGCGGACACCGTTGACGTCGATCAGCACCTACGCCGGGCTGCTGCGGTCGGCGGACGAGGCGACCCTGGTACGGGACGGGCCGCGCCTGATCGAGGTGATCGAACGGAACACCGACCAGCTGCGGGAGATCATCGACGAGCTGCTGGAGTTGTCGGCGCTGGACGCGGGGCATGCGGACGTACGGTTTACCCCGATGGATCTGGCCGCCGTGGTGCGTGAGGTGGTCGACCGGGCGCGGGCCGCGATCGACGGCGCCCCGGTGGTGATCGACGCCGACCTGCCGGACGAGCTGATCGTTCCGGGCGACCGGGACCGGCTGCGGCACGTCGTGGAGAACCTGCTGGGCAGCGCGGTCCGGTTCAGCCCGGACGGCGGTCACGTGACGGTGTCGCTGCGCAGCACCGGGCGCGACGCCGAGCTGGCCGTCTCGGACTCCGCCACCGACGTGCCGCGCGCCGAGCGGGAGCAGATGTTCACCGGGCACTTCCGGACGGCGCGCGGCCACGACCGTACGCTGCCGGGCAGTGGCCTGGGTCTGACGCTGAGCCGGGCGGTGGTGGAGAAGCACCACGGCAGCGTCGGGCTGACCGGCGGCGACACCGGTACGACCGTGCTGGTCCGGCTGCCGCTGACGGTGTAGGCCCGGGTCTCAGCCGGTCGGGCGGCCCCGGCGCTCGATCTCCCGCTGGACCTCCGGGTCCCACTCGGACGCCTTCCAGTCCTCGTCGGTGATCAGCGACTTCTTGCCGGACGGGATCGGCATGTCGGTGAGCCGCCGGATCCGGTTACGGGTCAGCACCACCCCGATGATCAGCACGATCAGGCCGCCGAACCGCAGACCGGTGACGGCGTACGCGTGCAGCTGCCCGGACAGCACGTAGCCGGCGGTGATCAGCGCGAGGCTGAGGAACAGGGCGCTGTAGCCGGCGATGCCGGGGCCGGCGTCGGTGACCCGGTGGGCGCTGATGATCCAGACGATGGTGCAGACCACCAGGCCGATGAGGCAGACCAGCGCGAGGAACCCGGCGATCATGGCGAAGACCACCATGAAGCCCATCGGGCCCACCCCGGTCGGGTCGGTAGCGCCCCGTACCAGCGCGTCCGCCCCGACCGAGGCCAGCACCGCGGTGGCCACCGAGACGATCACGTAGGTCACCGCGAACCGGATCACCCGCCGGCTGGCCACCGAGAACGTCTCCAGCTCGCCCTCGTTCACCCGGGCGCACCGGTGCGCGCCGCCGTCCAGGGACGGCGGCGCGCCGCACTTCTCACAGAACATGGGGCCGATCCTCCCCCATGTCCCGCCGGTCAGCGCTTCGGGTGGACCACCGCGGCCGCGCCGCCGCCCCGGCGGGCGGGTTCGGCGGTGGCGATGAAGCCGCCGCCGCGGGTGAACTCGATCGCGGTGGCCGCCCCGAGTTCGGCCACGTCCGCGGCGAACGTGTGGCCGAGCGGGGTGAGCACCGGACCGTACTGGTTGCGGAACGCCGCCTCGGCCTGGATGCCGGCGCTGTTGCGCTGCGAGCCGCGCGGCGCGGCCATCGCCTCCGGCAGGGTCATGCCCAGGTCGAGCCGGTTGACCAGCACCTGGAGCACGGTGGTGATGATGGTGGCGCCGCCGGGCGAGCCGAGCGCCAGGAACGGCTTGCCGTCGGAGAGCACGATGGTCGGCGACATCGAGCTGCGCGGCCGCTTGCCCGGGCCGGGCAGGTTGGGGTCGGGCGCGGTGCCCTGGGTGGGCGCGAAGTTGAAGTCGGTCAGCTCGTTGTTGAGCAGGAAGCCGCGCCCCGGCACGACCATGGTGTTGCCGCCGGTCGCCTCGATGGTGAAGGTGTACTCGACGACGTTGCCCCAACGGTCGGCGACGGTCAGGTTGGTGGTGCTCTGCCCCTCCTCGACGGCGCCGCCCGCGGTGGCGGTGGCGCAGCCGGATCCGTTCAGATCGCCGGGCGCGACCGGCTTGACCAGGGCCTTCGTGCGGTCGATCTCGCAGGCGCGCTGCGCGCCCCAGCGGTCCGAGATCAACTTCTTCAGGACCGACCGATCGGTGTACGCCCCCACGTACCGGTTCCTGTCGGCGAAGGCGAGCGCCGACGCCTCCAGGTAGTGGTGCAGTTTGTCGGTGGCGGTCGCCGAGGTGGGCAGCCCGGCCTCGATGATGTTGAGCGCCTCGCCGACCGCGGTGCCGCCGCTGGACGGCGTGGACATGCCGTAGACGGTGAGCCCGCGGTAGTCGGAGCGGGTCGGGGCCGGAAACCGCAGCCGATAGCCGGCCAGGTCGGCCCTGGTGAGCACGCCGGGCCTGATCGGGTACGCCCAGGTGCCCCACGGGTCGGCCGCGACCGGCGGGTGCTGGACCGTCCCGACGATGTCGCCGGCGACCGCACCCCGGTAGAAGACGCCGGTGCCCAGTTCCCCGATCAGCCGGTAGGTGGCCGCCAGGTCGGGGTTGCGCTGGATCGTGCCGACCGCGGGCGGCGCCCCGCCCGGCAGGTAGAGCTCCCGGCTCGAGGTGAACTGGCCGAACGCCGCGGCGTTGTCGGCGACGTGCTGACGGAACGTGGCGTCGACCTCGAAGCCCTGCTCGGCGACCCGGGCGGCGGGCCGCAGCGAGGCGGCCAGCGAGCGGGTGCCCCATCGGTCCAGCGCCTCCTCCCAGGTGGCCAGGGTGCCGGGCGCGCCGGTGGAGAGCCCGCTCACCCGGGCCTCACTGAAGTCGTACGGCAGCCCGTCCGCCGGGTCGATGAAGTATTTGTCGGTGGCGGTGGCCGGCGCGGTCTCCCGCCCGTCGATCGTCGACACCGACCGTTTCCGGGCGTCGTAGTAGACGAAGAATCCACCGCCGCCGATGCCGGACGAGAACGGCTCGGTGACGCCGAGCGTGGCGGCGGCAGCGACCGCGGCGTCCACCGCGTTGCCGCCGTGCCGCAGCACGTCGAGGCCGACCGCGGTGGCGGTGGCGTCGACCGTGGCGACCGCGCCGCCGTAGCCGATCGCGGTCGGCTCCTTGACCGGTGTGCCACCGCCGGCCAGGGCCGGTGGGGACGTGACCACGAACCCCAGGGTGGTCAGGGACAGCGCTGTCAGCGCGGGCAGGATCCGCATCGGCCCTCCAGATTGGACAACGTCGGCCATCTATCCCTGCCTACCGGGGATCGGCGCGGCGCACAACCGGTTCCTCATCCGACACCGAACGGTTTCGGCTCGATCGCCGGGCAGGACGCGCCGGACGCGGGCATGGTCAGCCCGATCAGGTAACGATCGACCGCGCCGCTGACGCACGGGCTGTGCGTGTACGCCACATGCCCCCACCCCTGGTAGGTGAGCAGCCGGGCGGCCGGGCCGAGCTGCCGGGTGACCTGCTGCGCCCAGACGTACGCGGTGGCCGGGTCGTACCGGGAGTTGACCACCAGGACCGGCCCGGGGACGGGCGGGATCGGCCGTTGCGGGTTGACCGGGGCTTCGCGGCCGAGGCAGCCGCCCAGGGCTCTCAGCGCGAGCGGCGAGGCCAGCATCTGCGGGGCCCGGACCGCCAGCGCCCGCATCCGGCCCTGGTAGGCGGTGAACCCGGCGACCGGCAGCCACCAGTCCTGGCACATGACCGCCCCGAAGCTGTGCGGGGTGAGGTCGGCCGATTCCAGGACCGGCGCGGCGGCCGCCGGCGCGGGCTCGTACGCGTCTTTCAGGTAGTACGCGAACGAGTACCACTGCGGGTCGTAGAACGCGCTGAACGCCGCCGAGACGAGTTCCCAGGCGCCGATCCGGGCCGGCGGGTCGTACGGGTCGACCAGCTGCCCGGCCGTGGCCCGCCGCATCAGTTCCGCCCAGATCCGCTTGATGTCCTGGCCGCGCAGCACGCACATGGCGTCCCGGGCGCACCAGGCCACGAACTGGTCGAAGGCGGCCTGCACGGCATCGGCGGTCTGGGTGAGGAAGGCGTCCACCCCGGCGCTGTGGTCCATCACGCTGTCCAGCACCAGCGCGCGCAGCCGGTCCGGATAGCGTTCGGCGTAGAACAGGCCGAGCAGGCTGCCGTAGGAGGCGCCGTAGAAGCTGATCCGCTGTTCACCGAGGGCGATCCGGACGGCCTCCATGTCGTGGACCACGCTGATCGAGTCGGCGTGCCGGTAGACCGCCCCGCTGCGGCTCGCACAGTCGGCGGCCAGCCGGCGGTTGTACTCGCCGGCCTGCCGGAACTGGGCCTCGGTGGTGAACAGGGGCGCCGGATTCCGGTCGACCAGCGCCTGGTCGCAGAGGATCGGGGCGCTGCGGCCGGCGCCGCGCGGGTCGACCCCGACGATGTCGAAGCGGCGGCGCACGTCGGCGCCGAAGTACTCGTGGTCCAGGACCAGGTTGGCCGCCGAGACGCCGGGGCCGCCGGGGTTGACCAGCAGCGTCCCGACCCGGGTGGCCCGGTCGGTGGCCAGGCTGCGGGCCAGGGCGATGTCGAGGCGGGGACCGGACGGCGCGGACCAGTCGACCGGTACGCGTATGGTGCCGCACTGCACCGTGGCGTCCCCCGCGCACGGTTTCCAGACGATCGGCGGCCCGGTGCCCGGCGCCTGGCCGGCGTGGGCCGGCTGTGGGGCGTACGCCAGAAGGGTCGTGAGGGTGAGGATCGCGGCCGTGACCCGCCGTGCCAAAGCTCGCAAAGCCCAGACCTCCGCCCTACGCGGCCCGGCACCACGCGGCCCCATCTTGGGCCGGATCGACCCGGCCGATCCGGCAAACAGCGTCATTTACCGCATATAGGGCACATCTCGGCGGGCCATCCGCGGGGATGCGTGGCAGGGTTGGGGAATGGCATCGATCCGCCGGGCCCTCGCGGCGACCAGCGTGGCCGTCCTGACCGCCTGCTCCGCCAACGGGGAGGCGGCCGCGCCGACGGTGGCGCCGGTGCCGGCCCGCTCGGGTGCTCCGGCGCCCTCGGTCACCTCCCCGCGGACCCCGGACCTCTCCGCGCCGGAGACCGTGGCCACCGGCCTGGACGTGCCGTGGGGTCTGGCCTTCCTGCCGGACGGCACCGCCCTGGTGGCCGAGCGCGACACCGCCCGCATCCTCCAGGTGCGACCGGGCGGCGAGCCCACCGAGTTGCGCCGGCTCGCGGCGGTCGACGCCGGCGGCGAGGGCGGCCTGCTCGGGCTCGCGGTCAAGGACGACTGGGTGTACGCGTACTTCACTGCCGCCGACGACAACCGGATCGTCCGGTTCCGGAGGTCCGGCGGCGACCCGGAGGTGATCTTCGACGGGATCGCCAAGGCCGGGAACCACAACGGTGGCCGGATCGCGTTCGGCCCGGACGGCATGCTCTACGTCGGCACCGGGGACGCGGGCGAGCGGTCACGCTCACAGGACCGCGACGACCCGGCCGGGAAGATCCTGCGGCTCACCCCCGATGGCGACCCGGCGCCCGGCAACCCGTGGTCGGGTTCCCCGGTCTGGAGCCTGGGCCACCGCAACGTGCAGGGCCTGGCCTGGGACGCACAGGGCCGGATGTACGGCATCGAGTTCGGGCAGAACCAATGGGACGAGGTCAACCTCATCGAGCCGGGGAAGAACTACGGCTGGCCCGAGGTGGAGGGCCGCGGCAGCGACGACCGGTACGCGAACCCGATCCTCCAGTGGGGCACCGACGAGGCCTCCCCCAGTGGAGCCGCCGTCGCCGGCGACACCCTCTATGTCGCCGCGCTCAAGGGCGAACGACTGTGGACGGTGCCGCTCGGCGGCGGCTCGGCGAAGGCCGAGTTCACCGGGAGGTACGGCCGGCTGCGCACGGTCGCCGTGGCGCCGGACGGCTCGCTGTGGCTGACCACCTCGAACACCGACGGCCGCGGCGACATCCGCGACGGCGACGACCGGATCCTGCGCTTCCCGGCCCGCTGACCGTTCACAGGGCGGCGATCGTCTCCGGGGTCACCTCGGTGATCGCCTTCACCACCAGCGTCGCCCCGGCCAGTGCGTCCTCGGCCGGTGGGTAGACGCCGTGCGGCACCGCGATCACGGTGAGACCGGCCGCGGCCGCCGAACGCAGGCCGTTGCTCGAATCCTCGACGGCGGCGCAGACGCCGGGGGTGAGGCCGAGTTTGCCGACCGCCTCGAGGTAGACGTCCGGCGCCGGCTTGCCGCGCGGCACCTCCTCGGTGGAGAGGGTCACCTCGAAGGCGCCGGTCAGCCCGGCGGTCTCCAGCACCTGGTCGATCAGGATCCGGGCCGAGGAGCTGGCCAGGGCGAGGCGGTAGCGGGCGCCGAGCGCCCGGACCGTCTCGACGGACCCGGGAATCAGTGGCAGCGCTTCGCGGTAACGCCCGGCCATCCGGCCCAGGACGTCCGCGGCGACCTCCGGAGCGGTACGGGGTACGCCCACCTCGTCGGCCAGGTGTGCCGACCACTCCCCGGTGCTCATGCCCATCATCCGGTCCTGGCTGTCCGGCAGGAACTCCCGGCCGTGCTCGGCCACGTAGCCGCGCCGGACCTCCTCCCAGACCTCCTCGGTGTCGATGATGACCCCGTCCAGGTCGAAGACGATCGCCTCGATGCTCACATCGATCACCCTACCCAAAAAGATTTTGTACGCTCGGTCACACTCCCACGACGCAGGAGCGGCGCTCCCGGCCGGTTCGGTCCGCGCAGATGATCACACTCACCCGATAGGCCAGGGTGCAGGCGGGTGGCCGGACGGTAGCTTCGGGCGCATCCTTGACGTCGAGCCGGGGAGCCGTCCCACATGCCAGTGCCGAAAGCCCCGAGATCACCCTCCGTGAGCGTAGTGATCCCGGTCCCCACCGCGGACCGGCTGCCGATCCTGCTCGGCGCACTGCCTCCGGTGCACGAGGTGATCGTGGTGGTGGGGCCCGGCGAGGAGATCGTCCATGGGCTGCCCCGGGCCGCCCGGATGATCCGCCAGACCCGGACCGGGGCCGGCAACGCGCTCGCCTGCGGGGTCGCGGCGGCCACCGGCGACGTGGTCGTCACGGTGCCCGGCGACGAATCGGCCGACCCGGCCGAGGTGCCCCGTCTCGTCGAGGCGCTGCGTTCCGGCGCCGACGTGGCGGAGGGTGCCCACACCCCGGCCCGGTTCACCGACCTGATCCTGCTCTGGTTCATGAGCGTCCTGCTCGGCTGCCGCCCGTCCGACCCCGGCTCCGGTCTGCGGGCGTTCCGGCGTGACCTGGCCGGCCGGCTGGGGCTGCCCCGGGTGGCCGGGACCGACCCGGACCGCGGCGACGGCCGGGACGGTGAACCGCTGCTCACCGTCCGGTCCCGGGCCGCCGGCCTGCGGGTCACCGAGGTCCCGGTGGGCCGTCGTCCCGCCTTCACCGGCACCCCGCTGCTCACCGGCTTGTCGGCCGTGTTCCGGGAGTTCCTGGCCCGGCGCCGGGCGGCGCGGGCCATCACACCGGAGAGCATCGTGGTGCTCACCGCCGGGGCGGCGCGCCCGGCGCCGCCGATCATCGTGGGCCCGGAACCCGACGGCACGGGGATCAACGCCACCAGGCGCCCGACGATCGACCGGCTGCCCGCCGGTCCGGGGCCGCACCACTGGCCGTCCCCGAACAGCGCGGACGGCACCGCCTCCCTCCACGCGGACAGCACCGGGCTGGATCACCCGAACAGCGCCGGGCTCGGATTCCCGGACCGGCGCCGCGGGGAACGCCGCGGCGTGGAACGCCGTTCCGGCGCGTCCGGCCGTTCGGTCTCGGCGACCGGGCCCGCCTCGCTGCCGCCGGCCGCCCGGCCGGCCGGGGAGATCCCGAACCGGCGCCGCTGGCGGGAGAACCCGGACACCGCCGGCCAGCCCCGCGGCCAGGTGCGCCCCAACCTGCGCGTGATCAACGGCGAGGGCGGCGGCACCGAGGGCGGCCGAGGCGACCTCCGCTCGGTGTGAGTGTCAGCCGCGGGCGCGGAGCTGCGGCAGGATCTGGTCGGCGTAGAGGCGCATGAACCGCTCCTGGTCCGGGCCGGGCGCGTGGAACACCAGGTGCTTGAAGCCCATGTCCAGGTACTCGGCGACCTTCGCGGCGTGCTCGGCCGGGTCGGAGGAGACGATCCAGCGGGTCGCGGTCCGCTCGACCGGCAGGGCGTCGGCCAGCCGCTGCATCTCCACCGGGTCCTCGACGCCGGTCTTCTCCTCCGGGGAGAGGGCCAGCGCGCCCCAGTAGTGGGTGTCGTTGCGGGCCCGCTCGATGTCGTCGTCGAAGGAGACCTTGACCTCGATCAGCAGGTCCAGGTCGTCGATCTTGCGACCGGCCTTCTCGGCGCCCTCGGTGACAGCCGGCAGCAGCGTGTCGGTGTAGAGCGGGTGCCCCTTGCCGCTGGTGGTGATGAACCCGTCGGCGATCCGCCCGGCCAGCCGGGTGGCGGCCGGCCCGGAGGCGCCGATGTAGATCGGCACCGGGACGTCCGGCTTGTCGTAGATGGTCGCGTTCTCGGTCCGGTAGAACTGGCCCTCGTAGGTGACCCGGTCCTCGGCCCAGAGCTTCTGGATGAGCAGCACGGCCTCCTTGAGCCGGGCGAACCGCTCCTTGCCGTCCGGCCACTGCGTGCCGAGCAGCACCTCGTTGAGCGACTCGCCGGAGCCGACACCGAGGATCGCGCGGCCCGGCGCCAGGCAGCCGAGCGTGGCGAACGCCTGCGCCACCACGGCCGGGTGGTAGCGGAACGTCGGCGTGAGCACGCTGGTGCCGATCAGCACCCGCTCGGTACGCGCGGCGAGCGCCCCCAGCCAGGGCAGAGCCGCCGGAGCATGGCCGCCGTCGTGCCGCCACGGTTGCAGGTGATCACTGACGAAGACCGAGTCGAACCCGAGCTCCTCCGCCAGAATGCCGTACTTGAGGAGCTCCGCCGGCGCGAACTGCTCCGCCGACGCCTTGTAGCCGAAGCGAATCATCACCGAAGCCTATCCCCGGTCATCCGGCCGCGCGGTAAGCCTTTCCAGCTGCCGTGGGGCTGTCCGCATCGGTGTAGAGGCCGAAGTCGGCGCTGTCACCGACGGCCGGCAGCCCGAACCAGGCGTACCGCTCGACGTACGACCGTTTCTCCAGGCCCGCGGTGGCGCCGTTGATGAACCGGACCTTCTGCGCGTCGCTCGGGTAGCGCGGCGTGCCGCCGAAATTGATCAGACCGAACTCGGTGACCCAGATCGGCTTGCCGTAGCGCTTGTGGACGGTGTCGACGTAGCCGAGGAACTGGTTCACCGCGGCGGCGCTGAAGTCCGAGCCGTACCAGTGCAGGGCGATCGCGTCGACCCGCAGCCCCTTCGCCGCGGCGCCGGTCATGAACCGGTCGAGCCAGCCGCCGGCCGTGTCGCCGCCGAACGCGACGGCCGGGCTGACCAGCCTCATCCCGGTCGCTTCGAGGCGGGGCCAGGCGGCCAGCGCGGCCTCGACGGTCACGTTCGACTGCTCGGCCAGGTCCGGCTCGTTGAAGCCGAGCAGCACGTCGCCCTCGGCCTTCGCCCGCTTCAGGGTCGCGTCGGTGACATCGGCGGCGCCCCAGATCATCGGCACGAACTCGACGCCGGCCGGGCCGGGCACCTCGTCGTCGGCCGGTCCCCAGTCGTAGTACCAGCCCGCGCCGACGTCCTTGAGCGCGCCCTTCGAACCGGCGAACTTCCACACCCCGGCGCCCTTCTTCGGCGAGCGGGCGGCGGGCACGGCGGTCGCCTTCCTCGACGGCGACTTCGTGGTGGGCACGGCCGAGGGCGACAGCGACGGCGCGGGAGAGGGCGCGGCCGGGGTGGTGGAGACCTCCGGTGCGGCGACGACCGCCGCGGGTCTGGGCGGCTCCGCCGGTTCCCGGTACGTGTGAGCCAGCGCGCCGCCGCCCGTCACCAGGCCCGCGGCGAGCACCCCGGCCAGCACCTTCGACGTCACGGCGCCACCGGTCTTCACCGCCACCGTCGCGTTCGCGGCCGGCGTACCCGTACCGGAAAGGGTGTTGATCTGGATCTTGCCGAAGGCGGAGCCGAGGCCGGGCGGCAGCGGCACCAGCGCCATGCCGGCGAGCAGGCGCTCGGCCTCCACCATGTCCTGCCAGGCGGGCGCACACCGCCGGCAGTCGCGGGTGTGCCGGGCGATGCGTTTGCGCCAGAGCGGGCCGGGGCGCCCGTCCCAGCCGGACAGGGTCGCGGACAGCTCCGGGCAGCGCGGCGGGCGCAGCGCCCGGACCACCGCGCGGGCGGTCTCCAGCTGGCCCTTCATCCGCTGGATCCGGACCGCGGCGTGCTGGCGGCCCAGGCCGGTGGCCTCGACGATCTCGTCGCGGGTGAGTTCGCCGGACGCCTCCAGCCACCAGAGCGAGAGCAGTTCCCGGTTCTCCTCGTCGAGCCAGCGGGTCGCCTCGGCGGTCTCCCGGCGCTGTCCGGAGAGCTCCAGGCGGGTGATCGCCAGGTCGGTGAAGTCGGCGCCGGGATCGCGCAGCTCGGGATCCAGCTCCACGGCCGGCGGCCGGCTCCGGAAGCGCTCCCGCACCTGGCGCACGGTGATCGCGACCAGCCAGGAGCGGAACGCCGCCGGATCGCGCAGCTCGCCGAGGTTGCGCAGCACCCGGAGCATGACCTCCTGCACCACGTCGTCGGCGTCGGCGTGCCCCTCCAGTGCCCGGCCCACGATGGTGTAGACCAGCGGCAGGTAGCCGGCGACCAGGCGGTCGACCGCGGCCGGGTCGCCCGCGCGGGCGGCCGTCACGATCGCGATGCCGGGCTGTCGTGTCATCGAGACCCTTCCGTGGAAACTCGGGCTTCAGGCCGTGGGGAGGAAACCGAACCCCTGCGAAGCAGCGCAGGGGTGCCCGATCCGCCGTCAAGGCGGATAGGCGTGGGTGGTGAACCACCGCTAGGGTGATCGCCGACGTGGATGAGACGGTGCGTTACACCTACCGCCTGCGGCCCGGCCGTCAGGCGCGGGCCGCGCTGCTCGACGAGTGGGGCCGCTGCCGCTGGTTGTGGAACGAGGCCGTGCACCAGCAAAAGTCCGGCCGCAAGCCGACGTTCGGGAAGCTGTCGACATTGCTGACCGAGGCCCGGGGCGGTAACGCCTGGCTGCGGGCCGGGTCGCAGGTCGCCCAGCAGCAGACGCTGCGCACCTACGGAACCGCCCTGACCCACTCGTTCAAGGTCAAGGGCCGGGGCCGTCCGAAGAAGAAGCGCAAGAAGGACGCGCTGCCCAGCCTGGAGTACACCACTCGCGGTTTTCGGATCAAGGACGGGCGGTTGCGCCTGCCGAACAAGGTCACCGTGCCGGTCGTCTGGTCCCGGCAGCTGCCGTGCGACCCGACCAGCGTGCGGGTCTACCAGGACAGCCTCGGCCACTGGTATGCGTCGTTCGTGGTCACCCGCGAGCAGGCCGCCGTCCCGGATCCGGACCTGCCGGGCATCGGCGTGGACTGGGGCGTGAAGACCACCGCCACCACCACCGACCCGGCTTTCGACCTGCCGCACCTCGGCCACCGGCGCCGTTCTGCCGCCGAGCTGGCGAAAGCGCAGCGCAGGATGGCCCGCCGTCGCCGGCCGAAGAACCAGACCCCGTCGAAGGGCTACCAGCAGGCCAAGAAGCAGGCCGCCCGGATCGCGAAGAAGGCGGCCCGACAGAACACCCACGACGCCCGCGTCTGGGCGAAGAACGTCACCGCGCATCACAGCCTGATCGCCGTGGAGGACTTCAAGCCGAAGTTCCTTGCGAAGTCCCGGATGGCCCGTAAGGCCGCCGACGCCGCGATCGGCGCAGCGAAGCGAGAACTTGTCGAGCGTGGCAAGCGGGCGGGCCGGAAGGTGGTGCTGGTACCGCCCGCCTACACCACGATGACCTGCTCCGAGTGCGGCGAGAGAGCCAATCACCGCCTCGGACTGGGCGTAAGAGTCTTCGAGTGCCCGGCCTGCGGATACACCGCCTGCCGCGACCTCAACGCCGCGAGGACGATCCTCGCCACGGCTGAACGCGACCGTGCCAGTGCCGACGACGTCAGACATCAGATCGCCTCCTTCCGGGAGCGTGGATCAGGTGCGGTCCGAGCTGGGAATCCCCCGGATTCATCCGCAGGGAGTCGTTAAGTCTGCTCCTGCCCTCCGGGCGCGGGTCGCACCGATGAGGGAGACGGGCCGCGGGCACCATGGATAACACGTTTCGGCGCCGTGATCACCATTCGGCCGTGGTTAGCCGGACGGCGGATCGGGCACAGAAAAGTCATGCGCATGTCGGTCCGGCTCAATCTGCCCCGCGAGGTGGACAGCGTTCCGGCGGTGCGCCGCCTGTTGCGTTGCGCCCTGACGATCCTGCGAGTGGATCGCCAGGCCGGCGCGGATCTGGAGATCGCCCTGACCGAGGCGTGCGCCAACGTGGTGAAGCACGCGGCCGGGGCGGAGAACTTCGAGGTGCACCTCGACGTGGGTGAGGACCGCTGCTCCATCGACGTGGTGGACGACGGCACCGGTTTCGATCCCGCGGTGGACGCCGTTCCGTCGGCGGCGAGCGAGCGGGGTCGTGGCCTCTTCCTGATCCGGGCGCTGGGCGAGAACGTGCGCATGCAGTCGGGCCCGCGCACCGGGAGCCTGATCCACTTCGAGAAGTCCTTCGCCTGAGGTAGCGGGTATCGCGCCGGGCCACCCGCACGGGGGGTGGTTCCGGCGCGAATTGCTTGCCGTATAACAAACACCTGTCGTTGTTGCCCGGTCGAACGTGACGTCGTGGAGAGGAGTCCGGAATGTCCGATCAACCGGCGCCCCTCGGCTCGCTGCTGCGGGCCGCGCCGCCCGACCGGCTGCCCGAGGTGGCCGCCGAGCATCTGCGCCGCCATTACGCCGCCGGCGCCGTCGAGGTGCTGGTGCCCGACCTCACCTTCACCCGGCTGTCCCCGCTGCTCGGCCCGGACGAGCACCCCGACGCCGCCGCGCTGCGCTGCTTCGGCAGCCAGCGTCCCGGCGCCGAGCGGGCCAACGGCGGCCCGGTCCGCCTGCACCTGCCGCTGAGCTGCTGGGGCGAGCGGGTCGGGGTGCTGCGCCTCGAACTGCCCGAGAGGCCCGGCGGGGATCTCGGCGACCGGCTCGCCGCCGACGCCGACGAACTCGCCACCGCGCTGCGCGCCGCCTCGCCCGCAACCGACCGCTACCGGCGGGCGCAGCGGCGGGCCCGGCTCACGATGGCCGCCGAGCTGCAGTGGGACCTGCTGCCCGGGCGGTCCCTCGGCGACGAGCGGTTCCTCATCGCGGGTCAGCTGGAGCCGGCGTACGACGTGCGCGGCGACCACTTCGACTGGGCCCTCGACGGCGACCGGCTGACCGTCACGGTGCTCAACGGCTGCGGCGACGGGATGGAGGCCGCCCTGCTCACCTCGCTGGCGGTCAACGCCATGCGCAACGCCCGCCGGTGCGGCGCCGACATCGTGGAGCAGGCCGAGCTGGCCTCCGACGCGGTGCACTCCCGGTACGGCGGCGCCCTGCACACCGCCACGCTGCTCCTGGAGATCGACCTGGTCGGCGGTGGGGTGGCCGCCGTGGACGCCGGTTCGCCGCACTGCCTGGTCGCCCGCGGCGGCGGGACCGAGAGGGTCCCGCTGGAGGAGCAGCTGCCGCTCGGCATGTTCGGCGAGGCGCACTACGAGATCCAGCGGTTCCGGCTGGAGCCGGGTGACCGGATGCTCGTGGTCAGTGACGGCGTCCACTCGGCCACACCCCGCGGGCTCGCCCGGTACGGCGCGTCCGCCCTGTTCAGCGCGGTTCGCCGGACACGGTTGCAGCCCGCCACCGAGGCGGTGGGTACGGTGATGAGGGGCCTGCGCGACTATCACGCCGGCGCCGAGCCGGAGGATGACGCCGTGACCGTCTGCCTGGACTGGCGACGCTGAGATTTTCTCGGCTTCGACGTTTCGAAATCTCCCCCGGCAGGTATAGGTGTAAGTTCACGGGTCCGCGACTGGCGATGACGGGAAACGGGATGGAGCACGCCACCGAGATCGCCGCGGCTGTCGAGTCGTCGGTGGAGTCACTGGTGGGCGTCCTCGAACGGGCCAGACTGGCCCAGCAGCCCGCGGTGCCGCCGGCCCAGCTCCGGGTGCTGACCATCGTCGCCGGCAACCGGCACACCAACATGAGCCGGCTGGCCGAGGCCCTCGACGTGGTGCCGTCCTCGGCGAGCCGCCTCTGCGACCGGCTGGAGGCCACCGGCCTGCTGCGCCGGGTCGCCGACCCCCGGGACCGTCGCGAGGTGCGGCTGCTGCTCACCTCGGCGGCCCGGCGGCTGCTGACCGACCTCCGCGAGCGCCGGCAGGCCGCGCTGGCCGAGGTGCTGGAGCGGATGCCGGTCGCCGCGCGCGAGGACCTGCTGCGCGCCCTCCAGGCCTTCTCGGCGGCGGCCGGGCACCCCTCGGCCGAGGAACACCCGGAGAGCGGCCGGCAGACGGCCTGAGCCGCCGCAGTAGGCTTCCGCCGTGCGTATCGGCATCGTCATCCTTCCCGACCGGCGCTGGGCCGACGCGAGCCGGCGCTGGCGGCTCGCCGAGGAGTTCGGCTTCGACCACGCGTGGACGTACGACCACCTCGGCTGGCGCGATCTGGTCGACGGCCCGTGGTTCGACGCCGTACCGACCCTCACCGCCGCCGCCATGGTCACCTCCCGGATCCGCCTCGGGACGTACGTGGCCTCGCCGAACTTCCGCCACCCGGTGCACTTCGCCCGGGAGGTCACCGCCCTGGACGACATCTCCGACGGCCGGCTGATCCTCGGCCTGGGCGCCGGCGGCATCGGCTTCGACTCGGCCGTCCTCGGCGCCCCGGAGCTGACGCCGCGCGCCCGGGTGGACCGTTTCGCCGAGTTCCTGGAGCTCTTCGACGGCATCCTGCGGCAGCCGGCGACCACCTGGTCCGGTTCCTGGTATTCGGCGGTCGACGCGCGCAACGATCCGGGCCCGGTGCAGCAGCCGCGACCGCCGTTCGTGGTCGCCGCCAACGGCCCGCGGGCGCTGCGTCTCGCCGCCCGGTACGGCGACGGCTGGGTGACGACCGGCCCGCAGGCGGACAGCGCCGAGGAATGGTGGCGGGCGGTGGCCGAAATCCGGGACCGTTTCCACGCGGCCATGGAGTCCGCCGGCCGCCCGCTGGAATCGGTGGACCGTTACCTGAACCTGGACTCGTCGCCGGTCTACTCGATGACCAGCGTGGATGCCTTCACCGACGCGACCGGGCGGGCCCGGGAGCTGGGATTCACCGACGTGATCACGCATTGGCCGCGGGAGTCCAGCTGGTACGCGGGCGACGAGAAGGTGCTGGAGGCGGTCGCCGCGGAGCTGCCCCGCCTCACTAATCGGTAAAGCCGGGTCCCATTCGGACCGATTGCGATTCCCTCGATGATCGAGTGGGATTTATCACGGTCTCCGGCAGCCGGTCCGTTTACCGCCGGTTATCGCCGGCTCCACACACCGAGATCGACGGTCTCGCACCGCGTCAAGGCAACGTCACGCACCGTGCCGGTGAGGGGCCGCCGGCACGGTGACAACCGTTGGGAATCAGCGCCCGTGCGCCGCCCGGTAGGCGTTGCTGACCTCCTGCGGAATGCGGCCCCGCTCGGAGATTTTGTGCCCGTTCCGGATCGCCCACTCCCGGATCAACCGGTTCTCGTCGCGGGAACCCGCGGTGCGGACGGGGGCGGCGCCACGCGACGGGATACGCCCCGACGTGGTGCGTCCCAGCCGGGTGCCCGCGGAGATGAACGGGTCCAGGGCCTTACGCAGCCTTCCGGCATTGGCCTCGGAAAGGTCGATCGTGTAGCTGACGCCGTCCAGACTGAACTCGACCGTCCGATCTGCCTTCTTGCCGTCCAGATCGTCGATCAGGGTGGTGATTACCTGCCGCGCCATAACGACTCCCGAGAAGAATTAATCAACCGAACCCGGTGAGGCTCATTCACGACGGTGGAGGCCGCCGCCGCCGACCTACGCTGAGTGACACTCAAGGTGGGTCCCGAATAAGCCTCAGTCTGGCGCGCGGAAGGGCCATGGCGCAACTCCCCACCGCGATCCGGCAATTCTTTTCGCCCCGGTTATCGGAATGGAACCTGGGAATTGGAGCAGAATCCGGGAAAGCCCGGTTGACCGGAACCCGGCGTCTCGCGTTAGGGTCGGCGCCATGCAGGACGAGCAGGCCGCCTGGCGGGAGCAGCAGCGCCGGGCCGTTGCCGTTCGCGCCGCCGCCCTCGAGGCGGACCGGAGCGCGGAGGCGCGGCAGGCCGCCGCGCTGCTCGACGACTTCGTGCGCCGTGCCGCCGAGGCCGGCCTGGCCCCGCACACGCTGGCCGCCCGCAGTCTCGACGGCCGGTCGACCTACCGGACGCACATCCGCGGGTGGTACCTGAAATCCGACCGCTCGGTGGCCGTCGGCGACGACGGGGAGTACTACGTGCTCACCGTGACGCCGTCGCTGCGGGCCCGGTTCACCGGCGCCGACCTCTCCCCCAGCATGCCGCGGCTGATCGTGGGCGCGGGCGGGCGCGACGGGGATTCGATCCCCCTGGCCACCCTGCTGGAGAAGCGGCTGACCGCCGGGGACGTCTGGCCGTGAGAGCTCTCGTGGCGGCGTGCGCGGCCGTGCTTCTCGTGCTCACCGGAGTCCCGGCGACGGCGTCGGCCGCCCGCGCCGAGATCCCGTGCCCCAAGCCGAAGATCGCCAAGCCCAGCGCGCCGCCCCGGCCCACCCCGCCCGCCGAGGTGGCCGAGGACATGCGGGTCGGCGGCGACGACCTCGCCACCCACGGCCTGGTCGTCCCGGAGAACAGCCCGAAGCCGCCGGCCCTGACCGCCACCACCTGGCTGGTGGCCGACCTGGAGACCGGCGAGGTGCTCGGCGCCTGCGGCCCGCACGTCCACCAGACCCCGGCCAGTGTGCAGAAGATGCTGCTCGCCGCGACCGCGATCGATCAGCTCGACCCGGCTCAGAAGATCACCGTGACCCGCGGCGACCTGGACATCGAGCCCGGCAGCTCGGCGGTCGGCCTCGTGGTCGGCGGGCAGTACACGATCGCGACCCTCTGGCTCGGGCTGATGCTCAACTCGGGCAACGACGCCGCCAACGCGCTCGCCCGGCTGGCCGGAGGCGGCGGCAAGGACGGCCTCGCCACGACGGTCGCCGCCATGAACGCCAAGGCGGCCGCGCTCGGCGCACGCCAGACGCACGCGGTCACCCCGTCCGGGCTGGACGGCAAAGGGCAGTTCACCAGCGCGTACGACCTGGCGCTGATCGCCCGGGTGTGCTTCGCCAGCGACGACTTCCGCAAGTACGTGCTGACGAAGACGGCCCGGCTGCCCGCGCAGAAGAAGCCGAAGGTGGGCGGCTTCCAGTTCCAGAACGAGAACAAGCTGATCTACAACTACCCGGGCGCGCTCGGCGGGAAGACCGGGTTCACCACCCTCGCCCGGCACAGCTACGTCGGTGCGGCCACCCGCGACGGCCGCACCCTGGTGGCCACCCTGCTGGGCGCCGAGGCGCGGCCGCTGCGCGGCTGGGAACAGGGCGCCAAGCTGCTCGACTGGGGGTTCTCGCTGCCGGCCGGGTCGTCGGTGGGCAACCTGGTCACCCCGGAGGAGGTGGCGGCCTCCAGTACGCCCCGGGTGGAGAAGACCACGGCCGCCGGCGGCGGTGGGGCCGGCAACGAGCGGCCGTCCGCGCCGGCCGGGCTGACCGTCGCGGCGGCGGCCTCGGTGGCGGTGCTGCTCACCGGCACGCCGCTGCTGCTCCTGATCGCCGTCCGGCGACGCCGCCGGATGGCCCGCTCCTAGGATCCGCTCCTAAGACCCGCTCCTAAGACCCGCCGTCAGGATCCGCTCCTAGGATTCGCCCTTGAGCGAAGCCCTCAGGCAAACGCCAGGCCGAAGAGCCAGATCACCGCGATCGCCAGCGCCGCCGCCAGCTCCACCAGCAGGGCCAGGCCGACCGCCCCGAGCGCCGAGCGGGTCGACGGCCAGGCCCGCTCCACGCCCAGCCGGCTCAGCTCGACCAGCCAGATCCCGAGCACGAAGCCGAGGATCAGGCCCACGAACGGCACCACGAAGAAGCCGACGATGCCGAGCACCCCGCCGGCCAGCAGCGCCGACGTGGGCACGCCGCTGTCCTTGAGCTTCTTCCCCGGCCACAGGTACTTGATCACCAGGCCCAGGCCGGTGAGCACCGTGGCGAGCACCGCGACCACGAGCCGGGCGCCGCCGCCGCCGTCGCCGAGGACCGCCCAGAGCATCACCCCGGACCAGGTCAGCAGCAGGCCGGGAAGCACCGGCACCAGGACCCCGACCACGCCGGTCAGGATCACCAGGCCGGAGATGAGGGCGATGGCCGAACCGGTGTCGCTCAAATCCATGCGCACACCCTGCCGTACCGCTTCCGAACCCTCAACCGAGGCCCTCGCCCGCCGATCCAAGAGCCGTCACGGAGCAGGCCGGTCCGATGCAACCGCCAGACAACCGTAAGTGACCGGAGCGTGCACCCCCCGCACTCGAAAGTTTCTCCTGTCAGCCGGTGCCCACCCAGCCAGGGGCGCCGACGAACAACCGGGGGAAACGAATGACCAGCACCGCGACGACCGCCGCCGACCTGATCGCCGACACCGCCTCGCCCGTGCTCTCCGCCGCCGAGCAGGAGGAGCTGATCCGCACGCACATGCCGCTGGTCGGCCACCTGGTCCGCGACATGCTCTCCCGGATCCCGAACCACATCCACCGCGACGACCTGACCAGCGCCGGCCTGCACGCCCTGGTCACCGCGGCCCGCGGCTGGGACCCGGCCCGCGGCGTCCCGTTCCACCGCTTCGCCGCCACCCGCATCCGCGGCGGGCTCCTCGACGAGCTGCGCGCCCTGGACTGGGCGACCCGTTCGGTGCGGTCCAAGGCCCGCAACACCGACGTGACCCGTCAGAACCTCACCACCACGCTGGGCCGTACGCCCACGCCGGAGGAGCTGGCCCAGGCGCTCGGCACCACCACCACCGACCTGCACCAGACCGACACCGACGTGCAGCGGGCCACCGTCCTGTCGTTGCAGGGCTTCACCACGAGCAGCGCCGACGACCTGGTCACCGAGCCGACCCCGGGCCCGGAGGAGATGCTGCTGCGCCGTGAGCAGATCGGCTACCTGCACCACGCCATCGGCTCGCTGCCGGACCGCCTCCAGACCGTGGTGAACGAGTACTTCCTCGCCGAGCGCCCGATGGCGGAGATCGCCGCCGACCTGGGTGTCACCGAGTCGCGTGTCTCACAGCTGCGCGCCGAGGCCCTCTCGCTGCTGCGCGACGGCCTGAACACCCACCTGAACCCGGAGCTGGCCCCGGTCCCGGAGAACCCGGACAGCATCACGGCCCGCCGCCGCGCCACGTACTACGCCAACATCGCCAGCAACACCTCGATGCGCAGCCGCCTGGCGATGACCAACGCCAACGGCCACACCGCGATCGGCCGCGGCGTCAAGTCCGCTCCGGCCGCCTGACACACGATCGGGCCCGGCGTCCTCCGGCGCCGGGCCCGATTCGTTGCCCTCCCACCCTCCCCGAGGGTCCTTCTCCGGCCCTTTCCCGGTACGCCGGGCGCGCGCCCGTGGTCAGGCCAGCGAGGCGAGCACCTTCGGCAGGTCGGTGGTGTGCAGGACGCCGAGGCTGCGGGTGGCCCGGGTGACCGCGACGTACAGGTCGGAGAGGCCACGCGGGCTCTCGGCGATGATCGCGTCGGGGGCCACCACCAGCACCGAGTCGAACTCGAGACCCTTCGCCTGGCGGACGGTCATCAGCACCACGTGGTTCAGCAGGTCGGGCTGCTCCCCCACGGCCGCGCCGGGGACGGCGGCCACCAGCTCGGCGCCCAGGGACGGCTCCAGGCTCTCCGGGACCAGGACACCGAGACGGCCCTCCTCGATCAGGGACGCCTCCTTGCGTACCACCGTGACGAGCTCCTCGACGAGCGCGGCCGGCGGCACCCGGCGCGCCCACGGCGTCACGCCGGCCGAGCGGACCGACCGCGGAGGCCGTAGCGCGGGATCGACCGCGGCCAGCACGTCGGCCGCGACCGCCATCACCTCGGACGGCGTCCGGTAGTTGACGCTCAGCTCGACGATCCGCCAGCGCTGCGCCACGTACGGCTCGAAGACCTGCTCCCAGGTGGTGGTCCCGGCCAGCTCGGAGGTCTGCGCGACGTCACCGACCGCGGTCATCGAACGGCTCGGGCAGCGGCGCATGAGCAGCCGCCAGGCCATCGGCGACAGCTCCTGCGCCTCGTCGACGATCACGTGCCCGAACACCCAGCTGCGGTCGGCGGCGGCCCGTTCGGCGGCGGTCCGCGTGTCGATCACCTCGTGCCGCTCGACGAACGCGCCGGCGTCGACCACGTCGAGCGCGGAGAGGATCTCGTCCTTCTCGGCGCCCTCGTCCTCGAAGTCCAGCGACCGGGAACCCTCGACGATCTCCAGCACGCCTTCCGCGTACTCGATCGCGGCCTTTCTCTGCCGTTGCTGCTCACGCACCTTGAGCGTGTCGTCGACGCCGAGCAGCTCGGCCAGCTCGTCGAGCAGCGGCACGTCGGCCGGTGTCCAGCCGTGGCCGCGTTCGCGCAGCAGCGTGGCCGGCAGACCGGCCGACTCCAGCCGGCCGGCGTCGGAGAGCAGGTCGCGCAGCACCTGGCGCGGGGTGAGCACCGGCCAGAAGTCGAAGAGCGCCTGCTGTACGTCGATGTCCTCGCGCAGCTCACGGCGGGTCTCCGCGAGGTCGGCCGCGGAGAGCAGGTTCTCGCCGCCCAGTGGGTCGGCGCCGATCCGCTCGGCGATCTGCAGGGAGAGCTGGTGGATGGCCTCGGTCACGAAGACCTGCCGGGCCACGTTGTGCGGCCTACCGGACCGGCGGGCCGCGGCCCGGGCGGCGAGCAGCACCTCCCGCTCGATGCGCAGCGGATAGCCGTCGTGGTCGACCTCGACGAAGGTGTCCGGCACGGTCTGCCGGTCGGCGACCGCGTTCTCCAGGGCGTCGAGGATGCCCAGGCCGCCCTTGACCGCGGCGACCGTGGGCGGTTCGGCGGCGTGCGCGCGGACCCCCGGGAACATGTCACCCAGGGTGGCCAGCAACACACCGGTCTCGGCAAGTGACGGCAGCACCTGGGAGATGTAGCGCAGGAACGTGGTGTTCGGCCCGAGGATCAGCACACCGGTACGGGTGAGCTGCTCCCGGTAGGTGTAGAGCAGGTAGGCCGCCCGGTGCAGTGCCACCGCCGTCTTCCCGGTGCCCGGACCGCCCTGGACCACCAGCACACCGGGCAGTCCGGAACGGATCACCTCGTCCTGTTCGGCCTGGATGGTCTCGACGATGTCGCGCATCCGGCCGGTCCGCTTGGCGGTGAGCGCGGACAGCAGCGCCGCCTCACCTGTCACGTCCTCCCGGCCGCTGCCGTCGCCGGCCTCGATGTCGAGCACCTCGTCGTCGATCCCGGTGAGCACCCGGCCCCGGGTGCGCAGGTGCCGCCGCCGGGTCACCCCCTCCGGGCTGACCGCGGTGGCCAGATAGAACGGCCGGGCGGCCGGGGCCCGCCAGTCCACCAGAAGGGGATCCTGGTCACGGTCCTCGGCGAAGAGCCCGAGCCGGCCGATGTAGCGGGGATTACTGGCGGAGAAGTCCAGCCGGCCGAAGCAGAGGCCGTTCTCCACCGAATTGAACTGGGCCAGCTGTTCGGCGTAGTGGCCGCGGGTGGCCTCCCGCTGGGTCCGGCCCTGCGGGGTTCCGCCCGCTTCCAGCAGGATCGCGCGCAACCTGCTGTCGGCCTGGTCACGCAATTGATCCAGCCGCTGGTAGAGCGTGGTCAAGTACGCCTGCTCAGAATCGATGTCGGCGTTCGAGCTTGACAAAGTCGCCCCTTTTCGTGCTATCATTCCGGCGTTCGGCAGCCATTCTTATGGTTGCCCTTTTTTGTTTGCCGCAACGCTTTCGGCAAACGACCAGAATAGCGGAGGCACCGCAGGTTACGGCCCCGGGCGGGACTGTCCGGAACCCGTCATCGCCCCCGGCGGCCCGTTACGCCAGGCCCGTCGATGGGATTAACCGGGACATGGACAGCAACCACCCGTATCGACGTCTGGGCGCCCTGGCCCTCGCCGCGGCCGCCATCCTCACGTTCTCCGCCGCCTGCTCCGAGGACAGCGAGGCCCCGGCCGGCAACGCCGCGGCGGCGGCCGCCGGCGGTCCCGAGCCGAAGACCCTGGAGGGCGCGAAGGTCGCCGCCCAGACCGTCTTCGACCGGTTCAGCGGTGGCGACTTCGCCGGCGCGTGGGAGATGTACACGTCGTCCGGCAAGCAGGCGATCAGCAAGGACGACTACGTCAAGCTGAACACCACCTGCTCCCGCAAGGGCCTGGCGATCCAGCTCACCAGCGCCCGGATGGAGGGCACCGACCGGGCCGTGGTGATCGCGAAGCAACTGGTGGCGGCCCAGTCGTACACCATGGTCTACGAGGCCGACGCGTGGCGGCTGGAACCGGCCAAGGAGGGCCTGACCCTCTACAAGCTGGGCGCCGACAAGGCGATCGCCGCGCAGAAGAAGGCCGGCACCTGCGCGGGCGGCTGATCTTCCGGGGCCCGCCGCGATCCGCGGCGGGCCCCGTGCCCCCGGCACTGTCTAGGCGGCCGCCAGCGGCAGGCCGTCCGGGCCGGTCAGATCGAGCCGGGTACGCAGGGTGCCCCGGCTGGCGATCTTGTCGTAGTAGGCGGCCCGGCGCCGGGCCACACAGCCCTCCTTCGGCGGGCTCTGCGCCGCCATGGCCGGGTCGAGGTGGGTGTTCAGCCCGTCCCGGAGCAGGACCAGCGCCTCGGCACGCAACTGCGACACCCGCGACTCGCTGACCCCCAGATCGGCCGCGATCTGGACCATCGGCCGCTCCTCGAAGAAGTAGCCCTGCACCACCGTGCGCAGCCGCTCCGGCAGCGACTCGACGGCATGCCGCAGATAGCCGAACCGCTCCCGGCGCAGCAGCATCTCCTCCGGCCCGGCGCCCGGCTCGGTGACGATGTCGTCGGCGGTCGCGGTCGCGAAACCCTGGAGGCTGAACACGGTGGCCCGGTGCACGTCGCCCTCGCCGTGCTCGATGTCCTCCACGGTGCAGCCCAGCTTGTCGGCGATCTCCTGCACGGTGGGCGTCCGGCCCAGCTCGGCCATCAGCTCCTCGCGGGCGGAGTCGACACGGCGGGCCCGCTGGCGTACCGAGCGGCTGGCCCAGTCCAGGCCCCGCAGCTCGTCCAGCAGGGCGCCGCGTACCCGGGCGGCGGCGAAACGGGCGAACGGCACCCCACGCTCGGCGTCGAAGCCACGGGCCGCCGAGACCAGCGCCGCATAGCCGGCGGAAAGCAGATCGTCCCGGTTCACGTGCGACGGCACGCGGGCCAGCATCTCCCTCACCAGGTGCCCGACGAGCGGCATGTTCGCCCGGACGATGTCCTCGCCACGCCGCTCGATGAAAGGCGCTTCACCACTCATCAGGGGGTCTCCTCAGGTACCGGCCGGCAGGGGATCTCCGGCGCTGAGGAAAAAGATGCGGCGCGCTGAGTGCCGCGGGGTTCACCTTGAGGTGCGAAGTGGTTGCGGAGGGTGCGCGGGTAGAATGATCAGTAATCGACCACCCGGAGTACCCATCTTCATGCAGACCTTCCTCGAGCTCGGCGTGCCCGCCGTCCTCACCACGGCACTGGACCGGCTCGGGATCACCACCCCGTTCCCCATTCAGGCGGCCACCCTTCCCGACTCTCTGGCCGGCCGCGACGTGCTGGGCCGAGGACGTACCGGTTCCGGCAAGACGTACGCGTTCGCCATCCCGGTCGTGGCCCGCCTGGCCGCGTCCAAGGCGCCGGCCCGGCCCGGCCGCCCGCGTGCGCTGATCCTCGCGCCCACCCGGGAGCTGGCCACCCAGATCGAGGCCACCGTGCGCCCGCTCGCCGACGCGGCCGGGCTGCGCACCCTCGTCGTCTTCGGCGGCGTCGGGCCGAACCCGCAGATCAAGGCCCTGAAAGCGGGCGTCGATGTGCTGGTGGCCTGCCCCGGCCGGCTCGACGACCACATCCGTGGCGGACACGCCTCACTGGAGGGCGTCGAAGTCACCGTCCTCGACGAGGCCGACCACATGGCCGACCTCGGCTTCCTGCCGGTGGTGCGGCGGCTCATGTCGCAGACCCCGTCCGGCGGCCAGCGGCTGCTCTTCTCGGCCACCCTGGACAACGGGGTGGACGTGCTGGTGCGGTCCTTCATGCACAAGCCGGTGACCCACCATGTGGACTCGGCCGCCCAGGCGCCCGTCGAGATGGACCACCACGTGCTGCACGTCCGCGACGACGACCGGTTCGGCGTGCTCGTCGAGTTGCTGGCGGCGCCCGGCCGTTCGGTCGTCTTCACCCGGACCAAGCGGCGGGCCAAGGTGCTGACCCGGCAGCTCAACGCGGCCGGGGTGCCGGCCGTCGAACTGCACGGCAACCTGGCGCAGAACGCCCGCAACCGCAACCTGTCGGCGTTCTCCGACGGCACCGCGGGGACCCTGGTCGCCACCGACATCGCGGCCCGCGGCATCCACGTCGACGACGTGGCGCTGGTCATCCACGCCGACCCGCCGGTCGAGCACAAGGCCTACCTGCACCGCTCCGGCCGTACCGCCCGGGCCGGCGCCCGCGGCACGGTGATCACGCTGATGACCGACGAGCAGCAGGCCGACGTCCGTGACCTGGCCCGCAAGGCCGGAATCCGGCCGGTGACCACCCGGACCCGGCCGGGCGACACCCTGCTCGCCGAACTCGCGCCGGGCGAGCGCACCTTCAGCGCCCCGGTGACCGCCGCGCCGGCGTCCCGTCCGGCCCCGTCCCGCCCGGCCTCCCCGGAGGCTCCGGCCGAGGGCACGGCGGGCCGCTCCCGTCGTCCCCGCCGCGGCCGCGGCGCCTCCTCCGAGTCCTCACCGGCCGCGGCGCAGCCGTCCGCTCCGGCGGCCACGGGCCGGTCCCGAACGGCGGCCCCGGCGCAGGAAGCCGGCGGTCGGCCCCGGACAGCGGGCTCGGCGCAGGAAGCCGGCGGGCAGGGTCAGGGCCGGGCGCAGAGCCCGGGCCGGCGGCGTGGCGCTCGCCGGGCGGCCGGATCCGGTCAGTCACCCGAATCCGGCCAGGCCCAGCGGGAGCCGGGCACGTCCCGCGGCTCCGGCCAGGCTCAGCGCGGGTCGGGCACATCGCGCGGGGCGGGCCAGGCGCGCGGTTCCGCTTCCACACCCCGATCCGGTACGCCCCAGCAGCGCACCACCTCGGGCGGAGGCGCCGCCGCGTTCTCGACCCGTTTCAGCGACCGCCGTTCGGGCCGCTGACCCGCGCCTCAACACCCCTGAAACAACCCGCACAGCCAGCCGGATCCGTCCGGCTGGCTGTCGGCGTTACCCCGGCGACCCCTGAAACAGCGCCCACGGCCATGAAACCTCTGTGATCGAGGTCCGCGTTTCGCTTTTTCCGGTACGCGTGTCCTCGTCCCGCCTCATCCGTCCCGTCCCGCCCATTCCGGCCTCTGCCGCCCCCGCCGGGCGTAGATCGGTGGCCGGGCAGGCCGCCCCGGTCGCCGCCTCTGCCTCTTTGCCGCCGGTCACGGCCGGGGCGTCGGCTCTCGCCCTCGGCGACCGGGTCACGCTGGGCGGATGGTCGCGGTCTTGCCTGCCAGGCACCCGGGTTGCCGCTCCCGGCCGTTGCGCCGGTCACCCACCCGGTGGCTTTCGCGCGCGCTCACCCCGAACCTGACCGGCCGAAACTCCCCGTAAGCGCGGGACCCCGTTCACCGGCCCCTGTGGTATCTCGAGATGGCTGGAACAGCACCGATCTACCACGCGCCTCCACACGCTCACCGCCACGCTCACGGTGAGTGACTCCCGACGGACTCCCGAGGCGCGACCGGCGTCAACCGCCACCACCCACCCGGCGCGACCGGCGTGACGGCCGCAAGCAACACCCCCGGATGCCTGGCAATCACCACCCCAACCACCCACCCCGGCGGGACCGGCGGCACATGCGGGGGTATCCGACCGATCTACGCCCGGCGGGCGCGGCACAAGCCCGGAGCGGGCAGCGAGCACGCGCCGACCGGACGGAACGGCCCCGATGAGGCGGGACGACGTCGCGCGTACCGAAAAAGGGGCGGAAGCGAAACACGGACCTCGACCACAGAAGATTCTCTGGCCGGACAAAGAGGATGAATCCGGATGTTGGCTGGGTGTCAGGGCTGTCGCGGACGTGACCGGCGGGTGGGATCAGGGGTACGAGACGGCGTCGGCGGTGTGCGGGGTGGGAACGGCGGGGATGCGCAGGGCGCACAGGTCGAGTTCGACCCGGATGTGCCGGGCGATCAGCGGGCGGCCGGCGGTGACGCCGGCCGCGACCCGGTCGACCAGGCAGACGGCCGTGAGGCGGTAGCCGTCGCCGACCGGGATGGCCGGATGCACGTTCAGGGTCACGTCGCAGCAGCCGCCGCGCACCGCCAGTACGCCGGTCATCCGCCAGCCCTCGGGATCCAGGTGCAGGCCGGTGCTGCGGAAGCCGATCTCCGGATGGTTCACGGTGTCCAGAAAGCGGCGGCCCCGGACGTCCCGGTCACGGCGCGGGTCGTCGGTGGTGAAGCTGGACGCGTCCAGTTCGGCGGAGGCGATCGAGCGTTCCGGGTCGGCGGCCACCGTGACGGTGCCGCCGGTGAGGGCCATCGTCCCGGTCACCGGCCGCAGGCCGAACACGTGGGCGGCGGTGATCCGGCAGGACGAGCGGGCCGGGTCCAGGAGGTAGGTGCCGGGCCGGATGCCGGTGAGCTGATTCGTCGTCATGGGAACAGGCTGTCGCGGACCGGGCGCGGGCACCTCAGTGTCAGTACTGAGTTCCGGCACCGGGGCGCAGGCGCGCGGCGAGCTGGGTGCGGTTGGTGACGCCCAGCTTGGCCAGGGTGTTGCGGACGTGCGTCTCCACGGTCCGCTCGGAGATGTGCAGGCGGTCGGCGATCAGGCGGTTCGGCAGACCCTCGGCGGCCAGGGTGGCGATCTCCCGCTCCCGGACGGTCAACTCGTCACGGGTCAGTTCGGCCGCCGCGGCGACCAGGGCGGGCAGGGCCAGGCGGCGGGCGATGGCGAGAGCCTGACCGGCAAGGGTACGGGCGAGGCGCGGATCGGCATCGTGAACGCTCACGGCGTACCCCAACAACGACTGCGCGGCGAAAGGCGCGGCACCGCAGCGCTCCTCCCGGGAGATCGCGTCAGTGAAGTGCCGGGCCGCCGCCTCCCGGTCGCCGAGCGCGGCGGCCATCAGGCCGAGCGGGCGGGCGATCGCGCCGTAGCAGGCGGTCATCGCGTTGAGGAACCGGTCCGCGCGGGGAAGCACCAGGGCGTACGCGGCGGCGGTGAGATCCGGGTCGCCGAGCCAGGCGGCCAGCTCCCCGGTGCTCAGCGCCACGAAGGTGTGCCGGCCGTCCCGGGGAAGGTCCGGCAGCATGGCGCGAAGGCGGCGGGCGCACTCGGTTCCGGCCACCCGGTCGCCGGCCTGGATCGACAGGCGGGCGAGGTTCGCGGTGACGATCGGCTCGGCGCCGAAGTCGGCGATCGCACCGGGCAGATCGGACGGCCACGGTGGTGGCTCGCCGCTGAACGGGGCCAGGCAGGTGAGGAAGGCCGAGTGCAGTTCCCGGGCGGGCTGCTCCTCGAACGTCCCGGCCAGGGCGAACGCCTCGTCCGCCGTCTCGCGGGCCGCCTTGATGCGGCCGCTGAGCAGCAGACGGGCGGCGCGGGCCCGCAGCAGGTGCCAGCGGGCCACCGGCCAGCCGATCCGGTCCGCGAGAGCGGCCAGGCCGGTGATCTCCACGTCGTAGGCGGGCAGGTCCCCGAGAGTCAGCAGGGCGTCGAGCCGCCAGAGACGGCCCCAGAGCTCGGCGTCCGCCCGGCCGGAGACGGCGGCCAGGCGGCAGCTGCGCCCGGCCAGATCGAGGACCTCGCCGGTGTCGGCGAACGGGTCCAGCACCTCGTGGCGGGCGTGTACGGCGGCGGCCATCGCGCGGGGGTCGCCGGTTCGCTCGGCCAGCGCCATCGCCTGGCGGCTGAGGTCCTCGGCGCGGGCGTGGTTCCCGGTCTCCACCAGCAGGAACGCGTAGTGGGCCAGCAGCTCGGCGCGGTCCGCCTGACCGCCATCGAAGCCGGACGGGCCTTCGAAGCCGGACAGGCCTTCGAAGCCGGACAGGCCTTCGGCGCCGGACAGGCCTTCGGCGCCGGACAGGGTCAAGGCCCGTTCGCAGAGGCGGGTGAGGGCCGGGGCGACCTGGCCGCCGTAGCCGCGGACGACCAGGGCGGCCGCGGTGGCCAGGCCGGGACGCCGTTCGGCCTCGGCCAGATCGAGTACGGCGGCGCAGTCCGCGACGGCCAGCGTGAGCAGGCCGTCGCGGCTGGCGGCGCGGGCCCGGTTCAGCCGCAGTTCGGGGTCGGCCGGGAAGAGGTCGAGGGCCTGTCCGAGCCAGGTGGCCGCGGCGTGATGGTCGAGCCGGCGGCCGGCCTCCAAGGCCGCTGCCTCGCAGGCGTCCCGGGCGGCCTGACGGGATTCGTCGTCCACCGCGCAGCGGATCCGGTGCCGGGCCGTCTCGGCGGGGTCGGCACCGGAGCCGTGCAGGGTGTCGGCGATCCGGCGGTGTGCGGTGATCCGCTCGGTCCGGGACAGTTCGGCGTAGCGGGCCTCGCGGAGCAGCTCGTGGGTGAACCTGAGGCGGGCCGGCGCCAGCCGGTCCTCGGCCAGCACCCCGGCCTCGATCGCCTCGGCGAGAAGCGACTCGATGTCGGCGGCCGTGATGCGAGCCGGCGGGGAGGCGGCCGTGATGCGAGCCGGCGGGGAGGCGGCCGTGATGCGAGCCGGCGGGGAGGCGGCCGTGATGCGGGTGAGCAGGGGGACGTCGATCTCCGGGCCCAGGGCGGCGGCGAGGCCGAGGAGGTCGCGGCAGGCCGGGGTGAGGGTGGCGGTCCGGCGGCCGGCCAGGCGGAGCAGGCCGTCGGGCGGGTCGACGGCGGTGGCCGGGCGGCGGAGGCGGCCGGTGAGCAGGCGGGCCAGTTCTCGGGTGTAGAGCGGGTTCCCGCCACCGAGCCGGTGCACCACCGGCGGCCAGGAGGGGTGTACCGGGCCGTCGGTGTGCCGGGTCAGGTAGTCGGTGACGGCGGCCTGGTTCCACGGCCGGAGGGCGAGGGTCTCGGCGCCGGGGAGATCGATCTCCAGGGCGCGGGCGGTGACGACGACCAGGATCGGAGTGTCGGCCACGTCCCGGGTCAGGGCGGCGAGCAGGGCGAGTGAGGCGGGGTCGGCCCAGTGCAGGTCCTCCAGGACGAGGATCAGGCCACCGTCGGTGGAGGCCGCCGCGGCCCGCAGGAGCTGGACGGTGGCGTGGATGGCCCGGAACCGCACGGTCGCCGGCGGCTCGCCGGGGTCGCCACCCGCCGCCGGCAAGGGGCCGGACCCGGGAAGAACGGGGCCGGGAGACGTTGAGGCGGGGCCGGGCAGGCCGTGGTCGAGCAGGCGTGACCACGGCCAGAACGCGGGCGCCCCCTCGCCCGGGTCGGCGCGGCCGGTCAGCACGGTGGCCCCGGCGGCCGTCGCCCGGGCGGAGAACTCCTCGACGACCGCCGTCTTGCCGATGCCGGCCTCGCCGGTGATCAGCACGACGGCGCCCGAGCCGGTGGCGGCCGCGGCGCGCAGCCGGTCCAGGGCGACGACCTCGGTCACCCTGGCGACCAGGCGGCTCATCCGGTCACGCCGGCGGTCGGGCGCTCGCTCATGCGGGTCATTCTCCGCCGGGCGGGCCTGGTCAGTCCTCGGGCACGCGGACCGTGAGCTCCTCCCCGAGGGTGAAACCGGCGCACAGCTCGAGTTCGTCGCCGCTCCAGAAGCGGCCCGGGTCGTACCAGTTGGCTTTGCGGCCGCGCGGCAGCAGGCCCATGTCCTCATAGGTCACCGCGACCACTTCGGCGCAGTACGCCTTCTCCAGGGTGGCGTCGCTGACCTCGCCGTCCTTCCACGGCAGGCGGATCTGCGGCACCCGGCCGCGGATCCAGCGGAAGGCCAGCTGCGAGGTGGACGGGAACGGCGTGCCGTCCAGGCGGGCCACGGTCTTGAGCGCCCTGTCCTCCATCGTGCGGGTGACGCCCGGGTCGAGCTGCCGCAGCCAGCCGCGCTGACCGTACCGGCGGGCCCAGACGGTGACCGCGTCGCGCAGGTCGTGCAGCTGGACGCCGCGCTGGAAGCTGCCGGACCACATGTCCGGAAGGGATCTGCCCAGCTCGGCGTGCCACATCAACGGCGGCATGTCGTCGATCACCAGGGACATGCCGACGTGGTTCACCGGGCTGTTGGTGAGGGTCTGGATGGCCCGGTCCGGGCCGGAACGGCCCCGGAAGATCCAGATGTCACCGGTACGGGTCAGGTCGATGGCCTCGTCGAGGCTGAGTTCGGCAACCACGGTGTCTATTCTCGGCTGATGCGGTGGTGGAAGATAGCGGGACTGGCGGGACTGGCGGGAGTCGCGGCGACCGGTGTGGTGATCGCCCGGGCGGAGCGCAGGCGCCGTGCCTACACTCCGGAGGAGATCCGGGGCAGGTTGCACGCGCGCGTCGCCGAGACGACCACCAGGCCTGAGGTGGACAAGCCCTAGGAGATCAGGTCCGTGTCGCGCAGCAGCGACCACAGGCCGGCGCCGTCCGGCGCGGAGAACCAGGTCTTGCCGCCGGAGGGCACGACCTCGGCGGTTTCCGACGGGCCGGGGATGGCGCCGGCGAGCACGGCCTGGGTCGGGGAGAGCCGGCGGATCGCCACGGCGGCCACGTTGTCCGGGTGCTCCCGGGCGAACTCGGAGTAGATCTCCTGGTCGTGCTGCCCGTCGTCGCCGATGAGCAGCCACTTCACGTCCGGGAACTCGGCGGCAAGGCGGCGCAGCGACTTGCGCTTGTGCTCCTGGCCGCTGCGGAACCAGCGGTCCGGGGTGGGGCCCCAGTCGGTGAGCAGGATCGGGCCGGCCGGGTAGAGGTGGCGGCTGAGGAACCGGGTGAGGGTGGGCGCCACGTTCCACGCGCCGGTGGAGAGGTAGACCACCGGGGTGCCGGGGTGGGCGTTGACCATCCGCTCGTAGAGCACCGCCATGCCGGGGACCGCGGCGCGGGCGTGCTCGTCGAGGACGAACGTGTTCCACGCGGCGAGCAGCGGCCGGGGCAGGGTGGTCACCATGACCGTGTCGTCGATGTCGGAGATCACACCGAACTTGACTGTGGGGTCGATCACCCGGATCGGGGCGTCGACCGGAACGGTGCCCTCGGTGGAGAGTTTCGCGCTCCCCCAGCCCGGGTCGAGGTCGCCCTTGACCATGACGTCGAGGTAGCCGCTGCGGTCGGTGCGCGCCTCGGTGACGGTCCCCCCGACCTCGATGCGGACCAGGGCGTTGCTCACCGGGGTGGTGGTGAAGCTGCGCCAGCCGCGGATCTTCTCCCGCTTGCGGCGGACCCGTCCGGGGCGGCTGAGCAGCACACGGGCCATCACCCGGGCCCAGCCGGGAGCGCCGTAACCGGTGTACGCGGTGATGTACGGCTTCCAGCCGCGACCGCGCAGGCGGCGCTCGACGATCTCGTGCACGGCGTCCTCGATCAGTGCGGCCCGGTGAATCCGGACCACAGGCGAGGAACCACCTGCGGGAGTAATCGTCACCATCGCCTCCTTGCCGCGCCTGTACCGCCGTCCCGCCCGGCCAGGTTACCGGGCGGTCGTCACAGTCCGCTGGGAACGGTGCGCGGCCCGGACGTGGACATCAGGCGGCGGCGTGGAGTTCCGCCGGTGTCCACTGCTCGGTCCACCAGTGCCTTTCGGCGGTCTCGGCCGCGGGGCCGGCCAGCCGGGCGGCGGCCGCGTCGGCACGCAGAGTGCGCAATGTCTCGGCGGCGGCATCGGCCCCGCGCCAGGCGGCCCGCTCCCGTTCGACGGCTTTCCGGTACGCCTCGAGGCGGAACGCCCGAACCGCGTTGCGCAGGATCGGCTCCTGCTGGACGGGGTGCAGTCGCGGGTTCCAGCCGCGGTGCGCGAACACGTCGGCGAGCTGGGCGATCGACAGTTGCCGGGAGCGGCACAGCTCGGTGGCGACGCGGTGCAGGTAGCGCTGGCGGTGGACGTTCTCCCCCGGCTTGCGGCGGCGGCTCATCAGCGGGAAGGCGGTGGCGGCGGCGATCCGGCGGGCCGCGTCGGAGGCCTCCTCGTACGCCTGCCAGGCATCGTCGACGTCGGTCTGGGCGGTCAGCCACTCGGTGCGGCGGCGCTGGGCGGTCTCGGCGGCCTCGGCGGCGGCCGCCTCCAGAACGGCGGCGAGCCGGTTGTCGTCGGTCACCGGTACGGCCGGGGCCCGCACTCCGCGGGGCAGCGCCGCCACGGCGACCGCGATCGCCAGGGCGAGCGGGATCATCAGCCAGAACGCGGTGGCCTGCGGCACCGCTCCGAGAATGGTCTGTAGGACGGGTTCCATGGAGCACCTCCAAGTCAAATTACTCGCAGCCGAATCGGCGCGCACCGGCCGAAGTCGCCACGGCCACCCGTACGAGGTTCTCGATCCGTCACCCGTGCGAGGGACCATGTGTGTCATGGACCTACAGGTGGTGGAGCAGTTGGGGCGGCTGGACGCGCTCGTGGCCGAGGGCGGTGTGGTGGTGCTCAGCGGCGCCGGCCTGTCCACCGACTCGGGCATCCCGGACTACCGGGGCCCGTCCGGTTCGGCCCGCCGGTCCACCCCGATGACGTACCAGACGTTCACCGGCGATCCGGTGGCCCGGCGGCGCTACTGGGCGCGCAGCCATCTCGGCTGGCGGACGATCGGGGGCGCCCACCCCAACGACGGCCACCGGGCGGTGGCCCGGCTCCAGGTGAGCGGCCTGGTCGACGGGGTGATCACGCAGAACGTGGACGGCCTGCACCAGGCGGCCGGCGCGCGGGACGTGATCGAGCTGCACGGCAACCTGGCCCGGATCGTCTGCCTGGACTGCGGTGCGCTCTCCGGCCGGGACGAGCTGGAGGAGCGGCTCACGGCGGCCAACCCGGGGTTCGCGGCGGTGGCGACCACGGTCAACCCGGACGGGGACGTGGAGCTGGACGACGCCGAGGTGGCCGGGTTCTCGGTGGTGGACTGCCGGGCCTGTGACGGGGTGCTGAAGCCGGACGTGGTCTATTTCGGCGAGACCGTCCCGGCGGACCGGGTGGCCCGCGCGTTCGCTCTTCTCCAGCAGGCCCGCACGCTGCTCATCCTGGGTTCGTCGCTGACCGTCATGTCGGGCCGCCGGTTCGTGCTGCGCGCGGTCCGGGACGGGATCCGGGTGGCGATCGTGAACCGGGGTGTCACCCGCGGGGAGCCCTATGCCGATCTGGTGATCGACGCCCCACTCGGGGTCATTCTCCCGAACCTGTCGATAAATGCGGATTCAACAGCGCGGTTACCGTCTTGAAATCGAAATAGGTCGCTCGGCACGTTGACGTGACCGCCCTCACTGAGGTTGACTGCCGGAACCGGTACCGAAACCGGTTCCGAAACGCGAAGGCAACACCACTGGCAACATCGAGGAGCGAGCGTGGCCATCACCATCGCCGACGTGGCGGCCCGGGCCAAGGTCAGCAAGACCACCGTGTCCCGGGTTCTCAACGGCAAGGGTGAGCTGGACGAGACCACCGCCGCGCGGGTCCGGGCGGTCATCGACGAGCTCGGCTACGTGCCCAGCGCCCGGGCCGTCAACCTGGCCCGCGGCCGCACCCGGGTGGTCGCCATGCTGGTCCCCTCGCTCACCTGGCCCTGGATGGGCGAGGTGGTGCAGGGTGCGGTCGACGTCCTCGAAGCCGAGGAGTACGGCCTGCTGCTCTTCACCTGCAACCGCGGTGAGGACTCGATGCGCCAGTTCGGCGCGCAGGTGGCGGCCAAGTCCTTCGACGGGCTGCTGGTCATCGAGCCGGAGGGCACCCTCGACTACATCGCCACGCTGCACGCCCGGGGACTGCCGATGGTCCTGATCGACGATCGCGACCAGCAGGCGGGCCGGATCCCGAGCATCGGCACGACCAACCACACGGGCGCCGGCGCGGCCGCCCGCCACCTCCTCGCGATCGGGCGCCACCAGCCGCTCATGATCACCGGCCCGTCCCAGTTCGGCTGCACCCAGCAACGCCGGGACGGGTTCGCCGCGGTCTACGCCGAGGCGGGCCACCCGGTGAGCGAGGAGCGGATCATGCTCGGCGACTTCACCTTCGATGTCGGCGCCCAGGCGATTCACCGGGCGATCGCGGCCGGTGTCGAGTTCGACGCCGTCTTCTGCCACAACGACATCTCCGCGGCCGGCGCCATGCAGGCCCTGCTGGAGACCGGCCGCCGCATCCCGGAGGACGTCGCGGTCGTCGGCTTCGACGACATCCCGATGGCGGAGCACACGCAGCCGCCGCTGACCACGGTCCATCAGCCCATGCGGGAGATGGGCGAGGCGGCGGCCCGCGCGCTGCTCGCCCACTTCGAGGGCACTCCGCTGCCCAACCGGCCGACGATCATCCCGGCGACCTTCACGGTCCGCTCCTCCACCTGAAGCGCCACGCGAAAACCTGACCACGACACGTAACCCGTACCCCACATAGGTCCTCGCGCCGCCCGGCCGCCCACGGCCGGCGATCGGTGGCACCCGGGGCCGGCCGACGGCCGGTCACGCGATGCCGCACGCCCTCGGGCACCCCTCTCACCCCTTTTCACCGCGCTGATTTCCGCAAGGAGCATTTCGATGCAGAGAAGAAGGATTTTCGCCCTCGCCCTGGCCGGTGTGCTCGCCGGTGGCGGACTGGCCGCCTGCGGCGACTCGCCGAACGACAACAAGAACGCCGCGAACGGCGGCAAGGTGGACTTCCTGTCGATCGGCATGCCCAACGGCACCGTCACCGAGAACAACAACCCGTTCATCGGGACCTCGGCCGGCGCCTCGCTCGGCTACCGCTGGATGATCTACGAGCCCCTCGGCCAGTGGAACAACACCCGGCCCTCCGAGCCGCTTACCCCGTGGCTGGCCAGCGAGATCAAGTGGTCCGCCGACTACAAGACCGTCGACCTGGTGATCCGGGACGGCGCCACCTGGTCCGACGGCAAGCCGCTGACCGCCGAGGACGTGGTGTTCACGCACACCATGATCAAGGGCAACGAGGCGCTCAACATCTTCGCCATTCCGTACGACTCGATCACCGCGGACGGCAACAAGGTCAAGATGACCTTCAAGACCTCCCAGTTCACCACGCACCACAAGGTCATCGGGCAGACCCCGATCGTCCCCAAGCACATCTGGGAGAAGATCGCGGACCCGGCCACCGACACCATCAAGGAGCCGGTCGGCAGTGGCCCGTACGTCCTGAAGTCGTTCTCCCAGCAGGCCACGATCCTTACCGCCCGTGAGAGCGGTTACTGGGGTACCAAACCGGCTGTCAAGGAGCTTCGCTACACCTCCTTCGCCGACAACAACGCGCAGGCGACCGCTCTCTCGAGCGGCGCCTCGGAGTGGAGCTTCGTCTTCATCCCGAACTACCAGCAGACCTTCGTCGCCAAGGACCCGGAGCACTACAAGGTCTGGGCGCCGGGCGTGCTGGGCATCCACGGCCTCTACATCAACACCACCAAGAAGCCGTTCGACGACCCGAAGCTGCGGCAGGCCATGAACATGGTCGTCAACCGCAACGACATCTTCGTCCAGGCCGAGGCCGGCTACTTCCACCCGGAGATCAAGAGCGTCACCGGCCTGCCGGAGGGCGCGGGTGACGCCTACATCGCCGACGAGTACAAGGGCAAGACGTTCTCGGTCGACGCGGCCGGGGCCAAGAAGCTGCTCGAGGAGTCGGGCTACAAGTACGACGGCACCAAGCTGCTGGACAAGTCCGGCAAGCCGGTGACCATCAAGCTGACCGACCCGGGGCCGTGGTCCGACTACCAGACCACGCTGGAGATCATCAAGAGCAACCTGGCCGAGATCGGCATCGAGGCCACGGTGGAGAAGCCGAACCAGAACGTCTGGGACGCCAACGTGCAGAAGGGCGACTTCGACGCCACCCTGCGCTGGACCAACGGCGGCTCGACCCCGTTCGACATCTACCAGACGGTGATGGACGGCGACCTCTACAAGCCGCTCGGCACCGCCGCCCAGCAGGGCAACTTCGGCCGCTTCCAGAGCCCGGAGGCGACCGCCGCGCTCAAGGCGTACTCGAACGCCACCGATGAGGCGACCCGCAAGACGGCGCTCGCGACGATCCAGAAGATCTTCGTGGAGCAGGCCCCGATGCTGCCGGTCGGCTCGGACAACGTCGGTGGCGCGTACAGCACCAAGAACTGGGTCGGCTGGCCGTCGGACGCCGACTCGTACGCCCCGCTCCAGCCCACCCAGGCCGGTGCGCTGACGGTCGTGCTCAAGCTCCAGCCCGCCAACTCCTGATCGCCCCTCGCGCGGGCGCCCCGGTCCGTTCCCGGGGCGCCCGCCCTCCCCTGTACGAAGGAACTCCGGCATGACGTCGATCCCGGACGCGAAGGCGCCGGCCGACGAGGTGGTGCTCGAGGCGATCGGCCTGACCAAGCACTTCCCCGTCCGCCGGCGGCTGCGTGATCTCTTCTCCAACCGGCATGACGCGGTTCACGCCGTCGATGACGTGAACCTCACCCTCCGACGCGGTCAGGTGGTGGCCCTGGTCGGCGAGTCCGGCTCGGGCAAGTCCACGGTGGCCCGCCTGCTCGCCCAGCTCTATCCCCGTACCGGTGGTGACATCCGGCTGCACGGCGAGTCGACCAAGGTGAAGGCGGGTACGGCGTTCCGCCGCTACTGCGCCCGGGTTCAGATGATCTTCCAGGACCCGTTCGCGTCGCTGAACCCCGTGCACACCATCCGCTACCACCTGACCCGGTCGCTGAAGGTCCACGGCAACGCCGGGTCGACCGACGCCGAGCTGGAGCAGGCACTGCACGCCCTGCTCGAAAAGGTCGCGCTCACCCCGCCGGAGCGGTACCTCGACAAGTTCCCGCACGAGCTGTCCGGTGGCCAGCGGCAGCGGGTCGCGATCGCTCGCGCGCTCGGCGCCGAACCGGAGGCCCTGCTCGCCGACGAGCCGGTGTCCATGCTGGACGTGTCGATCCGGCTCGGCATCCTGAACCTGTTGCGTGATCTCAAGGAGCGCCTCAACCTGGCGATCCTCTACATCACCCACGACATCGCGTCGGCCCGGTACTTCGCCGACCAGACGATGGTCATGTACGCGGGCCGGATGGTGGAGGGTGGCGACAGCGAGACGGTCACGCAATCGCCGGCTCACCCGTACACCCGGCTCCTGATCGAAAGCGCCCCGGACCCGGACCGGCTCACCGGCGTCGCCGACGCCGCCTCCCCGAAGGACAACGGCGAGCCGCCGAGCCTGATCCGGCCGCCCAGCGGATGCCGCTTCCACCCGCGCTGCCCCTCCGCGATGCCGCGCTGCTCGACCGACCTGCCGGTGCCGTTGCAGATCGGTGACGCGCCCGGCCACTGGGCCGCCTGCTGGCTGTACGACACCGAAGAGGTGGCGAAGTGAAGTACTTCCTCCAGCGCGTCGCGTTCTACCTGTTCACCGCGTGGGCCGCGATCACGCTGAACTTCCTGATCCCCCGGATGATCCCCGGCGACCCGGTGCAGGCGCTGGTCACCAAGTACCAGGGCCAGCTCAGCTCCCAGGCGATCGACTCCCTGTACGTCCTGTTCGGCCTGAACAAGGACGCGAACCTGTGGGAGGAGTACGTCAGCTACTGGAAGCAGCTGCTCTCCGGCGACCTGGGCCTGTCGTTCACCTTCTTCCCCACGCCGGTCTCCGAGATCATCAGCACCAGCCTCCCGTGGACGCTGCTGCTGGTCGGCATCACCACGGTGATCAGCTTCCTGCTCGGCACCGGTCTCGGCGTCCTGGCCGGCTGGCGTCGCGGCTCGTGGACCGACGGCCTGCTGCCGGTCACCACGTTCCTGTCGTCGGTGCCCTACTTCTGGCTCGGCATCATCGCGATCTACCTGCTCACCGGCCCGGACAGCTTCTTCCCGTCGTCCGGCGGCTTCGACGCGGGCCTGGTGCCGGCCTTCGACCAGTACTTCATCCCGAGCGCCATCCAGCACAGCCTGCTGCCCGCGCTGACCATCCTGATCTCCTCGGTCAGCGGCTGGATCCTGAGCATGCGCAACATGATGGTGACCGTCTCGTCCGAGGACTACATCACCGTGGCGCACGCCAAGGGCCTGTCCGACCGGCGGGTCGCGATGAGCTACGCGGCACGCAACGCGCTGCTGCCCAACGTCTCCGGCTTCGCGCTGTCGCTCGGCTTCATCGTCGGCGGCACGCTGCTCGTGGAGATCGTCTTCTCGTACCCGGGTGTCGGCTTCCAGCTGTTCCAGGCGCTGGGCGCCTCGGACTACCCGCTGATGCAGGGCATCTTCCTGATCATCACCATCTCGGTGCTGGTGGCGAACCTTCTGGCGGACATCGCGTACCTGCTCCTCGACCCGCGCACCCGCAAGGAGGGCTGACGCGATGACCGCTTCCGCTGTGACGATCGAGCAGGTGGCGCCGGTCGCGGCGCCCGCGAAACGGCAACGGTTCCGGTTCGTGGCCAACAAGAAGGCGGCCGTCGGACTGTTCATCCTGGCGATCTACGGGATCCTCGCGGTCATCGGGCCGTGGATCACCCCGTACGACCCGGGCGCCCGTGGCGACCAGCTGGTCCAGCCGCCGTCCGCCGAGCACTGGATGGGCACCACCCACCTGGGCCAGGACGTGTTCAGCCAGCTGCTGGAAGGCACCCGCAGCGTCATGTTCGTCGGCTTCTTCGCCGGCATCGTGGCGACCGTGCTGTCGGTGATCATCGGCGTGACCGCCGGTTACGTCGGCGGCAAGACCGACGAGGTGCTCTCCGCGATCTCCAACGTCTTCCTGGTGATCCCGGCGCTGCCGCTGATCATCATCATCACGTCCACCCTGGACAACGCCGAGGACTGGCTGATCGCCCTGGTCATCGGCCTCACCTCGTGGTCCTGGAACGCCCGTGTGCTGCGGGCGCAGACGCTGTCGCTGCGGCGGCGCGACTTCGTCGAGGCGGCCCGCGCCACCGGCGAGCGGACCTGGCGGGTGATCACCTTCGAGCTGCTGCCGAACCTGACCGCGGTGATCGCCTCCGGTTTCGTCGGCACCGTCATCTTCGCGGTCCTCTCCGAGATCACCCTGGCGTTCATCGGCGTCACCTCGGCCACCACGTGGAACTGGGGCACCATCCTGTTCTGGGCGCAGGGCCAGCAGGCGCTCGCGCAGAACGCCTGGTGGTGGTTCGTGCCGGCCGGTCTCGCCATCGCGGTCCTCGGCACCGCCCTCGCGCTGGTCAACTTCGGCATCGACGAGTTCGTCAGCCCCCGGCTCCGCAGCGCCGGAAAAACCAAGATCAAGACCAACACCGGGCGTACGGTACGGATGCGCATCGGCTTCACCCCGGTCATCCGTAAGGAGCCCCTGCCGTGAGCGAACCGGTCCTGGAGATCCGCAATCTCAACGTCGACTACGGTCTCGGCGATCAGGCGGTCCACGCGATCCGCGACGTCAGCCTCACCCTGCACCGCGGTGAGGTGCTCGGGCTGGCCGGCGAGAGCGGTTCGGGCAAGTCCACCCTCGCCTACGGGACGACCCGCCTGCTGCCGCCGCCCGGTGTGATCACCGGCGGCGAGGTGATCTACCACCCGGAGAAGGGCGACCCGTACGACGTCCTGGGCCTCACCGACCGGCAGTTGCAGGCGTTCCGCTGGGCCGAGACGGCGATCGTGTTCCAGGGCGCGATGAACTCGCTCAACCCGGTGCACAAGATCTCCACCCAGCTCACCGACGTGCTGCGGGCCCACGACCCGAGGATGAGCGAGAACAGCCGCAACGCCCGGGCCCGGGAGATGCTGAAACTGGTCGGCATCGCGCCGGACCGGATGGACGCCTACCCGCACCAGCTCTCCGGCGGCATGCGGCAGCGCGTCATGATCGGCATGGCGCTGATCCTCCAGCCGCAGGTGGTGATCATGGACGAGCCGACCACCGCGCTCGACGTGGTGATGCAGCGGCAGATCCTCGGCCAGCTCGTCGAACTGCGCGAACGGCTCGGCTTCTCGGTCATCTTCATCACCCACGACCTGTCGCTGCTGGTCGAGTTCTCCAACCGGATCGCGATCATGTACGGCGGACGGATCGTCGAGGAGGCGCCGGCCGCCGCGATCTACCGGGACGCGCTTCACCCGTACTCCTCGGGTTTGCTGGGGTCTTTCCCGGCCCTGCGTGGCCCGCGCCGTGAGCTGACCGGCATCCCCGGCTCCCCGCCCGACCTGAAGGGCATGCCGAGCGGGTGCTCGTTCCACCCGCGGTGCCCGAAGGCGTTCGAGCCGTGCTCCTCGAAGATCCCGGTGCTCACCCCGCACGGGGACCGCTCGGTGGCGTGCTGGCTGGTGGAGAGCTGATGGCGTTCACCTGGGGCGTGGCCACCTCGGCCTATCAGATCGAGGGCGCGGCCGCGGAGGACGGGCGCACACCGTCCATCTGGGACACCTTCGCCCGCTCAGTTGTGGGCGAGACCGGGGACGTGGCGTGCGACCACTACCACCGGATGCCGGCCGACGTGCAGCTGATCAAGAGCCTGGGGGTGAACGCGTACCGGTTCTCCACCTCGTGGACCCGGGTCCAGCCGAACGGCCGCGGTCCGGCCAACCGTCGCGGGCTCGACTTCTACGACCGGCTGGTGGACGAACTGCTGGGCAACGGGATCGACCCGTGGCTGACGCTCTACCACTGGGATCTGCCGCAGGAGCTGGAAGACGCGGGCGGCTGGACCAACCGGGACACGGCGTACCGGCTCGCCGACTATTCGCAGCTGGTTCTCTCCGCGTTGGGCGACCGCGTACAGAACTGGTCCACGGTCAACGAGCCCTGGTGTGTGGCCTACCTGGGTTATCAGTACGGGGTCTTCGCGCCGGGACTCCGGGACGCCGGCGCGGCCGTCGCGGCCACCCATCACCTGCTGCTGGGGCACGGACTGCTGGCTTCCATGCTTCGCCCGATGGACAAAACGGTCAGCATCCCGTTGAACATCGGCACGGCCACGCCCGCCTCGGACGATCCGGTCGACATCGCGGCGGCCTGGCGGGCCGACGGCAACGTGGCCCGGATCTTCCTGGACCCGCTGCGCCACGGTCGCTACCCGGCCGACGTGGTGGAGGATCTCGCGGCCCGCGGCTACGAGCTGCCGATCCGGGACGGCGACATGGAGATCATCTCGACGCCGATCGACCTGCTCGGGGTGAACTTCTACTTCGGGCAGGACTTCGCCGGGCGCGACCTCGACGGCAACACCGTCGACGCCGACGGGCTGCCGGTCGTGCGGGAGATCAAGCCGGACGTGCCGCAGACCGACCTGGGCTGGCCGGTCACCCCGGACCGGTTCACCACCCTGCTGCTGCGGCTGCACCGCGACTACGGATATCCGCTCGTCGTCACCGAGAACGGCGCGGTCTACGAGGACCACCCGGACGGTGACGGGTTCGTCGAGGACACCGACCGGACCGCGTACCTCGCGGCCCACGTCGACGCGGTCGCCGCGGCCCGCGCCCAGGGCGCCGACGTGCGCGGCTATTTCGCCTGGTCGCTCATGGACAACTTCGAGTGGGCCGAGGGCTACGCGAAACGGTTCGGCCTGGTGCATGTCGATTACGAGACCCAGACGCGTACTCCTAAACGAAGTGCGCTCTGGTTCCGTGATCGCATAGCGTCCGGAATATGACCGACTATCTCTCGATCAACCGGGCCAATTGGGACGATCGCGCGACCGCCCATGCGAACTCACCCGATTACCGCGTCGCCAGGTTCGCCGAGGATCCGGCGCACCTGAGCGACGTGGTGCGGTTCGACAGACAACGCCTCGGCGACGTGGCCGGGCTGCGGGGCGTGCATCTCCAGTGCCACATCGGCACCGACACCGTCTCGCTGTCCCGGCTCGGCGCCGACATGACCGGCCTCGACTTCTCCGGCGCCTCGCTGTCCGAGGCGCGCGCCCTCGCCGTCTCCGCGGGCGCGAAGATCAACTTCATTCAGAGCGATGTGTACGCCGCACGCGACGCCCTGGACGGGGAGTTCGACCTGGTCTACACCGGGATCGGGGCGCTCTGCTGGCTGCCCTCCGTCGAACGCTGGGCGCAGACCGTGGCGTCGCTGCTGGCGCCGGGCGGCCGGCTGTTCATCCGCGAAGGGCACCCGGTGCTGTGGGCGCTCGACTACGACCGGACCGACGGACTGCTCAGCCTCACCGAGCCGTACTTCGAACTGGAACAACCGCAGGTGTACGACGAGGCGTTCACCTACGTGGCCACCGACCACGTCTTCACCCACACGGTGACCCACGAGTGGAACCACGGCATCGGCGAGATCATCACCGCCGTACTCGAAGCCGGCCTCACGCTGACCGGGTTCGAGGAGCACCAGACCGTGCCGTGGAACGCCCTGAACGGCCGGATGCGCGACCTCGGCGACGGCGAATGGCAGCTCGCCGAGAAACCCGCACGACTGCCGCACACCTACACCCTCCAGGCCCGCAAGCCCGTTTAGTGATCGCCTCCAACGGGGTACCCGCTGGACATCCCCGTTTGGAGGCTCTCATGCGCATCGGTGCTGTTCTCATCGTCATCTGGCTCGTGCTCGGCGTGATCGCCGCCTACGAGCGCGGCTACTTCTCCGACAGCGAGGACGCCAGCTGCGCGGAGGCCGGCACGGTCATCGTCACCACGCTCGCCGGCCCGCTGAACTGGATGGGCGTCAACCCGAAGGTGAACTGCGACGTCCCCGAACCGAGCCGGTGACCCTCGTCCTCACCTCAGGAAACCCCGCTCGTCGACGTGCCGGGTGGGCTCGCCGAAGAACAGCTCCGGATCGGCCGGGCCCACCGCCAGATTGAGGGTGTCCTGCCGGTACTCCCACCGGCCACCCTCGATCAGCGGCCACGACATCCGGTAGTTCACCTGCCAGCGCAGCCACTGCCCCGGGCCCAGCCACACCCCGGGCGGCCGGCGATCCCGGCCCGGGGCGCCGTGCCGGGCGAGCAGCAACTCCACCCGCACCCCCTTGTCCGCCCGCACCAGCCGCAGACCCGACCGGCCCATCGCCGGCTCCCGCTCCGGCGCCACCACGTCGATCGACTCGACCGGCACGAAGTCATTACGCTCCGTTATGGACACCTCGTGCACGACACCGGACCGGCGACCCGGCAGACGGAACCCCACGGGCACCGCGTTACGCCGCGCCGCACCCGGGCCACCCCGCGATCGTTTGGTCCACTCGGTGCTCACCCACTGCGCCACGACGTCCACCGTTCCCCCTTCCCGCCACGATGTCCCCACTGCTCCGGCATCGATATCTTCGCTGCTCCGGCAATATGAGAGCACGAATTATTCACCTGCTGGACTTTCCCCCATCGACGGCACGCCGAAGAGAATCCACCACTTGATCTGGAGCGCGCTCCAGGTTCTACGGTCGATACCGGCAAGCCCGCCACGAGGGGAGAACAGTGATGGAACTGCGTGACTTCGGCCGCCTGGGACAGATCAGCGCGCTGACTCTGGGTGGTGGCGGCATCGCCGGTGTGTGGGGCGGAACCGACCGCGGCGAGGCCGTCGCGACCATCCACGCGGCACTCGACGCCGGCATCACCATGCTCGACCTGGCCCCCAGCTACGGCGCCGACCACGAATCCGAGCGCGCCGTCGCCGAGGCCCTCCGCCTACGGCCCGCCCCCGACGTCATGATCACCAGTAAGGTGCAGCTGCCCGACGGCGCCTCCGCCGCCCGCATCCGCGGCAGCCTCCAGGCCAGCCTCACCCGGCTGAACCGCGACCACCTGGACGTGCTCCTGCTGCACACCCAGTTCCGCCGTACCGGAACCACCCTGCACGAGACGGTCTCCCCCGAGGAGTACCACGACGAGATCGTCCCCACCTTCGAGGCGCTCCGCGACGAGGGCCTGATCCGGGGCTGGGGCATCACCGCGGTCGGCGACCCCGCCCCCATCATCGAGGCGTTCCGGCACGACCCGCGCCCCGACGCCGCCCAGATCGTCGTGAACCCCCTGAACCAGAACGGCGACCTGTGGATCCACGGCGACACGGTCCGCCCCGACAACGCCGCCCTGATCTCAGCCGCCACCGCGGCCGGCGTCGCGGTGACCGCCATCCGCGTCGTCGCGGCCGGCTCCCTGACCAGCTCCCTGGACCGCGACGTCCCGCCCACCCATCCGGCGGCCGTCGACTTCACCCGGGCCGAGCCCTACCGCAAGCTGGCCGCCGAACTCGGCGAGACCCCGGCCGCGCTCGCCCACCGCTACGCCCTCTCCATCCCCGGAGTCTCCACAGTGATCCTGGGCGTCAAAAACCGCACCGAACTGACCGAATGCCTGGCCGCCGCAGCCCGGGGCCCCCTCTCCCCCGAAACCCTGACAGCCCTAACCACCTTGACCCCCACCTCCTGACCGCATCCCCTGCCCCACTCCCTGATCCCCCACTCCCTTCCCCTCCCTCGCCCTCTTCCCACGCTTACCACCGCACCCCCAGGACGCGATCTTGGACGCTTCCTCACCCCCACATCCCCCAAGATCGCGCGCAGCGAGATGACAACTCCCGCAAAGCCACCCACCACCCCGCGATCTTGGACGTCTCACCACCGCGAAAGGCGGCAATTCGTCCAAGATCGCGCCCAGACGGCCAGGAAGGCGCTGCACAGGAACCTTTCGCCCACGCACCTCGCCCTCACCCTCGCCCTCAACCACCCGCCCTCGACCACCCGCCCTCGACCACCCGCCCTCGACCACCCCGCCCACCCTGCCCTCGCCCACGCTCACCACCGCGGCCCTGAGACGCGATCTTGGACGCTTCCCCACCCGCACGGGTGGCCGATCCCCCAAGATCGCGCCGGGCAGGATGGCGACTCTCGCGAAGCACCCCGCCGCCCCGCGATCTTGGACGATTGGCCACCTCGGGCGGTGGTCAATCGGCCAAGATCGTGGCTGGAGGAGCGGGGAGAGCGGCCGGTGGAGCGGGGAGACCGGCCGGTGGAGCGGGGAGAGCGGCCGGAGGAACGGGGAGAGCGGCCGGTGGAGCGGGGAGACCGGCCGGAGGAACGGGGAGAGCGGCCGGAGGAACGGGGAGAGCGGCCGGAGGAACGGGGAGACCGGCCGGAGGAACGGGGAGACCGGCCGGAGGAACGGGGAGACCGGCCGGAGGAACGGGGAGACCGGCCGGAGGAACGGGGAGACCGGCCGGAGGAACGGGGAGACCGGCCGGAGGAACGGGGAGACCGGCCGGAGGAACGGGGAGACCGGCCGGAGGAACGGGGAGACCGGCCGGAGGAGCGGGGAGACCGGCCGGTGGGGTTCGGAGCTGAGGGCGCGGGCGGGCGATGCGGGTGTTGGCTTCTCTGGTGGAAGGGAGCGACTCGGCTCGTGTGTGTTCGCGTTCTACTCGGACGGCAGAATGGGCGACATGCCTGATCAGCTTTCCGGACTGGTTGAGTCTCCCGGCGCCCGGCCGGTGGTCGGTGTCGGCATGGTCCTTCTGCGACCGGATGGCGCCGTGCTTCTGGGGCGACGGATCAAGCGGGGCGAGACGCCGACCTGGTGCCTACCCGGCGGCCATCTGGAACTTGGTGAATCCTTCGAGCATGCCGCCGGACGGGAGACCCTCGAAGAAGCCGGTCTCACCGTCGCCCGCCCAAGAGCTTTCGGAGTCGCTCTCAATCTTGTCGAGGGCGGACTCGCCGCCGGCGTGGTAGCCGACTTCACCACCGGCGAGCCCCACCCGCTGGAACCTCACGTCTTCGAACGCTGGGAGTGGCACTCTCCGGCCCGCTTGCCGCAGCCGCTCTTCCCCGCCACTGCGGCCCTGCTCTCCCTGTGGTGGCAGACGCCACCCCCACCCGGCTGGCGAACCCACCGCTTCACCGACCACACCGAACCGGCCGTGCGATCGGAGTGAGCGCCGACCTCCGACGAAATGAGCAACGGCCTGCCTACGGGCCGCCTCGGCGATGCTCAGGACAGCGAAGGTGGAGCATCCGGACGGTGACCACCGATCTCAGCCCGCCGGCCGCGCCGCGGGCGCAACCACCCACCCACCTCGCGCGGCTCGGCGGAACGGCGTAGCTCTACGGGACACTCCCACCCGTACCGCTGAAGGGTTTGCGGAAAGCCCTGCCGGGCAAGAGTCGGCTCCGCCCCGAACCGCCCTGGCCGGAAAGCGGGCCCCGGACGGTTCGGAGAGGACGGACGATCAGTCGCGCTCGATCAGGTGGCCGATGATCTGTGGGCCCATCATGACCGCGACCCCGGACCCGTCCCGGCGCGCGTCCGGTTCGGGGAGTTCCACCGGGTCGCCGGTGTTGCTGGCGCCGACCGGCCGCGGCCCGATCCAGGCGACCACGAGCCGCGACTCGCCCTTGAGGAAGCGCTGCACCCGCACGCCGCCGGTGGCCCGGCCCTTGGCTGGGTAGGAGGCGAACGGCGACACCTTCACCTGGGTGCCCGTGGAGGTGACGACCATCGGCGCGCCGTGGGTGTCGTCCGTCGTGGACACGGCGTTGAAGGAGATCACCTCGGCGTCGGCGCCGACGTTGACGCCTGCCATGCCGCCGCCCTTGAGGCCCTGTGGCCGGACCAGTTTGGCCGGGAAGCGCAGCAGGTTCGCGTCGGAGGTGACGAAGACGAGCGCCTCGCCCCCGTCGGTGAGCCAGCTGGCCTGGAGGACCTCGTCGCCCTCCTTGAGGGTGATCACCTCGAACTCGTCGGACCGCACCGGCCACTCCGGGGCGCACACCTTGACGATGCCCATTTTCGTGCCCATGGCGATGCCCGGGGAGCCCTCAGCCGCGAGCGGCGCGAGACCGACCACCCGTTCGCCCTGGTGCAGGGGGACGAGTTCGGATGCGGACATGCCGCCGCGCAGCGAGACCGTCCCCGATTGCTCGGGCAGGACGGGCAGCGGCAGCACGTCGGTCTTGAACGCCCGGCCCCGGTTGGTGATCAGCAGGACGCGCCCGCGGGCCGTCGAGTGGATGACGGCGCGGACCGCGTCGTGTTTGACCCGGCCGCTGCGGCTGTGGGCCTCGGTGGATTCCTCGCTCTCCGCCGCGGTCCGGGCGATGAGCCCGGAGGCGGAGAGGATGACCTGGCAGGGGTCGTCGGCGACCTCGAGCGGACCGGCCGGCACCGAGGCGGCGAGGACCTCCTTGAGGTCGCCGTCGATGAGGGTGGTGCGCCGGGCCGCGCCGAACTCCTTGGCGACGGCGGCCAGCTCGTCGGAGACGAGCTTCTTCAGCACGGTCTCGTCGTCGAGGATGCGGCTGAGCTCGGCGATCTCGTTGCGCAGCCGGTCCTGTTCGGCTTCCAGCTCGATCCGGTCGAACCGGGTGAGCCGCCGCAGCGGGGTGTCGAGGATGTAGGTGGCCTGGATGTCGGAGAGCCCGAACTCGCTCATCAGCCCGGCCTTGGCGGCGGCCGCGTCGTCGCTGGCCCGGATGAGCGCGACGACCCGGTCGATGTCGATGAGCGCGATGAGCAGACCGTCGACGAGGTGCAGCCGGTCCTCGCGCTTGGTGCGCCGGAACAGGGTGCGGCGGGTCACCACGTCGTAGCGGTGCTGGACGAAGACCTCGAGAAGAGCCTTCAACCCGAGCGTACGAGGTTGCCCGTCGACGAGGACCAGGTTGTTGATGCCGAACGAGCTCTCCAGCGGGGTGAGCCGGTAGAGGTCGGCGAGCAGGGCCTGCGGGTTGACGCCGACCTTGCACTCGATGACCAGGCGGGTGCCGTGCTCGCGGTCGGTGAGGTCCTTGACGTCGGCGATGCCGGTGAGCCGGGCGGCCTGACGCTGGCCGCGCCGCGGGCCGGAGGTGATGACCTTGCCCTTCACCTCGTCGGTGATCGCCTCGATGATCTTCTCGGCGCCGACGCCGTAGGGCAGTTCGGTGACGGTGATGGCCTGCCGGCCGCGGCCGCCCTCGAGCGGGCCGGTCTCGGCGCGGGCCCGCAGGCGCACGACGCCGCGGCCGGTCTCGTACGCCCGCCGCACCTCGTCGAGGCCGAGCAGCTGGCCGCCGGTCGGCAGGTCGGGGCCGGGGACGTAGCGCATCAGCTCGTCGAGGTCGGCCGCGGGTTTGCGGATCAGGAGCCGGGCGGCGGCCACGACCTCGCCGAGGTTGTGCGGGATCATGTTGGTCGCCATCCCGACGGCGATCCCGGACGTGCCGTTGACCAGCAGGTTCGGGAAGGCGGCCGGGAGCACCCTGGGCTCCTGCTCGGAACCGTCGTAGGTGGGCTTGAAGTCGACGGTGCCCTCGCCGAGCTCGCCGACCAGCAGCATGGCCTCGCGGGACATGCGGGCCTCGGTGTACCGCGCGGCGGCCGGGCCGTCGTCGGGTGAGCCGAAGTTGCCGTGGCCGTCGATGAGCGGCGTGTTGAGCGAGAAGTCCTGGGCGAGCCGGACCAGGGCGTCGTAGATCGCGACGTCGCCGTGCGGGTGGTACTTACCCATGACGTCGCCGACCACGCGGGCCGATTTCACATACGGCCGGTCGGGGCGCTGGCCCTGCTCGGACATGGACCAGAGGATCCGGCGGTGGACCGGCTTGAGACCGTCCCGCGCGTCGGGCAGGGCCCGGGAGTGGATGACCGAGTACGCGTACTCCAGGTAGGAGTCCTCCACCTCGGTGACCAGCGGGTTGTCGATGACCCGGGCGCCGGCCTGGTCGAACGCTGACAGATCGACGCGCTTGTCGGTTTTGCGGCGTGCCATTGGTAGCGAACCTCTCAGGCGTCGATCGTCTCTTGGTCGATCCGGCCGGCGGCCTCGATCAACCAGTTCTTCCGGGGCTCGACCCGTTCACCCATCAGCAGTTCGAGGGTGGCTTCGGCTCGTTCGGCGTCCTCGATGGTGATCCGCCGGACGGTCCGCTCGGCGGGGTTCATCGTGGTGTCCCACAGCTCGTCGGCGTCCATCTCGCCGAGGCCCTTGAACCGGGGCACCGGCTTCTGCACCTGGCGGCCGGAGCGCTCCAGCCGGCCGACGGTGCTCTCCATCTCCTGCTGGGTGTAGGTGTAGAGGGTCTCCGAATTGCGGCCCTTGGTGACCACCTTGTGCAGCGGCGGCATGGCGGCGAAGAGCCGGCCGTGCTCGATGACGGGCCGCATGTACTTGGCGAACAGGGTGATCAGCAGGGTCCGGATGTGCGAGCCGTCGACATCCGCGTCGGCCATGATCATGACGCGGCCGTAGCGCATCTGGCCGATGTCGAAGGTGCGGCCCGAGCCGGCGCCGAGCACCTGCACGATGGCCGAGCACTCGGCGTTGTCGAGGACCTGCTGGAGGCTGGCCTTCTGGACATTCAGGATCTTGCCGCGGATCGGCAGCAGGGCCTGGTATTCCGAGCTGCGGGCCATCCGGGCGGTGCCGAGGGCCGAGTCACCCTCCACGATGAACAGCTCGGAGCGGTCGATGCCGATGGCCCGGCAGTCGACCAGCTTGGCCGGCATCGACGCGCCCTCCAGGGCGGTCTTGCGGCGGGCCGCGTCCTTCTGCTGCTTCTGGGTGAGCCGGACGCGGGCCGCGTCCACCACCTTCTGCAGGACTGTCCGGGCCTCGGTCTTGGTGCGCCGCCCGTCGATCCACTCTTTGAGGTACGCCTCGACGAGCCCCTGCATGACCCGGGTGACCCCGGCCGTGGACAGCTCGTCCTTGGTCTGCGAGGTGAACTGCGGCTCCGGCACCCGCACGTGGATGACCGCGGTCATGCCCTCCAGGAAGTCGTCCAGGACGGGCGGCTCCTCCTTTGGCTTGAGCAGCGCGCGGGCGTTGCGGACGGCCTCGGTGAGGGCCCGCACCAGGGCCCGCTCGAAGCCCTTGCGGTGGGTGCCGCCGTGCATGTTGCGGATGGTGTTGGTGAAGCACTCGACGTTGCGCTCGTAGCCGGTGCCCCAGCGGAAGGCGACCTCGATCTGGGCGGTCCGGACGACATTGGACTGCATCACGCCGTTGGCGTCGGCGGCGTTCTCCTTGTACGTCCCCTCGCCGGTGACCATGAGGACACCGGAGACCGGCTTGTCCGCGGCCGGGGTGAGGAACTCCACCATGTCGGCCAGGCCGTTCGGGTAGTGGAACGTCTCGGTGGCCGGCTCCTCGGCGGTCGCGTCGAAGAGTGTGTACTGAACGCCGGGGACCAGGAACGCGGTGTTGCGCAGCTTGGTCCGCACGGAGTCGACGTCGAGGCGGGCACTGGTCTCGAAGTAGCGGGCGTCGTACCAGTACCGGATCGAGGTGCCGCCGGGCTCGCCCCGCTTCATCCGGCGGACCACCCGCAGGCCGGGCTCGCGGGTGAACGACGCGTCCGGGCCCGGGCCGTCGAAGACGCCGGGGACGCCGCGCTGGAACGAGATCTCGTGGACCTTGCCGTCCCGCTTCACGGTGACGTCGAAGCGGTGCGACAGGGCGTTGACCGCCGAGGCGCCGACGCCGTGCAGACCGCCGGAGGTCTTGTAGCCGGAGCCGCCGAACTTGCCGCCGGCGTGCAGCCGGGTGAGCACCAGCTCGACGCCGCTCAGGCCGGACTTGGCGTGCACGTCGGTCGGGATGCCACGGCCGTCGTCGTCGACCTGCACCGAGCCGTCGGCGTGCAGGATCACCGCGATCGTGGTCGCATGCCCGGCGACACCCTCGTCGGTGCAGTTGTCGATGATCTCGTTGGCCAGGTGGTTGATGCCCCGGCTGTCGGTGGAGCCGATGTACATGCCTGGGCGTTTCCGGACAGCGTCCAGCCCTTCCAGGTGTGTGAGGTCGTCAGCCCCATACAAGGTCTCTGGCTGTGCGGTCACGAGGCGGCACTCCCGATCGGCCATGGGTGGTCAAGACGGCGCGAGCCTACCCGGCGCCTCCGACACTTCTGCCCCAGGCGAGGCAGGTCTAGACCATGCCGTGGCAAAAATAGGGAGAAAAGACCACAAAAGTGGTCTACGACACGACGGCCAGCGGCGCGGCTTGCGGCTGCAACGCTCGCCAGAGGTCCAGCGGGTAGGACTTGCCCGGAACCGACACCGGCGGCAGTTCCTGGTAGGCGATGAGCTCGTCGGTCACCTCCCGGGTGGCCGAACAGACCACCACGGTGCCGTGCGGCGCGTACGCCTGCAGCCGGGCCGCCGTGCTCACCACGCTGCCGCTGATCATCCCGTAGCCGCCGTCGAAGGCCGCCAGCGGGTCGACGATCACCTCGCCGGTGGCCAGCCCCACCCGGGTACGGACCGGGAACCTGCCGGCCAGGAGTCGCCCCCTCAACGTCTCCTGGACCGACAGGCCCGCTCGTACCGCGGAGGCCGCCGCCTCGGGCCCGAAGCCGTCCTCCGCGGCGCCGAACACCGCCATCACCGCGTCACCCACGTACTTCTCGACGATGCCGCCGCACTCGTGGACCACCTCGGACACGACCGAGAAGTAGTCCCGTTGCAACGCCCGCACCTCCGCGCAGTCCAGCCGGTCCACCAGAGCGGTGAAGCCGACGATGTCGATGAACAGCACGGTCACGTTCTGGCGCCGCTCCTGTACGGCGGTAGTGATGGTGGTCATGTCTCACGCTCCCCCAGATCACTGCGTTGACCGGGAGTACGGTGCCAGCCCAGGACAAGACGCGGATCCGCAGAACTACCTATCTCTGCAGCATCGATTTCCGTCGTTTTTGTGACGCAGAACAGTCCGAACCGACGACAACGTGATAGGCCGATACGGATTAGGCTGCCGGGCATGGCCAGACAGGGGGACGACGGGCCGCTTGTCGGGCGCACCGGCACGCTGACCGACATCCAGTCCTACCTTCGCGACGTCGGTCCCGGCGGGACAGCCGCGGTGTTCGTGACCGGGGAGAGCGGCATCGGCAAGAGCCGGCTGCTGCGGGAGACCGCCGACGCCTTGCGCGGGACGGGCTTCGCGGTGCTCTTCGGCACATGTCTCGACATCGGGGACGCGTCGCCGCTGCACCCGGTGCTGCAAGCGTTGCGCCGGCACGACGGCAGCGGCCCGAACGCGGCCGCCGACGACGCCGGCGCGCTGCTCGACCGGGTCTCGCGCGACCTGCGCCGGATCGCCGGCGACCAGCAACTGCTGCTCGTGCTCGACGATCTCCAGTGGGCCGACCGCAGCACCCGGCAGTTGCTGCTCTACCTGCTCGCCGGTCTCGGTGACGTCCGGGTCTCGGTGCTCGCCGCGATCCGGGCCGAGGCGCTGCACGGCACCCACCCGCTGCGCCGGGTGCTGGCCGAGCTGCGCCGTCTGCGCTCGGTGCGGGTGGTCGACCTGGCCCCGCTCAACCAGGCCCAGACCCACGAGCTGGTGGCCGCGATCGTCGGCCGCACGGTCGCCGTGGAGGACGCGGAGCGGGTCTTCAAGCGCAGCGGCGGCAACCCGTTCGTCGTCGAGGAGCTGGCCCGTGACCTGCGTGACGGCCGGATCGAGCTGTCCGACACGCTGCGCGAGATCTTCCTGTCCAGGGTGGACGAGCTGCCGCCGCACGCGCACACCGTGGTGCACGCCATCGCGGCCGGTGTGGAGCCGGTGGAGCACGCCGTGCTGGCCGGGGTCGTGCCGCTGCCCGAGGAGCAGCTGATCGAGGCGATCCGGGCCGCCGTGACGCACCGGTTCGTGGCCCGTGACGGCGACGGTTACAAGCTGCGGCACCGGCTGGTCGCCGAGGTGCTGGAGCAGGAGGTGCTGCCGGCCGAGGCGGCGTCGCTGCACCGGCGGTACGCCGAGGCCCTGGAGTCGATCGACGGCGAACCGGACAACGCCCGCCTGGCCTACCACTGGCAGCGGGCCGGCGAACCGAGCCGGGCGCTGCCCGCCGTGGTGGCCGCCGCCCGCACCGCCGAGAGCATGTACGGCTTCGCCGAGGCACACCGCTACTGGACGATCGCGCTGCAGCTCACCGACGAGGCCGACCGCCGCCGCACCGAGCTGCTGGCGAACGCCGCCGAGTCGGCCCACCAGTGCGGCGAGCACCTGCTGGCGCTGGCCCGGCTGGAGGAGCTGGCCGGCCGGCCGGACGCCCCCGGTCAGGCCGGGGTGCACCTGCGGCGGGCCCGCTACCTGGCGGCCGCCGGGCGCTCGGCGACCGCCGAGACGGAGTACCACCGCGCGCTCGAGGCGCCCGACTGCACCCCGCGCCAGCGCGCCTCGGCCGCGGCCTACCTGGCCGAGCTGCTGCTGCACCTGGGCCGGTACGCGGACGCCAACCAGCACGCCCGCGAGGCCCTGGAGCTGGCCGCGGTGAACGGGGCGACCGCCGACCTGGTCCGGGCGAGCGCCGCGCTCGGCTTCAGCGCGGCCTTCCGTGAGGATCCGGACGCCGGCCTGGCCGTCATCCGGCACGGTGTGGAGATCGCCGAGCGGTCCGGGCACCCGGACGACCTGGGCGTCGCCTACCTGCACCTCGCCGAGCTGCTGGCCGGCCCGCTGAACAGCGTCGAGGAGGGGGTCCTGGTGGCCCGCCGCGGCGCGGAGAGGCTCTCCTCGCTCGGCGTCGGCCGGACCTACCAGACCAGGCTACTGGCGATCGCCGCGAACGGACTGTTCAGAATCGGACAGTGGGCCGAGGCGGACGCCGTGCTGGACTCCGCGATGCGCAATCGTCCGTCCGGCGCCGACGCGGTCGAGCTGCTGCTGGCCCGGTGCCGGCTGTGGGTCGGTTTCGGCGAGCTGGACAACGCCCGCCGCAACCTGGACGCGGCGGCCACCCTGCTGGCCGGCGGCGGCGCCCGGCACGTGCTGCCGATGCTGACCCTGCGGGCCAGCATGGCGATCTGGCTGGGCGAACACGGCGACGCCCGGGCCGCGGTGCAGCGTGGGCTGACCGAGTCCCGCTCCGACGACCTGGTGCTGCTCGCGGTGCTGGCCTGGCACGGGCTACGGGCCGAGGCGGAGGCGCACGTGGCCGGCCAGCCGGTCGACGCGGGTGCGGTCCGGCGCCTGCGAACGGTGATGGACCGCCTGGTCAAGGGGGTGGTGGACGCGCCGCCCGCGGTCCGGGCGGTGGTCGACGGCTACCTCGACCTGTGCACCGCCGAGCTGAGCCGGGTGGAGGACCGCCACGATCCGGAGCCGTGGGCACGGGCGGCGGCGGTCTGGGACCGGCGCCAGCAGCCCTACCCGGCGGCCTATTCGCGGCTGCGGCACGCCGAGGCGTCGTTGCAGCGCCGGGTCCGGCGGGCGACGGCGATCTCCGGGCTCCGCCAGGCCTACGGGACCGCGACCGCGATGGGCGCCCGGCCGCTCGCCAGCGAGATCGTGGGGGTGGCCCAGCGGTTCCGGGTCACGCTCGCCGACGACGCGGAGACGGTGCCGATGGCGGTGCCCGAACAGCCCGCCGACGAGTTGTCCTCGCTGACCGGCCGGGAGCGCGAGGTTCTGGCCGCGGTGGCCGAGGGCTTGACTAACCGGGAGATCGGTGAGTTGCTCTTCATCAGCGAGCGCACCGTGGGAGTCCATCTCGGGCACATCTTCGACAAACTGCAGGTGCGTACCCGGGTCCAGGCCAGTCGCGTCTTTCTGACAGCGGCCTGACCAGGCAATCGTTATCTCGCCGTGACATGCGTACGCGGAATACGTAGTTCTACCGATCCGATCGGCGGACCCCCGGTGGAAGTGTGAGCCGCACGGGGGAGCACCGCCCGGCGACCAGCTTCGTCGGGCGGTGCTGGGGGCCCTCCGCTGCACTGCATCATTCACGGAGGAACCCATGACCCAGCCCATCTGGGGCCCCGTTCAGCAGGAAATGTCCGACATCCTGCAACGGCACCCCGACGACGTGCCCGGAGTGGTAGACCAGCTAGCGAAACTGCAAGAGGTCCTGTGCCAGATACCGCCGTTGCTCCATAGCAACCCGCTGGCCGACTTCAACAAGCTCTACCTCACGATCACCGAGAACGTGCTCGAGCGTCTCTACGCCGGCAAGTTCAAGGACCCGGCGTTCCTGGCCCGCCTGGACGTCGAGTTCGCGGCGCGCTATTTCGACGCGCTGCGCTACTGGACCGAAGGCAGCCCGGCCTGCCCGGGTGTGTGGGCAGGCCTGTTCTGCCGCGTGCCGGGACCGGATGCCCGCCCGCTCCCGTCGGCGGTCGCCGGCGTCAACGCGCACATCAATTTCGATCTGCCGTTCGCGCTGGTCACCACCTTCGACCACCTGGGCAGCGACCCGGTGGACGGCAGCGACCAGCACCACGACTACCTCCAGGTCAACGACATCTTCGCCGAGGAGATCCCGGGGCTGCGCCGCGGTTATCTCGATCGCTGGCAGCTGCTCATCGACACGATGAACGGCGACCTCGACGACTGGTGGCAGGGCGAGATGGTGGAATACACCCGCAATGTCGCCTGGCGCAACGCTCAGAAGATCTGGGCTCTGCGCCACGACATGATCGAGCTCGACAAGGAACGGCGGCGGCTCGACAAGACCGCCACCGGTCTCGGCAAGCTCCTCCTGTCGCCCTTCGGCGAATTCCTGCAGTAATCGCCCCGAGACTCGGCCGCGCGGGGGGCGTGGCCGGGTCGGGGACCGTCGGCTGAGGCCGGCCCAAGGGGCGGGCCGGTCTCAGCCGACGACGATCAGGCGGGCCGCGGTGGCAGAGCCGTCGCGGACCCCGCCCACGCCGACCGTCGCGCCCACGGTCACGGCGTCACGCTCGGTCTTCTCCCGCTTCACCCGGTCGACCACACGCAACGGGTCACCGAAGGTCCATGAGCCCTCGAACCCGTCGGACGACTTCACGGTGAACCGGTCACCCTCCACCGCGGTGACCTCGCCACGCTGGACCACGATCGTGCGTGTGCCGCCGTCACGTGCCTCCACCACCACCTCGCCGTGCAACGCGTTCTTCCGCAGCAGCTTGCGGACGGCGTGCGGCCGCACCTTGCCGGGAGCGGTGGACGGGCCGTCGGCGAGCACCTCGGTGAAGCCGACCTCCTGGAGGGCCACCGCCTCGGCGGCCGTGTCCACATCGGGCGTGTCCACATCGGGGCCGCCACAGCCGGTCAGGGCCACGGTCAGGACGATGCCCGCCATCAGGATCTTCAGGTTACGAGTCATGCCCACGATCCTGGGCGGCCCGCGATCGAGCCGTGTCAGCCCATTGTTCGGGAACGGTAAAGCTCCACGGTGAACATGGCGCCGCCCTCCGGGGCGTGCCCCGCCGTGATCCGCCCACCGAGCCGGGTCACGAGACGGGCCGCCAGCGCCAGCCCGAGCCCGCTGCCCACCTCACGCACGCCCCGGTAGCGCCGGTTCAGCTCGCCCCGCTCGAACGCCACGGCCAGATCGTCATCGGTGAAACCGGGCCCACCGTCACGAACCTCGACGATCCCGCCGCTCAGCCGACCGGAGGCCGCCACGAGACGGCCCTCCCGATCGCGAGCCTCCACGAACCGGCCCTCCCCGTCGCCGGTCGGCCGGGCCGCCAGGATCAGCGGCGCGCCCGCCGGGACCACCCGCAACGCGTTCTCGCAGAGGCCGTCGAGCACCTGCCGGATCCGCCCGGCATCGGTGTGGACGACGACCGGGCCGTCCGGTGTCTCGACAGTCAGCGACGGACCGTCGGCGCCGCACCGGGCCGCCCACGCCCGCCCCGCGTCGCGGACCAGCTCGGCGAGGTCCACCTCGGTCACGTCCAGCGGCAGGTCCGCGGCCTCCAGGCGGGAGAGCACCAGCAGGTCGGAGATCAGCCGGTCCAGCCGCTGGGCCTCGCCGAGCATGGTGGCGCCCGCACCGGCCGTGTCGTCGCCGGTGATCACCTGATCGGCGAGCGCCTCCGCGTAACCCCGGATGGTGGCCAGCGGGGTGCGCAGCTCGTGCGACACCGACAGCAGGAAGTCACGCTCCCGGCCCTCGCTGGTCTGGAGGGCGGCGGCGAGCTGGTTGAACGCGTCGGCGAGCCGGGCCGCCTCGGACGGGCCGGCCCGGGAGATCCGCACCGAACGGTCCCCCGAGGACAGACGGGTGGCGGCGGCCGCGGCCCGCGCGATCGGCCGGGTCACGAAGCGGGCCAGCACCGTGCCGGCGAGGACTCCGCCGGCCAGGCCGATGACCAGCGCCACCCAGACCCCGCCGAGCACCCGGGCGGCCAGGTTGGTGGCGACCTTGCGGGTCAGCACGACGCCGCCGGCCCGGCCGGGCAGCGGCCGGGCCGCGACGAACGACAGCCGCCCGGAGACCCTGCCGCGGATGTCGACGGTCTCGCCCGCGGCCACCCGGCGCACCACCCGTGGCGGAAGCCCGGCACGGTCGGCGCGGCCGTTGCGGATCAGGTAGATCTCGACGCCCTCGGCGCGCAGCCGGTCGACGATCCGGGCGCGGACGGCGGGACGCTCGTCGGTGAGCAACTCGACCGCGAGCACGGTCTGGTTCATCAACTCGGTGCGGACCTGGGTGTTCACCGACCGGATCGCGATCGGCAGGGCCACCATCGTGGTCGCGATCACCGAGACGAGCGCGGTGGCCGTGGTGACCAGAACGGCGCGACCGGCCAGCGTGCCGAAGAAGTGCCGCACGGCGGGGCCCCACGCCCGAGGTGGCTTACGCATCGGCGGAATACCCCACTCCGCGGACCGTCCGGATGAGGACGGCGGCCGGGCCCAGCTTGGCGCGGACCTGCGCCACGTGCACGTCGACCGTCCGGGTGCCGGCGTGCGAGGCGTAACCCCAGACGGCGGCCAGCAGCTCCTCCCGGGTGAAGACCCGGCCGGGCCGCCCCACCAGGTGCGCGAGCAGGTCGAACTCGGTCGCGGTGAGGGTCAGCGACCGCCCCTGGAGCGCGGCGGTCCGGCGGCCGGGATCCAGGGTGAGCGGGCCCAGGCTGCGCACCCGCTCCGCCCCGGCCGGGCCGGCCGCGCGACGCAGCAGCGCCTTGACCCGGGTGACCAGCTCGCGTGGGCTGAACGGTTTGGTGACGTAGTCGTCGCCGCCCAGCTCCAGCCCGAGGATGCGGTCGACCTCGTCGTCCCGCGCGGTCAGGAAGATCACCGGGGTCCAGTCGTCGTCGGCGCGCATGCGGCGGCAGATCTCGGTGCCGTCCATGCCGGGCAGGGCGATGTCCAGAATGCACACGACCGGCCGCAACCGCCGGGCGGCGACCAGGCCGGCCGCGCCGTCGTGCTCGACCTGCACCCCGAAGCCCTCCCGGCTCAGGTAGAGCCGGACCAGGTCGGCGATCGGCCGCTCGTCCTCGACCACGAGGACCAGCCCTCTGCCCACCGCGCCCGTCACGGCACCCATCATGCCGCGCGGCGGGGCGCGGAAACGTACGAGGAAGGTAAGACCCGACCGGGTGATGTGTGTGTTCCGCCCGTCTTGTGCGACATCTGGAGACCCTGGTCGGCCTGACCTGCACCCGGGCATTTGTGGAAACGCTCCCAAAAACGTCGTGGAAGCGCTTTCTTCCCGTGCTATAAAGGCGACAGCGGCGGGGCGCCCGCGAGCGTGGACGCCGCGTGCCCAGCGCCGTTGCGCCCGTCGGCAGCTCCCGCCCCCGAGCCGGGCGAGGCGTCGCACACGGGGGGATGCCTCGCCCACCATCGTCACCGGGCCGCCCGCGAAAGCCGCGGGCGGCCCGCGAAAATGCCGGCGAAGCCGTAGGCGGCCGCGAAAAAATGCCAGCGAAGCCGCGGGCGAAGCCGTTGGCACCCCGCGAAAATCGCAGCGAAGCCGTGAGCGGGCCGCCCGTGTCAGCGGCCCAGGCCCGCCTCGCGCGCCCGCAGGATGGCCTCGGTCCGGTCGGCGACCTGGAGTTTCGCGAAGACGTTGGAGACGTTGTTGCGGACCGTCTTCGGTGACAGGTAGAGCGCGGCCGCGATCTGCGCGTTGCTGCGGCCCGCCGCCAACAGCTCGAAGATCTCCCGCTCCCGGGCGGTGAGCTGCGGAAACGCGTCGGTCGGCTGCGGCGGCCCGGCGGCGAAGAACTCGGCGATCCGCTGGGCCAGGGTGGCGCCGAAGATCGCGCCGCCGGCCGCCACCGTGCTGATGGCGCGGACGATCTCCTCCTGCTCGGCGCCCTTGACCAGATAGCCGCGGGCGCCGGCCCGGATCGCCGCGAAGACCGTGCCGTCGTCCTCGGACATGGTCAGCACCACGACGCCGACCCCGGGCGCGTCCACGGCCAGGCGGCGGGTGGCCTCCACCCCGTTGAGCCGGGGCATCTGCACGTCCATCACCACGACGTCCGGCAGCAGCCGGGTCGCGGCCGCGACCGCCTCCACCCCGTCCGCCGCGGTGCCCACCACCTCGAGGCCGTCGACCGAGGTCAGCAGCATGGCCAGGCCGTCGCGGAAGATCGGGTGATCGTCGGCCACCAGAACCCGGATCGGTTCGGTCATGTGAGCACTCCCAGGGGCAGGCGGGCGCGGACATGGGTGCCGCGGTCGCCGGGGCACTCTATCCGGCAGTCGCCGCCCAGCTCGGCGGCGCGTTCCCGGAGCGAGACGAGGCCGACGCCGCTCGGCGTGCCGGCCGGGATGCCGACGCCGTCGTCGGTGATCTCGACGGTCAGGTCGCCGCCGGCCACCTCCAGCCGGACCCGGCAGGAGGTGGCCGAGGCGTGCCGGGCCACATTGGCCAGTGCCTCCGAGGCGATCCGGTACGCCGCCACCTCCACCGCCGCGGGCAACTGGTCGAGGTCGCCGCCGCCGTCGACCGTCACGGTGAGACCGGGCGCCCGCAGCCGGGCCGCCTGCTGCCGGACCGCGCCGAGCAGGCCCACGTCGTCGAGCGCGGGCGGCCGCAGGTCGTGGACCAGCCGCCGTACGTCGGCGACCGCCGCCGTGGCATCCTCCCGCGCCTGTCTGAGCAGCCGGTCGGCCTCCTCGGGACGGCGGGCGGCGAGGTTGCGGGCGGTGTCGATGCGCAGCGCCACCCCGCCCAGCGTGGGGCCGAGCCCGTCGTGCAGGTCACGGCGCAGCCGGCGGCGTTCCTCCTCACGGGCCGCGACGATCAGTTCCCGGCCGCGCTGCAACTCGCCGACCAGGTGGGCGTTGCGGGCGGCGACCGCGGCCTGCCGGACCATGTCGGCGAGCAGCCGTTCGTCGCGCTGGGACAGTGACACCCGGGGCCCGGCGGCGGGCAGGACGACCCGGCCCACGGTGTCCCCCCGGTACGTGATGGGCAGGGTGGTGGTGCGCCCGGCCGGCACGCCCTGGGTGGCCACCACCTTCTCCCCGCCGGGCCGGTCCACCTCGACGATCACGTACGGCGACCGGAACGCCTCGGCCACCGCCCGCGCCACGGCGAGCAGCTCGTCCTCCGGCGAGGTGGACCGTTCCAGCTGTTCGGCGAGCCCCGCCACCACCCGGTACGGGTCGTCGCGCCGCCCCAGGACGAGCCGCCGCACCAGCAGCCACAGCCGGTGCCGCAACGGCCCGTACCCGGCGGTGACCAGCAGGACCGCGACCACCGCGGCGTCGCGTTCCGGCAGGCTCTGCCCGAGGAACAGCCCGGTGGCGCCGAGCACGCACGCGTCCACGGCCAGGACGGTGGCGGCCATCGCGGCGTACAGGACGGTGCCGCCGAGCAGCCGGTCGACGTCGAGCAGGGTGGGCCGGGCGATCGCCACCACGACGGCCGCGCCGGTCAGGCCGACGGCCGGGGCCAGCGCCACCGACGACAGCTCGGGCACCACCAGGACGGAGACGACCACCAGCAGGTCGATGATCGCGGCCCAGAGCAGCCAGCGCATCCGCAGCCGGTCGTAGCCGTCCGCCTGCCGGAACCGCCGCACCACCACCGCGACCGGCACGATCATGCCGAGCGGGATGGCCAGGAACGACACCTGGAAGATCGCCACCCACCAGCCGTCCGGCAGCGGGATCGAGGTGGGGTCGAGGTTCAGCCCGGCGAACTCGGCCGGCATCGGCTCGCCGGCCCGCTGCTGGGCCGCCGCGGCCGGGATGGCCAGGGAGAGCAGCGGCATCAGGCAGGACGCGACGAGGCTCAGATAGGCGGCGATCCGCCATCGGCCGCCGGGCAGCCGCCCGGCCGGGTAGATCAGCAGCAGCAGCGGCAGCCAGGTCAGCAGGGCCGCGCCGAGCCGCTGGTAGATCCAGAACGCGGCGGAGGCGCCGGGCAGGTCGTTGAAGGTGGCGTAGGCCAGCCAGGTGCCGGCCGCCGCGTCCAGGCACCAGTGGATCCCGGAGAGGCAGAGCAGCCAGGCGATCGGGTGCCGGGGCAGGCGGCGCAGCAGCAGCGCGCCGGGCACGGCCAGGCCGAGGCCGGCGATCCCGGCGGTCCACGCCACCTCGGTGACGATCCGCTCCCGGTGCTCCGACGGCACCTGGAGATCGAGCAGCGAGGCCACGATCAGGGACCCGGCCGACACGGCGACCACTGCCACGGCCGCGGGCGTTGCCTTCTTCACCGGCACATGGTGACAGCCCGGGTGTCCCGCGGTCGCTGGGCGGATGTCCCGGATGACCCGGGACACCGCGCGGGACGGCGCCGGTGACGCGGAGCCCTGCCGGCCCGGGACGCGTCCCGGAAAGTGTTACCCCCATGACTGTTCACATCACCCCCGCACCGGCCCGCACCGACGAGCCGGGCGCCGCCTCGATCAGCGTCCGGGCGGTTCGCCGGACCGGCTGGGCGCTCGCGGCCGGCGCCACCATATGGTCGGGCATCTACTTCGCCTTCGACCCACAGTCCACCGACCCGGACGTGATCACGATGGTGGACCTGTTCGCCGTACCCGCTCAGCTCGCTCTCCTGGCGCTGGTCGTGGTGCAGCTGCGGACCGGCGCCACCGGCGTCACGAAGTTCGCCCGGGGCATGCTGCGCACCGAGATGGTGCTGCTCACCCTGGCGACCGTGTGGAGCGTGCTGCACGGCGCGGTCCCCGCGTTCCGGGACGACCAGTGGCTGGCGATCCTCGACGTGTTCTGGCCGCTGTCCATGCTCGGCATGTTCGTCATCGGCGTGAAGATCGCCGTCGCCGGCCGCTGGAAGGGCCTGGCCCGCTGGTGGCCGCTCGGCGCCGAGAGCTGGGTGTTCATCACCCTCCCGGCGATGGGGATCTTCGGCGTGACGGTCGGCCGCCTGGTCGGCGCCACGCACCTGCTGATCGGCTACGCCGCCCTCGGCGTCCTGCTCGCGCTGCGCCCGCACCTCACCGGCGCCCGCGACTGATCAACCCCGTCGGTGGTCGCCCTCCCGCGCGGAGTGCGGCCACCGTTCGCTTCCGAAACCCTTCCCGGTACGGGCTACGCCAACCCGCCGCAGCAGACCCGCGAGCACCTGCCGGGTCCGGACCGTGCCGCGCCCGCCGGGCGTGAGTGCGGGGCCGGGCCGTGAGGGTGCGTGGGCAGCTCAGCCCGGCGGGCGCGGCGCCGGGCGCGCCCCGGCAGCGGCTCGCGGGTCTGCTGCGGCGGGTTCGCGTGGCCCGTACCGGAAATTGTCTTTTCTGGATGCGGTGTGCCGGCGGCGGTTGCGGGAAGACTGAGTGGCATGGCCTATGTCGATTCGGGTGAGTTCACCCGTGACCAGCGGTACATCGCCACCCGGATCACCGCGGACGGGCGCGACGGATTTCCGGTGGAGGCGGGGCGGTACCGGCTCGTGGTGAGCCGGGCGTGCCCGTGGGCGAACCGGGCGATCATCGTGCGCCGGCTGCTCGGGCTGGAGGACGCGCTGTCGATGGCGGTGTGCGGGCCGACGCACGACGAACGTAGCTGGACGTTCGACCTGGATCCGGGCGGGCGGGATCCGGTGCTCGGGATCGAGCGGCTGCGGGAGGCGTTCGTCAAGCGGTATCCGGACTACGACAGGGGCATCACCGTTCCGGCGATCGTGGACGTGCCGACCGGCGCGGTGGTCACCAACGACTTCGCGCGGATGACGATCGACATGTCGCTGGAGTGGACGGCGTTCCATCGGGAGGGCGCGCCGGATCTCTACCCGTCGTCGCTGCGGGACGAGATCGACGAGGTGAACGAGGTCGTCTACGAGGAGGTGAACAACGGCGTCTACCGGGCCGGGTTCGCGGGGTCGCAGGAGGCGTACGAGGAGGCCTACGACCGGCTGTTCCGGCGGCTCGACCGGCTGTCCGAGCGGCTGGAGTCGCGGCGTTACCTGGTCGGGGACACGATCACCGAGGCGGACGTCCGGCTGTTCACCACGCTGGCCCGGTTCGACGCGGTCTATCACGGCCATTTCAAGTGCAACCGGCACAAGCTGACCGAGATGCCGGTGTTGTGGGCGTACGCGCGTGACCTGTTCCAGACGCCCGGGTTCGGCGACACCATCGACTTCACGCACATCAAGCGGCACTACTACGAGGTGCACCGGGACATCAACCCGGCCGGCATCGTGCCGGCCGGGCCGGACCTCTCCGGGTGGCTGACCCCGCACGGGCGTGGGGCGCTGGGCGGGCGGCCCTTCGGGGACGGGACCCCGCCCGCCTCAGAGCCCGTGCAGCAACTCGCGTAGCAGGGCGCTGAGCTGCGCGCTCTTCTCCGGCGGCAGGTGGGCGAGGAGGCGCTGCTGCTCGGCCAGGCCGGCGGTGACCGCCTCGTCGGCGAGGGCGCGGCCGCGCTCGGTGAGGCGGACCAGGATGGCCCGGCGGTCGTTGGGGTCCGGTGAGCGGGTGACCAGGCCGGCCTTCTCCAGGCGGTCCAGCCGGGCCGTGGTGCCGCCGGTGCTGAGCATCATCGACGCGGCCAGGGCGCCCGGCGACAGCTGGAACGGTTCGCCGGAGCGGCGCAGCGCGGCCAGCACGTCGAACTCGGGGCGGCCGATGCCGAAGCGGCTGTAGGCGCGCTCGGCGACGTCGCCGGCCAGCTTGCTGAGGCGGAAGATCCGGCCGAAGACGCCCATGGCGGCGGTGTCCAGGTCGGGGCGTTCGCGGGCCCACTGTCCGAGGATGCGGTCGATGTCGTCGGTCACGTTGTCCATTCTCTTGATGACAAGCTTCTCGACAAAGTTTATCTTGATATCGAGATACTTTACGTCGAGGGAGATGGTGGCGATGCGGCGGGTCCTGCTGCTCACGGCGGTCACGCCCCTGGTGTGGGGGACCACCTATGCGGTCACCACCGAGTTCCTGCCACCCGACCGGCCACTGCTCGCCGGGCTCCTGCGGGCGCTGCCGGCCGGGCTGGTGCTGCTCGCGCTCACCCGGCGGCTGCCCCGCGGCGCCTGGTGGTGGAAGTCGGCGGTCCTCGGAGCGCTCAACATCGGGATCTTCTTCGCGTTGCTGTTCGTCACGGCGTACCGGCTGCCCGGCGGCATGGCGGCCGTCCTCGGCGCGGTGCAGCCGCTGCTCGTCGCCGGGCTGAGCGTCCTGCTGCTGCACGAGCGGGTGGCGCTGCGGACCGTGCTGGCGGCCCTGATCGGCGCGATGGGCGTGGCGCTCGCCGTGCTGACCGCCGCCGCCCGGCTCGACCCGGTCGGCGTCGCCGCCGGGCTGATCGGCGCCGCGTCGATGGCGCTCGGCCTCATCCTCACCAAACGGTGGGGCCGGCCCTCGGTGTCGCTGCTCACCGCCACCGGCTGGCAGCTCACCGCGGGCGGCCTGCTCCTGCTGCCGGTCACCCTCCTGGTGGAAGGCCCGCCGCCCGCCCTCACGGCGCCCAACCTGCTGGGGTACGCGTACCTGTCACTCGTCGGGACGGCCCTGGCCTACACGGTCTGGTTCGCCGGGGTGGAGCGCCTTCCCGCCGCCCGGGTCTCGCTGCTGAGCCTGCTCTCCCCGGTGATGGCCACGGCGGTCGGCTGGGCGGCGCTCGGCCAGACCCTCACAACGGTGCAGCTGACCGGCATGACACTCGCCTTCGGCGCCGTCGTCTGGGGCCAGTCGGCGCATGTCCGCCGTGGTGACCGCCCGGTCCGGAAAGCCGGTGCGGGCCGCCCGGAGCATGGCACTGCCGACCTCGTCGGGGACCAGCGGGCGATCAGCGTGTAGGCGGTGTTGTAAACGATCACCCGCATGCCTCCGGTGTGCCGCCCGCGGGGGCGGAAAACGTCGTACCCGGGGCCTAGGGTCGGGGCGTGCCCGTTGAACAACGATGGTCCACCGCTCAGGTCGAGGCGCTCGCGCCCGACCCCGCCTCGCTGCGCAACGCACGCGGTGTCACCGGCCAGTTCGCCACCACCGGGCTGCTCGGCGACGTCCTTTGGGGAGTGTGCCGGGGCTACCAGGTGGCGGCCGACCTGTCCGGGCCGGCGTTCAAGTGCTCCTGCCCCAGCCGCAAGATCCCCTGCAAGCACGTGCTGGGGCTGCTGCTGCACTGGTCGTCGTCCGGGGCCGGCGCCGCTGAGGCTCCCGAGTTCGTCACCCGGTGGGTGGCGGCGCGGGCCGCGCGGACGTCACGGTCCCCCGCCGCGGCGCCCGATCCGGTCGCCGCCGCGAAACGGGCGCAGGGCCGCGCCGACCGGGTCGCCGGCGGCATGACCGAGCTGCGCCGATGGCTCGACGACCAGGTCGAGCAGGGTCTGGCCGCGGCCGGGCGGTCCGGGCCGGCGGCGTTCGAGGCGATGGCCGCCCGCCTGGTCGACGCGCAGGCGCCCGGCGCGGCCGGGGCGGTGCGCCGGCTCGGCACCATCGCCGGGATCGGGCCGCAGTGGGCCGACCGGCTGCTCGGCGAGCTGGCGCTGCTGCGCCTGCTGGTCTCCGGGCACGCCCACCTCGACACCCTCGACCCGGGGCTCGCGGCCACCGTCCGCTCCCGGATCGGGTTCCCGACGGCGACCGAGGAGGTGCTGGCCGGGCCCCGGGTCACCGACCGCTGGCAGGTCCTCGGCCAGGTCGAGGTCGACGACGGCGCGCTGACCAGCCGGCGGACGTGGCTGCACGGTTCCGGCAGCGACCGGTTCGCGCTGGTGCTGTCGTTCGCGGCGCCCGGCCAGCCGCTGCCGGCCGACCTCGTCCCGGGCACCGCGTTCCGCGGCGACCTCTGCTTCCATCCGGGCTCCGTGCCACTGCGCGCGCTCGTGGCCGAGCGCGCCTCCGCGGCCGAGCCGTTCGGCTCACCGGACGGCGCCGGCCCGGTCCGGGCGGCTCTGTCCCGCTGGTCGGCGCTCCTGGCCGCGGAGCCCTGGCGGTCCGACGCACCCGTGCTCCTGTCCGGCGTGCGCCCGTCCGGCGCCCACCTGGTCGACGCCGCGGGCGACGCGTTGCCGCTGGCCCCGGGCCATCGCGAGCCGTGGTGGCTGCTCGCCGCCGCGGGCGCCGCCCCGGCCACGGTGGCCGCCGAGTGGTCCCCGGCCGGATTACGCCCCCTGGCCGCGTGGGTCGACGGCGCTTTCGTGCCCGCCGCCCCGCCGATCCCGGACCCGTCCGCCTCGCGTGCTCCGGAGCTGCCTCCGGAGCTGCTGACGGCCGCCCTGGTCGGCACCGGCCGCCGCCCGTGGTCCGGCCACGCCGTCCAGGTCGGGCCGCTGAACGCCGACCTCGGCCCGCCGGCCCCGGAGACGGGTCCGGCGGCCGCGCTGCTGGAGGCGGCGGCCGTGGCGCTGACCTGCCGGCGGGCCGGGGTCGCGCCGGAGAGCGGGCGGGTGCCGATGCCGGCCGCGCCGGCGGAGACGGTCGCGCCGCTGCCGACGGCGGCGTCGGCGCGGCTGGCCCGGATCCTCGGTGGCGGCGCGCCCGGCGGTGGGCACTACGAGCAGGAGCTGCTCGCCCAGTGGCTGGCGGCGGCCGCCGCGCGCGGCGGGATCGTGCCGCCCGCGATCCTTCCGGCGCTGCTGGAGGCCGGGCGGCGGAGCATCTCGGTCCGGGCCGACCTGGCGAAGGTCGCCGGGCGGCGGGGCGCCTGGCTGGCCGGGCAGCGCGCCGACTGGCGCTGGCTGCTCAGCGAGGCCCCGGCAGCCCTGGCCGGAAACGCGGTGGCCGCGGACGGGGTGGCCGCGTGGCTCGGGCAGCTGGCCGGGGAGTGGGCCACCGCGGGTTCGGCCGAGCGGCTCGGTCACCTGGCCGCGCTTCGGCGTATCGACCCGGATCAGGCCCGTGCGCTGGTGGAGAGCACCTGGGCGGAGGAGTCCTCGGAGAACCGGGCACGATTCCTCGGCGCGTTCGGGCCGGGCCTGTCGCCGCGGGACGAGCCGCTCCTGGAGCGGGCGCTCGACGACCGGCGCAAGGAGGTCCGGGAGGCCGCCCTCGAGTTGCTGCGCAATCTGCCCGGAGCGGCGCTGGGCCGGCGGATGGCCGAGCGGGCGCACGCCGCGGTCCGGTTCGACGGCGCCGGCCGGCTGAGCGTCGAACCGCCCACCGAACTGGACCGGGACCTGCGCCGGGACGGGGTCGGCGCGGCCCCGGTCCGCGGCGTCGGCGCCGGGGCCTGGCTGCTCGAGGAGGTGGTGGCCGGCACCCCGCTGGACACCTGGACCGCCCTCGACCCGCAGGGCTGGCTCGACGCGGCCCGCGGCCACGACTGGGCGGCGCCACTGCTGCACGGCTGGGCCAAGGCGGCGGTCGTGCGGCGCGACCCGCGGTGGGCCACCGCGCTGCTCGGCGCCGACGCCGGCCGCCTGCGCGAGGCCGTCCGCTGGGATCTGCACCTGGTCCTGCCGCCGGACCGGCTGGCCCGGCTCGCCGCCGACGCCCTGCGCGCCGAGGACGGCACCGCCCAACGGCTGCTGGCGCTGCATCCCGGGCCGTGGCCGGACGGGCTGTCGGTCGCCGTCCTGGAGACGGTGGAACACCGTGCCCGCGTCGACCGGCACACCTGGCAGCTGGGCGAGCTGTGCCGGGCGGCCGGCCTGGCGATGCCCCCGGAGTACGCCGACCTCACCGGCCGTCTGGCCACCCTGCTGGACCAGGCCGTCGATCCGGCCCGGGTGCGCCCGGTGGCCGAGCTGGCCCGCACCCTCACCTTCCGACTCGAGATGTTCCAGGAGCTTTCGTGACCGCTCTGCGACCGCACGCCGAGGACCAGTACGCCGAAGAGCTGGCCCTGCTCGCCGCCGCCGACGACCGGCCCCGGCCGCCGGGCTGGCGGATGTCGCCACATGCCGTGGTCACCTACCTGCTCGGCGACGGCGCGAAGATCACCCCGAAGTACGTGGGGCCGCGCCGCCTCATGGAGGTGGCCGTCTCCACCCTGGCCACCGACCGGGCACTGCTGCTGCTCGGCGTCCCCGGCACCGCCAAGACCTGGGTCTCCGAACATCTGGCGGCAGCCGTCTCCGGCGACTCCACACTGCTCGTCCAGGGCACCGCGGGCACCCCCGAGGAGGCGATCCGGTACGGGTGGAACTACGCCCGCCTGCTCGCCGAGGGCCCCACCGACGCCGCCCTGGTGCCGAGCCCGATCATGCGGGCCATGCGCGGCGGGTCGATCGCCCGGCTGGAGGAGCTGACCCGGGTCCCGTCCGACGTGCAGGACGCGCTGATCACCATCCTGTCCGAGAAGACGCTGCCGGTTCCCGAGCTGAACACCGAGGTCCAGGCGCAGCGTGGGTTCAATCTGATCGCTACGGCCAACGACCGGGACCGTGGGGTCAACGAGCTGTCCAGCGCGCTGCGCCGCCGGTTCAACACGGTGGTGCTGCCGGTTCCGGCGAGCGCCGACGACGAGGTGGAGATCGTGGCGCGGCGGGTGGCCCAGCTGGGCCGGGCCCTGGAGCTGCCCGAGGTGCCGGCCGCCCTGGAGGAGATCCGCCGGGTGGTGACGGTCTTCCGGGAGCTGCGGTCCGGGATGACCGAGGACGGGCGTACCAGATTGAAGTCGCCCACCGGGACCCTGTCGACGGCCGAGGCCATCTCGGTGATCACCAACGGGATGGCGCTGGCCGCCCACTTCGGTGACGGCACGCTGCATCCCGGCGATGTGGCGGCGGGCATCGTCGGCGCCGTGGTGAAGGACCCGGTCTCGGACGGGGTCGTCTGGCGGGAGTATCTGGAGACGGTCGTCCGGGAGCGGTCCGGGTGGCTCGACTTCTACCGGGCCGCCCGCGATGCCTGAGCGGATCTACGGGATCCGGCACCATGGCCCGGGGTCGGCTCGCGCGGTGGTGCGGGAGTTGTCGGCGAACCCGCCGGAGGTGCTGCTGATCGAGGGGCCGCCGGAGGCCGACGACCTGGTCCGGTGGGTGGCCGACGACGGTCTGGAACCGCCGGTCGCCCTGCTGGGGTATGCGGTGGACGATCCCGGGAAGGCCGCGTTCTGGCCGTTCGCCGTCTTCTCGCCGGAGTGGCAGGCCATCCGGTGGGCGGTCGGGCACGGCGTCCGGGTGCGTTTCCTCGATCTTCCGTTCGCGTTCCGCATCGCCCCGGAAACCGAAAGCCGGCCGGATGAGGATGAGCCGCCCCGGCCGGTGGATCCGATCGGGGAGCTGGCCGCCGCGGCCGGGTACGACGATCCGGAACGCTGGTGGGAGGACGTCGTCGAGCATCGGGGTGTGCCGGTCTTCGAGGCGATCGCGGAGGCGATGACGGCGATCCGGGAGACCGTTCCGGAGAATCCGGACGATCTGCTGCGTGAGGCGTACATGCGGTCGGTGCTGCGGGAGGAGCGGCGCGCTCACGAGGACGTCGCCGTCGTGTGCGGGGCGTGGCACGTGCCGGCGCTGCTCCGGAAGGTGCCGGTCAAGGAGGACACCGCGCTGCTCAAGGGGCGGCGCAGGGGCAAGGTGGCGTTCACCTGGGTGCCGTGGACGTACGGGCGGCTCGCGTCGTGGTCGGGTTACGGGGCCGGGGTGCGGTCGCCGGGGTGGTACCACCACCTGTTCACCACGGGCGACGACGTGGTGCCCCGGTGGCTGGTGGACGCGGCGGGGGTGTTGCGCGCGGAGGGCGTACCCACGTCGTCGGCGCACGTGATCGAGGCCGCCCGCCTGGCCGAGGCCCTCGCCACGCTGCGCGGACGGCCGCTGGCCGGGCTGGCCGAGGTGACCGAGGCCGCGGAGGCGGTGATGTGCGACGGCGAGCCGCTGCGCACCGAGCTGATCTCCCGTCGGCTGGTGGTCGGCGAGCGGCTGGGCGCGGTGCCCGACGAGATGCCGGCTGTGCCGCTGGTCCGGGATCTGACCGCGCGGCAGCGCTCGCTGCGGCTGAAACCGGAAGCCGGCGACCGGAATCTCGACCTCGACCTGCGGCAGGACAACGACCTGCGGCGGAGCCGGCTGCTGCACCGGCTGCGGATCCTCGACGTGCCGTGGGGCGAGCGGACGGCCGCCCGGCGCGGCACCGGGACCTTCCGGGAGGAGTGGCGGCTGAGCTGGCAGCCCGAGTTCGCGGTCCGGCTGGTCGAGGGCGGCATGTGGGGCACGACGGTGGTGGCGGCGGCGACCGCCCGGGTGACCGCGCGAGCCGGTGCGGCGGGCACCCTGGCCGAGGTCACCGAGCTGGTGGAGACGTGTCTGCTGGCGGATCTCGCGGAGGCGTACCCGGCGGTGCTCGCGGCGCTGGACCGGCGCGCCGCGCTGGACGCCGACGTGCATCACCTGATGGCGGCGATTCCGGCGCTGGCGCGCACGCTGAGGTACGGCGACGTGCGCCGGAGCGACGTGGCCGGCCTGGCCACGGTGACCGCCAGCCTGCTCGCCCGGGTGTGCGCGGCGCTGCCGTCGGCGGCCGGGTCGCTCTCCGACGAGGCGGCCCGGCGGCTGCGGGACGGCATGGACGGCGTGCACCAGGCCGTCGGTCTGCTCGCCGACGAGTCGCAGCGGGAGCGGTGGCTGGCGACCGTCGGGGCGCTCGCGGTCCGGCCGGGGCTGCACGGTCTGCCGGCCGGGCGGCTGACCCGTCTGCTGCTGGACGCCGGGCGGCTGGACGGCGCGGAGGTGCGCCGCCGGCTGCGGCTGCCGCTGACCGTGGGCACGCCACCGGCGCACGCGGCGGCCTGGGTGGAGGGTTTCCTGTCCGGTGGCGGGTTGCTGCTGGTCCACGACGAGGCGCTGCTCGCCCTGGTGGACGACTGGCTGGCGGACATTCCGGCGGACACCTTCGAGGCGGTGCTGCCGCTGTTGCGGCGGACGTTCGGCGCGTTCGAGGCGGGTGAGCGGCGGGCCATCGGCGAGCGGGTGGCGGGCGGGCGTTCCGGTTCCGCCGACGCGACCGCCGAGATCGACCCGGCCCGCGCCGCGGAGCCGCTGCCGGTGCTCAGCGCCCTGCTGGGCCGCACACTCACCACGGTCCGGGGGCAGGCGTGAGCGGCGAGGACGAGGTGACGCGGGAGCGGTTGCGGCGGTGGCGGCTGGTGCTCGGCGGCCAGGCCGACGAGGCGCTCGGCAGGGCGGAGGGCCGGGACGGGGCGATGGACGCCGCGATGGCCGCGCTCTACGACGCCGGGGAGGGCGGAGCAGACGGCAGACCGGCACGACGGTCGGCCGGGCTGGGCGGGTCCGCGCCGAAGGTGGCCCGCTGGCTGGGCGACATCCGGGAGTATTTTCCGGCCACCGTGGTCCAGGTGATGCAGGCCGACGCCATCGAGCGGCTCGACCTCACCCGGCTGCTGCTCGAACCGGAGATGCTGGCCGCCGTCGAGCCCGACATCCACCTGGTCGGCACGCTGCTCTCGCTGAACCGGGTGATGCCGGACGCCACCCGCGAGGCGGCCCGCCAGGTGGTCCGGACCGTGGTGGAGGAGCTGGAGCGGCGGATCGCGCAGCAGACCCGGGCCGCGGTGACCGGCGCGCTGAACCGGGCGGCCCGGATCAGCCGGCCCCGGCACGCCGACATCGACTGGGACCGGACCATCCGCGCGAACCTCAGGCACTACCTGGCCGACCACCGGACGGTGATCCCGGAGCGGCTGGTCGGCTACGGGCGGCGGGGCACGGCGGTGCAGCGGGACGTGGTGCTCTGCGTGGACCAGTCCGGCTCGATGGCGGCCTCGGTGGTGTTCTCCGGGGTGTTCGCCGCTGTGCTCGCCTCGCTGCGCTCCCTGCGTACGTCGCTGGTGGTCTTCGACACCGCCGTGGTCGATCTGACCGATCAGCTGGCCGATCCGGTCGAGGTGCTGTTCGGCACGCAGCTCGGTGGCGGCACCGACATCAACCGGGCGATCACCTACTCGCAGCAGCTGATCACCCGGCCACGGGACAGCGTCTTCGTGCTGATCAGCGATCTGTACGAGGGCGGTGTCCGGGAGGAGATGCTGCGCCGGGTGGCCGAGATGACCGCGGCCGGGGTGCAGGTGGTGGTGCTGCTGGCGCTGTCCGACGAGGGGGCGCCGGCCTACGACCACGAGAACGCGGCGGCCCTGGCGGCTCTCGGGGTTCCGGCGTTCGCGTGCACGCCGGACGTCTTCCCGGATCTGATGGCCGCCGCGATCGAGCGCCGTGACCTGCGCGCGTTCGCCGAGCGCGCCACCGCGGCGGGAGGTTGATCAGTCGGTCCAGCGGAGGAAGCGGTCGAAGAGTTCCGAGGCGGGCGCCTGGGGCATGTCCCGGGCGGCCTCTTCGAGGTGGTCCCACATCACGATGGCCAGGTCGATGCGCCCGTGTTCGCGGGCCAGCTGTTCGCGGGCCGGGTCGCACGGCCAGGCCCGCCCGCAGGAGGCACAGTCCCACGAAGGCCGGGCGGGGCCGTGTTCCACCCGATCCGCGATCCCGGTCATCGCCGGGACCTCGCGCCGCACCGCACCGGGCCGCTCCCTCCTGACACGGGCACCCCGCCAGGCGCCCGTCGTGTCCCACACATTGCGCGTGCATCGTGGACGGGTCAACCATGGGACCTCTTGGCTCGCTGGTCCGGGTGACCCCCGGTCGGGCCATCGGCACCGGTCGCTTCGGCCCGGTCACTGTCAGTCCAACCCCGAAGATCAAGATCCGGGGGTACGGGGTGAGCGCGCGATAGTTGCCGATAAGTGGATTCCCGCCTGGTATGCACCCATCTCTGGAACCATGGGGGCCGGAGTCTCCCGCACCTGAGGAGGTGGCATGAGCGACGACGAGGATGACCAGCTCTCGTCGGATGCTCCCGAGCGAACCGCCCGGCGACGCAGACAGATCGCGGTCGGGGTCGCCGGGGCGGCGGCCGTGCTGGCCGGAGCCGGGTTCCTGGCCACCCAGCTGATGAACGAGTCGCAGCCCACCCTTCCGGAGCCGGCCGCCCTGGCACCGCAGACCACGCCGGCCTCCCCCACGGTGGGCGTGGCCGGGATTTCGCAGTCGGATGCCCGTACCCCCGGAAAGGCAACGAAGCAGGCGGCGCCCGCGCGGCGCAGCCCCACGTCGAGCCGTCAGGCGAGCCCTGCCCCGAACGCCGCGCGAGCCTCCTCCGCCATCGCCGACCTGCGAAAACGCTTCGGCTTCGGCGGACCGGAAATCGCCGAGCGGACCGAGAAGCTGGGTGCGGGCACGGTACGGATCGTGACCGCGCAAAGCGACCTCACCAGCGACCGGGAGCTGATCCTGGCCGGCGACGACGGTACCGAGGCCGGCGGCGGCGTGCGCTGCACCACGGACGTCCCGCCCGACACGGTCATGTCATCGGCACCTGAAACGCTGATGTGCTGGCGCACGTCAGCGGCACGCAGCGTGATCACGATGGCGACCACGACCGAGGGCGAACCCTCCACAGCCGACAGCATCGCCGTGATCCAGCGCGAGTGGAACCGCCTCGACTGAAGCGACAGCGGCGGGACCCGAAGGCCCCGCCGCTTCATCGACAGATCGTCAGGCGACGATCGGGGCGCTGGTGGCGCCGAGCACCGTGGCGCCGGCCGGGACCACCACCCGGTAGGTCTGACCGGCGACCAGGCCGGTGACGGTGACCTTCACCGGGGTGGCGCTCGCCGTGTACTTGCCGACGGTGGTCCAGGTCCCACCGACCTTCTGCTGGATCTCGGTGGGCTGGCCGACCGCGCCGGTGAGGGTCACCGCCAGCTTCGCCTTCGCCGTCCGGACCACGGTGACCGCCGCGCGCACCTTGTAGGTGACCGGCGCCGAGGTCGTGGCCTCGCTCGTGGTGGTGGCGACCGCCTTGAGGACGAGCTGGTAGCTCGCCTTGGCGGTGCGTTTCACCTGGACGGTGCCGGCGGAGGTGGTGTTGGCGTTGGTGCACTGCTCCGCGGCGGCGCCTTCGGTGACGCAGATCTGGACCGGCTTGGCCGGCCACGCCTTGCCGTTGGCCTTGACGGTGAACGTGGTGGTCGTGGTGGTGCCGTAGACGACCTCACGACCGGTGACGTTGGCGGTGATCACCGGCTTGACCTTCACCACGGTCGGGCTCGGTGACGGCGCGGTCGTCGGAGCCTTGGTCGGCGCGGTGGTCGGCGCGGTCGTCGGAGCCTTGGTCGGCGCGGTGGTCGGCGCGGTCGTCGGAGCCTTGGTGGGAGCGCTCGTCGGGGCGCTGGTGGTCGGCGCGGTGGTCGGCGCGGTCGTGGTGGGTGCGGTCGTCGGAGCCGTGGTGGGCGCGGTGGTCGGAGCCGTGGTCGGCGCGGTGATGGTGGCGAGCGCCGCGGCGGCGTCGATCCGGCCGTTGCCGAAGTCGTTGTCGAAGCCGGCCGTGCCCAGGTCGGTCGCCGACTTCTCCAAGGCGGTCTCGATCTGGTCCGGGGTGAGGCTCGACCGGTAGCCCTTGAGCAGCGCGGCCACCGCGGCGACGTGCGGGGAGGCCATCGAGGTGCCGTTCATGCTGACGTACTGGTTGCCCAGCGCGGTCGGGTAGGTGCTGATGATGCCGCTGCCCGGGGCGGCCACGTCGACGTAGGCGCCGGCGTTCGAGTAGCTGGCCACCTTGTCGGCGGAGTCGGTCGCGGCCACCGCGATGACACCCTCGTCGGCACCCGGGTACGAGACAGGGCTGCCCTGCTGACGGCTGTTGCCGGCGGCGGCGACCACCGTGACGCCCTTGCTGCGGGCGTACGTGATCGCGGTGCTCACCGCGGACACCTTCGTCGTGGCGCCCAGCGACATGTTGATCACCTGGGCGCCGTTGTCGGCGGCCCAGACGATGCCCTCGGCGGTGTCCGCCATGCTGCCGCTGCCGTTGGCGCCCAGCACCTTGACCGGCAGGATCCTGACGTCCGGCGCGATGCCCGAGACACCCACGCCGTTGCCGGTCACCGCGGCGATGGTGCCGGCCACGTGGGTGCCGTGCCCGTTGCCGTCGGTGCTGGTCCCGGCCGTGTTCGCGATGGCGTCGTAGCCGCGCAGCACGTTGGCACCCAGGTCCGGGTGGGTCGCGTCCACACCGGTGTCGATGACCGCCACGGTGACACCGGAGCCGGTCGACCGCTGCCACGCATCGGCCGTACGGATCTTGGTGAAGTCCCACTGCTGCGCCCGGTAGGGGTCGGTGCCGGTGGGGATGCCGAGCGCGTACACCGGGGCGTCGATCTCGACACCGACGGCGTTCTCCGTCTCCTGCGCGTCCTTGACCAGCTTCACCGCGGACGCCTTGTCGGTGGCCTTCTTGACCGTGACGACCGGCCGCCCGTCCTCGTCGATCGTGGTCGACACGACCCGCGCGGGCTGAGCCTCGGTCACCACGTCCGGAACTATCTGCTCCGGTTCCGCGGTCAGCCCGTAGGTGACCGGGGTCCAGTCCGCGCTGCCGGTCGGCAGGGCGAGGACGCCGACCGCGGCGAACGCGCCCAGGGCGACGGCACCGATGGCGCACCTGCTGATTGTGGCCTTGTTCAAGGTGGTTCCTCCCCCTCGGACGACGTCGGCCCAGATTTGAGGGTGAGGATTGCGGGCGCCGGTGTCGGACAGGTGCAGCTGGGGAGCGGGCGCACCAGGGAGGCGACGAATTCAGTGGCAGCTGCCTGGTTTTAGGGCCATATGTCGGAATCACTGGGACGATGAGGTCAGGAACCGGGAATGGTTCCGTACCCGAGACCCAGAAGGACGGCGGAAATGACCACTCGTGATGATCGGCCCGGTGACGCCGGCGGCCCCACGCCACCGGCCCGGCGTCGCCGGGGTCAGCGCCGCGCCCTGGCCGTGGCGGGAGTCGCCGGCCTGGCCGCCGTCCTCGGCGGGGCCGCCTACGTGACGACCTCCGCGATCGTGTCGCGAGGCTCGGCCACCACGACGGACGGAGCCGCGCCGATCATCCCGGCGACCAGCCCGCCCAGCACTCCGAAGGACGTCGAGCCCGTCGCACCGGCGACCACGACCCAAGAGGCACGCAAGGCCAAGCCGTCGCCGACGATCCCCACCACCGACGTCACCGGAAAGCCCCTCTCCGAGGAGGTCCGGCAGAGGATCAAGGAGGCCCGCCGGAAGATGGCCGAGGACGGCGTCGAGGTCCAGCACCCCGTCACGCCCAAGGCCGTCAGACCGCTCGGGGAAGTGCAGACGACCACCGAGGGCTCCTTCGCCGAAGGCGGCATGATCCGGATCCTGTCGGCCCGCGGAGACCTCACCGGCCAGCGGGAACTCTCCGGCGTTGCCGGAGGGATCGAGAAGTACGGGAACGTGTCCTGCTCGCAGACGTTCAAATTCGCCACCAGCCCGCGGCCGGCCAAGAAGCCGAACCTGCTGATGTGCTGGCGGGCCACTCCGGACAAGAGCGTGGCGGCGATCGTGGTCGACCCGAAGGGGAACCCGTCCCGGGAGAGGGCGGTCGCCGCGATCCAGAAGAAGTGGAAGACCATGGACTGATCGCACGCGCTGAAGCGGCCTGGAGCGGATGAGCTCCGGGCCGCTTCGCTGTTTCACGCCAGACGGCCCGGGGCAATCGCCCCGGACCGCCTGAACATCTTGCCGGGATCAGTACGGCGCGACGGTGAACGTGGAACCGCTGGTGAGGGCGGTCTGCGTGATGTCTGCCGGCACCGCCGGATTGAAGCTGGCGTCATTGATCACAGTGAGCGTGTAAGTACCATCGGGAACGGCAGCACTGGCGGTGAGACCGGTGTCGGGGTCGAGCCCGAAGGCCAGGTCCATGCCGCAGATCAGCTCACGGTCACTGATCACTGCCACGGAACCGCAAATGGCGACCGGCCCGATGTCGTAGGCGGCAGCGCCGGTCCCCGGGGTGTACACGCCATCGACCAGGAACACATATGAATCACCCCGGGTGGCAGCGAGTGCGGTAGAGCCGCTCGCGCCGATGCCCGCGGCCGGGTCGAAGCTCAGGTTCGTGAAGCCGGAGCCCATCACATCGACGTACACGGTCGCGGTCGTCGCGGGGGCAACCACCGCGCTGGAAGCGGTGTTCGGCGAGATGTTGATGCCGTTGGAGTAGGTGTATGCGTTCAAAGTGGTCACCGTGCCGGCGGAAGTGGTCACCGCCAGCGCGGCCAGACCCGGCTTGCCGGGCGGCACCGTCGCCTTGAACGAAGTGGCGTTGATGGCGGTGACGCCGGTCAGCGCAACGCCCCCGAGGGTAGCGGTGATCGCAGTGGATGTGGTCGGGAAGTTCGTTCCGGTGACGGTGATCTGGTTGCCACCGACCGTCATGCCGCTCGCCGGTTCGACCTTGGTCACCGTCGCTGGAGCGGCAACGCTGTAGGAAGCGGTGCCGAGAGTCAGATCGGTGGCCGCGGTCCCACCGTAGATGCAGAGGAGGTACTTCTGAGCCGCCGCACTGGCGGCCAACGGCAATGTGCCGGGGATCCCGATCAGTGCCTTGTAGCTCGAAACCTTGGTGGCGGTGACGTTGGTGGCCACGATGGTGCTGGTGGTGGCGGGGTAGACGATGGTGGCGGGGGTATCGATGATCTTGTCACCCGAAGCCGGGCACGTCGTGGCAGCCACCAAGCCGGCCTTCAGCGGTGTGGAAACGCCGGAGAGCCATGCCGTCGTGGCGTGCGACGCGGTGATGGTAACGGGAGTCCCCGGAAGGGCTGGGTTAATGCTTCCCGGGCCGTAGGCGGAGCTCAGAGTCAGGGTCGCCGCGGCCGCCGAGGCCGGGGTCGCCACCGCCGCGACAACGGTCGCGGTGACCGCCGCCGTAGCGAATCCGCGGCGGAGAGCCCGCCGGCGGGTGCTGCTAGTTGTGGTCTCGCTCATGCGATGTCCTCCTGCGGCCTGAAAACCGCGCGAGTCGGAAGTGTGCCCAGTCCAGGAGCGAACGCTGGTTGGGCGGTCTCGCCGGAATCGTAACCATTCGTGGGGCTCTAGCAGGACAAAGCGCGAAAGATCCTCATGGACCGGACAGCGTCCCTGATGGAGGGCTACGATCCGGGAACTCCAACGTGCACGGGTTGACACCCGGCGATCGACCGCATTAGGTTCATCTCAGTTCGAGTCTTACTCAATCCGAGAAGGACGATTCGGATGGACGAGGCGAGCTTCCTGAGGAGGCGAAGGATCTGGCCTTCGACCACGACGAGATCCTCGCCGACGGGCTGGAGCGGGCGCGGGCGAAGCTGGAGTACACGCCACTCGCCACGGCGTTCACCGGGCCCGAGTTCACGATCGGTGAGCTGCGGCAGGCGTACGCAGCGGCGGCTGGGGCCGCCACGGCCGTCTGAGATCCTCGACCACCCACCCGTGCTGTCACGGGTGAAAAACCGGATGCCTCGGGGCGGCCTGGCTTGGATCATGAGGGCATGCGTACCCCTCACCAGTCCGTCGACCGGGCCGCCGGGCGCCCGCCGGAGCCGGCGGCCGTGCCGCCGTCCCGCGCCGTCCTGCCGCTGACCGGTTCCGTCGACGACGGCGACCGGCTGGTGGACGTGGTCGACCTGCTCGCCCTCGACGGTTTCGTCACCGGGCGGGAGCCGTTCGGGCGAACCACCTACCTGGACAATGTCCGCACCGACGCCTCCCTGACCGTCCCGGACGCCCGGGTCGTCCGGGACGCCGTGGAGGAGGACGGGCACGGCCGGCTCAGCGTCGGCGACGGCTGGACACTGCACGTCACCCTCTGGAAGCAGAGCCGCCGGGCCCGGGTCACGGTCACCGCGACCAGCGCCGAGCTCGCCGAGACACTTCTCGCCACGGCCACCGAGGGCGCGGTCGAGAAGCCGCCGCCGGCGGCCGACACGGTGCCGATCGGCTTCTGGCACTACGGCCCGCACGGTCCGCGCCGGACCCAGCGCGAGATCGACGCGGCACCCTGGGAGGAGATCCGGCCCAACTATGCCGGTCCGGTGGCCGAGACCCTGGAACGGCTGATGGCGATGGACGGTTCCGCGGTGCACGGTCGGCTTCTGCTGTTGCACGGTGAACCCGGCACCGGCAAGACCACCGCGCTGCGCGCGCTGGCCCAGCATTGGCGCTCCTGGTGTCAGGTGGACTGCGTGCTCGACCCGGATCGGCTCTTCGGCGACCCGGCATACCTGATGAACGTGGCACTCGGCAGTGGCGACGACGACGATCCGAAGTGGCGCCTGCTCATGCTGGAGGACTGTGACGAGCTGATTCGCGGCGAGGCCAAGATGAGTGCCGGACAGTCCCTGTCCCGTCTGCTCAATCTGACCGACGGGCTGCTCGGCCAGGGCCGCAACGCGCTCATCGCGATCACCACCAACGAGGATCTGGCCGCGTTGCACCCGGCGGTGGTCCGTCCGGGGCGATGCCTGGCGAGTATCGAGGTCGGCCGGTTGTCGTACGCCGAGGCCGCTGCCTGGATGGGCTCGCCCGCCGGCATCGGCCCAGAGGGTGCGACGCTCGCCGAGCTGTACGCGCTGCGGAGCGGCACCCAGCCGGTCACCGTTCCGAAGCAGGCTCCATCCACCGGAATGTACCTCTAACAGATCAAGGCCGGACGGTGTCGACGGTGATCGACTATGCACCGGAATTGTCTCAGGATTGGCTTACCTAAATTGATTAAAGTAAGCCTCTCCTTATCAATGCCTATTCACGGGAATGTTACTTGAATAAGGTGCGGAACTCCGGGGAAATGGTTACATTCGCAGCGGACAGACATAGCCGCTGACCGAAGGAGAACCGTCATGACTCAGATGATGAACATGCCCCGCGTGCAGACCTGCACCGTGACCGACTGCGGCTACAACCACGACGGCTGCACGGCGTTCGCCATCACCATCAGTGAGAGCAACTCGGCCTGTGACACGTTCGCGGGCTCAGGGCTCTCCGGCGGCATGGGCATCGCGACCGCCCAGGTGGGCGCCTGTAAGCGCGCCGACTGCAAATACAACAAGGACCTCGAGTGTCAGGCTCCGGCCATCACCGTGGGAGCCTCCGCGGACAAGGCGGACTGCCTCACGTACGAGCACTCCTGACCGATTCCGCCACGAAACCGCCGCCTCACCGACCGGGAGGCGGCGGTTTCGTGGCGTGAAGCATGGCGGCTTCGACCGCTGAGCAGGCGCCGGCGGCGAACCAGCGCGCGCCACGGGCCGGCCCGCCAACCGGCCTGACCAACTTGCTCGATGGCGGCGCGGGAGTACAGCCAGCGGGCGCACCAACCCAGCGATGTTGGTAGTGTTTGATGTGTCTAAACATCACCAACAGGAGGTCGGATGGCCATCACTCAAATCGATCTGGACGATGACGCGCTCGCCGAGGCGATGAGGCTGTCCGGAGCCAAGAGCAAGAAGGAAACGGTCAACCTGGCACTGCGTGAGTATGCGGCCCGCCATCGACGGATCGCGGCGCTCGATCACCACGCGACAGCAGCCCGGGGATGGGACTACGAAGGCTGGAAGGACCTGCATCGCGCGGGCAAGGCACCGACCGAGTGATCAGATATCTGATCGATTCATCAGCGGTCTGGCGCATCCTGCGGGACGATGCGCTGCGAGAGGCCTGGGCCGGCGTCATCTCGGACTACGCCATCGGATCGTGCCGCCCGCAACGCACCGAGTTTCGTCGCTCGGCTCGCGGGCGGGACGAGTACGAGGAGATGACCTCGATGTTCGCCGATCTGTATCCGGACGTCACGGTGCCCAAGAGCGCATGGCAGTGGGTGGACTCAGCGCAGTACCGCCTGATGCGAGCCGGTGCGCATCGGGCGTTGTCCTGCGTGGATCTCCTGATCTGCGCCTGCGCCGCCGTCGGCGGGCTGACCGTCCTGCACGACGACAACGACTTCGTCACCGCCGCCCGGCACCTTCCCGACCTGTCCGAGCGCCGGGTCCTCGACCTCCCTTGACATGAGGTTTCGTCGGCCCGAATAGGCCAGCTGCCGGCGCGCCCGTTCGGTGCCGCCGCGACGATCGAAGTGCCGTTGGCGATGCGGCCGTGTTGTCGAAGATTTGGCCGATGTCGGCCTTGCCTCCATTGACGACTGCTCGATCGCGCGCTAGGTTGCACTCAGATCGAGTAATACTCATTTCGAGATCGACTCAGGGCGAGAAGGACGAGACCGATGGATGAGGCGAGCTTCCTCGAGGGTTACGACCCGAGCGATTACCCCGCGGTCGCGGTGACCGTGGACGTGGTGGCGCTGACCATCCGGGACGGGCGGCTCAGCGTGCTGCTGGTCGAGCGCGGCGAGCAGCCCTTCGCCGGCCACCGGGCCCTGCCGGGCGGGTTCGTCCGCGAGGAGACGCTCGGCGAGGCGGCCCTCCGGGAGCTGGCCGAGGAGACCGGGCTGACGCCCGGTGCCGGCGACCTCGAACGGGTGCATCTGGAGCAGCTTCAGACGTACGGGAATCCGGGCCGTGACCCCCGGATGCGCGTGGTCTCGGTGGCCTACCTGGCGTTCGCGCCGAGCCTGCCCGAGCCGACGGCCGGCAGTGACGCGGCACGCGCCTACTGGGTCCCGGTGGAAGAGGCGAAGGATCTGGCCTTCGACCACGACGAGATCCTCGCCGACGGGCTGGAGCGGGCGCGGGCGAAGCTGGAGTACACGCCGCTCGCCACGGCGTTCACCGGGCCCGAGTTCACGATCGGCGAGCTGCGGCAGGTCTATGCGGCGGTGTGGGGCGAGGAGCTGCACGCCGGCAACTTCCACCGGAAGGTGCTATCGGTTCCGGGCTTCGTGGAGAGCACCGGCGAGACGACGGCGAAGGGCGGGGAGCGGGGCGGGCCGCGGGCGAAGCTGTACCGGGCCGGTGACGCCCGGCTGCTGCACCCGGCGCTGCTCCGGCCGACCAGGGAGGACCGGGTGCGATGAGCGAGCTTGCGAGCGAATCATTCAGCTCAGTCATTACCTCATTGCGACGCCGGAGCGAAGCGGAGGTGGCGCGATGAGCGGATTCCGGGGCACGGGCGTCACCGATCACCCCAGGACGGCGAGCGCGGCCACCGGATGGCCGTCCACTGTGAAGACCCGCGAGCCGGAGATCGGGTTCGACGAGGCGGTCGCGCGGATCATGACGGCGGCCAGCTTCGGGGATCTGCTCAACGGCGCCGGCGACAGCGGAACCGGTAGGAATCGCGCGGGGTACGCGTACAAGAAATGGGCGAAGCTGGTCCACCCGGACGCGGTGAGCGCGGGCCGGAGGGCGACCGCGACGGACGCCTTCGCCAGGCTCTCCGCTCTCTACAAGCAGAAATCAGAGGCGCCGGTGCTGCACGGGCGGCGCCGCGCCTACCGGATGGGCGAGGTGTTCGCCCACGGTGACCTCGCGGAGCTGTACGCCGACGGCCAGGCCGTCATCAAGATCCCCCGGCATCCGGGTGACAGCGACCTGATGGAGGTCGAGGCCGCCACGCTCCAGAGACTGTGGAGGGACGGCGATCCGCGGTTCCGGCCCTACGCGGCCCGGCTGGTCGAGAGCTTCGTCTACGAGGACGAGCGGCGCTGCCGGCGCCGGGTGAACGTGCTGGAGCGGCAGGACGGCATGGTCAGCCTGGCTCACGTGAAGGAAGCGACGCCGCAGGAGGTGCTCTGGATCTGGCGTCGGCTGCTGACCGGTTTGGGCTGGGCGCACCGGGCCGGGGTCACGCACGGGGCACTCCTGGAGGAGCACGTGCTGATCCATCGGGAGATGCGCGGCCTCGTGATCATCGACTGGTGCTATGCGGGACATCGACCTAGGGCGATAGTGAAAGCACGGCAGTCGGCCTACCCGCCGGAGGTGCTGAACGACAGGCTCGCTGGTCCCGCCACCGACATCTACATGGCGACCGGGCTGATCACGCGGCTGATGGGGTCGCGGATGCCCGAGCCGCTGCGGCGGTTCGCCGCCGGATGCACCTATGACGCGCCGCGGATGCGGCCGCAGGACGCCTGGGCGCTGCTGGGCGAACTCGACGACATCATCCCCCAGCGGTACCGGAACTGAGGAGAGAGCGACATGGGAAGCGGACACTGGTCCACCGACGTCTACACGGCGGCCGCCGACTTCCGGGCGGCGACCGGGAGGAGCGCGTTCGCGTACAGCGACTCCGGAGCCCGGACCGCGCACCCCGACCTGGACCCGGACGGGGTCTTCATGCGGGAGGCCCGGGACAGTGAGGAGCACCCGTTCAGCACGCCGATCGCGGTCCTGTTCGACGTGACCGGGTCGATGGGCAACGTGCCGCGGGTTCTCCAGACCAAGCTGCCGCAGCTGCTGGGGCTGCTCACCCGGAAGGGCTACGCGGTCGACCCGCAGATCATGTTCGGGGCGATCGGCGACGCCACCTGCGACCGGGCGCCGCTCCAGATCGGACAGTTCGAGTCGGACAACCGGATGGACGAGGGCCTCGCGAAGATCGTCCTGGAGGGCGGCGGCGGGGGCCAGAAACACGAGTCCTACGAGCTGGCGCTGTACTTCATGGCCCGGCACACGATCCTGGACTCGCTGATCAACCGGGGGCGCAAGGGCTATCTGTTCATCATCGGGGACGAGATGCCGTACCCCCGGGTGAAGCCGCGCGAGGTGCGGGCGGTGATCGGCGACGAGCTGCGCGAGCCGATCCCGACCGAGGACATCCTGGCCGAGCTGAAGCGCAAGTTCGACGTCTACTACATCCTGCCGACGGCGGCCCACCACAGCGGCGACAAGGAGGTGCTGTCGCGCTGGCGCAAGCTGCTCGGGCAGAACGTCCTGGAACTCGACGACCTGGACGCGGTCTGCGAGACGATCGCGCTGACCGTGGGCCTCGGCGAGGACGCCATCGACCTGGAGGAGGGCATCGCCGACCTGACCGACGTGGGTTCGGCGGCGGGCGGCACGGTCGGCCGGGCACTGTCGCCGTTGCAGCGGACGCCGGTGGTGCGGTCGTCGTTCGAGATCGCGGGCGGGGGCGCGGGCGGGAACCAGCGGCTGTGAGCCGGCACGTCGCGGTCGTCGACCTCGGGTACGGCGACGCCGGCAAGGGCACGGTCGTCGACTTCCTCTGCGCGACCGAGGAGAAACGGGCCGTCCTGCGCTTCAACGGGGGAGCGCAGGCCGCGCACAACGTGATCACCGAGGACGGGCGGCATCACACGTTCAGCCAGTTCGGGTCGGGCACGCTGCGCGGCGTGCCCACCCACCTGACCCGGTTCATGGTGGTGGACCCGCTCTCGCTGGCCGGCGAGGCGGCCGCGCTCGGCAACCCGTTCCACCTGCTCACCGTGGACGGGGAGGCACTGCTCGCCACTCCGTGGCATCGCGCCGCGAACCAGCGGCGGGAGCGTGCGGTTCGGCACGGTTCGTGCGGCATGGGCGTCGGAGAGACGATGGCGTACGCGTCTGAGCACCCCGATGCGCCGAAAGTCGCCGACGTGCTGTCCCCCGCGAGACTCCGGCGCCGCCTGGCGGCCGTCCGGGAGGCGCTCGACGTGCCCGGGCCACCGCTGGACGACGTGATGGAGGCGTTCGTCGCGTTCGGCGAGGCGGTCCGGATCGTCGGCCCGTCCTGGACGTCCCGCCTGCTCGCTGAGGGGCCGTGTGTGTTCGAGGGCGCCCAGGGGGTGCTGCTCGACGAATGGCGGGGCTGGCATCCGCACACGACGTGGTCGACGACGACGTTCGACAACGCCCTGTCACTCTGCCCGGATCTGTTGCGACTCGGTGTGACCAGGACATACACCACCCGGCACGGCGCCGGCCCGTTCGTGACCGAGGCACCGCTGGATCTGCCGGAGGCGCACAACGGCCGCGACCCGTGGCAGGGCGACTTCCGGGTCGGCCACTTCGACGCGGTGGCCCACCGGTACGCGGTCGAGGTGGCCGGCGGCGTCGACGCCCTGGCGATCACCCACCTGGACGTCCCGGACCGCTCCCTGAGTCTGCGGATCTGCACCGCCTACGAGGTGGACGGCGAGTCCTGGGACCGGATCGAGCCGGGCCCACCCCGCGACCTGGGCCACCAGGAGCGCCTCGGCGAGCGGCTGCGGCGCGCCCGCCCGGCCGGCATGTACCGGCCGGGCGACTGGTGCGAGGCGATCGCCACACACCTGGGCGCGCCGGTCCTCGTGGAGTCGCACGGCCCCGGGGCCGCGGACAAGAAGTCGCGCTAGGCCGGGGTCAGGAGGAAGACCGGGATCTGGCGGTCGGTCTTCGTCTGGTACTCGGCGTAGTTCGGGAAGGCCTTCACCGAGCGCTCCCACCAGGTCTCGCGCTCCCCGCCGGACAGCTCACGGACCGTGTAGTCCTGCTTGAGCGGCCCGTCCTGGAGCTCGACGAGCGGGTTCTTCCGGATGTTGTAGACCCACACCGGGTGCTTGGGGGCGCCGCCGAGCGAGCCGACGACCACGTACTCCCCCTCGTGTTCGACCCGCATCAACGCGGTCTTGCGCAGCAACCCGCTCTTCGCACCGACGCTGGTCAATACGATGATCGGCTTGCCCAGGATGTCGTTGGCCTCGGCACCGCCGGTGGCCTCGTACTTCTCTGCCTGATTGCGCGCCCAGTCAGATGTGCTGGGGGCGTACTCACCCGTCAACGGCATGATCCCGACCCTACCCCGCGCGCCCGGATCCCACGCGGACACACGTCGGTGACGATCGTGAGGTTTACTCGTACCTCATGAGCATCATCTCCCGGGGCTTCGGCGGGCGGCGGCGCGAGTCGCCACCCGATCTGCCGCCCGGTCAGTACCTCGCACACGACTTCCCGGTGCTCTCGGCGGGGCCGACCCCGCGAATCCCGCTGGACCGCTGGCACTTCACGATCGTCACCGAGACCGGCGAGAAGCACACGTGGGACTGGAAACAGTTCACCGCGCTGCCGGCCGAGGAGATCACGGTCGACATCCACTGCGTCACCAAATGGTCGAAGCTCGGCACCACCTGGAAGGGCGTCGCGATCGACACCCTGTTCGAGGAGGTCGAGTCCGCCGCCGACTACGTGATGGCGCACAGCTACGGCGGCTACACCACGAACGTGCCGCTGGAGGACCTGCTCGACGGTAAGGCCTGGATCGCGTACGAGTACGACGGCGAGCCACTGCACCCGGAGCACGGCGGCCCGGCCCGGCTGCTGATCCCGCACCTGTACTTCTGGAAGTCGGCGAAGTGGGTGGACGGCTTCCGGATGATGCACGAGGACGAGCCCGGCTTCTGGGAGGACGCCGGCTACCACATGTACGGAGACCCATGGCGCGAGCAGCGGTATCACGGCGACTGACCTGGCGGGTGGCCACCGTCGTGGCGGCCCGCTGGGAGACACCGTCGGCACGCACCCTCGTGCTCGACATCCCCGAGTGGCCCGGGCACCTGGCCGGGCAGCACCTCGACATCCGGCTCACCGCCGAGGACGGCTACCAGGCCCAGCGCAGCTATTCGATCGCCTCGGCGTGGCCCGGTGACGGCCCGGTCGAGATCTCGGTGCAGCGGCTGGAGGACGGCGAGGTGTCGCCGTACCTGACCGATGTGGTCGAGCCGGGCGATCAGATCGAGGTGCGCGGCCCGGTCGGCGGCTGGTTCGTCTGGCGGGACACCGCCACGGCGCCGGTGCTGCTGCTGGCCGGCGGCTCGGGCGTGGTGCCGCTGATGGCGATGATCCGGGCGCGTTCGCTGGCCGGCGGCCGGCAGCCGTTCCGGCTGATCTACTCGGTGCGTACGCCGGAGGACGCGCTCTACGCCGAGGAGCTGCGCCGCCGCGGCCGGGAGGACTCCGGGCTGGACGTGCGGTTCGTCTGGACCCGCAAGGCGCCGGACGACTGGCCGCATCCACCGAAGCGGATCGACGTGGCGACGGTCAACACGTACGGGTGGCCGCCCGACTTCCAGCCGGACTGCTTCGTCTGCGGCCCCACCACGTTCGTGGAGACGGCCGCCGACATGCTGGTCGCTCTCGGACACGACCCGAAACGCATCCGCACCGAACGTTTCGGCGGCGCATAGACATCCATGCACTCCCCGGCCACGAACCAGCTTCGACGGACGAGGCTGGGGAGTACGCCCATGGAAGCGACAGCGATGCACGTGGCCGGTGGGACCGTCGGCACACCGGTCACGATCGCCTTCTCGGTGGCCGCCGTGGCCGCCCTCGGATTCTGCGCCGCCCGGGCCCGCACCCATCTGGACCGGCCGTCGGCGCTGACGGCCGGCCTGCTGGTGGTGCTCCTGCTGGCCGCGCAACTGATCAACCATCTGCTGCCCGGCGTCCACGGGCACCTGATCGGCGGGGCGCTGGCCGCCATGCTGGTCGGACCGTGGATCGGCGCGCTCACCGTCACCACCGTGCTGATCCTGGACGGCCTGCTGTTCGGTGACGACCTGAGCACCCTCGGCCTGAACGTCCTCAACCTGGCGATCCTCGGCACGGCTTTCGCGTATCTGCTGGTCGCCGCCCTGCTGCGGGGACTGCCGCGGAACCCGGACGGGCTGGCCACCATCGCGCTGACCACCGCCATGGTCAGCGCCGGGGCGGCCGCAGCGGGCGCCGGCCTCCAGTACGCCCTCGGCGGCGACCCGCCGCTGACCGGGCTGACCGGCCAGATGGTCGGCACCCAGGTGCTGATCGGCATCGGCGAGGGGCTGATCACCGCGGCCGCGGTGGTCGCGGTCGCCCGGTTCCGGCCCGCCCTGGTCCACGCCGTGACCGGCCCCCGGGTCAAGCGGACACCGCCCCCGGCCCTGGCCGCCGTCGCCGACGAGCCGGAGAGTCTCTACCGCGTCGTCCGCCGCCGCGGCCACACCGCCTACTGAGGCAGGGTCATGCGGGGGCGGAGCATCGTGGGCGGCGCGGTGTCCAGCGCCGCGGGCAGGGAGAGGATGAAGCAGGATCCGCCGTCCGGGTTGTCGGTCGCGGTGATCGTGCCGTGGTGACGTTCGACGATGCGTTTGCAGATCGCCAGGCCCAGGCCGGTGCCGTGGTACCCGCCGTCGCAGTGGGCGCGGTGGAAATTGCCGAAGATGGCGTCGTGCTGCCCCTTCGGGATGCCGATGCCGTTGTCCGCGATACGGATCTCGACCATGTTCCCGTCGCGGTGGGCGGTGATGGTCAGCGCCGGCCTGTTTCCGGCGGCGGTGTACTTGATCGCGTTTCCGATCAGGTTGTCCAGCAGCTGACGTAGCAGCACCGGATCGACCTGCACCGGTGGCAACTCGCCGATGGTGAACCGGGGCTCGAGCGCACCGACGGCGCCGGCCGCGTCCGTGCGCGCTTCGGCGATGTCGGCGACGACCGCGGCCAGGTCCACGGGCGCCGGGGCGAGGGCCGCCTCACGGGCCGTGGCGTACGCGAGCAGGCCGTCGATGAGTCCCCGCATCCGTGCCGCGGCCCGCCCCGACCGGGTCAGGTCGGTGCGCGCCTGGTCCAGGCTGGGATGGGCGGGCAGGTCCGACAGCGCGTCGGCCGCGGCGGTGGTCCAGCCGTCGACGCTGGCCAGGGGGTTGAGCAGGTCGTGAGCGACAACGCCGGCGAAGTTGGTCAGTTCGTCGCGGTGCCGTCGTTCGGCGGTCACGTCGTGCAGGAGCACGACCGTGCTGCGGGTGCCGTCGCGGCGGAGCAGCGGTGTGGCGGTGGTCCGCACGATGCGGCCGTCGGGTAGACCGGGTCTGCGGATCAGGGCGTCCCGTTCCGGTACATCCTGCCTGGCGAGGGCGCGCAGACTGCCGAGATCGTCGTCGCCGTACCGGGTGCCGTCGAGGCGGAACAGGCCGAAGCGGGAGCCGGGCTCCGGGTGGCCGGATCCGCCGAGCAGTTGGGTGAAGGCGGGGTTGCGCAGTGACACCCGGCCGTCGGGTTCGATCACGGCGAGGCCGTCGGCCATGGAATCGATGATCGCGGACAGCAGATCGGCGTGCGCGGCGGTGAGCATCTGTTGCGCGGCCAGCTCGGTCTTCTCCCTGGCGAGTTCCGCCTTCTCGGCGGCCAGCTCGGCCAGCAGCACGTTTCGCTCGTCGCGTGCCAGCGCCAGAGCCAGCCCGACCACCGTGACCAGGACGAGGAAGAGCTGGACGATGATGCCCTGGGTCAGCGGGCCGGCGATGCGCGCGAACGGTCCCGTCCCGGCGAGTGTGTAGTGCACGGCGATGCCGGCGATGGCCATGTTGTGCAGAAGCAGGAACGGGGTGCTGAGCCGGATGGCCACCAGCACGGTCCAGCTCAGCAGCGGAAACGCCAGCGGCAGGTGGGCGGTGTTACCGAAACCGATCATGTAGGCACAGGTGGTGCCGACGACGATCACCACGTACTCGGCGCTCCGCCATGGCGGGGTCCCGGTCAGCGTCCGCAGGTGGTCCCGCCACCATCCGCCGGCCGAGCCGTGACGGTCACGGAGAACGGCGAGGGCCGACCCGGCGAACAACCCGGCCGAACCGACGATCAGGATGCTGGCCGTGTGCCGGGTCAGGTACAGCGTGAAATGTGACCAGTCGAGGCTGCCCTGGAAGATGCGCTCGTTGACGACCCCGAGGCCGGCGCCGCAGAGGCTCCCGCCGACCGCCGCGGCCAGGAAACCCCACAGGTCGCGCGGGCGGCGCAACGGCTCGGCGCCACCGGCGCCCCACAGGTTCGGTCCCCACCAGGACAGCAGTCGACTGAACACCATCGCCTCGGTGACGCCCGCGAGACCGAAACCCAGAGCGGCGTACGGCGCCGGGGTCGTGGTCACCGCCGTCGTGGCGAGCAGCGCCACCGGGAGCGCCACGACATCCGCCCAGCGTGCGCGGGCGCGGCGCTGGGCGCAGAACCACATCGCCGATACTCCGGCCGCGGGCCAGGCCAGGCCGACACCGCCCGGCTCGATCGCGGTCTGCCGCCCGAGAAGCACCGCGGCGGTGTAGGCGAGTGCGAACAGTGCGGTTCGCGCAAGAGAGCGCCGGTAACTCATCGCAACCGAGACCTCCAGGTCGTAACCGACCTACCTTCAGCCTTGATCGGCCGGTTACGGCATCTGCTGAGGTCGACCGCTGTCAGTGGCGGGAGACCTCGATGAGCAGGGCCTGCTCCGGGGTGAGCAGCGGGGCGGGGAGACCCACCTCGGCCAGGAAGCGGCCGGTAACCGTGGCTGAGCCGGCGGCCAGCCACGGTGGTGGGGCGTCCTGGAGGGTCCGGGGTGGGACACCGATCGGGCGGACCGTGTAGAGGCGGTCCGGGTCGAGGCCGGGCAGCCGGATCGGCGGCGGCAGGGCGGCCCGCGGCGCGCCCAGCGTGACCAGGGCGAAGACGGCGTGTGTGCGGTCCTGGGCGACGACCCCGTGCAGCAGGTGCGCCGGGTCGGGCGAGTCGGCGCGGACCACCCGGCCGGTGTGCAGCAGGGGGCGCAGACGCTTGTGCTCGGCGATCCAGGCGGCGATCCGCTCCCGCTCGGAGGCGTTGGCGGCGGTCAGGTTCCATTCGATGCCGGCGCTGCCGAACAGGGCGGTGGCCAGGCGCAGCCCGAGGGCCGAGGTGCGCCCGGTGACGTGTGCGGTGGCCGCACCCAGGTGCCCGCCCAGGTATTCCGGCGGGATCAGCACGCCGGTCCAGCGCTGGATCGACTGCCGGTCCAGCGGGTCGTTCGTGTCGGATGTCCAGAACCGGTCGACGAGTTCGAGGATGCCGAGGTCGATGCGGGCCCCGCCGGAGGCGCAGCTCTCGATCTCCACGTGCGGGAACCGGGCGCGCAGCGAAGTGAGCAGGCGGTAGAGGGCGCGGGTCTGCCGACCGGAGTGCGGGGTGAGCAGGTCCCGGTTGTGGTCCCACTTGAGGAACGCGATCGGGTACTCGGTGAGCAGCTCGGACAGCCGGTCCAGCAGGTAGTCGTGGGCCTTGGTGAGGTCGAGGACACGCTGCCATCGCCAGGTGGGGCCGGTGCCGCCGTCCAGGATCCAGTCGGGGTGGGCGGCGGCCAGGGCGGAGTCGGGGCTGATCATCTCCGGTTCGACCCAGAGGCCGAAGTCCATGCCGGCCTTCTCCACCCGGGCGATCAGCGGGTGCAGGCCGTCGGGCCAGACCTCCGCGTCGACGAACCAGTCGCCGAGGGCGCGCCGGTCGTCGCGGCGGCCGGCGAACCAGCCGTCGTCCAGCACGAACCGTTCGACACCGACGAGTGCGGCGGCGTCGACGAGGTCGCTCAGCACACCGAGGTCGTGGTCGAAGTAGACCGCCTCCCAGGTGTTGAGCACGACCGGGCGGGGCAGCCGCGCCGGGGAGTGGGCGCGGATCCACGGGTGCAGGCGATCGGAGAGGCCGTCGAGTCCCGCGTCGGAGAAGACCGCGACGAGCCAGGGCGTCTCATAGGACTCGCCGGGGGCCAGCCGGATCTCCCCCGGGCTGAGCAGCTCGCCGGCGCCCAGGACGCCGTAGCCGAGGGCACTCCGCTCGGCCCAGATCCGCTTGTCGCCGCTCCAGGCGAGGTGGACGGCCCACACCCGGCCGGCCCGGAAGCCGAAGCCGGGCTCCCCGGCGATCATCAGGAACGCGTCGTCGTGGCCGGGGCGGCCGTGCCGGCTCTCCCGGCTCCACACGCCGTGCCGCAGCGGGGCACGCTGCGGCTGCCGCTCGTGCGACCAGAGGCCGGTGAAGTCGAGGAGCTCGGCGGCGCTGTCCGGGATCGGGAGCAGCATGTCGAGGCCGGGGACCGTCAGCTCGGCGTCGCCACGGTTGGTCAGCCGGTGCCGCAGTCGCAGGACGCCCTCCGCGGACATCTCCAGCTCCGTGGATACCTCTTGCGTGGAATCGGGGCTCGAGTGCCGTACAAAAGCGGTGTTTTCGGAAGCGTGCGCATCGATGAGCCGCAGCGGACCCGCGGAGAGCGCGGGCCGGCCGGTCCATCCCTCTGCGAGGGAGGGCAGGAGAGAAAGACGCAGGGGTACGTCGATCGAACTCGGTGGCACCGCGGGCACGAAGGCGTCCCCGGCGGGGAGGTGGTCGCCCAGGCCGGGACCCCAGTGGAGGATGCGCGCGGCGGTGCCGCGGGTGTCGAGCACGAGGCTGACACCCGCGGCGCGCAGGTGGAACACGGTCACTCGGCGACCGGGATGGCCTGGGACTTCAGGTTCTCGACGGTCTTGGCCTGGGTGGTCTTGAGCGCGTCGAGCAGGGTGCCCTTGCCGGAGACGGCGGCCTTGAAGCCGTCCGACGCGGTGGCGTAGGTGCTGGTCATCGTCGGTCCCCAGACGAAGTCGGGAGCGACCTGGCCGGAGGCCGTCGCGAAGACATCGTAGATCTTCTGGCCGCCGTAGAACTCGACTCCCTGGGACAGGGCCGGGAGCGACGCGCCGGCCTTGGTCGCCGGGTAGAGCTGCGCCTCCTTGTTGAGCAGGGTCAGCGCCTCCTCGGAGGTGTTCAGCCAGAGAGCGAACTTCGCGGCCTCGTACGGGTGCTTCGAGCCCTTGAAGACGGCGGTCGACGAGCCGCCCCAGTTACCGGCGACGGTGGCGCCGGAGGTCCACTGCGGCATCGGGGCGACCGCCCACTTGCCCTTGGTGTCGGGGGCGCCGGACATGATCGAGTTGGCGCCCCACACCGCGGAGGTCCAGGTCCAGGCCTGGCCGGTGTTGTAGGCGTTGTCCCACTCGGTGGTCCACGGCGGCACGGACGAGACCAGCTTCTTGTCGATCAGGCCCTGCCAGTAGTTGGCGACCTTGGTGGTGGCCTCGTCCTGGAGGTTGACGGTCCACTTGCTGCCGTCGTTGGCGAACCAGCGGCCACCGGCCTGCCAGGCGAAGCCGGCGAACTGGTTGATGTCGCTCTGCGAGAAGTTGGTGATGTACCCACCGGCGGCCTTCACCTTCTCGGCGGCCGCGGCGTACTCGTCCCAGGTGGTCGGCACCGGGATGTTGTTCTTCTCGAACAGGTCCTTGCGGTAGAAGAGCGCCATGGGCCCGGCGTCCTGCGGGATGCCGTAGACCGAGTTCTCCTCACCGAACGTGACCTGGCCCCAGGTCCAGTCGACGAACTGGTCCTTGGCCGCGGTCACCTCGGTGCAGTCGGCCAGGTTGGTCAGGCCGTCCTGGACGCGGAAGCTGGGCAGCGCGTCGTACTCGATGTGGCCCAGGTCGGGGGCGTTGCCGGCCTTGAGCTGGTTGAAGAAGTTGGCGTAGGTGCCGCCGTTGCCGTTCGGGCCGGTCTGCACCTTGACCTGGATGTTCGGGTTCTTGTCGTTCCAGACCTTCACCACGTTCTCGATCCCGGGGATCCAGGTGGTGTAGGTCAGCGTGACGTTGCCTTCCGAAGGGGCACAGCTGGGTGAATCGGCGGCGGTTTCGGAAGATCCACCGGACGAGCAGGCACCGAGTGCGAGTGCTGAGACCAGCACGACACTGAGAGCGCGCATTTCGATCCTCATTTCTTAAGGGGGGTTACTTGATGGCGCCGGAGCCGAGGCCGTTGCGCCAGAACCGCTGCAGGAGCAGGAAGGCGATCACCAGGGGCACGATGGAGACGAGCGCACCGGTGAGCACCAGCATCCGCAGCTCGGGAAGCTGGTTGACCTGGGTGTTCCAGGTGTAGAGGCCGAGGGTGACCGGGAAGAGGCGTTCCTCGCCGAGCATGATCAGCGGGAGCAGGAAGTTGTTCCAGACCGCGACGAAGTGGAACAGGAAGATCGTCACGAGGGCCGGGAACATCAGCCGGCTGGAGATGGTGAAGAAGGTGCGGATCTCGCCGGAGCCGTCCAGACGGGACGCTTCGAGCAGCTCGTCCGGGACGCTTGCGGTGGCGTAGATCCGGGCCAGGTAGACGCCGAACGGGTTGACCAGGCTGGGCAGGAAGACCGACCAGAAGGTGTTCGTCGCCTCGAACTGGCTGAAGATCAGGAACAACGGTAGGGCGAGTGCGGTGGCCGGCACAAGGACCCCGCCCAGGACGATGTTGAAGATCGCCTCGCGGCCCCGGAAACGGTACTTGGCCAGGGCGTATCCACACATGGCGGCCAGGATCGTGCCGAGCAGCGCGGCCCCGCCGGTGTAGACGACACTGTTCAGCATCCAGCGCAGGAAGACCCCGTCCCGGTACGCGAACAGCTCCTTCAGGTTGTCGGTCAGCGCGAAGTCGGCGAACCAGAGGGGCGTGGTCGAGGTGAACTCGCTCCTGGTCTTGGACGCGGCGACGAACAGCCACCAGATCGGGACCAGGAAGTAGAAGGTCGCCGCCCCCATGATCACCATCGGTGTCACACGCTTCATTTGTCGCCTCCCCGCTGGGTGACCTTGAGGAAGGCGAACGACAGCAGGCACGTGGCCAGGGCCAGCACCACCGAGAACGCCGCGGCCAGGTTGAAGTTCGGAATGGACGAGGTGGAGTACACGGTCAGGTTCGGCGTGTACGTGCTGGTCACCGCGGAACTGAAGGTGCGGAACACCTGCGGCTCGGCCAGCAGCTGGAGGGTGCCGATGATCGAGAAGACGGTGGTCAGCACGATCGCCGGCATCACCAGTGGGATCTTGATGGACCAGGCGGTCCGGATCGCGCCGGCGCCGTCGATGCACGCCGCCTCGTACACCTCCTGCGGGATGGCCAGCAGCGAGGAGTAGATGATCAGCATGTTGTAGCCGACGTACACCCAGGTCACGACGTTCGCCATGGACCAGAGCACCAGGTCGGCGCTGAGCAGGTCGACGTTGCCGGTGACCGCGTCGAACGGGGACAGGCTGGGCGAGTAGAGGAAGCCCCACATGATCGCGGCGACCACACCGGGCACCGCGTACGGGACGAAGAACGCCAGCCGGAAGAACCGCCGCCCCTTGACCAGGCCGGAGTCCAGCAGCAGCGCCAGGAACAGGGCCAGGCCCAGCATCACCGGCACCTGCACGATGCCGAACAGCAGCACCCGGCCGATCGACTCCCAGAACGGGCCGTCACTGAAGACCCGCTGGTACTGAGTCAGGCCGCCGAACACCTCGACCGCCGGGCCGAACGTGCCGCTTCGCTCCACCTTGTACAGCGACTGTTTGATCGCGTACAGGATCGGGGCCAGGTAGAACGCGGTGAACAGCAGGCCGAACGGGAGGATGAAGAACAGCAGGGCCTTCTTCGGGGCTTTCACCGGGCCTCCTCTCGGACCACGGCCACTCCGCCGCCCTCGACGCGGAGCGACCCGCTGATCGCCTGGCCGGCGACGAGGTCGTACCCGGTGGTGGGGTGTTCGACGGGACCGGTCCCGTGGTTGATGACGAAGAGGTAGCTGCGGCCGTCCCCCGAGCGCCGGACGATCTCGACGTCGCCGGTTCTTCCACTCCGCCCGGTCGCCTCTTTGAGTAGATCGGACATATCCGTTTTAGTGGCTACGTACCATGCGACGCCGTCGCCGTATTCATTGCGGGTGATCGCCGGGACCCCGGGCAGTGGCCCGTCCACGTATTCGGCCTCGATCGAGGCCGTGGTGACCCGCAGCCGTTCCGTCCAGAGGGTGCCGGTCCCGCCGTTGCTCAGCTGGGCGGATGTTCCGGGCCCAAGCGGCGCGAACTCCTCGGCCACCACCCCGAGCAGGTCCCGGAACGCGCCGGGATAGCCGCCGAGCCGGATCCGGTCCCGTTCGTCGACGATGCCGCTGAAGAAGGTGACCACCACACGCCCGCCGGCGGCCACGTAGTCGGCGATCGCCCGCGCGTGCTCGTCCGACACCATGTAGAGGCACGGGACGACGACCAGCCGGTAGCGGCTCAGGTCGGTGCCGGGCGCGATCACGTCGGTGGTCACGCCGAGCCCGCGCAGCTCCCGGTGGGCGGCGTGCACCTGGTCGAGGTAGGTGACCGCCTGCGACGGCCGCGCCTCGCCCTCGGCCGACCACCACGAGTCCCAGCTGAACAGCAGGGCCACGTCGGCCTCGACCTCGGTGCCGGCCACCTCGCCGATCCGGTCCAGGGTCTCGGACAGTTTCAGCACCTCGCGCCAGGCGACGGTGTCGGTGCCGGCGTGCGGCAGCAGCGCCGAGTGGAACTTCTCGGCGCCCTGGGCCGACGCCCGCCACTGGAAGAAGCAGATCGAGTCGGCGCCGCGGGCCACGTGGGTCAGCGAGTTGCGGATCATCTCGCCGGGCGCCTTGGTGAGGTTGTGCGGCTGCCAGTTGACCGCGCCGGCCGCCTGCTCCATCAGCATCCACGGGCGCCCGCCGGCCAGGCCGCGGGTCAGGTCGGCGGCGAAGGACAGCTCCGCGACCGGGTCGCCGAGGCGGTGGTCCAGGTAGTGGTCGTTGGCGATCACGTCCATCTCCGGCGCCCAGGACCAGTAGTCCAGGTTGCGGATGTGGGCGGTGACCATGAAGTTCGTGGTGACCGGCGTCTCCGAGTGCGTCCTCAGGATCGAGGCCTCGGCGCGGTAGTAGCCGAGCAACTCGTCGGAGCTGAACCGGTGGAAGTCGACGATCTGGGCCGGGTTGCGCAGCGACAGCGCGAGGCGGGGCGGCTGGATCTCCGACCAGTCGCTGTACCGCTGGCTCCAGAACGAGGTGCCCCAGGCCGCATTCAGCGTCTCGATCTTCCGGTAGCGGCCGCGCAGCCAGTTCCGGAACGCCTCGGCGCTGGTCTCGCAGTAGCAGAGGGCGTTGTGGCAGCCCAGTTCGTTGGAGACGTGCCACAGGGCCAGGGCCGGGTGTTTGCCGTACCGGCGGGCGACCCGGGAGACGAGGTCCAGGGCCCGGTCCCGGAAGACCGGGGAGCTGGGACACCAGGCCTGCCGGCCACCCGGGAAGCGGGTCGTGCCGTCCTCCGCGACCGGCAGCACCTCGGGGTAGCGGCTGGTCAGCCAGGGCGGCGGGGACGAGGTCCCGGTGCCGAGGTTGAGCTTGATGCCGTTGGCGTGCAGCAGCTCGACGACCTCGTCCAGGTCGTCGAAGCGGTACTCCCCGGGGCTCGGCTCCAGGTTGGACCAGCCGAAGATGTTGACGGCCACCAGATCCACCCCGGCCTGCCGCATCAGCGCGACGTCCTCGCGCCAGACGTCCGGCGACCACTGCTCCGGGTTGTAGTCGCAGCCCAGGCTGACGCCCGGTACCGGCATGCGCACGAATTTCATAGCACTCCTGGTCAGCGGATGTGTGCACGTGCACACATTTCCGCGAACCCTCATGGCGGTTACGGATGTGTGAACGTGCACACAGTAGGACTGGCCTGCGAAGAGGTCAATAGCGGGCGGGCTACTGTTGATCGCATGTCCCGGCCCCAGCCTCAGAAACGCGCCACCGTGCACGACATCGCGGCCGCGGCCGGCGTGTCCCGGGGCACCGTGAGCCGAGTCCTGAACGGTGGTTACGTCTCCGCCGAAGCGCGTGCCGCCATCGAGGCGGCGATCACCGAGGTCGGCTACGTGCCGAACAATGCGGCACGGGCGCTGAAGATGCGCCGGTCACAGGCGGTCGCCTTCGTCGCGCTGGAGCCGCACTCGCTCTTCCTCGACGACCCCAACATCGGCTCGATCATGCTGGGCGCCAACGCGGCGCTGTCGCTGGCCGACCACCAGATGGTCAGCCTGGTCGTCGAGTCGTCACGGGACACCGAGCGGGTCGCCCGCTATCTGAGCGGCGGTTTCGTCGACGGCGCCATCGTCGTGTCCGCCCGTACCCGGGACCCGATCATCAAGGTGATCAGCGATCTCTCGCTGCCGGCCGCGTTCGTCGGCCACCCGCCCGACCTGGACCGGACCATCCCCTTCGTCGGGATAGACAACGTCGGCTCGGCCCGTGCCATCACCGAGCACCTGCTCACCGGCGGCCGCCGGCGGATCGGCATGATCGCCGCCGCGCTGGACCGGGATTCCGGCATAGACCGTCTGGCCGGGTTCCGCGCCGCCCTCGGCCCCCTCTTCGACGAGGAGCTGGTCGCCGAGGTCCCGCACTACGACTACGGCTCCGGCGTCAAGGGCATGCGCGAGCTACTGGAACGCGATCCCGGCGTGGACGGGGTCTTCGCCGCCTCGGACGCGATCGCGGCCGGCGCCCTCGAGGCGCTGCGGGAGGCCGGGCGCAGCGTTCCCGGCGACATCGGCGTGGTCGGCTTCGACGACAGCACGTGGGCGGTCCGCTGCCAGCCGCAGCTCACCACGGTGCACCAGCCGGCCAAGGAGATCGGCTCGTGCGCGGCCCAGCTGGTGCTGCGTCAACTGGGCGGCGAGCACCCCGATCCGGGCGGTCAGCTGCTGCCCACCCCGCTGGTGCTGCGCGACTCCGCCTGACCCCGCCTAGCCGAGGAAGCCGCGCCACCGATCGGCGAGGCTCGGGGGTGGCGGCGGTGGCGACATCCGGCGGGTGACCGCCGGACGGACGGAACGACCGATCGGGCGGTCGTAGTCGGCGGCCGCGATGGCGTCGACGATCTGGTCGTCGGTGTAGTCCTCGGAGCCGGGGATCGAGTCGACGAAGCCGACCAGCACGCCGTCCCGCATCACCTGGGCCTTGAGGGCGGCCGATCCGTCGTCGCCCCACAGCGCCTCGCGGCCGTCGGCCAGCACGATGCGGACGGCGTAGCCGGAGCGCCCGGCGCTCGGCAGTTTCAGATGAGCGAAAACGTCACGATCCCGGAGCCGGGTGACGACCCGGCGGGCCCTGCTCTCCTCCATGATCGAACGCTAGCGCGGGTGCCTGGAAAGCCGCTGAGGATTCGCTGGCCGGCGAGTCGCGCACGAAACATGACCTTGCGTGATAGCCCCAGGTCACATCGATGGATGTTACTACTTCTTAACAAGAATTTCACGGGATTCCCTTTCTCGGAAAGCGGGCTTACCGTGCGGTAACCGAAGCGCTTCGGTCCCCGGATCCCCACGTGGAGCATCGGAGGCCACCGATGGGTAGAGCTACCGTTCTCACCTGTCTCGTCACCTCGTCCGTCCTGAGCCTCGCCCTCGCCGCACCCGCCCAGGCGGCGAGCATCGACTACGTCGCCCTGGGCGACTCGTACTCCTCCGGCGTCGGCGCGCCCGGCCAGTCCGGCACCTGCCTGCGCAGCAACAACGCCTACGGGCCGAAGTGGGCCGCGGCCAACAGCCCGGCGTCCTTCCAGTTCCTGGCGTGCGGCGGCGCCACCACCGACGACGTCGTGCGCACCCAGGCGCCGGCCATCAACGCCGGCGCCGACCTGGTCAGCATCACCATCGGCGGCAACGACGCCGGGTTCGCGCCGACCGTCGTCACCTGCCTGACCTCCAGCGACTCGGCCTGCGCCACCAAGGTCAACGAGGGGAAGGCGTACGTCGCGAACACCCTGCCCGGCAAGCTCGACGCGGCGTACGCGGCGATCCGGGCCAAGGCGCCGGACGCCCGCGTGGTGGTGCTCTCCTACCCGCTGATCTTCGACACCGCGGCGCTGATCTGCGAGATGAGCACGGCCAAACGGCGGGCGATCAACGACGGCGCCCGGGTCCTCGACGAAATGATCCAGCAGCGCGCCGCGGCGGCCGGGTTCGTCTGGTCCGACGTGCGCGACGAGTTCACCGGGCACGGCGTGTGCTCGTCACGGCCGTGGCTCAACGGGCTGACGATCATCCCGCCGCAGAACTCGTACCACCCGAACAGCAGCGGCTACACCAGCGGATACCTGCCGGCCTTCACCGGCGCGGCGGGCTGACGCCACCGGACGGCGCCACGGGGCCTCACCACGTGAAGGTGTGGCCCCGGGCGGTGTTCACGAAGGACCGGCCGTCGCGGACGTACCGGTAGGACATCACCACCGTGTAGGTGCGGCCCCGGCGCGGGCTGGCGGCGGCCGGACCGCACCCACGGATGAAGCTCTGCCGGGTGAACCTCAGATCGCAGGTGGTGGGCCCGGCGACGGTCCGCCCGGTGGCGGCGTCACGCAGGGTCACCTCGACCCGGGCGCGGCCACCCGCCGGAGCGGTCAGCGAACCCTGGAACCGGACGTCACGGCCGGTCGAATGGCACGGGCGCGGGCCCACCGCGGTCCGGCTCGGCAGGTCGAACACCAGGCCCTGCGCGCACTGCCACGGGCCGCGCGCTCCGCCCTCCGGCAGGGGCGACCGGGCGGTGGTCCGGGCCGGGGCGGGACGCTTCGCCCGTACCGCCGCGGTCTTGGGCTGGGACGCGGGAAGCGCGACGCCCTTCGCCGCCCGGTGCTGACGCCCGGATCGGTCGGCCGGAGGGCGCGGAGCGCCGGAACGAGGCGCCGCCCGGGCGAGCGGCGGCACGCTGGGGGCGACCGCGATGGTGGGCGCCGCCTCCGGGTTCTCGTCGTCCTGCCGGTTCAGGTGCCAGGCCGTGGTGGCGATCGCGGAGACGAGCATCGCACCGACGGTCAGCGCCGCGATCGCGCCCCGCCGGGACCAGCGGCCGGCCGGAGCGTCACGCCCCGGACGGCGGCGCGGCCCGGGCACCGGCGGCTTGCGCGGACCGGCCTCCTCCGCCCGGACCTCGGGCTCCGCGGCCGGCGCCCGGGGCAGCGCGGGCGCCGAACGCAGGCTGGCGGCCAGCGCGGTCAGGTCGGTGACCAGCTCGGCGGCGCTGGGACGCAGGCGCGGCTTGCCGGAGAGGCATTCGGTCACGATCCGCCAGAGCGGATCGGGGATGCCGTCGCGGCGCTCCGGCTTCCCCTCCGCGTGCAGGCGCATCAGCTCCGGGATCGAATCGGAGCGGTACGGCGGACGGCCGCAGACCAGCTCGTAGAGCAGCACACCGAGGGCGTACACGTCGGTGGCCGCGCTCGGCGTGGTCCCGTGGAACGCCTCGGGCGCCATGTAGTGCGGCGTGCCGACCACCGCGTTCGGGGTGGTCATGCTGGGCAGCGTGAGGATCCGGGCGATGCCGAAGTCGGTGAGCCGGGTCTGGCCGTCACCGTCCAGCAGCACGTTGTCCGGTTTCAGGTCCCGGTGGATGACGCCCAGCTCGTGCGCCTCCGCCAGGGCCGCGGCGATCTGCGCGGCGAGACGGGCCGCCTCGGCGGGTGGCATCGTCCCGTCCCGGTGCAGGTGATCGCGCAGATTGCCGCCGTCCACCAGGTCCATCACCAGCGCGAGCGTCTCGCCGACGCTGAACAGGTCGCGGACCCGGACCACGTTGGGATGCCGCAGCATCAACAGGATGGTCCGCTCCTGGACGAACCGGGTGACCAGGCGCGGTTGCCGGAGCAGGCTCTCGTGGAGCAGCTTGACGGCGACCGGTTCGCTGGTGGGATGGTGCTCTCCCCGCCAGACGGTTCCGGTCGCGCCCTGTCCGATGGGGCGGATCAGGCGGTACGAGTTCCCGACGAGTTGGTCCTCAGCCACCCCGGAATACTGCACTTTGCCCGAAATTTCGGCAAGTTGGGGTCATTATCCTGACACTGGCGGTTGAGGGCCGCACAGCGAGCGGATCGCGCCCAGCAGCGTCGACCGGGTGAACGGCTTCTCCAGCAGCATGCTGTTCTCGTCCAGATGCAACTGCGGGCCCAGGGACGCCGCCGTGTACCCGGACATGTACAGCACCGGCAGATCCGGCTGATGCGTCCGCAGCGCCCCGGCCAGCTCCGGCCCGGTCATCGTCGGCATCACCACGTCGGTGATCAGCAGGTCCGGCCGTGCCCCCGAGGCCACCTCGGTGACCGCCATCAGCGCGTCGGTGGCCACCGCGATCTCGTAGCCGGCCGGTTCGATCAGCCGGCGCACCAGCTGGGCCACGTCCGGCTGGTCCTCGACGATCAGCACCCGGCCGATCACGGCGGTCCGCCGCTGACGCTCCCCCGCCGTACCGCCCCTCTGCTCGGCCGCCGGCAGGTAGATGTGCACCGTCGTACCGATCCGGGGTTGTGATTCCAGCTCGATGTACCCGCCCAGGTTGTGCACGATCCCGGCGGCGGTGGCCAGGCCCAGCCCGGCCGCGGTCGGACGGGTCGTGAAGAACGGCTCCAGCGCCCGGCGGCGGACCTCCTCGGCCATGCCGGCGCCGGTGTCGGTGACCACCAGGTGCACCAGCTTGCCGGTGGGCGCGCCCTCGGCCAGCTGCCCCGGCTCGACCACCTTGTTGGTGGCGGTCACCCGGACCATGCCGCCGTGCAGCATGGCGTCCCGGGCGTTCGCGGCCAGGTTGACCAGCGCCTGCTCCAGCGGGCCCCGCTCGGCCCGGATCGGCCACACCTCCGGGCCGAACGCCAGGTCCAGACCGATGTGCTCGCCGAGCGTCCGGCTGAACAGCGCCTGCACGTCGGTGAGCAGGTCCGGGATCGGGATCACCTCGGGACGGCCGCCCTCGCTGCGGCCGAACGCCAGCAGCTGGTGGGTGAGCGTCCGCCCGGTCCCGACCGCGTCCAGGATGTCCTTGGCCAGCTGGTAGTGCGAGGACCCCTCCTCCGCACTGGTCAGGATCATGTCCGCCGAGCCGGCCACCACGGTCATCAGGTTGTTGAAGTCGTGCGACAGCCCACCGATCAACTGGCCCAGGCTGTCCAGCCGCCGCAGATGGTCCAGCTGCCGCTTCAGGCCCCGCGCGTCGATGTGGTCGGTGGTGTCGGTGATCATGCACAGGACACCGATGAACTCGTGGTTCTCGTCCTGGACCGGCATCATGCTGATCCGTACGCTGCGCCGGGAACCGTCCGCCCGCATCAGCCGGGTCGCGCCGACCGTGGACCGGCCGGTCTTGCACTCGGCGATCCGGCGGTCCAGCTCCTTCTGCCCGACATTGTCCAGAAAGCCGCGCAGCGACACCCCGATCAGCTCGGCCCGCGGCAGGCCGAGGACCACGCCGATCGGCTCGTTGGCGTACGTGGCCACACCGTTCGGGTCCAGCTGGAGCACACCCTCCGGGATCGTCTCCAGCACCCGGCGGTACCGGTCCTCGGCCACCCGCAGCCGCTCCTGGGCGCGGGCGCTGCTCATCGCCAGCGACAGCTCACCGGCGATGTCCCGGGCCAGCTCCACCTCCGGGGTGGAGTAGAAGGCGTCCGGGGTGTGCCGGGTCAGGATCAGCAGACCCGCGTACGTGTTGTCCACGATCACCGGGATCAGCACGGCCGCGGTGATCGACAACTCGGGGTTGGCGAGCGCGGCCGCCGACTCCCCGGCCAGCACGATCGGGCGGCGGCTGGCGGCCAGTGTGGTCGAGTACTCGTCGTCGGGGGTCTGGCCGGCCCGGTTCAGCGCCAGGGCCAGCGAGGGCTGTCGTTCGTTGTCGAGATGGTGGTACGCGATCTCCTCGTACCGGCCGTCTTCACGGAGCAGTTGCACCCCCGCGCCGTCACCGATCATGTCGGCGGCGGCGCGGGCGGCCGTGGATCGGACCTCCGCCGGATCCGACGCCGCTCGGCTGAGCGCGAGGGCGAGGTCGGCAAGCGCGTACCGGAGGGGGTAAGCCATGACACCCATGCGGTAATGATTCGCGTTTCGTGAGGCCGGTGAGACCGGTTTGCCAGAATCAGGCGAACAGCGCGCTCACCGACTCGCCGTTGTGAATGCGCCGGATGGCCTCGGCGAGCGCCGGCGCCACCGACAGGATGGTCAGCTTGTCCGTGCGGTTCCGCTGCGGGATCGGCACCGTGTTGGTGCAGACGATCTCCTCGATCTCCTTCTCCTCCGACAGCCGCTGCACCGCGTCGTTCGTGAACAGGCCGTGCGTACAGGCCACCCGGACACTGCGCACGTTCCGCTCCCGCAGCCGGGCCAGCAGCTCGAACACCGTGCTGCCCTTGGCGATCTCGTCGTCCAGCACGATCACGTCCCGGTCGGCCACCTCGCCGATCACCGAGCTGATCACCACCTTGTCGTCGGCGAACCGCTGCTTGGCGCCGGCCGCCACCTCGACCCCCAGCATCCGGGCGAACGCGGCGGCCTCCTTCGCGTTGCCCAGGTCCGGGGAGACCACGACGGTGTTGCTCAGGTCATAGCCACGGAAGTGGTGGGCCAGCTCACGCAGCGCGTGCAGGTGGTCCACCGGGATGCCGAAGAACCCGTGCACCTGCGGCGAGTGCAGGGTCATCGCCAGCACCCGGTCGGCGCCCGCGGTGCTCAGCAGATCGGCGACCAGGCGACCGCCGATGGAGATCCGCGGGGCGTCCTTCTTGTCACTGCGGGCGTAGGCGTAGTGCGGCAGGACCACGGTGATCCGGGCCGCCGACGCGCCCCGCGCCGCGTCCAGCATGAACAGCAGCTCGGCCAGGTGCTCCTGGGTCGGCGGCACCAGCGGCTGGATCAGGAAGACGTCCCGCTCCCGGCAGTTCCCCTTCAGCTGCACCTCGATGCAGTCGTTGGCGAACCGGGAGATCTGGGTGGGCATGAGCGGCACCCCAAGGTGCTCGCAGATCTCGGCGGCGAGTTCAGGATGGGCAGATCCGGTGAAAACGGCGATGTCGCGCACGGGGACACCCTATTCACCGGCGCGGACGTTGATTAGTTTGGGCGTCATGAACGGACTCGCCGTCGCCTGCCGCCGGGTAGTGCACATCTATCGCGCCGAGGCGGGCGACGTGGTCGCCCTCGCCGGCGTCGACCTCTCCATCGCCCCCGGCGAGACACTGGCACTGGTCGGCCCGTCCGGCTCCGGCAAGTCCACCCTGATCGCGCTGCTGGCCGGGCTGATGCGCCCGTCCGCCGGCCGGATCAACATCGGCACCTACGACATGGGCAAACTCTCCGACGGCGAGATCTCCCGGCTGCGCGGCACCGAGGTCGGCGTCGTCCTCCAGGGCGCCTCCCGCAACCTGCTGCCCTACGCGTCGCTGCACCGCAACATCCGGCTCGCCCAGCGCCGGGCCGCCCACACCCGCGGCATCGAACTCGACGACCCCGACCGCATCCTCGACCTGGTCGGCCTCCCCGGCCAGGGCCGCCGCAAACTCGCCGACCTCACCCCCGGCGCCCAGCAGCGCGCCGCCCTCGCCGTCGGCATCGCCACCGGCCCCGGCCTGCTGCTCGTCGACGAGCCCACCAGCCGCCTCGACACGGCCGGGCGCGACGAGGTCCTGGACGCCCTGGAGACGGTCAACACCGAACGCCAGACCACCATCGTCGTGGTCACCCACGACAACGAGGTCGGCGCCCGCCTGGGCCGCGCCGTCACCATCCGCGACGGCCGCGTCGGCGCCGAGGGCCGCGACGGCCAGGACTTCGCGGTGGTCGCCGGCGACGGCACGGTCCAGCTGCCGCCGGAGGTGCTGGGCTCATATCCGCCGGGCACGCTCTTCACGGTCCAGCACATCGAGGGCGAGGTCACCCTGCTGCCCTCCGGCCACGAGACCTCCGTCTAGGGCTGCGGCTCACCCCTTTTTCCGGTACGGGCTGGGACCGGTCCCGCCCTACCGGCGACCACCTGCCGGGTCACGCCATTGCCGCCCGCGCCGGGCGGAGCTGCCCACTCACCCGCCCCGATCCCCACGATCGCCCGAGGGTGTCGCCGGTCAGGGGCGAGGCCAGGTGACGACGCCGTCGGTGAGGTGGAGTTCGCGGTCGCAGGCCGCCGCGGCCTCCGGGTCGTGGGTGGCGAAGACGACCGCCGCCCCGCGGGCCGCCTCGGCCCGTAGCAGGTCGAGGACCCGCTGACGGTTCGCCGCGTCGAGTTCGCTGGTCACCTCGTCGGCCAGCACGATCTCCCCGCGCAGTGCCAGGCCGCGCGCCACCGCGGTGCGCTGCTGCTGGCCACCGGAGAGCTCGTCGATCAACTGGTTCGCCTGGCCGGAGAGGCCGAGCGCGTCCAGCGACTCGGAGGTCCGCCGCCGCGCGTCCGCCGGTGAGCCACCGGTCGCGATCACCGCCACCGAGATGTTCTCGGCCGCGGTGAGGATCGCGGCCAGACCGTTGTCCTGCGGAATGAGCACCACCCCGAGCGACACGGCATGATCCCGCCCGGTCAGCGGCCCGCCGTCCACCGAGATCCTCCCGGAACGCGGCGCGAGCAGACCCGCCATCGCCCGCAGCAGCGTGCTCTTCCCGGCCCCGGACGTACCGGTGACCGCGAGCACCTCGCCCGGCCGGACCGTCACGGCGACCCCGCTCAGCACCGGCGTCCCGTCGCCATAGGCGAACGCCGCATCCTCCACCGTCAGCGTCCCCATCGCCGTCCCCTCACTCTTTCAGTCGCCATCACGCCGTCTCCCCGCCGTCTTGAGATCGCCCCGGCCGTTCGGCCGCCGAACCGGCGAACCCGCGGGCCTCATCGGGGCTCGATCCGGCGACGCAGGTCGCGGCCGCCCAGGAAGGCGACGACGAACTGGACCAGCAGGACGGCGCCGGCGGCCGCGAGCAGGGCGGTGACGCGTGGCCAGATGGGCAGCGGCAGGTCGGGCGGGGTGATCCCGGCCAGCGGGAGCGCCCAGCCGGTGAGCCGCCACGCCCCCACCGCGACCAGGACGCCCACCGCGGTCGCGATGGTGACCAGGACCGGGTAGGTCCACAGTGTCGCCTGCCCGGCCGGGCGTGGTCGCAGGCCCTGGGTGCGCAGCGCGGCGAGGTCCTCGGTACGCCGTCCCCGGTCGACGGCCACGGTGAGGGCCAGCGCCCCGGCGCCGAGCAGCCCGGCGAGCACGGCCGCGAGCAGGTGGAACCACAGCGCGACGGCCGGACCCTGCCGGTCGAGCGCTTCGCGCACGGTGGCGGCCGAGGTCTCCGCGACGACCCGGATCCCGGCGGCTTCGAGCCGGTCGACGGCGTCCGCCGGGGCGTTCGGGCCGAGCCAGACCTGTGGTGCCTGGACCTCCCGGCTCTGGACCGCGAGCCGGTCCACGTACTCCAGGTCGGCCACCAGGGCACGGCGCCCGAGCCCGGGCACGGCGGGCAGTTCGGCGACCGGCGTGACCGGGGTGTCCACGACGTTCAGCCCGGGGAGCAGCCCGGCCGGCGGCGCCTCACCCGCGTACGCGATGGGCAGTGGATAGGGCGTGCTGACCGGCTGGATCCACACCGCGTCGACCACGCTCGGGGAGACCTCGACGTCGGCCTGGAGTCCGTCGGGCGCCGCCGACAGGCGTGCGTCCCGGGTGGCCCGCCATCGCGTGGGGTCGGTGAGCGGCGCCGGCGTGTCGGTGCCCAGGCCGCGGATGACGAGCCGGCCGGTGATGTCGGGGACCTTGCCCTCGCCGGACACCCGGATGCCGTTGACCCGGCATCCGCGTTCGCAGACCGGCACGTCCTGCCGGTACGTCTGTGGCCCCGGCGGCACGGTGCCGAGTTCGAGGACGGCGTCGCCGAGCCCGGCCGACGACGACAGCGAGAGGCCGAGCCGCAGCGGCCCACCGGTGGCGGTGACCTCGAACGTGATGTCGGAGCCCGCGAAGGCCGGGGCCTCGGGCGCGCCGGGATGGAGCAGGGTGCGCAGCCGCTCGGGTGCGACGGCGCCGTCCGGCCAGGCGGCGACCGCGCCCAGCCGGGCGGTGTCGACGGCGATCCCGGGGGGCGAGCCGGTGCCGCCGCTGGGCAGGGGGGTGACGGCCATCGCCCATCGCGCGTCCGGGTCGGCGGCGGCGACCGCGGTGAGCAGCCGCTGCCGGGTGATCGGCTGGACGGTGAGGACCCGGTCGGCGCCGGTGCCGAGGTACGCCGTGACGGCCCGTCCCTGGGCCGCCGTGTCGACCGCGGCGGTGGCGAAGCCGGCGACCGCGGCGGACGCGACCAGCAGGGCGAACAGGCGCCCGGCGCCGGGCCGGCGGGACAGTTGGACGCCGGCCAGCGCGATGCCGAGCCGGCCGCGCCGCAGGGCGCCTGCCGCGTACCGGTTGACCAGCGGGAGCAGGGCACGGGCGCAGACCAGGGCGAGGGACAGGATGATCAGGGCCGGCGCGAACAGCCCGAGGCCCTCCAGCGGGTCGCCGGCGAGCGCGTACTGGATGCCGGTGACGACGGCGAGCACCACGACCGCCACCTCGGAGACGCCGGGCAGGCCCCGGTCGCGGGACGGCGCCCGGCGCAGCAGGCCGGCCACCGGGCTGGTGAGCTGCCGCCGCTGGGCCAGGACCGCGGCGGCCAGTGCGGCCAGCGCGGCGAACGGCGCGTACCGCAGCGAGGTGAAGGCCGGTTCCGCGCCGACGCCGGGGAAGATGAGGCCGGTCACCGCGTTGACGAGCAGTTGCCCGGCGAGGCATCCGGCCAGGGCGCCGGCCAGCACCGCGGCGAGGCTCTCACCGGTCGCCAGCCACCAGCGGGTCCACCAGCGGGCGCCGCGCAGCGCGACGACGGCCAGTTCGCTCTGCCGGCCCTGGGCGCCGTAGCCGACGGTCAGGTAGATGGTGAAGCAGGCCAGCAGCACCAGCGGCACGGCCATCACCGGCACCAGCAGGCGGGCCGCGGCCCGGCCCTGGTCGATGCGGTCGAGCAGCACCGGGATGCCGCTGTCGAACTGGAGCGGCTCGTCGAGTTCGCCGACCGCCTTGTCGACCGCGGTGAGTTCGGTGCGCAGCCGCTCGAGGCGGTCGATGCCGATGACACCGGGCTCGGCGATCCCGTCGATCGCCATCGCCGTGGTGGTCCGCTGCATCGTGCTCAGGGTCGCGGCGTTGGTGAAGACCGGTTCGCCGGGGCCCGTGTCGACGCCGGAGACGAAGTAGCCGTGCAGTCCCCAGTACGACGCACCGGCATCCACCGGCCGGTACGTGCCGACCACGGTCAGCGTCTTCGGCGCGCCCTCGGCGACGTACGTGATCGGCTGGACCGCGCCGTTCTGCCGGGCCGCGCTCAGCTCGATCCGGTCGCCGGCGGCTAGGCCGAGCCGTTGGGCGGTCCGCTCGCCGATCAGCGCGTCGCCCTCGGCGGCCAGGCAGCGGCCGGTGAGGACGACCACGTGGGCGCAGACCTCCTGCCGGAAGACCAGCCGGCTCGGGAAGGTGTCGGCCACCTCGATGCCGACGGTGGGCACCTCGGCGGCGTGGTAGTAGTCGAATCCCTCCAGGTCGAGCAGGACCTCGCCGATCTCCGGGAACCGCAGGTCGCCGGTGCTGGCGTCGCCGCTGGCACTGTCGTACGACCGGCGGGCGGCCATGGTCAGTTCCCGGGTGGCGGCCGTGGCGATCTGGCCGTCGGCGATCGCGCGTTCGGCGGCGATCAGGTAGGCCGGGGCCGCGACCGCCGAGGCGACGGCGAGCAGGGACAGCAGGGCGAGGGTGAGTGCCTGCCCCCGCCGGCTCCAGATCATCGCGAGGACCAGGGAGATCATCGGCCGCCCTCCGGCTCGCGCAGGCTCCGCAGCAGGGGTGACTGGACCAGCCAGCCGGTCAGTCCGAGGACCGCCAGCGAGACGAGGGTCGCGACGGTGACCGCCACGGTGTCCAGTGGATCGGGTGGGGCGAGGACCGCCCAGCCGTCGGTGAACGCCGGCACCGACCGGCCGGTGATCGCGACGGCCAGGAGCGCCGCCAGCACGCCGCCGAGGACGCCCGTCAGGATCGGCACGGCGGTTCCGGCGTACGCCGTGGTGATCGCGACCCGGCGGGACAGGCCCTGGTCGCGCAGCACCCGGAGCTGTTCGGCGAGGGACCGGCGGTCGGCGGTGGCGGCGACCGCGACGGTGGCCGCCGCGATGAGCAGCGCCGCGATGCCCGCCACCAGGGCGAACCGGACGACGACGGCGGGGCCCTGGTCGCCGAGCCGGGACGCGTGGGCTTCGGTGGTGGCGCTGCCGGCCACGGTCAGCCCGGCCGCGGCCAGGTCCTCGACGATGCCGGGGCGGGCGCCGGGCGCCAGCCACACCTGGTAGACCCCGCCCGGGTCGATCTCGGCGGCCACCCGGCGGACCGAGTCCAGGTCGACGACCAGGCCGGTGCTCCCGAGCATGGGCAGGGCGGTCACCTTGCCGAGAATCCGCACCGGGACGGGGTCCCCGTACAGGCTCACGGCGGGGTCGTCGTCCCGCCAGCCGTCCGGTTCCGGCCCGGCGACCAGGGCGGGCAGCGGCAGCAGCGGGTCCGACGCCCACGCCTCGGCACCCACCGGGACGCCGGTCGCGTTGCGGTCGGTGGCCAGCCGGAGGGTCCCGTCGACGGTCGTGACGTCGAGGGCCGCGCCCTTCGTCCCGGCGCGCCACCGGGTGATGTCGCCGAGGGCGGCGGCGTCCAGGATCCCGTCGGCCGTCCCGTTCTGGCCGAGCCCGGCGACGGTGACCACGGCGCCGGGCGGCGGCGGTTCGATCCGGCCGTCCGGGTCCGGGGGTGTGGTCATCTCCCAGCGCACGATCCGGCAGCCGGGTGCGGTGGCGCAGGCGGGCACCGGGGCGGTCACGGTCTGTTCGCCCGCGTGCAGCGTGCCGAATCCGGCGGTCAGCACCGTCCCGGTGGCCTCGTGCTGGAGGCGGAGGTCGAGCGCCACGTCGGCGGGGCCGTCGCGGCGGGCCCGGAGGGTGAGCCGGTCGCCGGTGATCAGTGCCGGCTCCTGCCGGCCGGCGGCCGCGGCGGAGGGCAGCGCGTCGACCGGGCCGTACTCCGGGCGCCAGCCGGCGACCGCTGCGAGCCGGGTGCTGTCGACCTCGAGGATCTCCCGCTCGCCGGACCAGGTGCGGACGGCGGCCATCGCCTCGTGGCCGCCGGGGTCGGTGCTGCGGACGGCGTGCAGCAGGGCCGTCCGGTTGGGCGCCTCGACGGTGAGGACACGCTCGGCGCCCATCTCGGCGGCGCTGCGGGCGAACCGAGCCCCGGTCTCCGCGGCCCAGCCGCCGGCCGCCGTGGTGAACAGCGCGACGGCCACCACGACCAGCGCGAACACCCGGTCGGTGCCGGGTGAGCGGGAGATCCGCAGGGCGGTGAGGCCGGTACGCAGACGGCCGGTGCGCAGCGCGGCGACGCCGCCCCGGACCGCGATCAGGCTCAGCAGCCGGGCCGCCGCCAGGCCGACGGTGAGCGCGACGAGCGCGGGCGCGGCCGGGCCCAGCCCCTCCTCGGGGTCGCCCGACCAGGCCTGGTAGATCGCGGCGGCGGCGACGGCGAGCAGCAGCACGTCGACGAACGCCGGCCGCCAGGCCCGGACCCGGGCGGTGCCGCTGAGCAGCTCCGACACCGGCCGGACGAGCATCGACGCCTCGACCGCGGCGAGCACCGCGAGGCTGCCGGCGAGGACCGCCACCACGGCCGCCGCGGAGTACCGCAGCGCGATCCCCTGGTCGGCGGTGATGTGCACCGGGCCGGCGAGCGCCCAGCCCACCAGGTAGCCGAGGGGCGCGCCGATGGCGACACCGGCGAGCAGTGGCACCAGGTGCTGGCCCCAGGCCAGCCGCAGGGTGCCGAAGCGGCCCACCCCGCGCAGCTTGAGCAGGGCGGCGTCGGCCCGGCGGTCCCGCGACGTGTACCACCCGGCGAGGCCGACGGCGAACCAGGTGAGGATCAGCATCTGGGCGCCCGCGGTCATGACGCCCCGCAGGATGATGTCGCGGTCGCGGGTGATGGCCAGGTGGAGCGGGCGGGCCATGGTGCTCAGCCGCAGCGCGTGGCTGCCGAGCCGGCGGTCGGCCGCGGTGAGCTCGGTGGCGAGGTCGTAGCCGCCGTCGCCGCGCAGCAGCGCGTCCGGCAGCACCACGTCGTACGCCATGGTCGGGGTCCACAGCTCGGAGTGCCGGAACGTGCCGGTCACGGTGAACGCCGGGTCCGGCTCGGCCTCGGCCCGGAAGAGCCGGTCGCTCCAGTAGGTCCCGGCCGGGTCGACCAGGGTGTAGACGGCGGTCACCCGCAGGTCGAGCGGGCCGTTCGAGGTGGAGGTGAGGATGCTCAGGGAGCCGCCGACGGTGACGCCGAACCGCTGTGCCGCCTCGGCGCTGAGCGCGACCTCGCCGCGTGCCCGGGGGCACTGCCCGTCCAGCCGGACGTGGTCGCAGAACCCGTCCCGGTACGCCAGCGACATGCTGCTGCTGGCCACCCCGGTCCGTACGCTGAGCGGCCGGATCATCCCGGCGACGCCGTCGCCGACACCGGACGGCAGCCCTTCCCGGACACGGTCACTGAACCGGCGCAGTTCGCCGTCCGGGTCACCCTGGGTGTCCACCCGGTTCGCCACCGAGACGGTGCGCTGGGTGGCCGGGGCGGCCTCCAGGTAGGCGTTCGCGGCGTCGGCGGCCGCGGCGAATCCGTACCACGGCCCGGCGGCCGCGACGGCGGCTGCCAGCGCGGTCAGCACGAGAATCGTCAGCACCTGCGCGGCCCGGACGCGCACGGCGCCGATGACCAGCCCGAACATTCACCCTCCCCCGGTTGCCGGGGAACGTTACGCGATCGGGTGACGGGCCTGGGACCCCCTGTGGATAACGGTTGCTGAACCGATTCACAGCCAGTTGCGGCGCTTGAAGTAGGCGTACAGGCCGCTGCCGGTGAGGACGATGCAGGCGGTGCTGACCAGGAATCCCCACCACTTCTCGTACCCGGGGTAGGGAAGATTCTGGCCGAAGTATCCGGTGATGGCCGTGGGGATGGCGATGATGGCGGCCCAGGCGGCCAGCTTGCGGGTGACGTCGTTGAGCGCGTTGCTCTGCTCGGCCAGGTCGTCGTCGAGCAGCTCGGTGATCCGGTTGCGGGAGTGCTCGATCAGATCGACGGCCCGTCGCGCGTGGTCCTCGACGTCCCGGTAGTACGGCCACAGGTGGTGCTCGTCGGCGGCCAGCGCCCGGCCGGCCTCGCGCACCACGTCCGGCATCGGGGCGACCGCCCGCCGCAGGCCGGCCAGGGTCCGTCGCAGGGCGAAGCCGCGCCGCCGGACGTCGCGGGGCGCCGCTCCCTCGCCGATCATCCGGTCCTCGATGCCGTCCATGCTCTCGTCGATCCGCTGGGCGGTCGCGTACTGTCCGTCGACCACGGCGTCGAGCAGCCCGTACACCAGAAATTCGACGCCGCCGGCGGCGGGTCGCTCGTCGGCGTCCCACCGGTCCAGATGGAGGTCCACCTCGCTGGGCGGCTTACGCACCGTGATCAGCGCGCGCGGCGTGATGAACGCGCTGATCTCGGTCTTGCGCACCTCGTCGTCGAACGCGACCGCGTAGAGGTTGAGGAACAGGTGGTTGTGGTAGTGGTCCAGTTTGGGCCGCTCGTGGCCGGTGACCGCGTCCTCGACGGCGAGCGGGTGCAGCTCGAACTCGGCGGCGAGGGCCCGCAGCCGGTCCGGCCCCGGATCGACGAGGTCGAGCCACAGCACGGCGCCCGGCTCCGCGCCGAGGCGGGCGCCCGCCTCGGCGGCGTCGAACCCCTCCGCGACCAGGCGGCCTTTCACGTAGAGACGGCTGCTCACGCACCCACTATGCCCATGGCCCGAGCGCGGGGAAACCGGGCCTCGGTCAGACGGTCTCCAGGACCTTCGGCGCGGCTGCGGACGCCGGCCTGCGCCGCAACATCCAGAGACTGACCGGTACGCCCACCGCCACCAGGACCGCGGCGATGACCAGCGAGAACCGGTACCCCTCAAGGTAGCGGTGCAGTTCGGTGCCGCCGGCGGCGTTCGCCCGGTTGGTCAGGATCGCGCCGAGAACGGTCACGCCGAGCAGCCCGAACACCTCGCGGGAGACGTTCAGCATCCCGGAGGCGATACCGGCCCGCTGCGGTGGCAGCGCGTCGACGACCACGGTGTTCAGCGGGATGAGCAGGCCGCCGCCCACGCCGTAGAGCAGGAACCAGGGCAGCAGGTCGCCGTAGGTGGTGCCCTCGCCGTACTGGGCGATGCCACCGATCGCGGCCGCCATCACCGCGAGACCGAAAGCGGTCACCCGGGCCACGCCGTACCGCAGCTCCAGGCGGGGCGCCAGGACCGCGCCGGCGGCCGTGATGATCGCCATCGGGATGAACGCGGCGCCCGCCTCGGTCGGCGTGAAGCCGAGCACGTTCTGCAGGTAGATGGCCATGTAGAAGTAGATGCCGAACACCCCGAACGCCCACAGGCCCATCGCCAGCAGGCCGCCGGTGAACATCCGGGAGCGGAAGAACGCGAGATCCACCATCGAGTCGGCGTTGCGGTTCTGGAGGATCACGAAGAGCACGGCCGCTGCCGCGGCAACCCCGAAGGACCCCAGGATGAGCGGCGAGGTCCAGCCCTCCGCGTCGCCTTCGATCAGCGCGTACGTCAGTGCGAACAGCCCGGTCGAGGAAGTGGCGAGCCCGGCCGGGTCGAGGCGGCGCAGGACTCCCGCCGAGCGGCCGCGGAGGGTGCGCCGGGGCACGCTGAGCAGGGTCAGCGCCAGCGTCGCGACGCCGATCGGCAGGTTGATCAGGAAGATCCAGCCCCAGGAGACGTGCTCGCTGAGCACCCCGCCGGTGAACGGGCCGACCGCCAGGGCGAGCGCACCCACCCCGCCCCAGACACCGATGGCGGCGGCCCGCTCCTTCGGGTCCGGGAACAGCTCCTGGAGCAGGGCCAGCGATGCGGGTGCGAGCAGCGCCGCGCCGACGCCCTGCACCGCCCGGGCACCGATGAGCAGCGCCTGACCGTCGGCGAGCCCGGCCACGACCGAGGCGCCCGTGAAGATCACCAGGCCGGACAGGAACGCGAACCGGGTGCCGAGCACGTCCGCGACGCGGCCACCGGCCAGCAGCAGGCCGGCGAAGACCAGGATGTACGCGCTGGTGATCCATTCCAGGCCGGCGATGCTCAGGCCGAGATCACGCTGAATGCTGGGTAGTGCGACGTTTACCACGTTGTTGTCCAGATACGTCATGAAGGTCCCGAGCGCTACCGCGACGAGCGCCCACCACCGCCGGTTGTTCTTCATCAGCCCTCCCCTGTACGCCGTCCATGTACAACGTACATGTACTCCGTACATGAGACCTGTACGTTGTATGGTTGTCAAGTGACGGGTGATCGACTGACCAAGGCGGCCGTGGCCGAGCGCGCCCTGCGCCTCGCCGACGAGGAGGGCCTCGAGGCGGTCACCGTGCGTAGGCTCGCCAAGGAGCTGGGCGTCACCCCGATGGCGCTCTACTGGCACTTCAAGAACAAGGACGAGCTGTTCCTGGGCATGGTCGACCACATGCTCTCCGGAGTCCGCTCGGATCCGCGCGCCGGCGAGTCCTGGCAGAAACGGCTACGCGCCGTGGTCGAGACCGTGATCGGCGTGATGCGGGCGCACCCCTCGCTGCCGACCCTGCTGCACTCGGTGGACAAGACACGGACCGAGAGCTTCAACCGCGCCACCAACGACACCCTGGCCCTGCTGACCGAGGCGGGATTCACCGTCGAGGAGGGCTTCTGGGTGGCGACCTACCTCCTGAACGGCTGCATCGGCATCGTCGGCGCCCAGCCCGGCTGCCCGCCCGGGTTGCCGCCCGAGCAGGAGCCGGAGTGGCGGCGGCAGAAGCGGGTGCAGCTGGAGGGCATGCCGGCCGCCCGGTTCCCGATGATGATCGAGCTCGCCGCGTCGTACCGGGACGAGCCCGACATGGAGCGCTACTACGCCTTCTGCGCCGACCTGCTGCTCGCCGCGGTGGAGTCGATGGCCGCGGCCAGGGGATCACAACACCGCTGAACCGTCCGAAAGAGAGGGCGCCGAAGGCCACCACCGGCCATCGGCGTCCCATAGACGGCTGTGCGGATTCGGACACATCCAGACATCCGAGTGCATCTTTTTGCAAGAACTTGGGCAGCTCTTCCAGCTCCTGAAAGAACTTGCTAGCGTCCAGCGCAAATGAACGCGGGATTACCAACTCGTCAAGCCCGCATATCCCCCGTGACACCGCCGTCCCCGAGGTGGTTGGAGGCTCTTCCATGTCCCGAATACTCCGCAGAGTGCTTGCGGTGCTCTGCGCCGTACCACTGCTGCTCTTGACGGAACTCCCGGCCGCGCACGCGGCAACCACGGTGACCGTCTACTACCAGGCGCCCACGTCCTGGACGACGGTGAACATCCACTACGCCCCGACCGGCGGATCCTGGACCACCGTGCCGGGCGTCGCGATGAGCGCCTACAGCGGCTGCTCCGGCTGGTACGTCAAGGAACTCGACCTCGGCACCGCCACCGGCATGCAGGTCGTCTTCAACAACGGCTCCGGCACCTGGGACAACAACTCGGGCGCCAACTACAGCGCCGGGACCGGCATCGTCACCGTCTCCGGCGGCGCGGTCAGCTCGTCGGTGCCGTGCAGCACCTCCAGCAACTCGGCGACGGTCTACTACAAGACCTCGTGGACCACGACCTACCTGCACTACGCGCCGAGCGGCGGATCCTGGACCACGGTTCCGGGCGTGGTGATGAACGAGGAGGCGTGCACCGGCTGGGTCCGCAAGACCGTCAGCCTCGGCACCGCCACCGCCTGGTCGGCGACCTTCAACAACGGGTCCGGGACCTGGGACAACAACTCCAGCAAGAACTACGCGCTGGGGACCGGGACGACCACCGTCAACGGCGGCGTCGTCACCGCGAACGCGGCCAGCCCGTGCGTGACCGCCCCCGACGACACCACGGCCCCGACCGCGCCGACCGCGCTGACCGCCACCGCGGCGGGCACCACGGTCACCCTCGGCTGGACCGCCGCCACCGACAACGTGGGCGTCGTCGGCTACCGCATCACCCGGGGCAACACGGTGCTGAGCAGCTCGACCACCGGCTACACCGACCGGGAACTGAGCGCGAACACCGCCTACACCTACCAGGTGCAGGCGCTCGACGCGGCCGGGAACCTCTCCACCGCCGCCTCGGCGACCGTCACCACCGGCGCGGCCGACCCGGCCCCGGCCGGCGGCGAGATGCTCGGCGGCGACCCGCGCAAGGACAGCATCTACTTCATCCTCACCGCGCGGTTCAACGACGGTGACACCAGCAACAACCGTGGCGGCAGCCAGCACACCAAGTCCGGCAACGAGGCCAACAGCGACCCGATGTTCCGGGGCGACTTCAAGGGCCTGGTCGACAAGCTCGACTACATCAAGGGCCTCGGCTTCTCCGCCATCTGGATCACGCCGGTCGTGCTGAACCGGTCCGACTACGACTTCCACGGCTACCACGGCTGGGACTTCTACCAGGTCGACCCGCGGCTGGAGTCGGACGGCGCGTCCTACCAGGAGCTGATCGACGCGGCCCACGCCAAGGGCCTCAAGATCTACCAGGACATCGTCCTCAACCACAGCTCCCGCTGGGGCGCGAACGGCCTCTACACGCCGACCGTCTACGGCGTCCGGGACAGCCAGTGGAGCTGGTACTACAGCGAGAAGGTCGCCGGGAAGACCTACAACCCGCTCGAGGAGGACTCCGGGGCGACCAACGCGCTCGCCAAGGGCCGCACCTACAACGGCGACCTGTGGAGCGGCACCGCCCCCGCCTCCAACACCTGCCCCAACTACGGGGTGGCGACCGGCGGCAAGAGCGCCGAGGGATACGCCCTCTACAACTGCCAGTGGCCGCAGCCGACCAACAAGATGTTCCCGTCGACGCTCTACCACCAGTGCTGGATCGGCAACTGGGAGGGTGAGGACGCCCGGTCCTGCTGGCTGCACGAGGACCTGGCCGACTTCAACACCGAGAACTCCGTGGTCCAGGACTACCTGATCGGTGCGTACGAGAAGTACATCGACATGGGCGTGGACGGCTTCCGCATCGACACCGCCGTGCACATCCCGCGCGTCACCTGGAACCGCCGCTTCCTGCCGGCCTTCCAGCAGAGCCTCACCGAGAAGTACGGCGCCACCAAGGCCAAGGACTTCTACATCTTCGGCGAGGTCGCGGCGTTCGTGAACGACAAGTGGAACCGGGGCTCGGTCAACCACTCCGCCCAGTTCTTCACCTGGAAGGAACGTTCCACCTATTCGGCCGACGATGTGACGGCGGCGATCGAGCAGTTCAACTACGAGAACAACCTGGGTACGGGCAACCAGCCGACCAGCACCAACGCGTTCCTGTCGGGCAACACGTACCACGCTCCCGACTACAGCCAGTTCTCCGGCATGAACATCATCGACATGCGCATGCACATGAACTTCAGCGACGCGAACAACGCGTACTGGAACGGCAAGGACTCGGACGACTCGGTCAACGACGCCACCTACAACGTCGTCTACGTCGACTCGCACGACTACGGGCCGAACAAGTCCTCGACCCGCTACACCGGCGGCACCGACGCCTGGGCCGAGAACATGACGCTCATGTGGACGTTCCGTGGCATCCCGACGCTGTACTACGGCTCGGAGATCGAGTTCCAGGCCGGCAAGCAGATCGACTGCGGCCCGACCTGCCCGCTCGCCACCACCGGCCGGGCCTACTACGGCGCCAGCCTCGCCGGCAGCGTCACCGCCAGCGACTACGGGGTGGTCAGCTCGGCCAGCGGCCAGGTCGCCACGACGCTGAACCAGCCGCTGGTCAAGCACCTCCAGCGGCTCAACCAGATCCGCCGGGCGGTCCCCGCGCTCCAGATGGGCCAGTACTCGACCGAGGGTGTCAGCGGCAACATGGCCTACAAGCGCCGCTACACCGCCAACGGGGTGGACAGTTTCGCGCTGATCGCCGTCTCCGCCGGAGCGACCTTCAGCGGCATCCCGAACGGCACCTACGTCGACGCGGTCACCGGTGACACCAAGACCGTCACCGGCGGCTCCCTGACCATCGACCTGAACGCGAAGGGCAACCTCCGCGTCTACGTCCTCAGCACCAGCGCCACCCCGGCGCCGGGCAAGGTCGGCACCGCCACCGCCTACCTGAAGTAGCCGTCCCCCTTTCACCGCGCCGGCCGGGCCTCCCGGCCGGCGCGGTTCTTTTCGTCAGGCGCCGACCAGGTGGGCGACGGCGTTCGCCGCTTCGGGGTACGCCGTGAGCAGCGCCGCCGCCACCGCCTCGTCCCCGCCCGGCCCCATCGCGACCGGTGTCCACTCGCCCTCGCAGCCGAGAAGGGCCGCCACCGCGTCCGCCGACGGCCGACCGGCCGCCAGGAGGACCGCGGCGGCGCTCGCCGGACCCGCCGGCACGACGGCCGGCCGGGCACGGGCCGGCGCCTTCCACGGCGGGATCCACGAGTCGAGCGCGGCGAGTGCGCCCGGGAAGGTGCGGCCCGCCTCCCTGGTCAGCACCGGCACCAGCTCGGCGGCCTGCTGTCGCAACGTCATGATCAGATTGGGCAGCCAGGGCAGCAGCACCGGGTCGGGCAGTTGCCCGAACGCCCGGGACAGGGTCTCCACCACGAACGGCGCCAGCCTCGGCACCGGTTCGAGAGCCTGCACGAACCCGCTCACGTACTGCGGGACGGCCGGCACCACCAGCGGGTTGCCGAGCAGCTCACCGACCCGGGCCCGCAGGTCGGCCAGCGGCAGGGCGCCCAACTGGTGCAGCGCCGCCCAGAGCAGGGCCACCTTCGCCGGAGACTCCGGATGCGACTGCCGGACCGCGATCTCCAACTGGGTGCGGTCGCAGCCCAGGGACAGGGCGAGGCTCTCCAAGCTGAACAGGAACCCGAGCATCGCACCGACCTGCCGCACCCCGGTCGCCTCGTCGACGAAGGCGGTCGGCAGCAGGGTGCAGTAATGCGCGTACCCCGTGGTCACGAAGCGCTCGCACCACGCCGGAAGCACCGGCGTGGTGGCGCGGTAGTGGCCGAGCAGCCGGCGGATCCGGCGGAGCACCGCCGGCGCGTCGTCGACCGTGCGTTCCGCCGACAGCAGCTCGATGGCGCGGGCGCCGAGTTCCTCGGTGAGCCGTGGGCTCTCCAGGAACAACAGGGAGTTCTCCACGGCCTTGAGCGCGATGGCCGCGGTCGCCTTCGGGTCCCAGGCATCCCGGCGCAGCCGCTGTTCGAGGACCTGCTCGACGGTGACGCCCTCGTAGCCCAGCTCGATGACGGCACGCTGGTGGCGGCCGAGGTCGAGGTCCCAGCTCTCCTGGAAGTGCTTCTCGCCGAGCCGGCGGCTGCCCATGATCGGGCGGATCGCCTGGCCGGGCAACAGGTACCGCAGCATCCAGAGAAGCTGGGAGCAGGCGGCCAGCTCGGGCCGGGCGTTCAGGTCGAGCAGCGCCCGCTGGATGCTGCGCTGCTCCAGGTTGAGGCCGAGCGGTTCGAGCCGGTCGAACACGTCCCGGGCCAGCGGGGGCATGGCGTCGTAGCCGACCCGGCCGATCCGGTCGCCACCGAGCAGGATCTCGCACAGCCGCCGCACGTCGCGCCGGCCCGGCACGGTGTCCTTCTCGATGCAGGTGACCGCGGCGTCCTGGAAGTCGTACGGCGTCGGCCGCGCCCGCCCTCGCATGCCGGCCAGCAGGATGGACGTCTCGAAGACCGCGATCGCGTCGGCGGTGCTGGCGAGGTAGCCGTTGCGGCGGGCCAGCCGGACGATGTCGACGCACCAGCCGCGCAGCTCCTCCTCGTCCAGCCCGTCCAGCACGGGCGGGCCGGCGAGGTAGCCGCTGAGGTGGTCGGTCACCGGGCCGGGCGCCGCCGCCGGAACGGGTAGCGCCTTCTTCCGGCTGCTCCGCTGACCCTCCAGCTTGAAGGGGGTGAGCCGGTGCTTGGTGAGCTGCTTCTGCCAGGTGGCGGCCGCGATCGACACCGAGCCGGGCGCCAGCCCGAACTGCGCCTCGATCGCCGAGTGACTGGACGGGATCAGGCCGTAGAGCCAGGTGGTGCCGGTCCGCGGGCTGATCGTGAAATCCGGTGTGCCCGGGGCGGAGCCGGCCTCCGGAACCCGGCCGGCCGCGTGGAAGGCGCCGCAGATGTACAGGCAGTCGGCCGGGTCGGCGCCGGTGGCGGCGAGATGCTCGCGGATCCGGGTCCACATGTAGCGTTCCCGGTCCTCGTCGCTCGCGAAGCGCCGGGTGTCGTGCGGGGCCAGCCGCCGGAACAGGCTGCCGACCAGCACCATCACCTGCCGGTAGGTCTCGTGGTCAGCGCCGGCAAGGGGCTGTTCGACATACTGGTCCCACCACTCGGACCAGTGCCGGACCCGGCCGTGGTGCAGCAGGTGCTCCTCCAGCTCCGCGAAACGGGGCCGCAGGTCACCGATCTCCACACCGACCGCGTCGCCGTGCAGGTCCTCCTCCGGCTCACCCGAGCCGGCCGGGGTCACGTCGGGCTGCCACTGGAAGACGTGGTCGGTGGACCGGTCCACCAGGACCAGCTCCACCCCCGGCGTCTCCAGCGCGTAGGCGACGGCCTGGTACTCCGCTGACGCCTCGGTGATCGGCGCGATCACCGACAGCGGCGCCGACTCCTTCGGGAAGCCCTCCAGCTCGGAGGCGAAAGCCTGCAACGCCACCGGAAGCCGGCAGTTGCGCAGCTCGGTGAGCAGTGGCTGGAGGTCCTCGCACAGCTCCAGGTAGACGACCTTGGGCTGTTTCTCCCGCAGCCGCCGGAGCATGGCCAGAGCGGAGGCCGGCGAGTGGTGGCAGACCGGGAAGATCTCCAGTGGCTCCCGCAGCGCGTGGTCGACGTCGTCGACGATCCCGGTGAGGATCTCCGGCAGCGCCGCCGGCCCGCCGCCGAGCGCCTCGGCGGCGGAGATCAGCTGCTCACGCAGTGAATCGAAGGTCACGACAGGGTCGCAATCGCCTGGCGGCCGCCCTCCAGGAACCCGGTCCACTCGCCGCTCTCCTCACGGCTGCGCGGCTCGATGACGCCGTGCCAGTACTTGTTGAGAATGGCCAGATCCTCCGGGCTGCGCCGGGCCAGCGAACCGACCAGCGAACCGGCCAGCGCCGCCGCGGTCAGCGCGCGGGCGCCGAAGAAGGTGCTGTGCAGGATGGCGTCCTCCAGGACGCCGATCTGCTCGGCGGTGGAGAGCGCCGACTCCAGCCGCTCGTCGTCACCGGAGGCCGCGGCGGAGGCGGCGCGCAGGTCGGCGAAGCTCTGCAGCAGCACGTCGAGCAGGGTGGGCGGGACCTCCAGCTCGATGTTGTGCCGGCGCAGCAGCTCCTCGGTCCGGAAGCGGACGATCTCCGCCTCGCTCTTCCGGTTCGTCACCACCGGGATGCGGACGAAGTTGAACCGCCGCTTGAGCGCCGACGACAGATCGTTGACGCCGCGGTCCCGGCTGTTCGCGGTGGCGATGACGCTGAACCCGGGCTTGGCGAAGACGATGTTGTCGTCGTCCAGCTCGGGAATCGACACGTACTTCTCGGAGAGGATGGAGATCAGCGCGTCCTGGACGTCGCTGGTGGCCCGGGTCAGCTCCTCGAAGCGGCCGATCACGCCGCCCTCCATGGCCGTCATGATCGGCGACGGGATCATCGAGGCGCGGGACTGGCCCTTCGCGATGACCATCGAGACGTTCCACGAATACTTGATGTGGTCCTCGGTGGTGCCCGCGGTGCCCTGCACGACCAGGGTGGAGTTGCGGCTGATGGCCGCGGCGAGCAGCTCGGCGAGCCAGCTCTTGCCGGTGCCCGGGTCGCCGATCAGCAGCAGCCCACGGTCCGAGGCGAGGGTGACGATCGAGCGTTCGACGAAGCTGCGGTCGCCGAACCACTTCGGTGCGATCTCCCGGTCCAGGCCGTCGGCCCGTTCCGAGCCGAGGATGAACAGTCGCACCATCTTCGGGCTGAGGCGCCACGAGAACGGTTTGGGACCGTCGTCGACGGACTCCAGCCAGTCCAGCTCCTCCGCGTACTTGACCTCGGCGGGGGCGCGCAGCATGTCAGACATCGGGAAGTCCTTAACTCTAGGAGGCGACGAAGTTCTTGAGCTCGGTGACGAGCTTGCGGATGTGACCGGAGATCACCGGTGTGCCCAGGTCCTTGAAGCGCTGCCGGAACCAGGGGTTGACGCTCTCGGTGCCGGAGCTGTTGACCGAGCCGACCGGGATGAACTTGACCCCGGATCGGTGCACCGCCTCGATCCCCTCGAACAGCGGCTGCGACCGGTCGAACTCGTAGAAGTCGGAGATCCAGACCAGCGCGGTGTTCCGCGGATCGGCGATCTTGGGCCGGGCCAGGGCCATCGCGACCGGCCCGTCGTTGCCGCCCCCGAGGTTGGTGCGCAGCAGCACCTCGAACGGGTCGTGCACCCATGGGGTGAGGTCGAGCGCCCGGGTGTCGTAGGCGATGAGGTGCACGTCGACCTTGGGCAGGCCCGCGAAGATCGAGGCGAGGATCGTGCAGTTGACCATCGAGTCGACCATCGACCCGGACTGGTCCACCACCACGATCAGGCGGGCCGGCTCGATCCGTTTCGCGGTCTGCCGGTAGTAGAGCCGGTCGACGTAGAGACGCTCGTCCTCCGGGCTCCAGTTCGGCAGGTTCTTCCAGATCGTGCGGTCCAGGTCGAGGTTGCGGTAGACCCGTTTCGGCGGGACCGAGCGGTCGATCCTGCCAACGCTGGCCTGGGCGACCTGGGTGCGCAGCACCGCGGCCACCTCGTCGACGAACCGGCGGATCAGCGCCTTGGCGTTGGCCAGGGCCATGCCGTCCAGATTGTCCTTGTCCCGCAGCAGCTGCTCGATCAGCGACATGCTCGGGGTGAGCTGCCGGGCCAGCCGGTTGTCTGCCAGCACCTCACGCAGCCGCATCCGGCTGACCAGATCGCCCTCGATGCCGGCCAGCGCCGCGCCGAGACCGGAGTCGTCGCCCGCGGACCGGCCCCGCAGCTGCCCGGGCTCGCAGCCCATCGCCCGCTCGAACCGCCCGGCGTCGGCCTGCCAGCGCTGCAACCGCTCGGCGGTCACGTTACCGGTGCCGGTCCCGAAGACGTTGAGCAGCAGTTTCGACACCAGGGCGGCGCGCCGGACCTCGCCGTCGCGGTCGTCGCCGGGATCGCTCATCAGCCCGTCGAACTCCGGCTCCAGCCCCGGGAACCGCTGGATCACGGTGTCCACCGAGACGGCCGGATCGAGCAGCGCGGCCGGCAGCCCCAGGTCACCGACGATCGCCATGCTCGCCGACTCCAGAGCGGTCTGCTCCTCCGGGTCGAACAGGCGGGACAGCAGCCGCCAGTAGAGGATCTGACGACGGGTCTCCTCCGTGGGCGCGCTCATTGCGTGGCGGCGAGGAAACCCAGCCGTTCAAGGCCAGGACGAGAGTGTCGGGTCAGACGCATGATGTCTCCAATAGGGTGGTGTAGGCCCAGCCGTCGCCGCGTTGCAGAAGCCGGCAATGCCGATGGTGGATGCCTTGGACCAGGCCGTAGCGGGTACGGATGTTGAAGCTGCCAGTGGTGCGGACCGCGACCCGGCCGAGGTGGGTGCCCCTTTTCAGGCCGGTGGATACGACGGCGCGGACCAGGTCACCGGTCGCGTACCCGTGAACGTGTTTGGTGCGGGGCAGGCGTAGGCGGGGGAAGCCGTAGCGGTCGGTGCGGGTACGGCTGTACGCGCCGCGGCCGGTTGCGGCCGCCGCGAGGATGCGGTGTGGCCAGCCGGTGACGGTGCCGAGCCGTCCGACGTGCAGCGCGTCGATGGTGTGCGATTTCGGCGCGGCGGTGCGGTGCCGGTTCCATTTCGTGCGCCCGCCGGAACCGACGTGTACGGGCAGCCCGGTACCGGTGAGAGCCCGCCACAATGCCCACCGGGTCGTGGAGACCGCCGCCGCGTTGTGCAGCGGCCGTTTCGCGTCGGCGAGGACCGTGGCGAGGACCTTCGGGCGCTCGGCCAGGAACACTTCGATCGGCTGGTTGCCTTTTATCTGGTTGCAGGCGATGCAGGCGAGGGTGAGGTTGGAGATCCGGTCGGAGCCGCCCCGCGAGCGAGGGTGGATGTGGTCGATGTTGAGCGGCACCCCCGACGCCGAACAGTACGCACACCGGTGCCGCCACTTGCCGAGGAGGTATTCACGGGTTTCGTAACCGTGCAGGGTGCCGTGCTGGTAGCCGATCCCGGACACATCAGGGTTTTGCAGCAGGTGGGCGTCGAACGCGACCCGTTCCACATGTACCGCGGTGATCGGAGCCCACCGGCGCAGCCGGCCAATCATCGACATGGTGCCGTCCACCCGATGCTGTAGCGACGGCCCCAGCCAACCTGCCGGGCGGGTGCGGTTGTCGAAACGCGGCTTGCGGTAGCGCAGATTCTTCGACCGCCGCCGCCGTCGATATCCGGCGCGGGCGGCCAGCCTGTCCCGGATGACACCGCCGCGGTGCATGATCTCCACCGCGAACATCCCTCTCCGGGCCGGACCTTCCGTATCCGCACGTGTGGATTGGGTGACAGTCTCGGCTTCCGTCGCCTCACGATCGCTTGCACCGGGGCCCTGTTCGCTGCCGGGTGTGGTCGTGAACACGGCGATGCCGGTCTTGCAGGAGCCGGGATCGATTCCCACTTCGACGCCGTCGATCGTCGAGTCGGTGGCGGTGCGATCTTTGAGCCGGATGACGAACGGGGTATGGCGGTGCACCACCGCCCGCCCTTTCCGGAGCAGCTCCCGCGCCCGAGCCGGGTGAGTGGGCTGCAATGGCCGGCCGGACCGGTCGAGGACGAACACAACTGGATGGCTGGTGCGGGTGTCACCACCCACGGCTCCCGGCACAGCGTCAGCCGTGCCAGGGTGACGCCGCTGTCCCGCTACCGGGACAACAGTCTCCCCTCGCCCATGTTGCACACCAGGTACCACCGTGCGGTGGTGTCCGTGCCCCGTTTCGTGCACTCTCGTCGGCTTGTCTGCTGACACGGATTCCAGAGCCTGGGGTTGAGGAAGCGCCCCAGGGTGGGTCTGCGATCTCGCATGCAACGTAGTCACCCCCTTTCAGAAGGTGTCTTGGGCTGGTCAGCTGTCTCTCACGGAACCGGGCCCGTCCTCGCAGACAAGCCCGGCCGTCAGAGCCGAGACGCTGACTTGCGCAGCAGCCTTCCCGCGCGCTCGCGCAGCACGTCGACCGCGGTGCCGGCGGCCGCCTCGGCCTTCGCCGCCCTGGCGTCGGTGGGGCCGAGCGCCCAGTCGGCGGTGTGCGCGGTGACCGGCTTCTTCCGGACCACCGCCTGGACCGCGAGTGGTTGCACCGCCCAGCGGCCGGCATCCCACCGGAGCAGGCCGAGGCAGGCGGTCGAGGCGGCGACCAGCGCCGGGGTCAGCGGACCGGCTTCGGGCAGCCGGTCCACATCGACGGCGAGGGTGACGCCACCGGCCAGCTCGAACGACTCCGCCCCGGCCGTATAGCCCTCCAGCAGCACCGGCTCGGCGATGACGGCCGGATGACGGTCCAGCGGGGGCACCGGCGCGGCGGTCGCCCCGCCCAGGCGGACCCGGGCCGTCGCGAACGGGTCGGCCGGCTCGCCCAGGACGGCCCGTGACTCGTCCCAGAGCAGATCGCCGGACGGGGTGAGCGGCATGCCGGCGATCTCGACCACGCGGTGCCCGGCCAGGGCGGCCCGGAACACCGGGAACGCGGTGAGCATCCGCCACGCGGACGGGCCGCTGATCGTGTCGACCTTGGCGGCCGCCACGCTCGCCCGGACCAGCCGCACCTGCCCGCCCGGTGTCTCCAGCAGGCCGTGCGCCTGGGCGCGGAACACCGTGGGGTGCTCGTGCAGGTCGGCGCCGAGCAGCAGGAACCGGCCGTCCGCCGGGGTGGCCGGCGGTTCGGGAAAACCGTCCTGGGACAGGAGCACGGACCTGGTCCACAGATCCGCCCAGCGGCGCACCGGGACCCGGTCGAGGGTGGCGACCGGGGCGGCGCCGCGCAGCTCGGCGGCGAAACCGTCGAGCAGGACGGCGAGCCGCCGGGTGGCCGGGGCGGCGAGCAGCGCCTGCACGGTCTGGGCGGCGCCGCCGGCCAGCTCGTGGTCGACCCCGCGCCAGCCGGCGATGGCCAGCTCGCGAAGCCAGGACCGGCCGCCGGCGAGCAGGCCACCGGACGGAGACGAGCCGCCGGGGACGGCCCACCGCTCACGGGACCGGCCGAGCGCCTCGTCGAGACCGGCGGCCAGCGCGTCGTGCGCGGCACCGAGCAGGGCGGCGCGGCCCCCGGCCAGCGCGGCCAGATGCTCGTCGGTGACCGCACCAGCGATGATCTTGCCGACCGAGTCGGCGACCCGGTCGGCGAGCGGCGAGCCGGCGAACGCGGCGGCGAAGGCCTCGCACGCGGCGGCCCGCTCCTCGTCGATCCGGGCGAGGCCGTGCACCAGGGCGTCGTCGAGGCCGTCGATCAGGGTGAGCGCCTCGGTGAGGCCGGCCGGGACCGCCCGCAGGGCGTCGGCGAGCATCAGCGCACCGCCCCGGCCGCCGGGAACCACTGCAACTCGGGCAGCGGATCGGTGGTCGGGGGCACCTCCAGATACGCCAGGTGGCGCAGGAAACCGCTGAACACCTCGGCGGCGCGGTTGGGCGCGGTCGTCGTGTGCAGCCCGGCCCAGAGATCCTCGGTGTTCTCCGGCAGCGTCACCTTCAGATAGCGGGCGACGCGGGCCAGACCGTACTGTGCGACGGCGGCGTCGGCGAGGGCGCGCAGGTGGTTGCAGGCGCGCGACCCGCCGGGCAGGCCACCGCACGGCCGGTTGTTGTTGGTGTTGCAGCTCAGGCCGTGGTCGCCGGCGGTGATGGACGAGACGTAGACACGCTCCACATCCGACCCGCTGGAGACCACCCCCTGGAGCCGGCCGTCGGCCAGCTCCACGAACGGCACCTTGGCCAGCTTGCGCGGCCGGGCGGGCGCGATGACGGGCGCTGCGCTGCGCCGCTCATGGACGGCACCCCCGTTGGTCACAACCAGACCTCCTCAGAAACAGGTGCCGAAGTTGTATCCCACGGGTACGACAAAACCGGATCGCCTCAGCGAGGCGATCCGGTCGGCGGGGTCGTCAGCCGAGGCGCCGGGCCATGTCGGCCAGCTCGCGGAGCCGGTCGAGCACCGCCGCCTTCCCCTCCCCGCCGGGCAGTTCCCGGTCGCCGGCCGGCACCAGCTGGTCGCGCAGCAGCTCGACGGCCTGGGCACGCGCATCCGCGGGCAGCTCGGCCAGCCACAGCGACCCGAGGTTCTCCCGGGAGATCTCCCGCAGGTAGGCGGCCGCCTCCGGGTCGGACAGCCGGTCGGCCAGGAAGTCGACGGTCCAGTAGAACAGGCCGCCGCCGGCGCTCCAGTCCAGATCCGGTCTCAGCACCAGTAGTCCCGCCATCACTTCCCCACCACGAAGACGCGCGGGCCCAGCCCTCGCTGCTCGATGAACCGCTCCACCATGGCCTTCTGTTCCGGCGTAAACCTTGACACATCGACCGGCACCAGGTCGGCTTTGTCCAGATGCCGTTCGATCTGGAACTGCAGTTGGGGCCACTGCCGCTCGAAGTAGCGGCTGTCGAAGTTGCCGACCGCGTCGTACGTCTTCCCGGTCTCGTCGACCCAGTCGGCGGACGAGCCCTTCTCGGCCCGGGTGAGCCGGACCCCGGTCTCCTCCTCGATCCGCTGAGCGCTCTCCGACTCCTCCGGACGGTGCCTGCCGACGGCCGGATCGTCGCCGAGGTCGTGGATCCGCTTGTCGTCGCCGTTCTTCCCGGGCTGCGGCGGCGGGTCGGCGCCGCCGTCCGGCAGCCGGTTGAGTTTCCGCAGTTCCTCGATCAGGTCGTCGAGACGCCGCACCCTGGGCAGGAGGTTGCGCAGGCTGGCGATGAGGTCGTGCACCCAGCGGGCGATCCGCGCGGCCCAGGAGGCGACGAGCGTGCCGACCTGCTCGACCACCAGCGGGGTCGCCGCGCCGAAGGTGGCGGCCACCTCGGCGGCGTAGGCGACCAGCCGGGACACCAGGGTGGCGATCGCGTCCCGGACCAGCTCGCGGACCCCGGCGACGAGCAGGCCGGCGCCCTCGGTGAGCGCGGCCATCGTGCCGGACGCCGCGGCCAGCGCGGTCAGGGTGCCGTGTTGCTCCCGGGCGGTCGCGCGGTAGGCCTCCCCGGCCGTACCGGCCCAGCCGGCCACGTCCCCCCGGACCGCGTGGTCGAGCCGGCCGGCCTCCTCTTCGAGGGCCTCGGCGATGTTGCGCCAGGTCCGCGCATACGCCGTGATCTGCGCGGGGTCACCGGCGAGCTGGTCGAGGGTGTCCCGCAGCGGCTCGACGTGCTCGATGATCCAGGAGACGCCGTACTGCAGGAGCACCCCGATCGGGTCGGAGGCCAGGGCCAGGCTGTCGAGACCGGCGCTGACCCCGCCGAGGCCGCCCTCCACCCAGTCCCGGTCGCGGACACCGGCGGCGATCATCTCGATGTCCTCGACGATCCACACCCCGGCCCACGGGTCGGGCGGCTGGTCGACCCGCTCGGCGACGAGTGTGCCGTCACTCACGACCCGGCCCGCCGGGCGGCGGCCACGTCGGCGGCCGCATAGCGCTCGCCGGTGGCGCGCACCCGCGCGGCCGATCCGAGCAGCGATTCCTCGGCCACCCGGATCCCGTCGGCGAGGGCATCGTGCAGCCCGTTCAGCATTCCTGGGACAAGGGCACACAATTCGCCGTACGCCTGAGCGCCGAGCCGCACCGCCTCGGACGCCTGCCCCACGTCACCGAGCACATCGGCGATCACACCGATGTGCCCGGCGTGGCTGATCAGATCCGCGGGCGTCACCGACACCGCGTCGTTTCCCCGGTCGACCACAGCTCCCCCATCCCGTACCTATGACATCAAGGAAGCTAGATGTCTTGGACGGCCCCTTTCAACGCTCTTCCGAAACCTGTGGATAACTCGGGTTTCAGCAGCTCAGGGCGGTGCTGTTGCCGGGCCGTGCCGGACAACCGAGGACGAACGGCTCCTCAGAAAAACCGATAATCTCCTCCTCAAGCGGTTTTAGTCGCATACAAGCTGGCCAGAAGGGTGATCCGGGCTAGAAGGATGCCGTCTTAACTGTCCCGAGCGGCCAGCCAGGGCCGCCGGGAAGCGGTGATCTGCCGGACGACATGGTCGCCCTGGGTTCGGCAGGGAGCGAGAGGCGAAACCGACCCCGAAGGACTTCTCGGCCTGCCCCGGCCGACGCCCTCGAGGACTACGGACATGAAGCTCAACCACGGCACGCCTTCGCGTACTGGACCGCCGATGGCTCCGGCAGCACTCCGGTGACCGCCACGTAGGGCGTCTTCGCGGGACCCCGCTCACCGTCGGCCGACCGTCCTTCCTGTCGGAACCGGGCCGGCGGCTCCTGACTCGGCACTTCCGGTCGTACCCCTCAAGCACCAAAAGTGTGCCGCCCACCAGGGCGGCGGACGCAGCACGCCCTTTTGTCTGCCGCTTCGGCGGCGAACCCGAGAGAAACACAGGAACCCCCCATGCTTCGTCAGCGTCTTCGCGCGGCCCGCGCCAACGACGAGGGCTTCACCCTCATCGAGCTCCTGATCGTCGTCGTCGTCATCGGCGTCCTGTCCGGAATCATCGTCTTCGGCGTCTCCGCTTTCAAGGACGAAGGCAAGAAGGCGACCTGCCAGTCCAACCAGAAGACCGTCGAGGTCGCGGTCCAGGCGTACTACGCCAAGAACGGTTCCTACACGGCCAGCCTCGCTGAGCTCAAGAGCAAGGGATTCCTCAAGTCGGAACCCGCGGGCATCACCATCGACGCCACCGACGGCACGGTCACGGCCGCTGGCTGCTGATTTGCCGAAGCCGTAGCGGGGCGAGGTGACCATTCACTCCGCCCCGCCACCCCTTCCGCCCGTCCGTCCCCTCCGGAGGTTCTCGTGCCCCCCACCGCGATCGGCAGCCGTGCCGACGTGCTCCTCGACATCCTGTGGCATGCCCGCGGCAGCGACCTGCTGCTGACCGCCGGCATGCAGCCGCAGATGCGCGTCGACGGCCAGCTGCGCCCGGTGACCGAGGCCCCGGTGCTCACCGGCGCCGACACCGAGGAGCTTCTCGCCGAGTTGCTCTCGGAGGAGCAGGCCGAGGAGCGGAGGGCCACCCACGAGTACGACTTCTCGTTCAGTTGGCGGGAGACCGCCCGGATCCGTGGCAACGCGTTCCGGCAGCGCGGCGAGACCGCGATCGCACTGCGGATGATCCCCGCCCACGTGCCGACCATGCAGCAGCTCGGCCTGCCGCCGGTGCTGGGCTCGTTCGCGCGCCAGCACCAGGGCCTGGTGCTGGTCACCGGCCCGACCGGCTCGGGCAAGTCGACCACCCTGGCCTCGGTGATCAACCAGATCAACACCGACCGGGCCTGCCACATCGTGACGATCGAGGACCCGATCGAGTACCTGCACGAGCACCGCCGCTCGATGGTGAGCCAGCGCGAGGTGGGCACCGACACCAACTCGTTCTCCGACGCGCTGCGCGCCGCGCTGCGTGAGGACCCGGACGTCCTGCTGGTCGGCGAGATGCGCGACCTGGAGTCGATCGCGTTCGCGCTCACCCTCGCCGAGACCGGTCACCTGGTCTTCGCGACGCTGCACACCAACGACACCACGCAGGCGCTGGCCCGCATCATCGACGTCTTCCCGGCGCACCAGCAGGCCCAGATCCGGGTCCAGCTCGCGGCCGCGCTGACCGGGATCGTCTACCAGCGGCTCGTCCCGCGCATCGGCGGTGGCATGGTCGCCGCGTACGAGGTGCTGGTCGCCGACACCGCCGTGCGCAACCTGATCAAGGAAGGCAAGCAGCACCAGCTGCGCAACGCGCTGGTCAGCGGTCAGCGCGAGGGCATGCAGACGCTGGAGCACTCGCTCTCCGCCCTGGTGCAGGCCGGTGTGGTCAGTTATGAGGAGGCGGCCGCCCGCAGCCTCTTCCCGCGTGACATCGAGGTTCGCCCCCGCACCCGGACGGGTGCCGGCTCATGAGGCTGCGCAACCGTGCCGAGCAGGCCGGCACCGAACCCCGCGCCGCCGTGCTCCTTCCCGAGCCGATCCGGCCCACCGACCTGAGCATCGTGAACGGCGGCCGGCGTCTCGGCGAGCTGCTGCTGTACGCCGGCCTGGTCCAGCACGCGCAGGTGCTGGCCGCCCTGAGCGCGGCCCAGCGCGGCACCGGCAAGCGCCTGGGGCAGCTGCTGGTCGAGAGTGGTGCGGTCAGCGACCGTGACATCGCCCGCGCGGTCGCCCACCAGCACGGTCTGCCCGTCGTCGATCTGCGTCAGGTCGTGCCGGAGGAGTCCGCCGTCGCGCTGCTGGACGAGGCCTCCGCCCGCGAGCTTCTCGCCATCCCGGTCACGCTCCAGGATGCCGAGGTGGCGGTCGTGGTCGCGCTGCCGTCGGAGGCGGTCCGCCAGGCGCTCGCCCAGGCGATCGGCAGGGCCGTCACGCTGGGGGTCGCGCCGGAGTCCGAGATCATGCGCGCGATCGGCAACGGCTATCGCGCGCTGACCGGCGTGGACGTCCATGTCAAGGCGTTCGAGGCCCGCGAGATCGGTCGCCGCGACGTGGCCCGGGCCGCCTCGCCGGCCGCGCACGAGGACGCGCCGGTCGTACAGGTCGTTCAGATGATCCTCACGCAGGCGCTGCGGGACCGTGCCTCGGATGTGCACATCGAGCCGCAGAGCGAACGTATCCGGGTGCGGTTCCGCATCGACGGCGCGCTGCACGACATGCTCGATCTGCCCGGTTCGATGGGCTCCGCGCTGGTCAGCCGCATCAAGATCCTCGGCGGCATGAACATCGTCGAGCGCCGGCGGCCGCAGGACGGCCAGATCAGCACCGAGGTCGAGGGCGTCGCGGTCGACATCCGGGTGTCGACGACCGCGGTCGTGGGCGGCGAGAAGGTGGTGATGCGGCTGCTCGACAAGAGCCGCCCGCTCTACGAGCTGGCCACGCTCGGCATGAGCCCGCAGATGACCGACCGGTACTCGGCGCTGCTGCGCGCCCCGTACGGAATGGTGATCTGTGCCGGCCCGACCGGCAGTGGCAAGACCACCACGCTGTACGGCTCGCTCAACGAGATCAACAGCCCGGAACGCAACATCATGACGATCGAGGACCCGGTCGAGTACACGTTCCCGTCGATCAACCAGATCCAGATCAACGAGGCTGCCGGGCTCACCTTCGCCGACGGCCTGCGGTCGATCCTGCGCCAGGACCCGGACGTGATCCTGGTCGGCGAGATCCGTGACGTGGAGACCGCCCGCATCGCCGTGCAGTCCGCGCTGACCGGGCATTTCGTGCTCTCGTCGCTGCACGCCACGGACGCCGTCTCGGCCCTGCACCGGCTGCTCGACATGGGTATCGAGAACTTCCTGGTGGCCTCGTCGGTCACCGCCATGGTCGCCCAGCGCCTGGTCCGCCGGATCTGCCGGCACTGCACCGAGCACTATCAGCCGTCGCAGCAGGAGCTGGCGCTGATCGCGGCGATCGGCGGCCGGCCGCCCCAGGGCGGGTTCGTCCGCGGGGCGGGCTGCAACTTCTGCGCGCACACCGGATTCCTGGACCGGGTCGGCGTCTACGAGATGATGCCGGTCAGTGAGGCCATCCGTGCCCAGATCCTGGCCAGCGCCGGGCACGACGAGATCCGCCAGACCGCCCGCCGCGAGGGCATGCGCACCTTGCAGGAGGAGGCGGCCCGGCTGGTGTCGGACGGCGTGACCACGCCTGCCGAGATCCTTCGCTCGATCTACGTTCCGGGGAGCTGACCGATGAAATTCACCTATACCGCGGTACGCCCGGACGGCCACGAGGTCACCGGCGTGTACAGGGCCGACTCGCGGGAGGCCGCCGAGCTCGCGCTCTACGACCTCGACATGCGCGGCGTCCGGCTGGAGGAGAAGAAGAGCCTGCTGCAGCTGGAGCTGACCGCGCCGCGCGTCAAGCGGGAGGAGGTCATGCACCTGTCCCGGCAGCTGGGCGCGTTCATCGCGGCCGGCCTGACGATCGTCGACGCGGTGCACACTCTCGGCGCCGAGGCGAGCAACTTCGCGATCCGCAAGATGATGGCCGGGGTCGAGGAGGGGCTGCGCCGCGGCGACACGCTCTCCGACTGTTTCGACCAGCACCCCAAGGTCTTCCCCGAGTTCTACCGCGGCATCCTGCGGTCCGCCGAGCTGACCGGGCAGCTGGACACCGTTCTCAGCCAGCTGGCCCGCTACCTCGAACGCGACCTGGAGGCCCGGCGCCGGATCACCTCGGCGATGATCTACCCCATCATGATCGCCGTCATGTCGGTGGTCACGGTGGTGATTCTGGCCGGCTTCGTGCTGCCACGGTTCCGGACCTTCTTCGCCGACCTGGACGCCGAGCTGCCGCTGACGACCCGGATGATGCTGGCCGCCACCGACTTCGTCACGAACTGGTGGTGGGCGATGCTCGCCGCGGCCGCGACCGGCACGCTGGCACTCGTCGCCGCGCTGCGCACCGACTCGGGCCGGCATGCCGTGGAACGTTTCCTGCTCCGCGTCCCGGTGCTCGGCACCACCATCCAGTTCACCCTGGTCGAACGGTTCTGCCGGATCTTCGCCTCGATGGTCAGCGCCGGCGTTCCGCTGCCGTCCGCCCTGCACGTCGCCACGTCCTCACTGCGCAACCTGGTCTTCGTCCGGGCGCTCAACCAGGTGAGCGAACGGGTTCTCCAGGGCGAGGGCCTGGCCTGGCCGCTCTCCCACACCGGGCTGTTCCCCGGCACCGCCGCCCGGATGATCCGGGTCGGCGAGGAGACCGGCACCCTGGACGCGCAGCTCGAGGTGACCGCCAAGTACTACGAGGGCGAGCTGGACTACAAGCTCAAGAAGCTCACCGCCCTCTTCGAGCCCGTGATGATCATCGTGATGGGCGGCATCGTCGGCTTCGTCGCGATCGCGCTGGTCTCCGCGATGTACGGCATCTTCAACCAGGTCCACATCTGATGCGGGCCACCGGAGACCGCTCGGACGGCGGCGAGACGCTGATCGAACTGATCGTCGCGATCGCGCTCATGTCGACCGCCGTGGTGGCCGTGCTCGGCAGTCTCGTCACCGCCATCACGGTGTCCGACATCCATCGCAAGCAGACCACGGCCGGCGTCACCCTGCACAACTACGCCGAGGCGATCACCCGTACCGTCGACGCCGGCGGATATCCCGCCGGATGCGGCGCGCTCACCGCGAGCTTCACCCCGCCGGCCGGCTATTCCGCGTCGATCAAGAAGGTCGGCTACTGGACCGGGTCCGCGTGGTCGAGCGGCTGTTCGACGGACCGCGGGCTGCGGCAGCTCACGCTGGAGGTCGCGAGCAGCGACTCGCGGGCCGTCGAGAATCTCGTCATCGTGGTGCGCAAGCCGTGCGGACTGGCGGACGCGCTATGCGGCTGACTCCCCGGACCGCGCGCGACGACGCCGGCTTCACCCTGATCGAACTGCTGATCGTGGTCGCCATCACCGCGGTCATCGTGGTCCCGCTGGGCAACGCGCTGATCCTGTACTTCCGGAACACCGACGCCACCGCCGCCCGGATGTCGCTGTCCCACGACGCCCAGATCAGCGCCGCCTACCTGGCCCGCGACGTGGCCGCGGTCGGCCTGCGGGACCTGGACACGGCCGGGCCCGGCGGAACCATCCCGTTCAAGGCCTCGATCCAGGTGAACGCGGCCTTCGACGCCGGCGGCCAGGTCTGCGGCACCTCGGCGACACCCGCCGCGAAGATCCGGCTGCTCGCCGACGACTGGGACGCCTCGACCAGCCCGGCCACCCGTGACACCCGGATCGTGGCGTACTACCTCGCGCCGGCCGGCACGGTGAGCGAACTGCACCGGCTGGTCTGCGCCGACGGCGCCACCACCGACATCGTCGTCGCCCACCACGTCGACCCGGCGACCTTCACCGTGTCCTGCGCGAGCCCCACGACCTGCGAGAGCGCCTCGGTGCCGCAGACGGTGACCCTCGCCTTCTCGGCCACGCTGCCGGGCGCGGACCCGTACCCGATCACCCTCACCGGCCACCGGAGGCAACAGTGAAACGCCGACCCGACGACGAAGGCGCCGCGCTGGTCCTGGTGCTGATCGTGATCTCGGTCGTCGCGGTGGTGCTGGGCGCGCTGCTGACCTACGCGGACACCAGCCTGCGAACCACCATCAACCTGCGCGCCCAGGCCTCGGCCGTCGCGGACGCCGACGGCGCCGTGCAGGCCGCGATCAACAACATCCGCAACAGCACGTCGACCGCCGACGGGAAATGCTTCGGGTCGTCGAACACGCTGTCGCTGCCCTCCTTCGACGGCACCGGCTCGGCGGCCGTCTCGTGCAGCACCGACGAGTCGTCGGCCGTACGGATCCAGTGCCCGTCGCTGAGCAACTGCAACCGGCCCGGCAACGCGATCCTGACGCTCGGCGACATCGCCGGCGAGGACGGCCTGTCGATCGCCCAGCCGAACTCCGCGACCTTCCGGGTGCACGGCAGCATCTACTCGAAGTCGACGATCGACGTGGCCAGCGGGTCGCTGAGCACCAGCAGCGGCGTGTACGCCGAAGGCGCGTGCACCGGCTCGATCCAGAGCACGCCGGCCAAGAAGTGCTCGTCGGACGCGCACAAGGCGCTCGGCAAGGACCCGGACTACACCCCGACCGTCAGCACCGCCCCCGACTATCAGCCGATGCCCGCCTGCACCAGCCAGAACTCGGTCGTCGAGTTCAGCCCCGGCTACTACGACGACGCGGTGGCCCTCTCCGAGATGATGAGCGGAAGCGGCAAGAGCAAGTGCCGGGGAAGCGTCTGGTGGTTCCAGCCGGGAACCTACTACTTCGACTTCCACAACACCGGCACCGGCACGAACCGGAACCCGCTGCTCGACTCCGGCGACAACGTCTGGACGATCAACGACGGCAAGCTGGTGGCCGGTACGCCGACCGGCACCCTGTCCTCCTCGACGAGGATCCCGGGCGCCTGCGTCAACCCGATCGACGACGCACGGGCGAACGGCGTGCAGTTCATCTTCGGCGGCGACAGCCGGATGGTGGTCAGGGCGGGCCAGGCCGAGATCTGCGGCGGCTGGAACTTCAGCAGCGGCAGCACCCAGCCGCCGGTCGCCGTCTACGGCCTCACCTCCGGCGACGACTCGACCGCCACGAAGACGCCCCCGGTGACCAGCGTGGTGTCGAAGGGCGACTTCACCGACGCTACGGTCGCCAAGCTCGACACGGTCGACGGCTCCGGCGCCACCTTCAAGAGCCCGAACAAGAACGCGAGCGGGTCACTCACCGTCGAGGTCGCGCCGAAGACGGCCGTTCCGGCCGGATCGATTCTCAAGAGCGCGACCGTACGGGTGATCCACCGGCACAGCACCGGCTCGGGCAACGACCCGTCCACCGTCGTGGTCACCCCGGCCGCCGGCGGCCGGGCCCAGACGGTGAACCTCCCCGGCGGGGCGCCCTCGGCCACGAACTGGCAGACCGAACAGGCCTCCCTGCCCGTCGACACCACGGCGGGAAATCTCGCCGATTCGATCTACCAGTACGGTTTCGACGGCGCGCAGATCAAGGTCACCAGCACCCCCGGGACCAAGGACGACATCGAGTCCATCGACGCCATCCAGCTCGAGCTGTCGTATGTGGCCCCGGCCCTGCGCGCCGAGTCCGGCTGCGTGACCCGCGGACCGTACCCGGGCAGCTCGTCCTCGTGCGCGGTCATCATGACCACGAACAGCCCGGGCAGCCAGCTCTACGTGCAGGGCACCACCTACACGCCCAAGGCAGCCCTCGACATCAGCCTGAACAACCTCTCCGAGCAGGTCTTCCGCTTCGGCGTGATCAGCCGCTCCCTGCACATCAAGCAGACCGGCAGCTTCGCCTACCTCGGGCCGGTCATCGAGGTCCCGGACGACGCGCCGGGCTTCGCGTACGCCGTCTACCTCACCGCGTACGTCTGTCCCGCTGCCCCGTCGTGCGCCACGACCGGCACTCCCCGGCTCCGCGCCAAGGTGGCGATCGTCGACGCGGTGCCGTCCGCTCCCGTCGCCGGCAAACGCCAGATAGCCATCCTGAACTGGACCCCGGCCGGCTGACCGGGCGGTCGTCGAACACAGCCGTCGCCCGGTCCGGCGTTCGCGTGCGGCGTGCCAAGCTCTGGCACAGCCTCCAGACCGCCGGCTACACCGACATCGACTTCGTCGGCACCCAGTCCGACGGCGGGGGCTGCAACCCCGGCTATTCGTACGACTTCGATCACGAGGGGCACGGCGGCTTCTCGGCCACCGGGATCGCCGCCAACAACCAGCTGCCGCCGTGGCTGAGTACGGCCCGGCCGGACGTCGTCCTGATGCACCTGGGCACCAATGACATGTGGGGTGGGTACATCCCGCTGGCGGACAAACTGAACGCCTTCACCAAGCTGATCGGCCAGATGCGCGCGCAGAACGCCGCCATGAAGATCATCGTCGCGCAGATCATCCCGATCAGCGCCTCCGCCTGCTCCACCTGCCCGGCCGACGTGGTGGCGCTCAACAACGCACTGCCGTCCTGGGCATCCGGCTTGGGCACGTCCCAGTCGCCGATCGTCCTCGCCGACCTGTGGACCGGATACGACGCGATCGCCGACAACGTCGACGGCATCCACCCGAACGACACCGGCTTCCGGAAGATGGCCGAAGCCTGGTACCCCGTGCTGGCGAAGGTGCTCGGCGGCAGCACGCCGCCGACCACCACACCGCCGACCACGAGTCCCACGACGGCGCCGCCGGCCGGCACCTGCACGGCGACCTACCGGGTGGCCTCGCAATGGGCGGACGGCTTCCAGGGTGAGGTCACCGTCAGCAACGGCTCCTCATCGGTTTCCTCCGGCTGGACCGCGACGTTCACCTTCGTCAACGGCCAGAAGGTCAGCCAGGCATGGAATGCCACGGTCACCCAGCCCGGCGCCACGGTCACCGCCCGCAATGCCGACTGGAACGGCCGGGTCGCCGCCGGAGGCACCGCGACCTTCGGCTTCCTCGCCTCGTCGAGCGGCACCAACACGACCCCGGCCACGACCTGCGTCCTGACCACGGGGTGATCGCCGGGAAGGTCACCCCATGAGCGACAGGGTGGGCTCGGCGACCAGGACCTGGTTGCGGCCCGCCCGCTTGGCCCGGTACAGCGCCTCGTCCGCGAGGTGCAGCAGGTGGTCGGGGCTGCCGCCCGGGATGGTCAGCTGCGCCACGCCGGCGCTGAACGTGACACCCCGGGCGGCGCACTGCCGGCGCCACCAGTCGGCGCGTTCGGCCGCGGCCTGCGCGCCGGTCCCCGGCAGCACGACCACGAACTCCTCGCCGCCGTAGCGCGCCACCATGTCGCACTCCCGGACCGAGCCGGTCACCTGCCGGGCCAGGTCGACGAGCACCTGATCGCCGGCGGCGTGCCCGTACCGGTCGTTGATGGTTTTGAAGTGATCCACGTCGATCATCACGATCGACAGCGGGTGGCCGTCGGTGGCCGCGCTGGCCTGTGCCTCCAGCACGGCGGTCAGGTGCCGGCGGTTGAACACCCCGGTGAGGCCGTCACGCATGGCCTGCTCGGTCAGCTCGGCGCGGAGCCGCTCCAGCTCGGTGATGTCCCGCACCACGACGACGGTGCCGGGACAGCTGCCGTCGGCCGACTCGATCTTGACGACGCGGAAGTCGTACACGTCGCCCGAGGGGCCGTGGATGGTGGTCTGGCCGGCGTCGGCGACCACGGTGGTGAAGTGCGGGCCGGCGATCTCCTGCCACCGCTTGCCGATCACGGCGCCGCCCGCCGGGTCCACCGCGGCGAGCAGTCTGGTCGCCGCCGGGTTGACGTCGAGGAACCGGCCGTGGGAGTCCAGCACCATGACGGCGTCGCTGAGCGCCGAGATGACCTGCGCATAGGTGACCGGCACCCGTTCGGAGTTCACGCCGGAACGGTCGGTCCACCACCAGACGACACCGGAGACCAGGAACAGCACCGGGGTCAGATCGAGCCCCTGCCAGTCCACGCCGATGAACACCGTCACCAGGTTGCCCACCGTCGGCGCGAGCGCGCCGACCAGGAACCACCGGTAGACCCGCCGCTGGCCGCGGACCGCCCGGCGCATCGCCCGGATCACCAGCACCGTGCCGAATCCCATCATGGCGTAGCCGTACAGGACGTGTGCCCAGTACGCCGGGCCGTGCTGCACGGCGATCCCGAGTTCGGCCACCTCGGCCTGCCGGTAGAAGAGGTGAAACCACGGATCGGTGGCGGTGACGGCCACGAGCAGCACCGGGTGGATCAGCATCAGCGGGAGCCGCGGCGGCCGGCGCCCCGCGGAGACCGTGGTGTGCCAGAAGAAGCCCACGATGACCAGCGCCACACCGGGGAAGATCGCATAGTTGAGACCCAGCGCCAGCCCCCGCGTCGGCGCCACCAGGACACCGGCGTTGGCCAGCGCCCATTCCGCCGCGCCGGCCATGACGAGGCCGAGCGGAAGGGCCAGGGGCGTCTCGGACCGGCGCCGAAACGTCAGCACGGCGTACAGCAGAGCGATCAGGCCGGCTCCGGTGTAAACGGCGACCATGGCGAGCTGCATCGTCCCTCCCTTCCCACGGTTGACGCCGGTACGAATCGGTGCCGCAAGGGGCAAGTTGAGGAGAGGACCGCGACATTCGGACGGCTCGTCACCGGTGGTCCGGTGACGAGCCGTTGAGCTGCCCAGCGCCCGTGCGCAGCGAAATCCAGCGACCGACCATCAGCCGCGCCCTGTCCAGCCGCCGCCCTCACAGGCCCTACCGGACCCGGCGGCGCCCGCTCAGTACCGGTAGCCGGCGATGCTCGCCCGAAGCTCCTGGGACACCTCGGAGAGGGCGACGGCTGCCGTACGGCTCTGGTCGACGCCGGCCGCGGTGCTCTGGGCGGCCTCCGCCACCAGGCTGACGCTGCTCGCGATCTCGGAGCCGCCGGTTGCCGCCTCGGTGACGTTGCGGTTCATCTCGGCGGTGGTCGCGGTCTGCTCCTCGACCGCCGTCGCGATGGCCGTCTGGTAGTCATTGATCCGGCCGATGATCTCGCTGATCTCGGCAATGGCGGCCACCGCGCGTTCGGTGTCGGCCTGGATGGCCTCGACCCGCGACGAGATGTCCTCGGTCGCCTTGGCGGTCTCCTGCGCGAGATCCTTGACCTCGCCCGCGACGACCGCGAAGCCCTTGCCCGCGTCGCCCGCGCGCGCCGCCTCGATGGTCGCGTTGAGGGCGAGCAGGTTGGTCTGCTCGGCGATCGAAGTGATGGTCTTGACGACGCTGCCGATCTCGGCCGACGAGGCGCCCAGACTGGCTACCGTGGCGGTGGTCGCGCGGGCCGCCTCGACGGCCTTGGCCGCCACGTCGGCGCCCTGTCCGGCGCTGTGCGCGATCTCCCGGATCGAAGCGCCCATCTCCTCGGCGCCCGCCGCGACGGTGTGCAGGTTTCCGGACACCTTCTCGGCGGCACCCGCGGCGTCGGCGGCCCGCGCGCTGCCCGACTCGGCCTGCGCCGCGATCTCCTCCGCGGCCTGGGCCAGCTGCTGCGAGCTGCCGGCAATGTGGTCGGCACCCGATGAAACGCTTCCGATGACACGGCGCATCAGCGCGACCGTGCGGTTGAGCTTGGCGGCCATCGTGCCCAGCTCGTCGGCACACATCACCGGCACGTCATGGGTGAAATCACCGTTCGCGGTGTCCTCAAGGCCCTTGAACAGCAGCTGGATCCGCTGGTTGAGCATGCGGATCGCCCAGATCGTGAGCACCAGCGCGAACAGCAGCCCGAAGGCGAGCAGACCGACAGTCAGCCAGAAGCCCTTGCGGTAGTGGTCCTGGCCCTGGGTCGCGGCCTCATCCGCCGCCTTGACCTCGGCGCCGACCAGCGCGGCGAGGGCACTGTCGAGCGTCGCGCCCGCCTCGTAGGCGCTCTTGATCATTTTGTCGTAGCCCGCCGTGGCGATCAGGCCGCCGGGAAGGCTGGCCGCGTCGGCGCCGAGCTTCATCGCCGACTGAAGGATTTCGAGGTAGTCGTCGTAGGCGGTCCGGAACGCGGCGGCCTCGACCTGTCGCGGGTCGTCGTCGGCCAGCCCGGAGCGGTAGGTGGTGAAGGTCTTGTCGAGATCCTCGGCGACGGTGCCCACCTTGCCGGCGATCGCCTTGCGGCTGGCGTCGTCGCGCACCGCGACGTACGAGCCGATGTTGCCGTTGAGCAGTTGGACGCCGTGCCGGACCTCGTCGAGCAGCACGACATTGCCGACGTTCTCGCTGTGCATCGCTTCGAGCTTCTCGCTCATGTCGTGCAGCTGGACCAGCGCGTACGACGAGACCAACATCGCGACCGCCGCAATGAGCGCGATCGCAGTGGTGATCTTCCGTCCGACCGACATGTCGGCGAGGAACTGCCGGAAACCCCGGCGACCGGAAGTGCCGTCCTCCGGAGTGTTCATGCTGCCCATGGAATGTCACGCCTCCGCCCGCGTTCGAGCCGAACGGCCCGCGCCGCCCTTCTTCGCTCGATCCGCTCATCGGCCGGCCGACTGCTGGCTGAAGAGATTCCCGACCTGCCGGGAAGGTGGCCGCCCACACACAGACCGCGGCTGAGCGAACGCGCCGCCCGTACCCCAGAGGTCGGGAAGCACGAAGACCCGGCCCATCGACCACCGCGACCAGGCCGCGAAGCGCTCGTTGCTGACAGTGATGTCGACGCCCCACCGATGGCCGACCGGACTAGTATCTGGATGTGATCAACGGCGGGCACGTGATCCTCTACAGCCGCGACGCCGAGGCCGACCGGACGTTCTTTCGGGACGTGCTGGGGTACCCGCACGTCGATGCGGGTGGCGGCTGGCTCATCTTCAAGGCTCCGCCCGGGGAACTGGCTGTGCATCCGACCGACGGGACGCCTGCGCAGGAGTTCTACCTGATGTGTGATGACTTGGCCGCGACCATGGCCGAGCTGGGCGAGCGCGGGGTCGAGTTCACCGGGCCGGCCACCGACCAGGGCTGGGGTCTGCTTACCGGCATCAGGTTGCCCGGCGGCGGACAGCTCGGCCTGTACGAGCCCCGCCACCCGATCGCCCACGCCCTGCCCCACTGACGCCGGTCCGCGCCTACCGTCGACGACTCGCTAGGTCACCAAGGGTGACCTGCTCCCAGAATCACTCGAACATTCTCGACGGCGGGAGCTGCGCCGCTCCCCTCGGTACGACTTCCGGAATGCCAGGCCTCGCCGGATCGGGCACGGCAGTGTGATCGGCTCGCGGATCCCGGTAGACACTCCGCTCTCGCGAATATCCGTGCCGGCTGTCCCCCGGTTCGTTGCCGTCCCTTCGGTGGTCAGACCTGAGCTCAGGCATCCGTGAGAGCACGGCTCACGGGCAGCGCAGAGGCGACGGCTCTAATCCTGGCTTCAGGTTGGCCGGGGAGAATGGGCGACAAAAGCATCGACTGAAAGGGGGCGGGCCGGCGTGCGGATCCTGATCGCGGATGATGACGCGGCCATCCGTGAGTCGCTGGAGCGGGTGCTCCAGGTCGAGGGTTACGACACCAGCACCGTCGCCAACGGTCTCGCCGTGCTCGACGGGGTCGAGGGGGCGGCCGGTGACACGCTGGATCTGCTGATCCTCGACGTGATGATGCCCCGTCTCGGCGGGTTGGAGACCTGCCGGCGGTTGCGGGCCGCGGGCCGGAGACTGCCGGTGCTGATGCTGACCGCCCGTGACCAGGTCTCCGACCGGGTCACGGGACTGGACGCCGGCGCCGACGACTACCTGCCCAAGCCGTTCGCCACCGAGGAGTTGCTGGCCCGGGTGCGGGCCCTGCTGCGCCGGCGCACGCCGGCCGACGGGGAGTCGCAGATCCTGTCGTTCGCCGACGTCCGGCTCGATCCCGACAGGTTCGAGGCGTGGCGGGGTGAGCGGCCGCTGCGCCTGACCCGGACCGAGTTCTCCCTCCTGCACGTTCTCCTGCGCAACGCGACCCGGGTCTTGACCCGCGACGCGCTGTTCGAGGCGATCTGGGGCTTCGACATGAGCACCACCGCCAACAACCTCCAGGTGTACGTGAGCTACCTGCGCCGCAAGATGGAGGCCGAGGGTGAGCCGCGATTGATCTACACGCTGCGCGGTCTGGGATACACGTTGCGGGAGACTCCTCCGTGAGCGGGCACACCCACCTGGAACCGCGCCGGCTGACCCGATGGTGGCGCCGGCGGTCCCTCCGAACCAGGATGACGGTGATCGCGGCGACGGCCATCGCGGTCAGCGTGTTCGCGGCCTTCCAGGTGGCCAGCGAGCTACTGGACTGGGAGCTGCGGGACACCGCCGAGAATCAGCTTCGCGCCGACTCCCGCGTCCTGGCGGCGAACGCGCAGCGCGCCGGTCTGGCACGGGTTCAGCTACCGCCGTATCCGGGATCCGGTCGACTGGTGCGGGTCATCCTGCCCGACGGCTCGACCCGGACGCCGGCCGGCCAACCCGAGCTGCCCCCGGTCAGCGAGCACGCCGGTCGCGTGGCGCGGGGCGCGTCAGCCGACCTGATGGAGTCGATGGACAGCGACGACGACGGCTACCGCATCTACACGCTGCGGGCGGGCGACGGCGCGGTACAGGTGGCCCACGTCGCCGACGACAGCCCGATCAACCGGTTCGGATTGGGCATGCTGCTGATCGGGCTGTTCTGCGTGGTCGGCGGCGCCCTTGTCGGGCGGACCGTGGCGCGGACCGGACTGGCACCGATCGACCGGCTGACCGCCGCCGCGGTACGTGTCGCGAACACCCATGATCTCGACGCCGACATCCCGGATGAGGGCGGTGGAGAGATCCGGCGACTGATCCAGGCGATCAACGACATGCTCGCCGCGCTCCGGGACTCCCGGCGGGCCCAGCGGCTGCTCGCCGAGGACGCCGCCCACGAACTCAAGACCCCGCTCACCAGCCTGCGCCTCAACATCGAGCTGCTGGTCCGGCTCGACCGGCGCGGCACCCTCGACACCGCCCTCTCGGCGGAGAGCCGGACCCGGCTGCTCAACGATCTCGGCGCCCAGGTGGCCGAGTTGAGCACCCTTGCCGCCGAGCTGACCGACCTGGCGCGCGGTGACGCAAGCGACGAGAGCACCGAGCTGCTCGACCTCGCCGACGTGGTGGTGGCCGCCGCGGCCCAGGCGCGTTCCCGCGTGCCCGACCTCGAGGTCGCGCTCGACGTGACCTCCGTGTGGGTGAGCGGGCGGGCCGCTGCGCTCCAGCGAGCGGTGCTCAACCTCGTCGACAACGCCGGCAAGTGGTCCCCCGCGGACCAGCCGATCCAGGTCCGGCTCCGTGCCGAGGGCGCGTCGGCGGTGCTCGAGGTCGACGACGCCGGGCCGGGCATCGACGCTGCCGACGTACCGCGGGTGTTCGACCGGTTCTACCGTGCCGACAGCGCCCGGGCGTTGCCGGGATCCGGTCTCGGGCTGTCGATCGTGCAGCGGGTCGTTTACGCCCACGGCGGCCGGGCCACCGTCGCCCGCTCCGCACGCGGTGGCGCTCTACTACGGATCGAACTTCCGGCCGCGGCCCCGACCGCTCCCATCGCGCGGCTCACCGCCGGGGAGGACACCGCGATGCGCTGACCCGCCCGGGGCCTGGCGCAGGAGATCCGGGACGGGCCTGGGGCCCCGTCCCGGATCTTCTCCGTGCCGCCGCGCTCACCGTTGCAGCGCGAGCTCCTCGTCGTCGGCGAGCGGCTGTGGCCCGTTCAGCGGCTCCGCCGTCGGCCGGGACAGCCGACTCGGCCACCACATCCGCCGGCCGATCAGCAGGGTGAGGGCGGGCACCAGGACCGACCGCACCAGCAGGGCGTCGAGCAGCACGCCGAAGGCGACCAGGAACCCGACCTCGATCAGCATCACCAGCGGAAGTGTGGTGAGGACCGCGAACGTGGCCGCCAGGACCACGCCTGCCGAGGTGATGACGCCACCGGTGGCGGAGAGGGCTTTGAGCATGCCCTGTCCGGTGCCGAGACGCACGGTCTCCTCCCGTGCCCGGCTGGCCAGGAAGATGTTGTAGTCGACGCCGAGCGCCACCAGGAACAGGAATGCCAGCAGCGGCACCGAATAGTCGATGCCCTTGAACCCGAGGATCGTGTCGAAGATGAACACGCTGCCGCCGAAGGCCGCGGCGAATGAGACGATCACGGTGGCCATCAGGATCAGCGGGGCCACGATCGCGCGCAGCAGCAGCCCGAGGACGATCAGGACGACGGCGAGCACCAGCGGGATCACCAGCTTCTCGTCGCGGCTGGTGGTGATCTCGGTGTCGAGGTTCTCCGCACTCGGCCCGCCGACGATCGCCTGCGCCCCGCTCACCGCGTGCACGGCGGTGCGTACCCGCTTGATCGTGTCGTACTCCGCGACCGTGTCCGGCGTGTCCGTCGGGAACACGGAGATGTCGGCCCAGCCACCGACGGTCTGACCCGGGATGGCCACGGCCACACCCTGAGTGCCCTTGACGATGTCGAGCACCCGCTCCTGGTACGCCGGCCGTGTGAAGACCGTCATCGGCTGGCCGCCGAGCTCCGGGAAGTGCTGGCGGAGAACGGTGAAGCCGGTGACCGACTCCGGCGCGGACAGGAACTGGTCCTGCTCCCGCAGGGCGCCGGTGTTGCCGGCCAGCCCGATGGCGAGCACGCCGAGGATTCCGAACGAGCCGAGCGTCGCCACCCACCGGCGGCGGCTGATGATGGTGCCGAGCCGTCCCCACAGCCCCGGCTTCTCCTCCACGGCCGTACTGAACCGGGGGATGGCCGGCCAGAAGATCCGCCTGCCGAGCACCACGAGCACCGCCGGGAACAGCGTCAGCATGGCCACCAGCGCGCACAGGATGCCGGCCGCACCGATCGGGCCCAACCCGCTGGTGCTGTTCAGGTCCGCGACGAGCAGGCAGAGCAGACCGGCGACCACGGTGGCCGCGGACGCGACGATGGCCGGCGCCGCGCCGCGTAGCGCGTGGACCATCGCGACCCGGACGTTCTCGTGGTGGTGCAGTGTCTCCCGGTATCGAGCGATGAGCAGCAGCGCGTAGTCCGTGCCGACGCCGAACACCAGGATCGTCAGCAGCGCCGAGTTCTGGTCGTTGACCACGATGCCGAAGCCCTTGACGAGCAGGTAGACGGTCGCCATCGCAGTCAGTGCGGCCGCGCCGACGACCACGAGCGGGATGAACCACAACACCGGGCTGCGGTAGGTGAGGATGAGCAGGATCGTGACGACGATGACGGTGGTGAGGAAGACCTGCAGGTCGATGCCGTCGAAGACGGCGTCCATGTCGCCGTCGACCGCGGCCGGGCCGGTCACGTCCAGTTCCAGGCCTGCGGGGCGGTCCTTCGCGGCGTCACGCAACGGGCCGACCATGGCCTCCGGTCCGCCATAGGTCGTGCTCACGTCGAGGGTGAACATCATCGCCTCGCCGTCGGTGGAGAGTCTCGTCGACGGGCCCTCGTCGTCCTCGCCGGCCGCCGCCTTCGGCGGGTACCGCTTGGCAACGGTGTCGTAGTGGCGCTCGACCGTCGCGCGGTCGGCGCCGGTCATGCCGCCGGCGCGGTGGTAGACGAAGACGAACGTGTTGTCCTCACCGCCGGGGAGACTGTCCTCCAGGACCGCCACCTTGGTGGACTCGGCACTGGCCGGCAGGGTGTCCACGGCTCTGTCGGTGGTGACAGAGCTCAACTTTCCGCTCAACGGCACCATGACCGCCGCCAGCGCCACCCACAGGCCGATCACCAACCACGGCACCCACCGGCCCGCCAACCGACCGGGCGGCGCTTCCCTGGACGGCGCTGCGTTGACTGCCATCAATAGCCTCCTACATACGCGTTACATCGCTTGTCCGAGGCCGACTTCGTACCGAGCGAATCTGAGACGACCGTTAAAACGGTGCTCAGCCCAGGTGACCGAGCCAGGTGCCCAGCGCACGCACCAGCGTGGTGGCGTCGAACGGCGCTCCGGGGCGTAGTACCGCGGTACCGCCCCTCTCACGAGAATGACGACCGCGGTACGACGAAACGGGATGGAATCGGACCTAGCTTTCGAGCCATGACGAAACCTGATAGGCCACCGTGGAAATTGGTGGCGGGCACCATGGTGCTGGTGACGGCGTTCGCTGTCGTCGCCGCCTGCGGGTCTGACACCGACAACAGCGCGGCGCCCGCCGCGACCGGCCCGCACAGCGCGCACGCGGGCGGGTCGTCGGCTCCACCACAGCCGCTGCGCGCCGGCGAGCGGTTCGTCGACCTGAGGATGGCCGAGGCCTACACGCCCGCTCCGCCGGAGGGCGGCGGCTCGGACGAGTACCGGTGCCAGGTGATCGATCCGGGCCTGACCAAGACGGCGTTCCTGACCGGGACCCAATTCGCACCGGAGAACGTCGCCATCGCGCACCACGCCATCGTGTACGCGGTGCCGCCGGGCGGCGCTGCCGCGGTGCGCAAACAGGATGCGAAGATCCCCGGTCTCGGCTGGCAGTGTTTCGGCGGGACCGGCGTGGCCGGCGCCGAGGTCGAGGAGGGGGACGCGGCGTGGGTGGACACCTGGGCGCCGGGCGCCACGGAGACGCTGCTCGACCAGGACGCCGGCTACAAGCTGGAGCCGGGCAGCCTGCTCGTCCTCCAGATCCACTACAACCTGCTCGCGACCGACGGCAAGCCGACCGGGTCGGACCGCTCGGCGGTGCGGCTGCGGCTGACGGACGGCACGCCGCAGACCCGGGAACTCGAAACGTGGTCGGTCGACGCGCCGACCGACCTGCCCTGCGCCGCCGACGAGTCGGGTCCGCTCTGTGACCGGGCGGCCTCGATCGCGGACGTGACGAAGCGGTTCGGGCCGGACGTCGGCGAAATGGCGGACCGTCAGGTGGAGGAGTGCGGCCGGGGCGTGCCGAAGCCCGGTGACACCCAGACCTGCGACCACAAGGTTGAGGCGCCGATGACGCTGTTCGCCGGTTTCGGCCACATGCACATGCTCGGGCGGGCCTTGAAGGTCGAACTCAACCCGGGTACACCGAAGGCCAAGGTCGTCCTGGACGTGCCGCAGTTCGACTTCGACAACCAGCGGCTGGTGAAGCTGCCGTCGCCGGTGGAGGTCGGTCCGGGGGACACGCTGCGGGTGACGTGTACGCACGACGTAGGGCTGCGCAAACAGGTGCCGCAGCTGAAGAAGCTGCCGCCCCGCTACGTGGTGTGGGGCGACGGCACCAGCGACGAGATGTGTACGGGCATCATGACGGTCTCCCTCCGCAAGTCCTGAGGAAGCGTCGAACGTGTGTGAGCTCGCTGAGGTCAACCGGGCCGAAAGCAGCTTCGAGCTCACACACGTCGACACTGAACGGGCGGTGACGTGTGCCCGGAGCGGCTAAAACGACGGTCGCGCTCTCGACGGCCACGCGAGATGAGGTGCTGAACCGGGCCGGGTGAGTCTCAGCTCGTAGGCGAGGATGACGGCCTGGATCCGGTCCCGTGCACCGATCTTGGCGAGGACCCGCCCGACGTGGGTCTTCACCGTCGACTCCGACAGCGTGAACCGTTGCGCGATCTCGCCGTTGGTGAGGCCGTGGCCGATGGCGACGAGGACCTCGCGCTCACGGCCGGTCAGGAAGTCCAGCCGGGGATCCGCCCGCACGGGCCCGCAGAAATCATCGTCGAGCCGGTCGGCGAACGCGTCGAGCAGCCGCCGAGTCAGCGCCGGCGCGATCACCGCGTCCCCGGCGGCGACGGCCCGGATGCCGGCGAGCAACTCCTCCGGGCGGATGTCCTTGAGCAGGAAACCGCTCGCCCCGGCCCGCAGCGCGGCGAACGCGTACCGTTCCACGTCGAACGTCGTCAGCACCAGGATCCGCGAACGCCCACCGGCTGCGACGATGCGCCGGGTGGCCTCGATCCCGTCGACGCCCGGCATGCGGATGTCCATCAGCACCACGTCGGGACGCAGCTCGGTGATCCGCCGAACGGCCTCGGCGCCGTTCTCGGCCTCGCCGACGATCTCGGTGTCGGGGGTGCTCTCCAGCAGCATGCGAAACCCGAAGCGCTGCAGCGGCTGGGCGTCCACCACGAGCACAGAGATCATGAATGGCTGCCTTTCAGGGTCGGATGGACGGTCCAGTCACCGTCCGGTGGGGGCCGACGCTGACCCAGCCGCCGTGGAGCACGGCGCGTTCGGCCATGCCGGCGAGGCCGAGACCCGCGTCGCCCGGCGATGCCCACTTCATATCGAGCGAACCTGAAACGACCGTTAAAACGGCGCTCGGGCCGGTTGGTCGCCGGCGCGTGTCCGTCGGCGAGTGGGCCGCTGTCGCGCACGTGCGCCAAAGAATGCGGTCCCGCGGATGAGGCAGCGGGCGGACACGGATGGGTGACCCTGTGCAAGCCACAGCATCATTGCCGGCTACACGCGGCACGGCTGCGGTATCAGCATCACCCTGCTCGGCCAGCTACTCCGGGAAGCCATCGACGACCCGAACAGGCCAGCTCTCCGGACCTTCGAGCCGCCAGCCGTAACGGCCACGGAGCGCTTCTGTGGTTATAAAGGGAGCAAAAAGGCCCCCACCAAGAGGTGGGAGCCTGTGAAGACCGCTGACCTGCCAATAACTTGTGGGCGATACTGGGATCGAACCAGTGACCTCTCCGGTGTGAACGGAGCGCTCTCCCGCTGAGCTAATCGCCCTCAACGAGATGGAACTCTACTAGACGGCGCCCGTGGGGCGCGACTCAGGGGGTCACCGCCACCCGACGAAGTCGAGCGACCAGGTGAACAGGTTGAGGTCGAAGCTGAGCAGGACGCTGAGCCAGACCACGAAGCTGATGAAGATCATGCCGAGCACGCCGATCAGCGCGCGCACGCCGAGCGTCTGCCGGCCGACCCAGTGGGTCCAGTTCTGCACATGCCGCTTGGTGAAGGCGAGCACTCCCTTGGCCCAGGCGAACTCGACGGCCAGGATGGCGAGCCCGAGGATCACGATCGCCCAGCCGGGGCCGGGGAACGGGATCAGGACGATGCCGACGGCGACCACCAGGCCGCCCACGATGCCCACACCGATCTTCAGAGCGAGCCGACCGGTGGAGTTGGACCGGATACGGTCAAGCACACGCACGTCTGAGAACCCCGTCGTCCGGTTTTACACCCATTTCATCCCCCAGTGTCCTGGAGCCCCGTCACTACCCGGGAGGAATGGACGTTACCGGAGTAAGTCAACCGCTGGACCACTGACGCCGGGCGGAACCGAGTACTCAGGCAGAACAGGACAAGATATCGCTTCTCGTCCTGCCCGGAAGGGTTTTCGGAACCGTCTTCCCACTACTGGGTGAGATCAGCGTATGGCGGAGCGTAATGACAGGGATCACCTGAGTATGGGAAACGCGGGGTTCACCAGCCTCGCAGCGGTGCCGGGGGGAGTTCGTCCATGAGTACCATTCGTCCAACGACCGTCGAGGTCGAAACCTCGCTGCGGCTCGTAGCGCCTGACGCGACGGCACTGCCCGTGCGCGCCAGCCTGCGTTACGACCCAGCCGACCCGTACGCGGTCCACGTGTTGTTCCACGCAGAATCAGCCGGTGGGGAAGCCGTGAGCTGGTCCTTCGCGCGGGAACTGCTCGTGACCGGGCTCGACGAGCCGGCCGGGATCGGCGACGTCCGGGTGTGGCCGTGGGCCACGCCGCGTGGCGATTTCGTCGCACTGGCCCTGTCGTCGCCCGACGGCAACGCGCTGTTCGAGGTGCCGCGCAGCGTCCTCGTCCGATTCCTGCGGCGCACCTATGTGGTGGTGCCCCGCGGCCGGGAGTCGGACCACCTGGACGTGGACGCCGCGGTCAACCGACTACTGGCGGGCCGATAAGCGATATCGGGGAGACCCGTGCGGACACTGCCGGTCCGCGCGGGTCTTCCTTTATCCGAAATAGATATGGATCTCCGAAAAGAAATCGGAATCGGACGTATAGCGAATACCGATCTGGAAATCGGACATACCGCCCAGTCGGTGCGCTAGTGGATGCGCGGGCACGCATCGACGACTACCGTCAGGCGCGATGCCAGCACTCATTCATCACACCGAGCCGGCGCCCACCTGTCTTCCACCGGACTGGTCGGGTATCGGTGGCTGCGTCCTGCCGGTGGCCGCCGGCGCTGCCACCGGCCTGCTGAGGTGTCACGCCCTCGTCCTCACCACTATCGGCCCGCTGCTCGCCGAGATCGACTTCGCCGAGCATCTGTGCGGCCCGGGCACCCTCCTCTGGATCCGTCCGGGGCAGGCGGCCCGCTTCGCCCGTCCCGGAGACGGCGACGATCCACTGACGATCGTTTTCCGACCAGGGCTGTTCGGCACGGAGGAACTGCCCGGGCTGAGCCCCGACGATCCGTCCGGCCCGGCCCGGCAGCCACTCACCCCACCCGGCCCGGCCGTCTTCCGGGACGTCTTCGCCCACCTGGCCGCCGACGCGGCCGGCCCGCCCGGCCCGGTCGCCGCCGCGCTGCTGCGGCACGAGCTGGCGGCCCTGCTGCTGCGGATCGCCACCCTCGATCCGGGCTCGGAGCTGCGGGCGCACATCGAGAGCCGGACGTTCGAGCGGTTCCGGCGCCGCCTCGAGGAGCGCTATCCGCACACCCGCCGGGTCGAGGACTACGCGGCCGAGCTGGGCTGCTCGGTGCGCACCCTGACCCGGGCCAGCCTGGCGCTCACCGGCCGCACCGCGAAGCAGGTGGTCGACGACCGGGTCGCCCTGCAGGCCCGGCGGATGCTCGCGGCGACCTCGATGTCGGTCGCCGAGGTGGGCCGCGGCCTGGGCTTCGGCGAGCCGACGAACTTCGGGCGCTTCTTCCACCGGGAGACCGGCCTGAGCCCGGGGCAGTTCCGCGGGCGGTTCGTCACCGGCCAGCCGGCCGCCATCCCGGGGCAGAGATCACCAGCCGATTGACCCCTAATTCCCACAAACCCCTGGGGTATGTGCATCCGGGATGCGAGGCCGGGGCATGATAGTCAGGTGCAGATCTCCGCGCGCGGCGACTACGCGGTCCGGGCCGCCCTCAGTTTGGCGCAGGCCTACCCCGCACTGATGTCCGCTCAGGCCATTGCCCAAGACCAGAACATGCCACGCAAGTTCCTCGAAGCGGTCCTAGCCGACCTGCGCCGTGCCGGTGTGGTGCGGGCGCAACGAGGCGCCGAGGGCGGCTACACACTGTCGCACCCCCCGCGGGACGTGACCATCGGTCAGATCCTGCGGGCGGTCGACGGACCGCTCGCCGGCGTGCGCGGCCTTCGTCCCGAGGAGACTCAGTACTCGGGCGCCGCCGAGAACCTGCCCAACCTGTGGGTGGCGGTGCGCGCTGCGGTCCGTGAGGTGGTCGACGAGGTGAGCCTCGCCGAGCTGATCAGCGGGCGGATGCCGGCGCACGTGCGCAAGCTGACCACCCGACCGGACGCCTGGCAGCCACGCTGACGTTTGTGGATCCGGCCGATCGGGAACCGATGCGCCATCAGAAAGGAGCTTTCCGATGGGCATCGTCTACCGCAGCCGGAAGAAGATCGGTCCGCTGGTCCTGAACTTCACCGAGAACGGCTACTCGTCCTGGAGCCTCAAGATCGGGCGCTGGTCGTGGAACTCCAAGACCCGCGCCCACCGCGTCGACCTGCCCGGCCCGCTGTCGTGGAAGCAGGACAGGAGCCGCTCCCGCTAGGAGCGGATCACCACGTCGCCACCGAGCCGTCCGTGCGCGGGCTCCCGCGTAACGGTGCCCGCGTCGATCATCGCGTGCAGCACCCGGGTCGCGTCGGCGGCCCGGTAGACGGTCTCGGTGAGGGCGAAGGTGCGCAGCTCGGTCACGGTCGCCCGGCCCACCTCGGACAGGTGGGCCAGCAGTTCACGGCGCAGCGGACCGGGATCGGGGTGGAGCGCGATGTCGATCAGGTGGCGCTCCGGATCGGCGGGATCGCGTAGGCGTACCCCCGCGAATTCATCGACCGCCCAGAGCGCCTCCTTGAAGCTCTCCAGGCTCTTCCCCGAGGTGGTGGCGAAAGCCACCACCTCGCCGGGCTCCGGGCCGGTCGCCAACTCGGCCGCCGTGACCAGCGGAAACCCCAGGCCCCGATAGGGGTCGACCGGGCTTCCCGGCGGCAGCACCAGCAGCACCTCGGCCGGCCTTCCGGACGCGATCGCACCGACGGTGGTCACCGCGGGCGGTTCACCCACGGCCGTCGCGTCGAGAAAACCCATCATCGGTACGCGCGACGCGCCCGCCGCACGCAAGGCCACCGCGAGCCGCTCGTCCGTCCCGCCGCCCACCGGAAGCACCGTGAGCCCGGCCCCCGCCCCGGCGTCCCGTTGCGCCGCGGTGAGCCGCTCCCCCACCCCGGCGACGTCGGCGCCCACCGCCACCATGGACAGTTCCCGCCCGCGGGACAGGCCGGGCAGGTCGGCCAGGACACGGACCGCCGCCTCGGCGGCCACCCCGCCGTCCGCATCGGCGTAGCCGTGCACATAGGTCGCCCGGCGGGCGTGATGAAGCGCACCCGCGGCCCATGCCTGCAGGTGACGGACGAGTAGTTCACGTTTCACGGCTCCGATTGGGGACATACCGCAGTTTCTACCCTGTCCACTTAGCTACCGGAAACTTGTACCCAGGGTGTTCGCATGAGCACTATGGGATACATGGCCCCTCCGCTCGCCGAACTGACCGCCCAGGCGCAGACACTCACGTCCGCCGGCGACCTCATGGGCGCCCGGGCCGTCCTCGACGACGTCCTCCGCGGCGCCGACGCCGATCCGCGCCGCGCCACCGCCGACCTCGCGGTGGCCGCCGCCCTGCACGCCCGGGTCCTGATCGCCCTCGGCGACCCCGAGTCGGCCCGGCTGTGGGCCGCCTTCGCGCACTCCGCCGAGGAGCGGCTGCACGGCCCGCGCGACGAGCGCACCATCGCGGCCGCCGCCATGCACGCCGCGGTCCTCCAGCGGATCGGCCAGCACGGCCGGGCCGCCTCCGTCTACCACGACCTGATCGGCGAGCTGGCCCTGATGGACGGCCCCGACTCGCCGCGGGTGCTGGCCGCCGAGGCCGACCTGGCCACCGCCGAGCACGCGGCGGGCCACTGCGGCACGGCCCGGGCCCGGCTGGCCCGCGCCTGGCGGCGGCACAGCCGGGTGCACGGCGACGCCGCACCGGCCGGCATCAAGATGCTGGCCCGGCTGGGCGCCATGGAGCGCGAGTGCGGCCGCGACGAGGAGGCCCGCGAGCATCTGCGGCTGGCCGGCGAGCTGAGCGCCCGCCACCTGCCGGCCGACCACCCGCTGGCCCGGCAGGCGGCCGCACTGGCCGGCGGCTCGGCCTCCGGGCGGCACACCTGCGGCACCCGGGACTCCTCCGGCGGGCGCCCGTTCCGGCCGTTCCCGCGCCGCCCCACGGTTCCCGACACGACCGGGGCCCGGCCGTCGGTGTTCCCGGCCGAGGCGCCCGGCCAGCCACCGCCCGACGACCGGCCCACCGACCCCAACGGAACGGTCTACCCGGTTCCGGCCGACGAGCTGTTCGACGACATGCCACCCGCCGACAACCGCGAGACCGACCCCAACGGCACCGTCTACCAGCAGCCGCTCTATCTCAGCGACCTGCACCAGCTGCCCGGCGACCTGACCGGCCGGCACGCCCGGGCCGACACGCCACCGCCACTGCCCGGCAACCGCGCGCCGGACTACGGCGACGACGGCCGCCCCCTGCCGGTCGGCACCGCGCCGACCGGCACCCGCAGCGATCCGCCGAACTCGCGGCGCCTCCCGGTCCGTACCGACCGGCCCTCCGGATCCCGCGTCGCCCACCCGCTGCTGCTGGCCACGGTGCTCGCCGCCGGGGTGGCGGCGGCCGCCGTCGTGGTCATCCTGACGCTGCCCGGAGCGGACGGGGCCACCCAGCCGACCAGCCCACCGGCCGCCCAGGAGCCGGCGAAACCCTCCACCGCGCCGGGCGCCCCACAGAACGTGCGGTTGCGTGACAACGGCGACAGCGTCTCCCTCCAGTGGGTCTACCCCCGTGACGCCACGGAGGCGGTGCTGATCACCGGAGGCCGGGCCGGGCAGCCACCTGTCAAGATCGCGGACCTGCCCGCGGGGGCCGCCGACTACGTCGTCTACAGCCTCAACGAGAAGCTGAACTACTGCTTCACCGTCGCGGTGGGCGACGCGGCCGCCGCGCCGGTCTGCACCCGCCGTTGACACCGCAACCGTTTCGCAACCGATCGGGATCCCCTCTGCCACCGTGACACCGGACCGTGAACTGTCACGGCGCGACTACAGGAAGTAGGGACAGTGACGACGGAAACGGCGAGCCGGGTTCCCACCGAGTCTCATGACGAGCTCGTCGCGCTCGAATCCGCCCTGGCGGAACTCGAGTCCCGGCCCCCGTCCCAGTTCCGGTCGCTCTGGGAGCCCGCCATCGAACTGCGGCAGCGGGCCACCGAACTCGGCGCCGAGGAGATCGCCCAGCGCGCCGCCCTGCTCCAGGCCGGGGTGCTGCTCCGCAAGGGGCGCACCGGCGAGGGCGGGCAGCTGGCCCACCAGGTCCGGGCCTGGGCCGAGCAGCACGACGAGCGGTACATCCTGGCCCGCGCGCACCGCGAGCTGTCCGTGTTCTACCGGCACGTCGGCGACTACTCGGACGGGCTGACCCACGCCGTGCAGAGCGTCGCCTTCCTCACCGACGACGTACCGCCCCACCTGCGCGCCCGGCACCTGATGACGCTCGCGGTCGCGCTGGACGACACCGGCGCCCACGAGGACGGCAAACGCCGCTCCCAGGAGGCCCTCGCACTGTCCGCGACGGCGGGCGACCACGAGATGATGATGTCGGTGCTCAACAACATGGCGTACACCGCGGTGGAGGTCGGCGACGAGCCGGAGGCCCGGATGCTGGTCGGGCAGATGCGCGAGATCGAGGCCCGGACCGGGTGCCGGTTCACCGCCAACGAGCTGGACACCATGGCCCAGGTCGAGCTGATGGGTGGCCGCTACGCCGCCGTCGAGCAACTGATCTCCCCGGTGCTCGCCGACCTGGTCGCCGCCACCGAGGGCGACGCCGTCGCCGAATGCCAGCTCACCCTGGCCCAGGCCCGCCGCCTGGCCGGCCGGCACGACGACGCGCAGGCCGCCCTGGACGCGACCGGTCGCCTCTGCGCCGAACGGGGCCTGGCCGCCATCGGCGCCCGGGTCCGGCAGGAGCAGGCCGCGCTCTTCGCCGGCACCGGACGGTTCGCCGAGGCGTACGAGGAACATCGCGCCTTCCACGCCGCGGCCACCGCCCTCCAGTCGGTGCAGCGCGACGCCCGGGCGCGGGCGTTGCAGGCCGTCTTCGAGGCCGACGAGGCCCGCCGCGACAGCGAACACTTCCGCGAGATGGCCCACCGCGACGCCCTGACCGGCCTCTACAACCGCCGCTACGTCAACGAACGGGTACCGGCCCTGCTGCTGGAGGCCGCCGCCCGCCGGATGCCGCTGTCGATGGCCATCATCGACCTGGACCACTTCAAACTGATCAACGACACCCTCTCGCACAGCACCGGCGACATGGTCCTCCAGCACGTCGCCGAGTTGCTGGAGGAGTCCGCCCCCGGCCCGGCCGTCGCCGCGCGCATGGGCGGCGAGGAATTCCTGCTGGTCCTGCCGGGCATCGACGCCGAAGAGGCCGCGATCTGCTGCGAGGGCCTCCGCCTGCGCATCCGCGCCCACGGCTGGGAACCCATCACCGGCGCCCTCCAGGTCACCACCAGCATCGGCGTGACCACGACCGCCGAGGGCCGCGACACCTTCTCGGCGCTGCTCTCCATCGCCGACCGCAACCTCTACACCGCCAAGCGAGGCGGCCGCGACCGCGTCGTCGCGGACTGACGCCCGGCCGGTGGTCGGCCTTTCCCCTTTCCGGTACGAGCGGCGACCGGTCCCCTGGGTACCACGCGAGCCAGGCGCCGGGTCACGGCCGTAACGCGCCCACCGGCGCAAGGCGCGGCGAGACCTCACCCCTTTCCGCGCCCGGCACCACGCCTTCCACCGGCGGGCGGGCGCCGAAAAATGTCAGAGGGTGCTGACATCATCGGGGCATGCTCGATGATGCGCCGATCGTCTTTCCGTCTCCCACCGTCCCGGCCGCCGGGCGAGCCGAGGTCTTCGTCCGCTACCTGGACTATTTCCGGGAAAGTCTGCTGGCCAAGGCGTCCGCGCTGCCCGACGCCGAGCTGCGCTCCAGCCGCCTGCCCAGCGGGTGGACACCGTTGGAGCTGGTCAAGCACCTGCGCTTCGTCGAGCTCCGCTGGATCGAGTGGGGCTTCCAGGGTCGTGACGTCGGCGATCCGTGGGGCGACCGGCGTGACGACCGCTGGCATGTCGGCCCATCGGAGACCCTGGCCGGCCTGGCGGCCGCGCTGCGCGCCCAGGGCGAGCACACGACCGCCGTGATCACCGGCAGCGATTTGACCACGGTCGGGCAACCGGGCCCCCGGTGGGGCGGTGACGACCCAGCCAACCTGGAGCGGGTCCTCTTCCACCTGCTCCAGGAGTATGCCCGCCATCTCGGCCACCTCGACATCGTCGCCGAGATCGCCGGCGGCCCCACCGGCGAGTAACCACCCCTCTCCGCGCCTGCCGCAAGCCGCGGGCAGCGCGGGCAGCGCGGGCAGCGCGGGCAGCACGGGCAGCACGGGCAGCACGGGCAGCACGGGCAGCACGGGCAGCACGGGCAGCACGGGCAGCACGGGCAGCACGGGCAGCACGGGCAGCACGGGCAGCACGGGCAGCACGGGCAGCACGGGCAGCACGGGCAGCACGGGCAGCACGGGCAGCACGGGCAGCACGGGCAGCGGTGATCTTGGACGATTGGCCACCGGATTGAGCCTTTTTCTTGGTCGCCCACGGCCGAATCCGCAATCCCTCGACAGCAGGACGCGTCACCCGGAGCGATCTTGAACGATTTACCATCCGCGGCGGTGGTAAATCGTTCAAGATCGCACAACAGCGGCGTGCAAAGCGGGCGAAACGGGCGCCTGTTTCCGGCGAAAGCCCCATTTCCGCCCAGCGCGGCGGACGGCGCCCCCATTCGGCGGTTCGCCCGACCGGGCGCTTGACGTAGAACCGCAAACACCCAAGAAGAAGACTCAAGACGGTGGGGAAACGTCCAAGATCACGAAGGGCTGGGGTGTGGGCTGTCAGGCCCGTGGTGAGGGGTGCTGGTCAGAGGTCGAAGTCGGCCTGGAGTGGGTAGTGGTCGGAGGCGTTGGCGGTCAGGTCGTCGCGGATCACCCGGAGGTGCTGTGCCCGGGCGGCCAGTGGTGGGCCGGCCAGGAGGTAGTCCAGGCGGACGGGGGCGAACTCGTGGCCCGCGCAGGCGGTGGGGACGGTGTGACCGTCGCCGACGCCGGCGGTGTGCCACAGGTCGGTGAAGCCCTCCTCACGGAAAGCCGCCAGGGCCCTCGTGTCGGGGCGGCCGTCGGAGGTCAGGTGCCGCTTGCGGTAGAGGCCGGGAAGGGTGGCCAGCGCCGTCGTGTGGTCGCCGGCCGGGTCCAGGCCGTTCATGTCGCCGGCGATGAGGGTCAGGCCGTTCGGGGTGGCGTAGCGGGCGGCAAGCCAGCGGGCCTCGCGCATCCGGCGGTAGGGGGAGAACGGGTTGAGATGGACGCTGACGACCGTCAACGGGCCGACCGGGGTGGGCACCACCACCACGGCCGCGGCGTGATGCAGCCGCCAGCTGATCCGGGCGCGCCGCACGATCCGCAGCGGCTCACGGACCAGGACGGCGACCGGCTGGGCGCGGACGGAGGGGGCCAGGTGGGCGGTCATGTCCAGGGCGGTGGCGAGTTCCCGGAGGCGGCGCCCGCCGTACCGGTGGAAGCCTTGCAGTTCCTGGAGGGTGACCACGTCGGGGCGCGCCTGATCGATCACCGTGATGATCGATGGCAGGCGGTCGCCGCCGCCGTTCTTGATGTTCCAGGTCAGCACCCTCATCCGACCGCCTCCAGACGGCGGCTGCGGGTGGCCCGGGCGGCCTCCTCGGCGGCCCCGGTGGCAGTCTCGGCGTGCGCGTTGGGACGGACCGTCCACCAGAGCACGGTGATCCAGGCGGCGGCGAGCAGCATGGCGCCGAGGAGGTCGGTGGGGTGGTGCATGCCGCGGTACATGCGGGAGAGCGCCACGCCGAGCGGCATGATCACCGCGAGGGCCGGGAAGGTCCAGCGCCACGGTTTGCGGACCCGGGCCATCACGATGATCGCGATGGCGGCCCAGAGGCACATGGTGGCGGCGATGTGGCCGGACGGGAAGGACGAGGTCGGCATCTGGCCGTCCAGTTGTTCGACGGGTGGGCGGGGGCGGTCGACGGCGGCGGCCGCGCAGAGGAAGAGGGTCAGCTCGCCGATCATGGCGAGGGCCAGGAAGAGCACCGGCCGCCACTGGCGCCAGAGGGCCAGCGCGATCGGGCAGAAGATCAGCGAGATGATCAGGATGGCGTGCGTGTCGCCGGCCTTGCTCCACATCCAGCTCAGGTGGTCCAGGGACGGGGTGCGGAAGCTCTGCAGCCACCTGGGGACGGCGTCGTCGAAGGCGGGGGTCCAGCGGGTGACGGTGTAACCGGTCAGGTAGAGCAGACCGAAGACGAAGACCCAGCCGACCAGGATCTCGGCGCCCTTGGCCCACGGGTGCGGCAGCACGGCGCCCTCGGCGGGGGCCGGGCGCAGGTCGGGGCCGGACTCCGGTTCCAGACCCTCGGTGATCGGCGGGGTGGGGTGGCCGGCCTCGCGGCGCCAGATCCGGAAGGCGTAGGCGGTCACGCTGATCCAGGCGAGCCCGAGCATCCAGCCGCCGAGCACGTCGGAGAGGAAGTGCACGCCGAGGGCGATCCGGGTGAAACCGACCGCTACGACAAGCACCGCGGCCAGGCCGATGAACCAGGGCCGCCACCGGCGGCGGACGGCGGGCAGGAGGACCAGCACGATCATGCCGTAGACGACCATCGAGTCGAGTGCGTGCCCGCTCGGGAAGCTGTTGCCGGGGGCCGAGGCGACCGGCACCTCGACGACCGGGCGCAGCCGCCCGATCAGCGCTTTCAGCGACGGGTCGAGGATCAGCGCCCCGGCGCCGGTGACCAGCAGGTAGATCGCCGGGCGGGGGCGGCGGCGGACCAGCAGCAGCGCGGCCGGCAGCACGACGAGCGGCACCAGCACACCGCGCCCGCCGAACGAGGAGACCTGTCGCAGGACCGCGACCGTGGCGTCCGAGCCGGAGGCCCACCGGTTCAGCCCGTCGGCGACGACCCGGTCCAGGTCCTGCAACGGCTGCCAGTGGAACCGTACGAGCAGGAGCAGGACACCGAAGGTCAGGCCGATCGTGGCCACCACGAGCAGGCCGAGCACGCTGCGCTCGGCGAAGTGACGTACCGGCGCCCAGCCGGCGCGTTCCACCACACGGTTGTCATCGGTCACGGCGTACTCCAAGAGATCGGAATGCGCCGTTCCTTACCCGGACGGCTCGGCCGTCACACCGGGCTTCCGCTGGGTGGGCACCGAAGGCGCCGGGGAGGCCTCGGGGAAGTCCGCGACCGGGTCCTCCGGCGCCGGTTCCCAGCGGTCGTCCAGGGCGGGGCGGTGCACGCCGACCCGGCGGGCCTCCAACTGGGCGGCGAAGGCGAGGCCGAGGAAGAGGGCGATGCCGGTCAGGTTCGCCCACAGCAGCAGCGCCATGATCGCGGTGAGCGGCCCGTACGTCGCCCCGAACCCGTCGCTGACCCGGATGTACCCGGCCAGCAGCAGGCTCGCCAGCCACCACAGCACGGTCGACACGACGGCGCCGAACAGCAGCCAGGACAGGGCCGGCTGGTTGCGGCGGACCGAATGCCGGAAGAGCAGGCCGACCGCGAAGACGATGAGCACCAGGCTGAGCGGCCAGCGGATCACGTCCCAGGCCACCCGGGGCCGTGCGGAAGCCCGAAATGTCGTTCCGCGGACTCGCCGGCCGCCCGCCCGGCCGCCAGCAGCAGGAAGCCGAAGAGCGCGGGCAGCCCGGCGACGAGTGCCAGGATCGCGGCCCGCAGGTACTTGCCCAGCGCCGGCCGGTCGCGTTCCACCCCGTAGATGCGGTTGGCGCCCCGCTCGATCTGGGCCATGGCGCTGGTCAGCGCGAACAGGCCGGTGATCATGCCGAGGGTCAGCGCCAGCTCACCGGCGTCCTCGGTCGGGTCGTCGTCCATCAGCAGCTCGGTGACCAGCGGCTCGCTGGCGCCCGGGGTAAGGGCTATGACGGTGTCCGCGACCACCTGGCCGCCGTCCTCGACGCCGAGGTCGGTGGCGAGCCCGGAGAGGGCGATCAGGAACGGCACGATGGCGAGGCAGAGCTGGAAGGCGAACGCCCGGGAGTGGCTGAACCCGTCGCCGTACCGGAACCGGACGAACGCGTCGTGCAGCAGCGGCCAGCGGCCGTAGTGCCGCAGGGCCAGGAACGCGTCGTCGGCCGACAGCTTGTCGCCCGGCATCATCCGGGTCTCGGGTACGGGTTCGGTACTGCTCAAGCCTTCTCCTCCGCCGCTTCCCGCACCGGTTCGGCACGGCGCGCGGCCGCACCGGCGTCGTACGCCAGGTCCGGGTCGGCGTCGGGCTGCGGCACACAGAGCAGCAGGGCCTTCGGCCGGATCTGGATCTTCATGACCTTGCCGGGTGCGATGTTGTCACCGTCGAGCTGACGGGCCCGTGCCCGGTTGCTGTAGATCTCCACCCGCTGTGCGGTATAGGTCTCCATGAGCGGCACCCGCTCGCGCCGGCTGAGCACCGCCCAGGCGAGCGCCGCCCAGTGGGCCAGGTTGGTGGGGCTGAGGATGGCCACGTTGAGCTTGCCGTCGTCCGGCTCGGCCTTGCTGAGCAGCCGCACCCCGCCCTGGAGCCGGCCCACGTTGCCGACGATCACCGCGGCCGGGCGGCGCGGCATGGGCGGGCCCCCGTCCAGCCGGATCCGGACCCGCATCGGCCGGTCCAGCAGGTGCTTGGCGGCGCCGCCGAGGTACGCCAGCCAGCCGATCCGCTTCTTCGCCTTCTCCGAGGTGTCCTCGAGCATCTGGGCGTCGAAGCCCATCCCGGCCATCACCACGAAGCACCGGTCGCCGATGGCGCCGACGTCGATGCGCCGCCGGCCGCCCTCGAGCGCCACCTCCAGCCCGGTGGCCGGGTCGTTGCCCAGCCCCAGGTTGGCGGCGAGCAGGTTGCCGGTGCCGGCGGGCAGCACGGCCAGGGCCACGCCGGTGCCGGCCAGCGCGGTGACCACCGCCGTGACGGTGCCGTCGCCGCCGCACGCGAAGACCAGCTCGGCACCGTCGGCGACGGCACGTCTCGCCTGGCCGCGGCCGGGGTCCTCGGCCGTCGTCTCGTACCAGGTGGGTTGCGGCCAGCCGGCCCGGCGCAGCCCCTCGTGGAGGGTGCGCCGAAGGTGATCGGGATCGGCCACCTTGGTGGGGTTCACCACGACCGCGGAGCGGGGTCCAGTCACGTCGCTCAGTGTGCCGGAGTCATGTCACGGCGGCGACTCGACGGTCACCCCGGGCCACGGACGGCCGCGGAAAGGCACACTGCACGGGTGACCGAACTGACCTACCCGCATGTCGGGTCCACCCGGACCGGGCGCCTGCCGTCCGGCTACCGGCATCTGCGCTACCGCACCCGGATCGGGACCGGCGAGGAGGTGCTGCGCCGGGCCGGTGAGGCGATCCTGAGCTTCCGCATGCACCGGGCCATCGGGACACGGATCACGGCGGACGTGGACCGGGCTGCCACCGGGGTGCCGCTGACCGTCGGGATCGGGCCGCTGCGGGCGCCCTGCGAGGTGGTCTGGACGGTCGAGGAGGACGATCGGATCGGGTTCGCCTACGGCACCCGGCCCGGGCATCCGGCGACCGGCGAGGAGGCGTTCCTGGCCGAACTGGACGAGCACGGCGAGGTGTGGTTCACGGTGACCGCGTTCTCCCGTCCGGCGGGCACGTTCATGCGGCTGGCCGGGCCGTTCGCGGTGGGATTCCAGCACGCCTACGCGCGGCTGTGCGGCTGGGCGGTGCGCCGCCTGGGTACCGTAGGGCGGTGAGCACGACCGAGGTCACCTGGTGGGGGCACAGCACGGTGTGGCTCGCCGACTCCGGCACGACCCTGCTGACCGATCCGGTGCTCACCGGCCGCCTCGCCCATCTGCGGCGGATGGCCGGCCCGTCGCCGCGACTGCCCGGTGCGCCGGACGCGGTCCTGCTCTCCCACCTGCACGCCGATCACTTCCACGTCGGATCGCTCCGCGCCGTACCGGGAAAGCCGCTCCTGATCGTGCCCCGCGGAGCCGCCGCCTTCACGGCGAGGGTGATGGGCGCGGAGGCCGGGAATCGGTGTGTCGAGCTGGCGCCCGGTGAGTCGGCCGTGGTCGGCGGCGTGCGGGTCCGGGCCGTTCCGGCGCGGCACGACGGCGGCCGCGGCCCGTGGTCGAAGGACCGGGCGATCGCGATCGGCTTCGTCGTGGAGGGCACCGCGCGGACGTGGTTCGCGGGCGACACCGGCCTGTTCGACGGGATGCACGAGCTGGGCCCGCTGGATCTGGCGCTGGTCCCGGTCGGCGGCTGGGGTCCCACCCTGGGCTCGCACGGGCATCTGGACGCGGCCGACGGCGCCGAGGCGCTGCGGCGGGTGAAGGCGTCGTGGGCGGTGCCGGTGCACTACGGCACGCTGTGGCCGATCGGGATGAGCCGGGTGCGGCGGCACATGTTCGACGGGCCGGGCGAGAGGTTCGCCGAGCACGCCGCCCGGGTGGCGCCGGAGAGCCGGGTCCGGGTGCTGGCCCACGGCGAGCGTTTCAGCCTGGAGCCGGCCGCGTGATCGACACGCTGGGAGCGCTCGGCTGGCTGTTCCTGGTGGTCGCGTTCGGGGCGATCGTGCCGGTGGTGCCGACCGGGGCGGCGGTCAGCAGCGCCGCGGCGTACGCGTTGCACGAGCACCCGTACGCCATCGGCCTGGTGGTCGCGGCCGGCGCGGCCGGCGCCTACACCGGCGACCTGGTGATGTACGCGATGTGCCGGTACGGCGGCGAGCAGCTGGCCCGCCGTCTGCACTGGCTCAACGACGAGGAGCGGCTCAACACGGTCCGGGCCCGGTTGCAGCGCAGGCAGGTCACGGTGCTGCTGGTGTCCCGGCTGGTCCCGGGCGGGCGGGTGCCGGTGCTGCTGGCGGCCGCCTTCGCCGGGGTGTCGTGGCGCACCTTCGTGATCGCCAACCTGCCCGCCTGTGTGCTGTGGTCGCTGGTCTACACCACGATCGGCCTGCTCGGGGCGTCGATCTTCCCCGAGCCGTGGCAGGGTGTGCTCGCCGCGATCGTGGTGATCCTGGTGGTGAACCAGTCGATCACCTGGATCTCGCGGTGGTGGGATCGGCGGGCGGCGCGCGCTAGTACTTCAAGTACGTCCTAGTCATCTTGCCGACCTTCTCGACCAGCGCCATCCCGCCGTTCATGGTCTTGTTGGTGTGCGACAGGACGGCGATCGACACGTCGGTCTCGTCCCCGGTGACCTGACCGACGGTGTTGATGATCCACAGGTTGCTCTCGGTGGAGCGCTGGAGCCAGCCGTTCTTGACGGTGGCGTCCTCGTCGGTCTTCGCCACCGCTGGCACGCCCCAGTCCTGGTCCGGGGAGACGGTGCTCATCAGCTTGTGCGCGTAGGTGCGGGACGCGTCGGACAGCTCGCTCTCGTCGTCGACCAGCTGGTCCAGCAGTTTCACCTGGTCCTTGACGGTGGTCCGGGTGAGGCCCCAGGAGCTGTTGACCTTGGTCTGGGTGAGGCCGAGCCGCTTGTTGCAGGCGGTCAGCCCGGTGTACCGCCCGATCCTGCCGAACAGCGAGGTGGTGGAGGCGTTGTCGCTGTACCGGATCATCTTGTCGGCCAGGGTCTTCTCGCTGCTGGTCAGCTTGCGGTTGTCGTCCTGGGCGGTGAGCAGCAGGCAGGCGAGCACCTGCACCTTCACCACGCTGGCGGTCTCGTACTTCTCGTCGCCGCGGTACGCGTACGTCTGCCCGGTCTTGCGGTCGAAGACGGCGACCGAGAACTCCGGTTTGCCGGAGGCGTACGTCTTGAGGGCCGCGTCGAGCGCCTTGACCCGCTTGGCCCGCTCGATGGCGGCCAGCTCCTCGGGGGTGGGGCCGGTCGGCGTGGGCGACGCCTTCGGGGCGTCCTGGAACGAGCCGGCGAGCGGGCCGGTCCCGCCGCCCTCGCCGTCGCCCAGCATGCCCTTCGCCACCAGGACGGATCCCCCCAGAATGCCGGCGGCGGCCACCATCAGTATCAGATTTCGGGTACGTCGCACCCATGCATACTGCCGTGCCGGTGCCCTCCGTGGCTCACCGGAATCCTGTGGATTCCCGACTTTCGACGCTCGGCTTCCATACCGGTACAGTCCGTCACGGTTTAGCGGGTGCGCCCGCGGCGCACAATGGAGGCATGGCCTCTCTCGTGTCCTCCGCTCTCCAGGCGACCGTGGCAGCCGCCGGCAAAGTGATCGAGACGGCGGCCACGGCCGCGACCATCCCGGTGCGGGCGATCGGGCTGATCGGCCAGACCGAGCTGCTGATCAACCGGATGACCCTGGCCGTCGCCCAGGCCGAGGACCTGATCAAGCGGGTGACCGCGGTGGCCGCCGCGGCCGAGCAGACGGTGGCCGAGGCGCGGGCCCTCACCACCGCGGCGACCCTGACCGTGGAGGAGGCGGCGGTGGTCGCGACCACCGCCGGTGACCTGATCCGGCGGGCGTCGGTGACCGCCGAGGCGGCGGGCGTGGTGGTCGGCGACGCGGCCACCGCCCTGGGCGAGGTCAGCGCGATCGCGACCCGGGCGAAGAGCGTCGCCGGCGAGGTCGAGGTGCTCGTCGGCGACTACTCCCCCACGCTGCGTGACGCCGCCCCGCTGGCCGCGCATTTCGTCGCCGAGCTGACGCCGGACGAGGTGACCGCCGCGATCCGGATGATCGACGAGTTCCCGGCCCTCCAGCGGCACCTGGTCCACGACGTGATGCCGCTGCTCAGCAAGCTCGACCAGGTCGGGCCGGACCTGCACAAGCTGCTCGAGGTGACCGAGGACCTGCACCTCGCCATCGCCGGGCTGCCCGGCCTCAAGATGCTGCGCCGCCGTGGCGAGGAGCGGACCCACGAGGCCTAGGGACCGGTCTACACCGCCAGGATCATGCCTTTCAGCTCGTAGGAGGCGATGTCCGGGCGGATCGTCACGGTCGGCTCCTGGATCATCCGCAGGCCCGGCATGGCGAAGAGCTTGCTGAGGAAGATGTCGGTCTCCTGGATGGCGATGAAGGCGCCGGGACATTTGTGGGCGCCGTCGCCGAAGGAGAGACCGGCCCCGATCGGCCGTCCCGGGCACACCGCGCCCGGCTGTTCGCCGGCCTCGGCGGCGTCCAGGTTCGCCGCGGCCACGCCGACGTCGACGCGCGCCCCGGACGGGATGGTGACGCCGCCGACCTCGACGTCGGCCGTGGTCCACCGCAGCAGGTCGGCGACCACCGGTTCGAGCCGGAGGATCTCGTGCAGGATCGCGGCCCGCTCGTCCTGGTCGCCGGCGGTGTAGCGCCCGCGCAGCGTCTCGTCGGTGAGCAGGTGCCAGGCCGCGACGGTGATGAACTCGCGGGTGGTGACCATGCCGGCGGCCGCGAACGTGACGCACTCGCCGAGGATCTCGGCGGTGTTGCAGCCCTCGTCGATCAGGTGCGAGATGAGGTCGTCGCGGCGGGACTTCCGGCGGGCGGCGACGGCCGGGCGGACGTCGCGCCAGAGGAACGACATCAGGACGAAGTTGTTGAAGGCCTTCTGCCGGACGGCGGACAGCCCGCGCGCGTCCGGGTCGGGGATGGCGAAGAACCGGTCGAGCCGCTGGGGCATCCCGGGCGGGCTCTCGGTGAGGCCGACGACCTCGGCGGCGACGGCGACGGCGAGCTGGAAGGAGAGCGCCGACAGGTCGGCGGCGCCGCGCCGCCGCAGCACCTCGCACTGCTGGTCGGCGAGGCGGTGCATCAGATCCCGGTACGCCGTCTCGACCCGTTTCGGGGTGAAGTACCGGGCGGTCTGCCGGCGCTGTTCCCGGTGTTCCGGCCCGTCCCGGTAGAGCATCGGGAGCCGCATCCGGTCGGCGTGCCGCAGCGCGTTCTCGATGCCGAGCCCCGCCTGCCGGGTGTCGGTGTGCCGCAGGAAGGCCCGGGCCGTGGGGTAGTCCTGGATGTGCCAGACGCCGTCGGCGCCGGCCCGTACCGGACAACCCGGCTCCCGGTCGCCCCGGTCCACCTTGCGGCTCTTGTCGACTGTGGTCATTCATGGATTGTGATACATGACACCCGCCCCCGATCAAGTGATCGGAGGCGGGTGCCCGTTCCGGCCCGGCTCTGTTCGGAGAGCGAACGGTCGCTTCACGCCGGGCCGTGGGATCAGAAGACCGAGACCCCGTACACGCTGAGGGCCTCGACCACCGGCTGGAAGTAGGTGACGCCACCGCTGGTGCAGTTTCCGCTACCGCCCGAGGTCAGGCCGTGCGCGGTGGTGCCGGAGTAGAGCGAGCCGCCGCTGTCGCCGGGCTCGGCGCAGACCGTGGTGCGGATCAGGCCGGAGACCGAGCCCTCGGCGTAGTTCACCGTGCTGTTGAGCGCGGTGACCCGGCCGGAGCGGGTGCCGGTGGTGGAGCCACGGCGGTAGACGGTGGCGCCGACGGCCGGGGTGGCGGCCGAGGTGATGTCGACCGAGGTGCCGACGCCGCCGGTCTTGGTGATGGTCGTGTTGGTGTAGCGGACGATGCCGTAGTCGTTGCCGGGGAAGCTGGTGCCGGCCCGGGTCCCCAGCGTGGCGGAACCGTTGGTCCAGGTGGCGCCGGCGTTGGTGCAGTGCCCGGCGGTCAGGAAGTAGTTCGTGCCGGCGCTGTTGCGCACGTTGAAGCCGAGGGAGCAGCGTGATCCGCCGGTGTAGATGGCGTCGCCGCCGGAGATCTTGATGCTCGTCTTGCCCGGGACCGACTCGATGCGGGCCGCGTCGCCGAGCTTGGCGACGGTGGCCTGGACGGCGGCCAGCTTGGCGCCGGTGATCGTCTCGTCGATGCTGACGACGACCTGGTTGCTGACCGGGTCGACGGCGAACGCCGTACCGGGGGTCTTGAGGTTGACCTTCAGGCTCTCGTCGGCGGCCGCCAGGGTGGCGCCGCTGCGGGCCACGTAGCGGGCGGTCGCGCCGGCCGCGGTCACCTCGGCGGCGGTCGCCGCGTCGGTCACGTTGACCACGATCTTGCCGGAGGCGTCGATGTATGAGCCGGCGTCGCGGGAGCCCAGGCGGGCGTCGAGGCCGGAGGCGAGGGCGGAGGGGGCGAAGGACGGGTCACCGGCGACCGGGGCGGCGGTCGCGGGCGAGGCCGCGAGTCCACTGGCCACGAGGATGCCCGCGGCCAGGCCGACGATCGGCCGGCGCAGCTTGGGGTTGAGCACGGTTCCTCCCTGGGGGAACGGGGGTGGCACACCGGTCCGGCGTGCCCGTGCTCGCAAGTATTTAAATTGATCTATCTAATTGCAAGAACTGTGAACGATCACCGATTGCCGGTCAACGGCACCCTGACCAGGTAAAACGATGACGTCATACCGTTGGCCTATAACCCTTTCGGGATGAACGTCGCTGACCGGCACGGCACCTACATCGACACACGGCGTCACCCGTGGTCGACGACGGTGATCCCGGCGTCGTCGGAGAGGCGGTAGCCCAGGCCGTACACCGTGGTGATCAGCTCCGGGTCGTCGAGCTTGGTGCGCAGCCGGCTGACGTGCACGTCGACCGTGCGGTTGGTGGTGTGCCGGTGGCCCCAGACGTGGGTCAGCAACTGGGCGCGGCTGAACACCTGACGGGGGTGCCGGGCCAGGAAGAGCAGCAGGTCGTACTCCAGGCGGCTGAGCTCGAGCGGACGGCCACCACGGAACGCGGTACGGGCGAGGGGGTCGAGCCGGAGCCCGCCGGCGGGCACGGCGACCGGCTCGTCCACCTCCACCGCGGAGGCCGCGTGCACCAGCTCACGCAGCGCGGCGAGCACCCGCTCCCGGCCACCGGCCCCGCCCGCGATGCTGATCGTCACGGTCACCGGCTCGTCGGCGCCGGCCACCGGCGGCGGGTCGGGCACCGGGCGGAGCAGGACCGGGCGGGAGTACGTGGTGTGCGGATGTGCGACGGCGAGAGCTGACATGACTGTCTCCTTCTCCGGGGGAGCACCTCGCGATTGCGGGTGGCGCTCCGCAAGGATACATTTCCTATCTGTTAGATAGGCATCCGGGCAAGCAGTGTCGGGCGTCATATTCGCCATGGTGAAATTCTCCTACTAAATCTCTAGGATATGTGGGAGCCTCGTGCAGGCCAGATTCGAGAGAGGTGCACCGACATGACGGGAATCGTGGTGATCTCCGGCAACCCCCGGGCCGGGTCCCGGACGTCCACATTGGCCATCGCGGTCGGCCAGGCGATCGCCGGGCAGCTCGGGTCACCCGAGCCGCACGTGATCGAGGTCGGCTCGCTCGGCGCCGGCCTGCTCACCCCGGGCGACGAGGCGACGAAAGCCGCGCTCGCGGCGATCACCGATGCGAACCTCCTGGTCGTCGCGACACCCACCTACAAGGGCAGCTACACCGGAGTGCTCAAGGTGCTGCTCGACCAACTGCCGGCGCAGGCACTGGCCGGAAAACTGAGCGTCCCGGTGGTGACCGCCGGCGTCGCGCCGCAGGCCGCCGCGGCCGAGGCGATCCTGCGACAGCTGCTGGTCGAGCTCGGCGCCATCGTGGTCCGGCCGGGCCTGCCGGTGCTGGAGGCCGACCTGGCCGAGTCCACCGAGATCGCTCAGAAGTACGCGGCCGCGCTGGACTGGTGACCGATCAGGACCGGTGGGCGAGCAGCGCCAGGCGCACCCGGTTCGGGCTCCCGGTCTTGGTCATCAGCGCGGTGATGTGGGTCTTCACCGTGGTCACCCCGATGTGCATGCGCTCGGCGATCTCGGTGTTGCTCAGACCCTCGCCGACCAGCCCGAGCACCTCCTCCTCACGGGCGGTCAACCCGGCCACCCGGGGGCGGGGCGCCGCCGGGCGGGCGTCGACCGCGCGCCGCACCAGCCGCCGCAGCACCTCCCCGCTGAACGGGCTCTCCCCGGCGGCCACCTGCCGGATCCCGTTCAGCAGCTCGTCCGGTGGGGCGTCCTTGAGCAGGAAACCGCAGGCCCCGGCCTGGAGTGCCGGGTAGAGGTGGTCGTCGTCGCCGAAGGTGGTCAGCACCAGGACGCGGGACGCCGGCCGGGCGCCGATGATCCGGCTGGTGGCGGTGATCCCGTCGACGCCGGGCATGCGCAGGTCCATGACGATCACGTCGGGCAGCAGGCGGGCGGCCAGTTCGACCGCCTGCCGGCCGTCCCCCGCCTCGCCGACCACCTCCATGCCGTCCGCCGCGTCGCACAGCATCCGCAGCCCGGCACGGACCAGCTGCTGATCGTCCACAAGCAACACCCGGATCAAGACGCCTCCCCGGGCAGCACCGTACCCACCCGCCAGCCACGCCCGGACGGCCCGGCCGTCAGCACACCGCCGAGCACCTCGACCCGCTCCCGCATCCCGGTCAGCCCGTGCCCACCGCCGGGCGGCGTTTCCGTCCGCGCGACCCGGGCGCCACCGTCGTCGGCGACCTCCCAGTCCACATCGGCGCCGGACACCGACACCCGCAGCCGGGCGGTGGCCGACGGGCCGGCGTGCTTGGCGACGTTGGTGAGCGCCTCCTGGGTGAGCCGGAGCACGGCGAGACCGCGGACCGCGTCCAGGCCGCCCACCGCCGGGTCGATCTCCGCCTCCACGATCACCCCCGCCCGGCGGGCCGTCTCCACGGCGCCGTCCAGTGCGGCGGGCAGGGCGGACGGCTCGATCGCGGTCAGGGCGGCGTCTCCCCGTACGCCATCGGGGTCTCGCAGCACCGCGACCAGCCGCCGCAGATCCGCCAAGGCCGCCGTCCCGGTCCGATGGACGTCGTCGAAGACGGCGGCCGTCTCCGGGCCGATCCCGGGCAGCACGTGGCGCGCCACCCCGACCCGCAGCACCATCGACGCGACGTGATGGGCCACCACGTCGTGCAACTCCCGGGCGATGGCGCTGCGCTCGTCGGCACGGGCCGCCCGCTGCTCCGACTCGGCCCGGCGCATCGCCTGCACGGCCAGCTGCTGGTTGGTCCGCCCGACCGTGCCGAGCAGGATCGGCAGGCCCAGGTTGGTGCCCAGCCCGACGATCGCCTCGGTCACCGAGACGCCCGACCCGGGCAGCCCGAAGATCAGGTAGACGGCGGCGACCGACCCCGCGCCCACCCACACGTAGGCGAACCGCGGCGCCCAGAAGGCCAGCTCGCCGAGCGCCCACCCGGTGCCGACCTGGTTGATCGTCGAGTCGTCGAGAACGCTCAGCGCCACCGCGAACAGCACGGTCTGCACCGCCAGGTTGACCGGCTGCCGGTTGTGCAGCAGCAGGCCGAGCGCGAACGCGAGGACCGCGAGCACCCACTGTGGACCGGTCGGCGGAGTCTCCGTCCGGCAGGACACCAGCAGGTAGGACAGGCCGCTGATCTCCAGCAGGATCATCCGCGGCAGTGTGTCGCGAACGTTGAACAACCGACCCGCCCAGCCCATGCCGGTCAGCCTAGGCGCTGCGGCCACTGGGGGCGCACCGCCAGGTAGGCGGCCAGCCCGAGCGGCCCGAGCATGATGGTGAGCAGCAGGATCGGCGCCATCACCAGCGCCGGCACGCCACGCTCCCGGCTGTCCAGGTAGGACCACCGGCCGACGAACAGGTCGAAGGCGATCATGTGGGCCCAGCCGGCGGCCGCGCCGTCCGCGGAACCGAGCAGTTCACGCACCCCGCTCAGGGTCGGGTCGCTGACCCCGGCCCACACCTCGCCGAAGTTCGCCACGACCAGCACCGCGTAGATCGCCACGATCGGCAGGACGATCAGCGGGCTCCGCACGATCCGCTGCGTCCACGACCAGCGCGGCAGCAGGACCATCAGCGCCCAGAACGGCGCGGCCAGCAGGAACGTCAGGTCGAACAGCAACTCGGTCACGTCGTCCTCCGGACCACGGTGATGCTCGCGACGGTGGTCACCGCCGCCAGGGCGGCCAGCGCGGCCAGGGTGAGACCATCCGGTTGCAGCAGCGGTTGCGCCCGCAGCGCCTGCCAGGTCAACAACAGCACGAGTACGGCGTACGCGCACCCGATGATCAGCATGAGACGGGCCCGCGCGCGCGGCACCCAGCCGGTCCACCGCCCCATCGCGTAGGCCAGCAGCGGCAGCGCCTGGAGGGCGTGCAGCCCGACGAAGTGGCTGATCCGCAGGTCGCCGCCGACGGTGCTCCAGCCGGTGATCGGCATGCCCGGCCCGCCGTCCTCGACACCGACCGAGTGCGCCCCGATCGCTCCTCCGTCGGTCACCTGCGAGGTCATCAGGAAGCCGAGCGCCATGCCGAGCAGTGAGACGGCCAGGCCCAGCCGGATCGCGTAGGCGGCCACCCGGTCCGGGATCCGCTGCCGCAACGTCACCACCCCGATCACCACCTGGGCGAGGAACAGCACCATGATCGAGGTGCCCATCGCCGACCAGAGGATCGCATCGAACGGCGTTGCCACGTTGTAGTGGCTGGTCGTGCCGCGGGCCACCTGGGTCACGATGATCGCGAGTTCCACCACCGCGACGCCGACGACGACGATCCCCGACCATTCGGCGGCGCGGCTGCGGCGGGGCAGGATCGCCAGCATCCAGGCCAGCGTCCAGGCGTAGAGGACGAACGAGACGGCGAACTTGAACGGCTTCAGCCAGATCGGCACACCGGTGAGGATCCGGTCGTCGGCGACGATCCCGACGGCCGAGACGAGAGCCAGCACCGCGGCGGCCGCGGTGAGCCAGAGCAGCGGCCGGTTCCAGCGGACCGGTCTGCGCAACAGCGAATCGACGGTGGTCATGTCCTCAGGCTCGTCCCGGGAACGGCCCGGATCGCCCGACCCGCGGCCGCTGTGCTGTCCGCTGGTCGGAGCCCTTCTCCTACCGGGGTAGGAGGCGGTAATACTGGCGCGGTGGATCACAGCCCTGGCCTGACCGACTTCCCCGCGGACGAGAGCGGACGGCGCAGCAGCATCGCGTTCGGCCGGTCCGTCGTCGCCGACGCCCTGCGCCATGTCGACCCGGCGGCCGCCGCGGCCGCCGAGCGGGAGAGCGACTGGCGGCGCGGCTACCTGCGGCACTTCCGGGCTCTCGTGGAGACCGGTCTGGCCGCCGACGGGTCGGTCGGCTACGAGATCGCCGAAGCCGGTCTGGCGTCGGTGCAGGCCCGCGTGCGGTACCGCCGCGACGACGGCGACTTCACCCTGGCCCAGGCACTGCTGGCGACGCCGGACCGGCCCCTGGACACGGTCGAGGTGAAGGGCACCGGCGAGCCGGAGCGGGAGGTGGTCCTGCCGTACCGGGGTGAGCTGCTGCGCGGCGACGGCCTGCTACGGCGGCTGGACGCGTGGGTGGCCGCCGGCGTCATCGAGGAGTCGTGCGCCGAGGCGGTCCGCGAGGTGGCCGGCTCCCCGGACTGGCTGGACCTCAGCGACCAGACCCTGGTCGCGCTCGGCGCCGGCACCGAGATGGGCCCGGTCTCCTCGGTGCTCGGCTGGGGCGGCACCGTCGTCGCCGTCGACCTGCCCCGCCCGCACCTGTGGGAGCGGGTCGAGGGGGTCGCCGCGCAGAGCGCCGGGCGGCTGCTCGCCCCGGCGTCCGGCCCCACCCCCGGGGCGGACCTGCTCCGGGACCTGGCCGCGGTGGCGCAGTGGCTGCTCGGCATCGACGGGCGGCTCGTCCTCGGCAACTACGTGTACGCGCCGGGCTCGGCGTACCCGCTGCTGGCGGCCGCCGTCGACGCGCTCGGCACCCACCTGCGGCAGCACCGGCCGGACACCGCGCTCGCCTTCCTGGCCACCCCGACCGACGTCTACGCGGTCCCGGCCGGAGCCGTCACCCAGGCCCGCGAGCGGTACGCCGCCCGGTCCCGCCGCGCCCGGGTGACCGCGGCCCTCTCCGGTGGCCGTCTGCTGCGCCCCAACTACCCGTGCGACGTGGCCCCCGGCCTCAACGACAGCCTGGTCCCGCAGCAGGGGCCGAACTACGCGCTGGCCAAGCGCATCCACCGCTGGCGGGCCACGGTGACCCGGCGGGACGGGGTGGTGAGCTTCGCGGTGGCGCCGCCCACCCGTACCCGGTCGGTGCTCCAGAACCGCCTGCTGGCCGCCGCGTACGCCGGAGCGCATCTCTTCGACGTGGAGACGTTCGAACCGGCCACCGCGAGCCGGCTCATGGCGCTGCTGCTGGTGCACCAGCTCCGCAAACCCCGGGCGGCGTCCCCGGCGGCCTGGCAGGACGAGGCGGCCGGCGCGGCCCACGGTGGACTGTGGCGGGCCGCCTACCATCCGCGGACCGCCCTGCCGCTGGCCGCGGTCCGTGGCCTGGTGCTGCCCCGATGATCGCCGGTCTGCTGCTGGCGGCCGGCGCCGGCCGCCGGTACGGCATGCCCAAGGCCCTGATCCGGCACGGCGACCGGCTGCTCGTGCAGCACGCCGCCGGGGTGCTGCGGGCGGCCGGCTGCGACCGGGTCGTGGTGGTGCTCGGCGCGGCCGCCGACGAGGTCCGGGCGGCCGCCCCGGATCTGCCTTCGACGGTGGTCAACCCGGATTGGGAGTCCGGGATGGGCTCCTCGCTGCGGACCGGGCTCGGGGTTCTGGCGGAAACCGAGGCGACGGCCGCCGTGGTGCTGCTCGTGGACATGCCCGGGGTCAGCGCCGAGGCGGTCCGGCGGGTGCTGGCGCACGCGTCGCCGTCCGCCCTCGCGCAGGGTGGCTACGGTGACCGCCGCGGGCATCCGGTGCTGCTCGGGCGCGACCACTGGGCCGGGGTGTCGGCGAGCGCGGTCGGGGACCGGGGCGCCCGGGACTATCTGCGGGCCCACGACGTGCTGGTGGTGCCGGTCGGGGACGTCGCGGACGACACCGACATCGACGTTAAGTGACCGCACTGTTGCCCAAAATTACCGGCAACCTATCCGGTCTTTTCGCACACTTAGACAGTAGAAAGCAATTCTGTATTCGCGCCAATAGACAGTTACTTAATTGATTTCCGGCAGTTGACAATCGGCGTCGAAGCAATTCAAGATGGTCACGCTCCCAATTCCCCGGGGAGCGTTTCCCCGACGAAAGGCTTCGCGTGTTCAACAATCTGCGGAAACGGTGGCGGGCCGGTGTGGTGGCGATCGCCGCCCTCGGACTGGGGCTCGGCGCCGTGGTCTACACGCAGGGCGCCTCGGCCGCGACATGGCCGTCCGCCACCGGCTCGGTCGCGCTCAGCGCCAGCAAGTCGGTGTCCGGCACCCTGGACGGCGGCCTGAAGCGCTACTACGGCAGCGGCGCGCTCGGCACCGACGACCAGGACGAAGGCCAGGACCCGCTGTTCATCCTGGCGGACGGCGCCACCCTGAAGAACGTCATCATCGGCTCCCCGGCCGCGGACGGCGTGCACTGCCTCGGCTCCTGCACCATCTCCAACGTGTGGTGGGAGAACGTGGGCGAGGACGCCGCCACGTTCAAGGGCGGCTCCAGCGCCAAATACACCGTCACCGGCGGCGGCGCGAAGGGCGCCGACGACAAGGTGTTCCAGCACAATGGCGGCGGCACCCTGACGATCAGCGGATTCGCGGTCAGCGATTTCGGCAAGCTCTACCGTTCCTGCGGCAACTGCAAAACCCAGTACAAGCGGGCCGTCGTCGTGAAGAACGTCGCCGTCACCTACCCGGGTTCCAGCCTCGTCGGCATCAACTCGAACTACGGCGACACGGCCACCTTCTCCGGCATCACCATCACCGGTGACAGCAGCAAGAAGATCTCCATCTGCGTCACCTACAAGGGCAACAACACCGGCGCCGAACCCACCAAGCTCGCCACCTACAAGGGCAGCACCGGCGGCGACGGCACCTACTGCAAGTTCACCACCTCGAACATCACCTACAAGTAGGAAACGGCTCCCGCGGCCGCCACGCCGAAGCGCTCCCCCAGCGCTTTCCCCCGGCATGAGCAGCGCGGAGCCAACGGTGAAACGGCCGGACCCGGTGCCAGACGGGTCCGGCCTTTCCCATTTCCTTTTTGTACGGACGTGCCGAGTCCCGTGGCATCAACGCGATTCACTGCAACGCAGGCCCGTGCCGCGCCCGCCGGGCGTGAGCGGCCGCTCACCCTCAACACCCCCACCCCCACCCCCAGCCCAGGCAGCCCTCACCACCTCCACCCCCAGCCCAGGCACCCCTCACCACCTCCACCCCCAGCCCAGGCACCCCTCACCACCTCCACCCTCAGCCCGGGCACCACCCCACCCCCAGCCCAGGCACCCCTCCCACCCACCGCGACCCGGCCCCTGAGGCAGGCCAGGCACCCATCGCGCACCTCACTGCCGTAACGCCGCTCACGCACCCGCCCCACTGCGGCTGGCACCACCCCACCCGACGCGACCTTGGACGATCAACCACCCCCAGCGGTGAAAAAGGCCCCAAGATCGCGGGTGGCGCGGGTGACGCGGGTGGCGCCACCACCACCCGACGCGATCGTGGACGATCAGCCACCCCAGCGGTCGAAACGCGCCCAAGATCGCGGGAGATGGCGCGGAAGACGGATATGGCGCGGCAGGCGCCATCCCCACCAGGCGCAATCTTGGACGATCAGCCACCCTTGGCGGTGGGGAAACGTCCAAGATCTGCGGGCGCGGAAGCGTGGCCCGGCAGGCGCGGAACGGTAACGGCAGACGCCACGCCCCGCCAGGCACGACCCTGGACGATCAACCACCCACAGCGGTGAGAAGACGTCCAAGGTCGCGGGAGGCGCGGGAGGTTGGCGGCTGACACCGGGCACGCCAGGCGCGATCCTGGACGATCAGCCACCCTCGGCGGTGGGGAAACGTCCAAGATCTGCGGGGCGCGGAAGCGTGGCCCGGCAGGCGCGGAACGGTAACGGCAGACGGCACGCCCCGCCAGGCACGACCCTGGACGATCAACCACCCACAGCGGTGAGAAGACGTCCAAGGTCGCGGGAGGCGCGGGAGGTTAGCGGCTGACACCGGGCACGCCAGGCGCGATCCTGGACGATCAGCCACCCTCGGCGGTGGGGAAACGTCCAAAATCGCGGGGCGCGGAAGCGTGGCCCGGCAGGCGCGGAACGGTAACGGCAGACGCCACGCCCCGCCAGGCACGACCCTGGACGATCAACCACCCACAGCGGTGGGAAAACGTCCAAAATCGCGGAAGGCGCGGAAGGCGCGGAAGGCGCGGAAGGCGCGGAAGGCGCGGAAGGCGCGGAAGGCGCGGAAGGCGCGGAAGGCGCGGAAGGCGCGGAAGGCGCGGAAGGCGCGGAAGGCGCGGGAGAAGCCGGAGAAGCGGGAGGTTAGCGGCTGACACCGGGCACGCCAGGCGCGATCCTGGACGATCAGCCACCCTCGGCGGTGGGGAAACGTCCAAGATCGCGAGGTGTGGGAGGGGCGCGCAGGAGAAGCGGGAGGCGCGGGAGGACGGAGGCGCGGGAGGACGGAGGGGCGGGAGGACGGAAGGGCCGGAGGGGCGGGAGGACGGAGGGGCGGGAGGACGGAGGGGCGGGAGGACGGAGGGGCGGGAGGACGGAAGGGCCGGAGGGGCGGGAGGACGGAGGGGCGGGAGAGGGCTGGGCCTGGCCGCTTCTGACGCTGCCGGTGGTTCTCTCCAGGGGCGTACCGTCGGGGTTGGTTGACCGGATCGTTCCGGGGTGGGGCGAGATGGTGTCTGCCGCGCGGCGGGCCGGCGGCGTTGGATCGGGGTATGACCAACGCGCTCGTCGTGATCGACGTTCAGGAATCGTTTCGTGCCCGGCCGCTGTGGGCGACGGTGAGCAACCCCGATGTGGTGAAGAAGGCCGGGCAGCTGGTGGACGTCGCCCGGGCGGCCGGTGACCGGGTGATCTGGGTGATCCACGCCGAACCGGGAACGGGTGGCGTCTTCGATCCGGAGAGCGGCTTCGTGCGGGTCGTCGACGACCTCACGCCCGCCGACGGCGAGCCGGTGCTCACCAAGACCGTGCACAACGCGTTCACCACGACCAACCTGCAACACCTGCTCACCGTGGCCGGGGTCCGCTCGGTCACGGTCTGCGGGCTGCGCACCGAACAGTGCGTGGAGACCACCGCGCGGGTCGCCTCCGATCTCGGGTACGAGGTGACGTTCGCGATCGACGCCACCGCCACCTTCCCGATCCCGCACCGGGACGCCCCCGTCGAGCAGACCGTCGAGGAGTTGCTGGCCGACCCGCGTACGCTGTCCGCCGAGGACGTGGTGACCCGCACCGAGTATGCGCTGGCCGGCCGTTTCGCCACCGTCCGGACCGTCGCGGAGATCATCGGGGAGTGACCGGATCGTGAGCACGGTGCTGTTCGTCCTGACTCCGCAGGTGCACCTGCTCGACCTAGCCGGCCCGGCGCAGGTGTTCTCCACCGCGCCGGGCTACCGGCTCCGCTACGTGGCCGAGGAGACTCCCGTACCGACCTGGCAGGGTGTGCCGCTCGGCGCCGACCTCACCTGGCCCGGCCTGACCGCCGATGATCTCCTGCTGGTGCCCGGCTGGCGTGACGGTCACGGGTATTTCGCCGCCCCGACACTGTCCCGGATCGCCGAGCACCACGCCCGCGGCGGCACGGTGGCCAGCGTCTGCGCCGGCGCCGACGCGCTCGGCCGGGCCGGCCTGCTCGACGGTCGCCGCTGCACCACCCACCATGATCTCCAGGACGGGCTGGCCCGCCGCTATCCGGAGGCCACCGTGGTGCGCGACGTCCTGTACGTCTGCGACGACCGGGTGGTCACCTCGGCCGGCATCGCCAGCGGCATCGACCTGGCCCTGCACCTGGTCGCCCAGCGCCACGGCCCGGCGGTCGCGGCCCGGGTCGCCCGCGAGATGGTGGTGTACGGCCGCCGCAACGGCGACGAACGCCAGCACAGCGCGATGCTGCGCCACCGGGCCCACCTGAGCGACGTGGTGCACCGGGTCCAGGACCGTATCGACGCCGACTTCGCCGCGCCGCTGCCCCTGGCCGACCTGGCCGCCGCCGTGGGCGTCAGCGAACGCACCCTGACCCGCCTGTTCACCTCGGCGACCGGCCGTACCCCGCTCCGCTACCAGCAGTTGCTCCGCGTGGAGCGGGCCGGGTACCTGATCGGCCACGGCGCGACGGCCGAGTCCGCGGCCCGGGCCGTCGGTTTCGCCGACGCCCGCATGCTGCGCCGCCTGCGCTCCCGCTCCTAGGACTCCCCGCTCCCGCTCCTAGGACTCCCCGCTCCCGCTCCTAGGACTCCCCACCCCCGCTCCTAGGACTCCCCGCCCCCGCTCCTAGGACTCCCCGCTCCTAGGACTCCCCGCTCCTAGGACTCCCCGCTCCTAGGACTCCCCGCTCCTAGGACTCCCGCCCCCGCTCCTAGGACTCCCCGCCCCGGCGCCGCTCGCGGGCGGCGGACCGCGCACGGGCCCGGCTGACCAGGCGTTCCACCTCGTCGGCGGTGGCCGGACCGGGGTCGACGACGCTGACCCAGCCCTGCACGGCGTAGGCCGGATGCGGGATGAGTGTGTCCGCCTCCGCGAAGTCGATCTTCTCGCTGTGTGCGGTGAACTCCTCCGGGCCGTAACCGAACAGGCTACGGAACTCGTCCCGCCCGACCTCGATGTTGAGCCGGTGACGGCCGTCCCCGGAGAGCCGGGACTTCTCGTCGAAGTCGGGCACGTCGGCGTGGACGATCGTGGCGAACGGCCGCATCCGGTCCTCGCCGGCGAAGAAGAACCGGTCGCCCCAGGTGAAGGGCGGCATCTCGGAGCCGGGTTCGATCCGGGTCTCGGTCACGCCGGGCATCCCGCTGATCCGGGCGGCGACGGCCGCGCCGGGCCCGTGACCGATGTGCAGGATCGCGTCGCTCGCCTCGACGATCCCGGCGGTCAGCGGGAAATGGCCGAGCACGTCGGTCTGCCGTTCCCGCAGGTCCTCGCCGGCCGGCGGGGGGAGCAGCGCGGTCTCGGCGCCGAGCCGTTCCTCGTAGGTGCCGGCCTCCGGTCGCCTGAGCCCGGCCGGGGCGCTGGCGCCGAGGCTGCCGGCGACGAACACGTACCGGTCGCCGAGCAGCGCGGACACGATCGAGCCGGCGCCGGCCCACTCGGCGGCGTGGTCGACGCCCTCCCAGTGGGTCTCCCAGCGGCTGGGGCCACGCTGGAGGTGGGTGTTGTGGGCGGCGACCAGGACCGGGCCGCGGTCGCGTTCGGCGGCGAGGATGTCGAGAAGGTTCTGCGCCATGATCGCGTCACGCGCCCCGAGCAGGCGGCCGATCCGCTCCGACTGGGTGCCGGGCAGGGCCATCGCCGCGTGGTAGGTGAGCAGGCCGACGGCCGTGGTGGCGAGCACCTTCGCCCGGTGCCAGGCGGCCGGGGAGGTGTCCGCGACGAGGCGGGGCGCGTGGGCGTACAGAAGGGTCTTGAAGTCCTCGGCGATGCCGCGAAGCGCGGCGGCCTCCGGTGACCCGCCGGGTGATCGCGCCGCGTCGTACATGATCTCCGGTGCGGTCCAGCGGGCGTCGTCGCCGATCAGGCGATCCAGGTCGGGCGCCGGGACGGCGAGGTATTCGCGCAGCTCACGAAGGTATTTTCCGGGGCTGGGGGCGGCCTCGATCTCGGTCGGGGCGTCGAAACCGTGGAAGGCGACGCGCTCGTGCGGCGGCAGTTTCCCGTTGTGGGCGCGCAACCAGTCGATCAGTTCGCGGGTCGCCGGGTGCTCGCCCCAGCCGTGGCTGATGCCGGTGCCCAGGTCGAGGTCGTCGCGGCGGCCCCGCACGTAGTCGTCGACCGCGAGCCCGGCGGCCCGGTCCGATTCGATCGCGATGGACCGGAATCCGTGCCCGGCGAGCGTCTCGAGGATCCGGTTGCGCAGGCGCGGGAAGGCCGGTTCGGCGTGGTAGGGCTCGCCGAACGCGAGCAGCTGCGGCCGGCGCCCGGAGATCAGGGACTGGAGCTCGGTGTCGAAAGCCATGACCTCAACCGTATCGTTGAACCAGCAGTTGAAACTTTCCTTCGATCTACCTGGAGAGAGTGCGCTGAAGTCTCAAAACGGGGTTCATCGGCCGGTGGATCTGGCGCGGCCGCACGGGCTGTCCGCGCAGGCGATCCGCAACTACGAACGGGCCGGGGTGATCCCGCCGGCCGGCCGTACGGCGAGCGGGTACCGCATCTACACCGGCGATCATGTGGGTGCGCTGGCCGCCTATCTGGGACTGATTCCCGGATACGGCCACTCCACGGCCGGCGAGATCATGCGGGCGGTGCTGCGGGACGACGTCGACGCCGCTCTGGCCCTGATCGACGCCGCGCACGTGCAGTCGCGCCGTGATCGGGACACCGTGGCCGCTGTCGCCGCGGCCCTGGTCGAGGCCCCGGCCGGGCCACCCTCGGATCGGCCGCTCTCCGTCGGCGCGCTCGCCCACCGGCTCGACCTCACCCCGGCCACGCTGCGCAAATGGGAGCGGGCCGGGATCCTCACCCCGGAGCGGGCGAAGGGTGCCCGGGTCTACTCCCCCGACGACGTCCGCGACGCCGAACTGGCGCACCTGCTGCGCCGCGGTGGGTACCTGCTGGACCACATCGCGGCGGTGATCGAGCAGGTCCGCGCGGCGGGCGGACCGGGGCCGCTGGCCGCGTCGATCGAACAGTGGCGGGAGCGGCTCACCGTCCGCGGCCGGGCCATGCTGACCGGCTCGGCGCGGCTGGCGGAGTTCCTGGAGCGGACGAACACCGCCCCGCCCGTGGGGGTCACGGGCGGGGCGGCGCGTCTCGGCGATCAGGACCGGAAGTCGCGGTAACTGCCGGTGTAGTAGTCACCCACCTGCTGGCGGTACTCCGGCGTCTCGAAGGTCTCCTTGTCGTACTCCGGAGATTCCTTGATCTGCTCCTTCGTGCGGTCCACGTAGACCTTCCGCTCCGTGTGATCGAAGTTCCGAACCATGCCGGCCGGAAGGAGAACCTTCCGTCCGAAAATCCACGGTCCGGTGTCGACCACCAGGAAGGCGTCACCGACGTCGTAGCTGGCCTTGTCGATCGAACCGATGTGACCATCGGTCGCTTCGACTCGGTAACCGACCAGATCCACGCCGGTCCGCCCGGTCTCGTCGGCGCTCTCCACGGTCACCGGGTCGTTGCCCAGTGCCGACGGTTCCCGCCAGGCCCACGGGGTGAACGGCGTTGGTTGCATCACGGCCTCCTCAAATCGATGAATTTGCCGTTACCCATCTGCTACCCACCGCCCGGCGGGCTAATCACCGCACGATGTCGCTTCCGTTCAGCGCGGCCAGTTCGGCACGATCCGGCAGGCCCTCGCAGTCGCCCGGGACGGTGACCGCGAAGGCGCCCGCGGCGATCGCGGTGCGCAGCCGCCGGGCGGGGTCCTCCCCGGCCAGCCGGTCGGCCAGATAGCCGGCCACGAACGCGTCCCCGGCCCCGACCGGGTCGATCGCCGTCACCCGCAGCGCCGGGACGTCGAACCGCTCCCCGGCGATCGAGGCCGTGCATCCGCGTGCCCCGTCCTTGACGATCACCTCGGAGGGCCCGAGCTTCGCCAGACCGTCCACCGGGTCGGCGGAGTCCACCACGAGGGCCGCCTCGTCCGGGCCGGCGAACACCACGTCGGCCCGGCTCACCAGGTCGCGCAGCACCGGGGCGGCGTCGGACTCCGACCACAGCTTGCCGCGGTAGTTGACGTCCACCGAAACCGTGACGCCGGCCGCGCGGGCCTCCTCGACGGCGTGGAAGACGGCCGCCCGGGCGGTGTCGCTCAGCGCCGGGGTGATGCCGGTGACGTGCAGGATCCCGGCCGCCGCCACCTCGTCGCGCGGGATGTCGGCCGGGGCCAGGCGGGAGCCCGCGCTGCCGGCCCGGTGGTAGTCGGCCTGGATGAACTCGCCGGACCTGCGGTAGCGGATCATCAGGCCGGTGTGCGCCTCGCCGGGGACGGCCAGCACGCGTACCCCCGATGCCCGGAGTCTGGCGGCGACGAGAGCGCCGGTCGCGTCCGGGCCGAGACGGCCCAGCCAGGTCGCGGAACCGCCGAGGCGGGCCACGCCGATGGCGACGTTGCTCTCCGCGCCGGCGACACCGAGGGTGAAGCCGCGGGCGTGCTCCAGCGGGCCGATCCCGTCGGCCACGAAGATGCCCATCGACTCGCCGAGGGTGAGGAGCCCGCCGGTCATGAGCGGGCGAAGGCGACGGCGTCGACCGCGTGACGGGCGCGGGCGGCCAGGGCGGTGAGGCTGCCACCGGTGGCGGCGTCGCCGATCAGCGGGCCCCCGAGGCCGACCGCGACGGCGCCGGCCGTGAGCCACTTGGCGATGTCGTCGAGCCCGATCCCGCCGGTCGGCATGATCCGCACGCCGGGCAGCGGGCCGCGCACGTCCTTGAGGTAGCCGGGGCCGAGGCCGCCGGCCGGGAACAGCTTGATCAGCGGGGCGCCCGCCTGGAACGCGGCGTGGATCTCGGTGGGGCTGAACGTGCCCGGGTAGAACGGGACGGACTGCGGGCCGAGGCCGCTGACCGGCGCGACCAGGAAGGTCGCGCCGGCGTCGACCGCGGCCTTCGCGTCGTCGTCGGTGAGAACGGTGCCCGCGCCGACCAGGACGGTCTCCGGCAGTTGCCGGCGCAGGCCGGAGATCGCCTCGAGGGCGCCCTGCGAGGTGAGGGTGACCTCCAGGGCGGTGATGCCGGCGGCGACCAGCACATCGGCGACGGCGGCGAACCCGTCTGCGGTCGGGGCCCGGAGAACGGCGACGAGACCGCTGTCGACGATGGCGGCGGAGACAGGATCGAGGGGAGCGCGTTGATCGGTCACCTTTCGATCCTGCCCGATGCAAACGTTTGCAGCCAGACCCTCTGATCGTCGGCTCAGCCGCCCAGCAGGCGGCCGATCGTGTCGAAGACGTCGGCGTAGAAGGTGCCGCCGATGCTGCGGAAGAGCTGGAAGTCCTTGCCCGGGCTGCCGAAGAAGGGACGCAGCGTCCAGGCGAGCTGGGTGCCGACGAAGCCGAACAGCAGGATCCAGATGTAGAGCAGGGTCATGCTGGTCGAGCCGTCGGCGGCGGCCGGGGGACGCGAGCCGAAATCGGGGATCTGCACCTGCGTCCTCACCGGCGCCGGGGCGGTGAGCACGGCGCCGTTCTTGTCGGAGGTGTCCACGGCCGGCTCGGCGGCCACGGCGGTCACCGGCGTCTGCGCGGCCCGCTTGGCGGCCAGCGCCTTCGCCTCCTGGTGCTCGTTGAGGGCCCGCATGCCGGCGGTCAGGAAGCGCAGCCCGACCATCGCGGTCAGCATCAGGATCCCGACGTTGAGCAGCTTGAAGAACGCGTAGCTCTGCGCCGTGATCAGGAAGAACAGGCTGATCGGCGCGAACGCCAGGGTGAGCACGGCGGTCACCGTGATGGTCACCATGATCAGGGTGAGCGCCTGGAGCACCGACAGCTTCGCCCCGAAGACCAGATTGAACAGATACAGCGTCGGCAGGCAGATGGCCAGGGTGGCGAGGAACAGCAGCGGAAGCTTCACGAAGGACGCGGCGGCCTGCACGACGCCGTTGGAGAAGCCGAGGACCGCGCCGTACAGCGCCAGGCTCAGCGCCGAGCTGACCAGCATCTGCCCGGTGAGCTGCTTGAGCTCGCGCTCCTCGTTGATCTGGTTCCAGATGCCGTCCCGGTCGCGGAGCAGGCGTTCTATCACCAGCAAACTGTTGGCCATCTCGATCTCCCGATCTGGTGGGGGGAAAGTTCGCGGAGGTTACCCTGTCGCCGTGACTGACCCAACCCTCAGGGCCTCCGACGCGGAACGGTACCGTGTCGTCGCAATGCTCGAAAAGCACGCAGCCGCAGGTCGTTTGACGCTTGATGAATTCACCGAACGCGTCGACCGCGTTCTCGCCTGCCGCACCCACGGCGATCTGGCCGCGGTCACGGCCGATCTACCGGCGTCGGCGTCCCCTCGGGAAGAGGACAACCGTCATCTGCTGTGGGCGTTCCTGGCCGCGGCCCTCGTGCTGGTCGTCTTCAGCGTCGTTCTCGGTCTGGCTCGCTGAGCGACCGCACCCGCCCGTTCAGCGACGACAACGGCTTCGGCGGAGTGTCCGCGATGCCCAGCTCATCGCGGACCGCCGCCTCGAACTGCTGCATGACCAGCGGAACCTGGGCCAGCAGCTCACGGAAGTGGGTGTGCGGGTGCACCCCGACCACCCCGGCCGGATTCATCTCCCCGTGCAGGCGTTCCAGCTGGAGATGCACGGCGAGGGCCGCGCTGCGCACCGGTCCGGAGGCGAGCAGCCGCACCGGCATCAGGGCCGGGCCGATCTGATCCACGTACATCAGCGCGGACGGCGTCTTCTCACCCGCCTCGTACGCGGCCCGCAGCTTGTGGGTGGCCCGGTCGAAGGCGGCCAGCAACCGGCAGTAGGCGTCCTTGCGTTCCTCATACCACTGCCGGTCCCGGCGTTCCCGGGTCAGCAGCACCTTGTTACGGGCGGCGACGAGGTGCGCCACCGCGGCACCGGCGAGCGCGAACACGACAGCCACCAGGGGCAGTCCCCACCACGGGATCTGAGACACCCGTTTACCGTATCGAGCCCCGCGCCGGGCGGTCTGTCAACCACTCCTCGCGGGGACCGGGCCGACGGTCACCGCAGCCGGTAGAAGCGCCAGAAATCGTTCTCGATGTCGAGCACCTCGGGCGTGGTGAATCCGGCCTCGCGTGCCCAGCCGAGCAGGGTCGGCGTACGCAGGATCGTCCCGTTGGCGAGCACCGGGTCCTCGGCCCGGGTGGCGGGCAGGCAGTGCAGGACGCTGAACGCGTACTGCAGCCGCTCCACCTCACCGGCCGGCGCGGTGAACTCGTCGGAGACCCGCTCGTCGGCGATGAACACGCTGCCACCGGGGGCGAGCAGCTCGCGGGCGTTGCGCAGCACCCCGACCGGGTCGCCCATGTCGTGCAGCGCCTCGAACACGGTGATCAGGTCGTACGTGCCCGCGGCGGCGACCGCGTCCCCGGTGGTGAAATCGACCCGGTCGGCGACCTCGGCCCCGGCCGCGACCCGCCGGGCCTCGTTGATCGAGTGTTCGTCCAGGTCGACGCCGTGGACCGTGATCGCGGGGTAGGCGCGGGCCATGGCCACCGACGAGTGCCCCATGCCGCAGCCCAGGTCGAGCACCCGGGCGCCGGGCCGGTCGCGCAGGCGGCGGTCGATGCCGGGCACGGCGGGCAGCCATTCGCCGCCGAGCAGATGGGTGAACAGCGGGCGGTTGAAGCCGGCGATGCCGTGGCGCACGTGGCCGTACTCGGTGTAGGGCACTCCGGCGCCGCTCCGGAAGGCCTCGACGACCCGCGGGGTGAGCAGGGCGATGCCGAGGGCGAACTCGCCGGCGGCGCCCGCGTACGCCGGCCCGTCCTCGTCGAGGAACACCTCGGCCACACCGGGGGCGAGCGCGAACCCGTCGTCACCGGGGTTCAGGAACCCGGCCGCGGCCTGCTGTTCCAGCCATTCGCGGGCGTACCGTTCGTCGATGCCGGCGGCCTCGGCGAGGCCGGCCGGGGTGCGCGGGCCGTCCCGCAGCGCGGTGTAGAGGCCGAGCTGGCGACCGAGTTCGACGGTGCAGAGTTCGAGGGCCCCGGTGAGGGCGCCGAGCAGGCGTTCGCCCAGGGCCGCGGTCGGTGATGTCATGCCGTCCAGCCTGCCGCTTGACCTCAACCTTCGTTGAGCTTGCAGGCTGGGTTCATGCGAGCTGCCGTCTTCGACCGTTTCGGTCCGCCCGAGGTCCTCCACGTCGCCGAGCTGCCGGATCCGGTGCCCGGGCCCGGCGAGGTGCTGGTCCGGGTGCGGGCCGCCGGTGTCCAACCGTTCGACGTCGCGGTACGCCGTGGCGTGATGCCCTGGGTGCGGGCCGAGTTCCCGCAGCAGATCGGCCAGGAGTACGCCGGTGTCGTCGAGCGCACCGGCCCCGGGGTGGAGAACGTCCGCGCCGGCGACCCGGTCCTCGGCTCGACCATGCTGAACGCCGTCGCCGAGCTGCTCACCGTCCCGGCCGCGAGCCTGGTCGCCAAACCGGACAGCCTGCCCTTCCCGGAGGCCGCCGGCCTGGTCGCCGCGGCGCAGACGGCGAGCGGCGCCCTGCTGGAACTCGACCTGACCGCCGGGGACGTGCTGCTGGTGCACGCCGGCGCGGGCAGTGTCGGGTCGATCGCCACCCAGCTGGCGGTCCGGGCCGGGGCCACCGTGATCGGCACGGCGAGTCCCGGCAACCACGACCGGCTGCGGGCCATGGGCGCGACGCCCGTGCCGTACGGGATCGATCTGCTCGAAGCCGTGCTGGCCACCGGTCTGAAGCCGACCGTGGCCCTGGACGCCGGAGGCGGCGAGGCGATCGCGCAGTCGATCGCGCTGGGTGTGGCGCCGGAGCGGGTCGGCACGATCGTCGACGACCGCGCGGCCGCCGAGCACGGCGCCCGGGTGGTGCGCGCGGGCCGTTCCCCGGAGCGGCTGGCCGGGGTGGTGGCGCTGGCCGCCGCGGGCGAACTCGACCTGCCGGTGCTGCCGTTCGCGTTCGGGGAGAAGGGGGTGGTGGCGGCGCACGCGGCCGTGGAATCACGGCACGCCCGCGGCAAGGTGGTCGTCACGTTCGGGAGCTGATCCACACGCCGAGCCCGTCGAGGAACCGGGCCAGCCCGAACTCGAAGAGGATGTCCAGGTCGAACTCGAAGTCGGCGTCGACCGCGAACAACTGCCGGTAGTGCGGTGCGGGATGCTGCGCGGCGAACCGCTCGAACGCGGCGCCCTGCTGTTCCATCCACTCGTCGTCGGTCATGCCGGTGTCCCGCATCGCCTGCGCCTCCGGTTCGAGCGCGCTCGCCACCCCGCGCACGAAGCTGAACAGCAGCACCTGCACCAGGAGCCGGTCGGTGACGGCCAGCCCGGTCGGCGCCATGGTTCCCATGATCCACTCGCCGAGGCGGAGCGCGTTGGGCGCCGGCTGCGGCCGGGTCAGCGACATGGACAGGGCCAGCCACGGGTGCCGCTGGAAGATCTGCCACACGGCGCGGGAACAGGACGCCAGGTCGGCCCGCCAGTCGCCGGTGTGCCGGGCCGGCACCCGCAGCTCGCCCAGCGCCCCGTCGATCATGGCGACGATCAGCTCGTCGCGGCCCGGCACGTGCCGGTAGAGGGACATGGTCGCCACATCCAGCTCGGCGGCGATCCGGCGCATGGACAGCTCGGCCATCCCGTCGCGGTCGGCGAGAGCGATGGCCGCGGCCACGATCCGGTCCCGGCTCAGGTCGGTGTCGCGCGGCGGGACCGGCCCGGCCACCACCGTGCCGACGCCGGCCCGGGCCACGGTCAGGCCCTCCTCACGCAGCGCGGCGTGCGCCTTGGTGGCGGTGGCGATGGCGACACCCCACTCGCGGGTGATGGCCCGGGCCGACGGCACCCGGTCTCCGGGACGTAGTACACCGGCCTCGATGCGGTCGCGGATGTCGGCGACGATCCTGCGGTAGGGCGCGTCCACGGTAGTACACCAGCCTCCCCGTACTAGTGCGGCTTTGCCGTTTCTGAACTCGGCCCTAGCGTCTAGTACATCGATGTACAGAGTACGCAGAGGAGCGGGGAAATGCGTGTACTGATCTCCGGCGCCGGGATCGCCGGGCCGGCGTGCGCGTTCTGGCTGCACCGGGCCGGCGCCGAGGTGACCGTGGTGGAACGGACGCCGGAACCGCGCCCCGGCGGGCACGCGGTCGACGTACGGGGAGTGGCCCGCGGCGTGGTCGAGCGGATGGGCCTGCGCGAGACGATCCGGCGGCACCAGGTCGACGAGCGCGGCTGGGCCATGGTCGACGGAACCGGGCGGCGGCTCGCCGAGATGCCGGCCGACGCGTTCGGCGGCGAGGGCATCGTCGCCGAGATCGAGATCGCCCGCGGCGACCTGGCCCGGATACTGCTCGACGCCACCCCCGGCGTCGACTACCGGTTCGGCGACCGGGTCACCGCCCTCGACGATCGCACGGTGACGTTCGCGAGCGGCGGCACCGAGCGGTACGACGTGGTGATCGGCGCCGACGGTGTCCACTCCGGTGTCCGGGCGCTCGCCTTCGGGCCGCGGGAACGGTTCGTCCGCTACCTCGGCGGCTACACCGCGTACTTCACCGTCGGAGACCCGGGCGACCTCGACCACTGGATGCTGATGTACAACGCGCCCGGCGGCCGGGTCGCCTACCTGCGCCCGGAGAACGGCGGCACCGCGAAGGCGGGGCTGAGCTTCCGGCACCCGGACCCGAGCTTCGAGCGGCTGTCCCGGGCCGACGCGGAACGCCTGGTCAGCGATCGGATGACCGGGGCCGGGTGGCGGATCCCGGATCTGCTGGCCGCGATGCCGGGCGCCGGCGACTTCTACTTCGACTCGATCAACCAGGTCCGGGTGGACCGCTGGTGGCGCGGACGGACCGTGCTGCTCGGCGACGCCGGCTACTGCGGGTCACCACTGGCCGGGCTGGGCACCAGCATGAGCCTGGTCGGCGGGTACGTGCTGGCCGGTGAGCTGACCCGGGCGGCCGATCCGGAGCGGGCCTTCGCGGCCTATCAGGGTGCGATGGCGGACTACGTGGAGAGTGGCCTCGAGCTGCCGCCCGGCGGGATGGCGATGTTCGCGCCGATGAGCCGGGCGGCGATCCGGTTGCGGACGTTCTCCACCCGGATGATGACCCGGTGGCCGGCCCGTCAGCTCGCCGAGCGGCAGTTCAGCAAGGCCGAGCAGATCACGTTGCGTGACTATCCGGCGCTGTCATCGCAGGTAGACGAGCCCGTCCAGCACCACTGACGGACGGCCCGTGCTGCCCTCGGCCCGCACCCGGACGGTGTGGGCGCCGCTGCTCCGCCACGTCCGTGTCCACACCGACCGCCGGTACTCGGGATCGCCGGACCGCAGATCCACGATCCCCTGGAACGCGCCGTCCACATAGACCCGGACCCGGCCGGACATCGCGGTCCGGGCCGCCAGCAGGGCCACCGAGCTGCCGGTGAAACGCCAGGTAAGCGACGATCCGGCGGCCGACGCGGCGACGGCTGCGCCGCCGAGATGCCCCCGGTCACGCACGGTGCGCCAGGTTCCGGTCCGCGGCGCCACGGCCTCGGTCAACACCACGGGGGTACGGGTGACCGCACCGTTCCTCGTGTTCCCGGCCTGGTCGGTCACGCTCACCGACCAGGTCTCGGGGGCACCGAGCCGTACGGTGCCGGTGATCCCCCGGGCGGCGCTGGTCAGGGTCTTGCCGGAGATCCGTACCGATCGGACGCCGGAGGTGTCACGGAGCCCCCAGTCGACCCGGACCGGGGCGGTGGCGCCGACCCGGCCCTCCCGCAGCGACACGAGCGGCGCGCGGGTGAAGGCGGGCGCGACCGCGTCCGCGACGACCTTCGCGCTGGTCAAGGCGATCCGGCCGGACAGGTGCACCGCCTTGACGGTGACCGTGTGCTCGCCCGGGGTCAGCCGCACCGCCGCCTGCCGGTACCCGCCGGGCACGGCCGTCGCGAGCCGCCCGTCCACCCACACCTCGAAGCGGTCCAGCATCCGGGTCGGGGTGTCCAGATCCCAGGCCGGTCCGGCCGGCCCCTTGGTGTAGTAGCGGCCGGCCCGCCGGCTGGCCTCGTTGACCCCCCGGTACCGCAACCCGGACGGAGCCGCCCCCGCCATCCGGCGGATCGACGGGAGCAGCGCGTAGAGCGAGTTCCCCGGGCACTCGGTCCGCCCGGTGTCCCGGTGCCCGGAGATCCGGTACAGAACCGCCGCCTTCCCGGCCGGGTAGCGGTCGCTGCCGGTGGAGACGAGCCGCACCCGGCCGAGCGCCGAATTCCGCCCGGCCCCCAGTTTGTACGCGGCCACCTGCGCCACCGCTGCCCGCGCCCGCGCCGGAACCGCCACCGACCCGTAGTTGCCGATCACCGCGATCGCGCTGGCGTTCGCGTTGAAGCCGAGCGTGTGCGCGCCGAGCACGGACCGGTTCACCCCGCCCGCGCGCCCTTCGAAGATCTGCCCGCACCTGTCGACCAGGAAGTTGTAACCGATGTCGTTCCACCCCTTGCTCTTGACGTGGTACGCCTCGATCCCCCGGACGATCCCCGCCGACTGCGCGCAGCCGTAGCCGTTGCCGGTCGCGGTGTGGTGCACGAACACCACCTGGACGGCGCCGGTGTACTCGGGCGGCTCCTCGATGATCGACTCGTCGGCCCGCCAGCCGGCCCGGGTCACCATCCTCGGCACCGGTCGCAACGGCAGTGCCACCTTGCCCACGAACCCGGCCCGCTCCTCCCGCCCCGCCGCTCCCCCGGCGGCCGGGACCCGGGCGGCGACCCTCTCCCGGGCGTCCGGGTTGATCAGGTCGACACGCAGGCCGGTGGGCAGAGCGGCGCCGGCCACCCGTGCCTGGACGCCGTCGGACGGCCCCACCCAGAGCGGATCGCTCGCCCCGCGGACATGTGGGCCACCGGCCCCGGCGGAGGCATCCGGATTGTCCGTCTCCAGCCGCTGCCAGGACGTCCACCGCCCGGTCGCCGCGACCCTGGTACGGATCTCGATGGCCCCCGCCGGGTCCGCCTTCGGGTCGCTCCAGGTGACGCCGGCCAGGCTGAACGGCTCCGTCGCCCGGGGCGCCAGTTCCGCGGTACGCTCTCCGCCCCGGCCCGCGACCAACCGCATCCGCCCCGCCGCTTCCTCACCTCGCGCGGTCAGGGCGAAGGTCTGGAGCACCGGCTCAGCCGGAGTGGGCGGATTCGCTGCGGTCCCTCCTCCGGTGGTCGCGACAGCCACCGCCGGGGTGGCGGTCATCAGGGCGGCGACGAGACGTGCGGTGAGCCGGTTGCGGCGCATGGAAACTCCCCCGGCCACCGGCAGAAGCGGTCATTTCGGATGGTCCGGGGCCACCTGACACCATGCCGGGGACGAACGAGGCAGGTGGGAATATCTGTGAAAATTGCTCATATCTGGTGATTACTGAGCCAATAAACAGATGATCACGATATCGACCGTCCCGGGGCTGTATCGTCCGAATCCGAGAGATCGGCACCCGGCCTGGCGACGGACCTCGGGAGCCGAAGGCATAGCGTGCCGCCCATGGCCGTCGATTATCGCAACCAGACCACCCTGATCACCGGGGCCAGCTCGGGGCTCGGCGCCCTGTTCGCCCGGCGCCTGGCCGCCCGCGGCTCGAACCTGGTGCTCGTCGCCCGGCGCACCGACCGGCTGGAGAGCATGGCCGCCGAACTGCCGGACGTGACCGTCACCCCGATCACGATGGATCTGGCCGCGCCGGGTGCGGGCGCGAAGCTGAGCGCCGCGGTGGCCGAGCGCGGGCTGGAGGTGACCAGCCTGATCAACAACGCCGGGTTCGGCACGCACCGGCTCTTCCACGAGGCGGATCCACAGCGCATCACCGACGAGATCACCCTCAACGTCACCAGCCTGACCGAGATCAGCCGGGCCTTCATCGAGCGGTTGCGCGCCCAGCCGGGTGGCGTGCTGCTCAACGTGGCGAGCATCGCCGGCTACCAGCCGGGCCCGACCCTGGCGGTGTACGCGGCGACCAAGGCCTACGTCCTCAGCTTCACCGAGGCGCTCTGGTCCGAGTCGCGCGGCACCGGGCTGCGGGTGATGGCGCTGTCGCCGGGCGCCACCGAGACGGAGTTCTTCGACGTGGCCGGTCAGGGCGCCGACGGCGGCACCCGGCGGATGCACGCCGACCGGGTGGTCGACCTGGCGCTGCGGGCGCTGGACCGGCGCAACCCGCCGCCCAGCCTGATCACCGGGCGGATGAACAGCCTGATGATCAACGCTGGGCGGCTGGCCGGGCGGCGGGTCACGACGGCCGCGCTCGGCGCGATGATGCGCCGGACCGGGTAGTCAGACCGAGCGGCGGTAGACGACGGCCTGCCAGGGGGCCAGATGCAGCCCGCCGGCCGGCGGTTCCAGGTTGGTCAGCAGCAGCTCGGCGCCGTCCCACCCGTCGATCGCGGCGTGCGCCTCCACACCGGAGAAGTTGCCGATCACCAGCAGCTCGGTGCTCCCCAGCCGACGGGTGAAGGCGTAGACGCGCTCGTCGTGCGGCAGCAGCATGGTGAAGTCGCCGCCGGCCACCGCGGGTTCGGTCTTCCGCAGTTCGATCAGACGCCGGTAGTAGTGGAAGACCGAATCCGGATCGGCCCGCTGAGCCTTCGCGTTGATCTCGGCATGGTTGGGGTTCACCGGCAGCCACGGTGTGCCGGTGGTGAAACCGCCGTGCGGGGAGTCGTCCCACTGCATCGGTGTGCGGGCATTGTCCCGGCCACGGGCCCGTAACACCGTCAAGACCTCTTCAGGGGTACGGCCTTCGAGCTCCACCGCCTGCCGGTACCGCCCGAGGGCCTCGATGTCGCGGAACTCGTCGATGCCGCCGAACGGGTAGTTGGTCATCCCGAGTTCCTCGCCCTGGTAGACGTAGGGCGTGCCGCGGTGCAGGTGCAGGACGGTGCCGAGCATCTTGGCGGAGGCGGACCGGTGGGCGGGGCTGTCGTCGCCGTACCGGGAGAGCACCCGGGGCTGGTCGTGGTTGTTCCAGTAGAGACTGTTCCAGCCGACGTCGGCGAGGCCGGCCTGCCAGCGGCCGAGGATCGCCTTGAGCGCGGTGAGCTGGAGCGGGACGATCAGCCACGGGTCGGGTCCACAGTCGACCCAGACATGGTCGAACTGGAAGACCATGTCGACCTCGTGCCGTACCGGGTCGGTGTGCAGGACGGCCTCGTCCACGGTGACGCCGGGCATCTCGCCGACGGTCAGCAGGCCGTCGCGGCCCTCGAAGACCTCGTGGTGCATCTCCTGGAGGAACTCGTGCAGGCGGGGGCCGCCGATGAAGGCCGCGGAGCCGTCGGCGTACGGCGATCCCGCGGTCAGCCGGCCGTCCGGGAGGTTGACGTCCTTGGAGATCATGTTGATGACGTCCATCCGGAAGCCGTCCACGCCGCGGTCCAGCCACCAGCGCATCATGGCGTAGACAGCCTGCCGGACCTCCGGGTTCTCCCAGTTGAGGTCGGGCTGCTTCGTCGAGAACAGGTGCAGGTAGTACTCGCCGGTCTTCTCGTCGTACTCCCAGGAGGGGCCGCCGAAGATGGAGCCCCAGTTGGTCGGCTCGGCGCCCGGTGCGCCCGGTTCCATGCCGGGGCGGGCGGGCCGCCACCAGTACCAGTCACGTTTCGGGTTGTCCGTCGAGGAGCGGCTCTCCTGGAACCACCGGTGCTCGGCGGAGCTGTGGTTCACCACCAGATCCATGATGATCTTCATGTTCCGGGCGTGCGCCCCGGCCAGCAGCTCGTCGAAGATCTCCAGGGTGCCGAAGAGCGGCTCGATGTTCTGGTAGTCGCTGATGTCGTAGCCGTTGTCGTCCTGCGGCGAGGGGTAGACGGGGGAGAGCCAGAGCACGTCGACGCCGAGCTCGGCGAGATGGTCGAGGTGATCGATGATGCCCCGCAGGTCGCCCATGCCGTCGCCGTCCGCGTCGGCGAAGCTGCGCGGGTAGATCTGGTAAACGACCGACTTCTTCCACCACGGATCCGTCATTGGTCTTCTCTAACACGTAAACGGGCCTGCTACCGGCGATGCATACTGACCAGGTGGTTATGGGCGGGAGTTCTGGTTTGTCATGAGGATTGCGCTTCTGGGGCCGATTGCCTGGCGCACGCCGCCGCTGCACTACGGCCCGTGGGAACTGATCACCAGCCTGCTCGCCGAGGGACTGACCGAACGCGGCGTCGACGTCACGCTCTTCGCCACACTGGACTCGGTCACCAAGGCCACCCTCGACGGTGTCGTGCCGACCGGGTACGAGGAGAACGCCGACATCGACGGCCGGGTCTGGGAAGCCATCCACGTCAGCCACGCGCTGGAGCGGTCCGGCGAGTTCGACCTGATCCACAACCACCTGGACTGGCTTCCGCTGGCGTTCTCGGCGCACTGCCGGACCCCGATGCTGACCACGGTGCACGGCTTCTCGGGGAACAACATCCTGCCGGCGTACCGGCGGGCCCGGTCGCACTTCGTCTCGATCTCGGACAGTGACCGCTCCCCCGACCTGGACTATGTGGCCACCGTCCACCACGGCGTCGACCTGAGCGAGCTGCCGTTCCACGCCGACGGCGGCGACGATCTGATCCTGTTCGGGCGAATTCATCCGGACAAGGGCACCGACATCGCCATCGAGATCGCCCGGCGGGCCGGCCGCCGGCTGGTGATCTGCGGAATCGTGCAGGACCAGGAGTATTTCGCCGAATGCGTGGAACCCCTCATCGACGGCGAACGGGTGGTCCATCTGGGCTCGGTCGGCCCGGACGAGCGGGGGAGGATCCTCGGCTCCGGTGCGGCGCTGCTGCACCCGATCCGGTTCGCCGAGCCGTTCGGGCTCTCCGTGGTCGAGTCGATGGCCTGCGGGACGCCCGTCATCGCGTACCGGAAAGGGTCGATGCCGGAAGTGGTCGACGAGGGGGTGACCGGCCACCTCGTCGATGGGGCCGACGAAGCGGTTGCCGCGGTGCAAAGGATCGCGGACATCGACCGTGCGGCCTGTTCCGCGCGCGCCCGGGAACGCTTCTCGGCTGACCGGATGGTGGACCAGTACCTGGCGATTTACCGGAACCTCATCAGCTGAATAGCTAGACCTTGTTAACGTCGCAATGTGAATTGCGCGTTGAACAAGCTCTATTCCGGTGCTGACTTTGCGCTGTTCACCCGCGGTGTACGGCACCGTGCCCGCGCGCGCTGAGTCCGTGCTGCGGGTCTGCAGCCGGCCGAGGAGAGAAAGGCCCAGTAATGCCCGCGACATACGGGTTTTTGAGCACTTATCCCCCCACTCAATGCGGTTTGGCGACTTTCAATGCGGCACTCGCCACCCATCTCACCGGCGGCGCCGGCGGGTCAGGCGTGGTGCGCCTACTCGCCTACGAGAACACCAGCGGAGGGATAGCGCTCGACCGGGCCGCACCACGGGTCGTACACACCTGGAACACCGACCGGGCCGGCGGCTGGGTGGCCGCCGCCACCGCGCTGAACAGTTTCGATGTGGCGATCCTCCAGCACGAGTACGGCATCTACCCGGGCGACGCCGGGGCCGAGGTGCTGCCGGTGCTGCGGGCGCTGCGGGTGCCGGCGATCGTGGTGCTGCACACCGTGCTGGCCAACCCCGACCCGTTGCAGCGCCAGGTGCTGGAGCAGGTCGTGGCCACCGCCGACGCCGTGGTGACCATGACGGACACCGCCCGGCAGCGACTGTCCACCCGGTACGACGTCGACCAGCGCAAGATCACCGTGATCCCACACGGGGCCGGCAGCCACAACGGCGCCCCACGCGAGGAACACGACCGTCCGCACCTGCTCACCTGGGGTCTGCTCGGGCCGGGCAAGGGCATCGAATGGGCGCTGCGGGCCCTCGCCCGCCTTGACGACGTACGCCCGCGCCCGGTCTACACGGTCGCCGGCCGTACCCATCCGCATGTGCTCGACCAGCAGGGTGACGTCTACCGCGACTCGCTCAAGGAACTCGCCGCGGACCTCGGGGTGGACGACTGCGTCCGCTGGGCCGACGTGTACCTGGAGCCGGCCGAACTGTCCCGGCTGATCCGGTCGTCCGACGCCGTGGTGCTGCCGTACGACTCCACCGAGCAGGTCACCTCGGGTGTGCTGATCGAGGCGGTGGCCGCCGGCATCCCGGTGGTGGCGACCGAGTTCCCGCACGCGGTGGAGCTGCTCGCGGACGGGCCGGGGCTGCTCGTACCCCATCAGGATCCGGAGGCGATGGCGGTGGCGATCCGGCACGTGCTCGCCGAGCCGGGCCTGCCGGGCCGGCTCGGCGGACTGGGCGGCGGACCGACCCTGCGCTGGCCCGCCGTGGCCGCCCGGTACCAGGCGCTGGCCGCAAGACTGATCGCCGCCCGCCGTCCGCTCGCCGCCGCCACGGTTTCGGCATAGGCATGGGACTGTCACTGCGGCTGGTTCCGCCGCCGATCCGACTCAACGACCTTCCCGCCCCTCGCTGGGACCACGTGTTCCGGCTCTCCGACGACACCGGGCTGCTCGAACACGCCCGCAACGCGATCGCCCGGCGCGAGCACGGGTACTGCGTGGACGACGTGTCGCGGGGCCTGCTCGTCGCGTCCCGCGAACCCCGGCCCGGACCGGATCTGGTCCGGCTGGCCGAGCGCTATCTGGCGTTCCTCACCCACGCGCAGGGCGCCGACGGGGCGTTCCGTAACCGGCTGAGCTACGACCGCCGCTGGCTGGACGAGCCGAGCCTCGGCGACTGGTGGGGCCGGGCCATGTGGGGGCTGGGCACGGCCGCGGCCCGCGGCCCGTCCGCGTGGATCCGCCGGGAGGCGGCCAACGCCTTCCGGCAGGGCGTGGCCTGCCGGGCGGTGTGGCCGCGGGCGATGACGTTCGCCGGGCTGGGCGCCGCCGAGGTGCTCCGCGCCGATCCGCACGACCGTGCGGCCGCCGACCTGCTCGGCGACGCGGCCACCGCGATCGGGACACCCGGCCCGGATCCGGAATGGATCTGGCCGGAACAGGAGCTCACCTATGCGAATCCGGCGCTGCCCGAGGTGGTCATCGCGGCCGGGGATCTCCTCGGCGACGAGGGCCTGCTCACCGACGGGCTGCGGATGCTGACGTGGCTGTGCCGGATGCAGGAGAACGACGGGCACCTGTCCACCGTCCCGGTCGGTGGCTGGCGGCCGGGCGTGCCGCGCCACCGGTACGACCAGCAGCCGATCGAGGCCGCGGCCACGGCCGACGCCTGCGCCACGGCGGCCGCGGTGACCGGCGACGACGGCTGGGACGCGCCGCTCTTCCAGGCGATCGCCTGGTTCTTCGGCGACAACGACACCGGAACGGTGATGTCCGATAACGAGACTGGCGGATGTTATGACGGGTTGAAGGCCAATGGTCCTAATGTGAACCAAGGAGCCGAATCCACCCTCGCGCTCGTCTCGACGTTGCAGCATGCCCGCACGCTGGCGAGCCGGAGCGCGACCAGACCGTCAGGCGGCCTAGCGTGACAGCAACGGTGAACACCATCGACATCACCCGTCACAACATCACCATGACGCCGGACGACCGGCGCGTCGTGATCAAGCTCTTCGTCCCGGGCGAGGACGCGCAAGTCGCGCACAACCGCGCGTCCAGCCTCATCGAGCGCATCCTGCGACTCGACGAGACGGACATCAACACCCAGCTGGACGACGTGCTGGCCCAGTTCTCCGGACGGCACCACGACATCCTCGGCGTCTTCCAGCACCACTACGAGGTGGTGCAGCACCGGGTGCCGTCACACATCGAGCTGTCGCCGGCCGCACGCACCCTGATCGGCGCGTACTTCAGCCACGAGTTCTCGGTGGAGGCCGCAGCGCTCTGCAACCCGTCGATGGTGCCGCATCCCGACCAGGGCGACCTGGAACCCGGGGAGATGCGGGCCGCGCTCAGCCTGCGCCAGATCGGCGAGGGGCACATCTCGTCGATCGGCTTCTGCAGCGTGGTGCTCGGGCCCGGCGCGGCCATCCGGATGGAGGACCGTGACGGCCCGCTGATGATCGGCAACAGGGTCGGCGCCAAGCACATGAGGCACCAGCTGGTCGCGGCGCTCGGCGACGAGGACATGGACAACGAGGCCTCGGCGTACGTGCTCAACGCTCTGCCCGAACGCTACGACGACACGGTGTTCGAGGAGATCATCGGTCACCTGCCGACCGAGCTGCTGGCCCGGCCGACCACCCCGATGAGCCTCGAGCTCATCCGCCGGATCGTCGGCGACGACTATGCGGTGACGTTTCCGGCCACCATCCCGCTGCACCAGCGGGTGCTCTGGCCGGCCACGCCGAGCGAGAGCAAGGGCATGGAGGACGCCCGGTTCGTGCAGGTGGTCGACCCGGACGGGCGGCCCGCCTACCAGGCGACCTACACCGCGTACGACGGGTTCAACATCTCCGGGCGGGTCATCTACTCGAAGGACCTGCGGCACTTCGAGGTGACCACCCTCCAGGGCCCGGCCGCCCGCAACAAGGGCATGGCACTGTTCCCCCGCTACGTCGGGGGAAGGAAGCTGGCGCTCTGCCGCTCCGACGGCGAGACCCTGGGCCTCACCGTCCGCGACGAACAGCACCGCTGGCAGCCGGCCGGCCCGCTGCTCGTGCCACACCGCGGCTGGGAACTCATCCAGGTCGGCAACTGCGGGTCACCGATCGAGACCGACGCCGGCTGGCTGGTGCTCACCCACGGTGTCGGCCCGATGCGGCGGTACGGCATCGGCGCCATGCTGCTCGACCTGGACAATCCCGAACGGGTCATCGCCGACCTGCCGCAGGGGCTGATCGACCCGGACGAGGTCGAACGCGAGGGGTACGTGCCGAACGTGCTCTACTCCTGCGGAGGGCTCATCCACGATGATCGGTTCTGGCTGCCGTACGCCTCCAGTGACGTACGGATCGGCTTCGCCAGCATGCCGCTGGACGACCTGCTGCGCCGCATGCAGCCGGTCGCGGGTTAGCGGCCCGGGACCGTCCCCGGTCGGGGATCAGCGGCCGGGGACCGTCCCCGTCACCACCCAGATGGTGAGGACGGCCAGGAAGGTCCCGCTCGCGCCGGCCGCCTCCACGCAGGCCAGCCACTCGTCGCGCAGGCCCGGCGGGGTGGCCCAGACCTCGACGGGCACCTCCGGGTTGACCATCGGGAGCACCACGGCAGCAGATTCGGGAGTGGCGAAGAAGCAGGTGACGGGGGTCGCGGTCAGCCGGGTCAGGCCGGCCGCGACCAACCGGCGCCGCAGCGTACGCCCCATGTCGTGCTGTTTCGGGGTGAAGTGCCCGCGGACGTGCGCCATCACCACTTCGCCCAGACCGGCCGGCATACCGTCGAAGGCGAGCGAACCCCAGTCGGTGTCGACGAGACAGATCCGGCCGCCGGGGCGCGTCACCCGGGCCAGCTCGGCGATCGCCCGGTCGGCGTCGTCCACGTGCTGGAGGACCCGCTCGCACCAGACCCCGTCGACGCAGTCGTCCGGCAGGTCCAGGGCGCAGACGTCACCGGTCAGGTACCGCACGTTGCTGCCGTCGTGACGGTCGATCGCGGTCGCCGTCAACGACGCCGAATAGTCGAGAGCGAGCACCTCACCGGACCCGCCGACCATCCCGGCCAGCATCCGGGCCACGTCACCGGAGCCGGAACCCGCGTCGAGCAGCCGCTGCCCCGGCCGCGGGCCCAGCGAGTCGAACGCGACGCGGCGCACCCGCTGGATCTCCGGATGGCGGCCCATGGCGGTGAGCGCGTCGAGCACGATTTCCGACATCTGTGCCGATAAGGCATCGATGTCGGAAAAGGGCGTCCGGTCCTTCTGCGCGGGTTCCATCCCGCAATTGTTCATCTCCACGCCACCATACGGGGTTCCTCGTCATCCATCCGACAGGCGCGGCACCTGCCCTTTCGCTAGATCGACCGGCGAGTGTGCGGCATCCGCACACGTCCGGCCGGAGGAATCAGTCCATACAGAGGGTGATGTTCCATGCGTCACACGTGACTAGTGGAATCAAAGGCAACAGGCCGGCAACCGATGTGTAAAACTTCCGGACATGATCGAACGGGTGAAGTTCGGGCTGGTCGGCTACGGCACCGGCGGCCGGGTGTTCCACGCGCCGCTGATCGCGTCGGCGCAGAACATCGATTTCGTCGGCGTGGTCACCACGTCCGAGGAGCGCCGGGCCCAGATCGCGGAAGAGCTGCCGGGCGTCAAGGCGTACGACTCGATCGCTGCCCTGGCCGCCGACGGAGTCCAGGCGGTGGCCATCTCCACACCCGCCGCCACCCACGCCGCGCTGGCGCACGAGGCCATCGCGGCCGGTCTCGCGGTGGTCGTCGACAAGCCGTTCGCCCTCGACCCCGAAACCGCGCGCAAGCTCGTCACCACCGCCGAAGAAGCGGGCGTCCCGCTCACCGTCTACCAGAACCGGCGGTGGGACTCCGACCTGCTCACCATCCGCAAGCTGATGGAGAACGGTTCCCTCGGCACCGTCCGCCGCTTCGAGTCGCGGATGGAACGCTGGGCGCCCGACCGCCTGCCCAAGGACGCCGGCGGCGGCACCCTCCTCGACTTCGGCTCACACCTCGTCGACCAGGCGCTGCAACTGCACGGCCCGGCCACCCGCGTCTACGCCGAGGTACACGGCCCCGACGGCGGCCTCGACGACGACTTCTTCCTGGCCCTGCACCACGAGAACGGCGTCGAATCGCACCTGTGGGGCAGCTGGCGGCAGGCCGGCCCCGGCCCGCGCTTCCGGGTCAGCGGCACCGCCGGCACCTACATCTCGGCCCTCCTCGACTGTCAGGAGGACATGCTGAAGGCCGGCAAGAGCCCCGCCAAACTCGGCGACCGCTGGGGCGTCGAACCCGAACACCGCTGGGGCCACCTCTTCCGCGGCGCCACCGGCGCCCCGGTCGAGAGCTGCCGCGGCCGCTGGGACCGGTTCTACCCGGCCGTCGCCTCGGCGGTCCTCGGCGAGGGCCCGCTCCCCGTCGACCCGTGGGACTCGGTCCGCGCCATGGAAATCCTCGACGCGGCCCGCACCAGCGCCACGCAGGGCGTCGCGGTCACCCTCTAACCCGTCCCAGCCCGGACGGCCCCACCCGTCCCAGCACGGCCAGCGGCAACCCATCCCCCCGCCGCCCGGCGGCCTGCCGCCGGCCTGCCACTGCCGCCGCCCTGCCACTGCCGCCGCCCTGCCACTGCCGGCGGCCTGCCACTGCCCGCGGCCTGCCACTGCCCGCGGCCTGCCACTGCCGGCGGCCTGCCGCTGGCCTGCCACTGCCACTGCCACGCGATCTTGAACGATCCTCCACCCGCCGGGGTGGCCAATCGTCCAAGATCCCCCCAAGCGGCCCCCTCAACCACCCACGCACACAACCTCGCGCGCACACCCACCAAGCTCGACCCGATCTTGGACGATTTGCCACCGGAGGCGGTGGGCAATCGTCCAAAATCGCGTGGGGAGCGCGGGCCGTGGGGAGCGCAACACTCGGGGTGCCCCTACCTGCGCCGGGTCGACGGGAAGCGCGATGCAGCGGACGCGCGAGCCAACGGACGCGCGAGCCAACGCACGCGCGAGCCAACGCACGCGCAAGCCAACGCACGCGCAAGCCAACGCACGCGCAAGCCAACGCACGCGCAAGCCAACGCACGCGCAAGCCAACGCACGCGCAAGCCAACGCACGCGCAAGCCAACGCACGCGCAAGCCAACGCACGCGCAAGCCAACGCACGCGCCAACGAGAGCGCGAGGCAGCGGACGCGCGAGGCAACGAGAGCGCGAGGCAGCGGGCACGCAGTGGTCGGCGGTTCTTGAGGTGGGTATTCGTCAGAGAACCCGCGGGTGGACGCCAGGGCCGACCACGCGGGCGGTGGCCAGCGAGTCCGGGAGGTCGGCGAGGTCCAGGCCGCCCGGGATCCAGGAGATCGTCGAACTGTCGGTCTCGGTCATCGCGGTGAGGACGCCGTCCGGGGTCAGGCCCGCCGACAGCAGCAACCGGATCTCACGGATGTTGACTCCCGGTGGGAGCGGGCCGTTACCCAGGTCGGTGCCGTAGCGGACGCTTCCGCCGTACTCCAGGAAGCGCCGGAGGTTGTCGACGGCGATCCCGGATGCCGGGTCCGGGTCGCCCCAGCCGTGGATGTCCAGCGTGCTGATCCAGGTCATCCGCTGCGCGCAGGCACGTAGCAGCTCGTCGTCGATCCGCTCGGTCCAGGGTGTGTGCGCCAGCATGTCGGCACCGGCCGTGTGGGCGGCGGCCACCGTACCGGCGCCCTCCGCGTGCATCACCACCGGCAGTCCGGCGGCCCGCGCTGAGGTGACCAGCGCGGCCAGTGTGGCCGGGGCCGGCATCGGTCCGCCGGCGTGCGCGGTGACCTTGATCAGGCTCGCGCCGGCGGACCACGCCGCGGACACCGCCGTGTCGGCGTCGGCCTCCGAGCAGATCTCTCGCCAGCTGCCCGCCGGCGCCCACGGCCGATCGCTCGGGTAGCCGCCGGGAGCGGTCAGGAACGGTCCGGCATAGCGGATCCGTGGCAGGCCGGCGTCCGGTTTCCGGGACCGCCCGGCGAGAGCGGCGACCTTCTCGGGAACACCGCCCAGATCCCACACCTCGGCGATCCCACCGGCCCGGACCGTGCCCAGGTCGACCAGCGCCGAGTGCACATGCGCATCCACCAGCCCTGGCAGCAGCGTGCCGGGGAAGCGCCGTGTGCCGTCGCCGTCCGGCGCGAGCTCAGCGGGCACCGGCCGCACCCGTCCATCGGGCGCTACCCGCAGGGCCACCCCGGAACGCAGCCGCCCACCCCACCAGACGGTCTCCGCCACCAGCCACTCCGGAGCCGACGACGCGGCGGGAGCCCACGGCCCGGCGGGAGCCGACGGGACGACAGTCGGCGGGATCTCGGTCTCCTCGGCGACGGTTACCGATGGTCGAGGGCCGCTGCTGCGACGCAGCGCTGACAAACCGCAACCGCCCGCCGAACCGGAGCAGGCCGCCTCAGTCGGGGCCTTCTCACATACGCTCTCCGGCGACGCCGACCCGGCCGCCGGCGCTGGGGAATCGGCCGCCGGCGACGTCGAGTCGGTCAGCGGCGGGGTGGGGTCGGTCACCGGGGGTTCTTCCGGAGCAGGTCGCGCAGTACGGCGAGGCCCTGGTGAACCTCGGTGAAGCTGGTGCTCAACGGCGCCGGGCCGATGCGCAGGCCGTCCGGGCGGCGGTAGTCGGGGATCACCCCGCCGGCCCACAGCGGCTCCAGGAGCTCGCGGAAACCGTCCCGCCGCAGCGTCACGTGGCCGCCGCGCCGGTCGGGGTCGCGTGGGCTCGTCACGGTGACGCCGTGCGGGGCCAGCCACTCGTCGGCGAGTTCCAGGACGAAGTCGGTGAGCAGCAGCGACTTGGCCCGGACGGCGTCGATCCCGGCGGCCGCGAGCATGTCCAGGTTGGCGTGCAGCGGCACCATGGCGAGGATCGGCGGGGTGCCGCTGAGCAGCGCCCGGATCCCGGCGGCCGCCTCGTAGCCGGGGCCCATCTCGAATGACGCCCGGTGCCCCATCCAGCCCTGGATCGGCTGCCGCAGCTCACCCTGCAAATCCTGCCGCAGGTAGGCGAACGCCGGCGCTCCCGGGCCGCCGTTGAGGTACTTGTAGGTGCATCCGACCGCCAGGTCGACGCCCCACGCGTCGAGTTCGATCGGCACCGAGCCGGCGGAATGGCACAGGTCCCACATGGCGAGCGCCCCGGCCTCGTGCGCGATCCGGTTGATCTCGGCCACGTCGGCGAGCCAGCCCGACCGGTACGCCACGTGGCTGAACAGCACCAGAGCGGTGTCCGCGTCCACCGCGCCGGCGACCTGTGCCGGGTCGATGCCGGTGGCCGGGTCGGTCTCGATCCAGACGAGTTCCAGGTCGCGTTCGGCGGCGATGCCCTCCAGTACGTACCGATCGGTGGGGAAGTTGTCGGTGTCCAGCACCACCTTGCGGCGGCCCGGCCGGGCGTCCACCGCGGCCCGGGCCAGCTTGTAGATCAGGACCGTGGTGGAGTCGGCGATCACCACCTGGCCGGGGCCGGCGCCGAGGGCGACCGTGCCGAGCCGGTCGCCGAGGGTGAGCGGCCACTCCAGCCAGCCTTCGTCCCAGCCGCGGATGAGCCGCCCGCCCCACTGCTCGCGGATGAACTCGTCGACGAGCCGGGCGGTCGCCTCCAACGGCCGGCCCAGCGAGTTGCCGTCGAGGTACGAGAGCAGCTCGGCCGGCGGCGGGGTGATGAACTGCTCCCGGAACGACGCGAGGGGGTCGGCCGCGTCCAGTTCGGCGGCACGGGCGAGCAGGTCATCGGTCGGGGAGGAGGTCAACGGGGCACTCCGATTTCGGTGCGGACGGCATAGAGCTCGGGGAAGAATGTCAGATCGAGAGCGGCCTTCAGAAAGCCGACCCCGCTGGATCCCCCGGTGCCCCGTTTGAAGCCGATCGTCCGCTCCACGGTCTTCAGGTGCCGGAACCGCCACAACTGGAAGTTCTCCTCCAGGTCGACGAATTCCTCGCAGGCCTCGTAGACGTCCCAGTTGTGTTCGGCGTTCTCGTAGATCTGCTGGAACACGGGCACCAGGTCGGGCTGGTACTCGTACGCCTCGGTGACGTCCCGCTCCAGGATCCCGACCGGTACGCCGTGCCCGCGCCGGGCCAGGAAGTGCAGGAACTCGTCGTAGACGCTCGGGCCGGCCAGCGCGTCCTCCAGCAGGGCACGCGCCTCGGGCTGGTCGTCGAAGATCGACAGCATGTGCCGGTTCTTGTTGCCGAGCAGGAACTCGATCGCCCGGTACTGATAGCTCTGGAACCCGGACGACGTGCCGAGGAAGCTGCGGAACTGCGCATACTCCGTCGGGGTCAGGGTGGCCAGCACCGACCACTGCTCGGTGAGGGTGCGCTGGATGTGCTTGACCCGGGCGAGCCCCTTGAGCGCGGGACGCAGCTCGTCCTTGGCCAGATACACCTGGACCGCCCGCAGCTCATGGATGATCAGTTTCAGCCACAGCTCGGATGTCTGGTGCTGAACGATGAAGAGCAGCTCGTCATGGTGCTCGGGCACGCTCACCGGGTGCTGCCCGCCCAGGATCTCCGCGAGGTGAAGGTACTCACCATACGAGAGATTGACCTTGAAATCCCTGACGATGCCGTTCTCGAGCGGCCGCTGTGCCGACATCACTCCACCTCCGGTCCCAAGGAGATCACAGCGGCCCCCAGTACACCCAACGGCCGTCGTGCCTGACGAATCGACTCTTCTCCGTCATCACGCCGGTCCGCCCGCCGTCGGTGAAATGTGCGCGGAACTCGACCGTCCCCTCCGCGTCGAAGATCCCGCCCCCGCTGTGGTCCAGCACCTCAAGACGCATCCACCGCACGCCGGGGTCGGTCTCCAGGGTCGCCGGGCGCGTCTGTGGATGCCACGTCGCCAGCACGTAGTCGACCAGGTCCAGCGCATACGCGCTGAAGCGCGAGCGCATCAGCGCTTCCGGGTCCGCCGCCGCCTGTCCGCGGTGCAGGCTTCCACAACAGTCCTCGTACGCGGGGTGCCCGCACGGGCACACGGCAGAGGTCTTCCGGGGCTTGGGGGATCTGCGAGCCATGCGCCCCAGTCTCCCCCAGCCCGCGGGCGGCCCCCGAAGTTGTCCACAGTCCCGCGTCGGCGCAGGTCAGCCGGCCTGCTGCTCGATCACGATGCCGCTGATCACTTTCTGACAGCGGTCGAGTTCCTCGATCAGCCCCTGCATCTCCTCGATGGCGGACACCGCGTTCTGGGTGTCGGCCCGGATGCCGCCGACCTGGGTGCCGATCTCGCTGGTGGCGGTGGCCGTCTCGTTGGCCAGGTCCTTGACCTCGCTGGCCACCACGGCGAACCCGCGGCCCGCCTCGCCGGCCCGGGCGGCCTCGATCGTCGCGTTCAGCGCCAGCAGGTTGGTCTGTTTCGCGATGGTCGCGATCAACTGCACCACCTTGCCGATCTCCGTGCTGCTGGCCTCCAGCCGCTGGATGACCTGCACCGCGGTCTCGGCCGCGTGCACCGCCGCCTGGGTGGCCGTGGCCATGTCGTTGCTGACGTTGGCCAGGCGGTGCACCGAATCCCGCTGCCGGCCCTGCGCCGACCAGTCGCTCTGGCCGTCGGCGGACGGGTCCTGCTGATCGCCGGAGTAGCCGTCATTCTGATCCCAGTCGGACATGGTGGTGGCGACCCCTCTCTACCGGTCTCCGCAAAACATCCCATCCCGCCCACCGGCAGCGAAGCGTTTTCCCGCGATCCAGCCTGACCGGGCGGCTAGCGCCGCACGGTCCGACCCGGGCGGCTGGCGCCGCACGGGTCACTGGGTCAGGGTGAGCGAACCGGGCGGCTGGCGCCGCACGGGTTAGCGGGTCCGGCTGGGCCTCTGAAACAGCGCTGAGGGTCGGCCGGGCCACCGATCTGCGCCCGGAAGCGCCTCGCGGGCGGGACCCGGCAGTGAGATCGCGGTGCGCCACGGGACGGCGTCATGTGCGGTCGGGGACGGGGAGTCCCGTACAGGAAAGGGTTTGAAAGCGATGACGACCGTGACATCGCGGAGAGCGACGGCTTAACCGCTTCATGCGGCGATCCACCGCGACGGCGGGTGAAATATGCTCGCAACGGGCCGCCGGAGAACCGGCGGTGTCGCAAGCGGATGCAAGAGAGCCGCGTCAGGCGGTTCGGTTTTTGCAAGAATATGACGTAGGATTCCGTGATGACCAAACGTCTAGCCGAGGTGGCTAAGAAGGCCGGGGTCAGCGAGGCGACCGTCAGCCGGGTGCTCAACGGGCGCAGCGGCGTCTCCGAGGCCACCCGCACGTCGGTGCTCACCGCCCTGGACGTGCTGGGCTACGAGCGGCCCACCAAACTCCGCGGGGAGCGGGCCCGGCTCGTCGGCCTGGTCCTGCCCGAGCTGCAGAACCCGATCTTCCCCGCGCTGGCCGAGGTGGTGACCGGTTCGCTCGCGCAGCGCGGGTTCACCCCGGCCCTGTGCGCGCGGACGATCGGCGGCGTGCCGGAGTCGGATTACGTGGAGATGCTGCTGGATCACCAGGTCTCCGGCGTGATCTTCGCCGGTGGGTCGTATGCGCTGGCCGACGCCTCGCACGAGCACTACCGGCGGTTGACCGAGCGCGGCCTGCCGGTGGTGCTGGTCAACGCCGGCGTCGATGAGCTGGGCTTTCCCCGGGTGTCGACGGACGACGCGGTGGCGGTCGAGCAGGCGTACGGGCATCTGCGCTCCCTGGGCCATGAGCGGATCGGCATGGTGCTCGGCCCGGAGGGGCACATCCCGTCCCGGCGGAAGCTGTCCGCGATGATCCAGGTGGCCGGTGCGGAGGACGCCGCGGCGCGGGTCGAGCGGTCCAGCTTCTCGATGGAGGGTGCGCGGGTGGCGGCGACCCGGCTGGTGGAGCGCGGGGTGACCGGCATCATCTGCGCCAGTGACGTGCTGGCCCTGGGCGCGATCCGGGCGGCGCGGCGGCTGGGCCGTTCGGTGCCGGGTGACGTCTCGGTGGTGGGTTTCGACGACTCCGCGTTTATGACCTGCACCGATCCGCCGCTGACCACGGTGCGGCAGCCGATCGAGACGATGGGCCAGGCCGCCGTGGACCTGCTGGTGAGCCAGATCGACGAGGCCCGGGAGTTCTCCGACGAGCTGCTGTTCGAGCCGGAGCTGGTGGTTCGGGGTTCGACGGGACCCGCCCCCAAAGACTGACAAAACACCTCATCGAAGGCCGCCGACCACTGGTCGGCGGCCTTTTTGGTGGCCGAGATCCGGTCCAGCCGCAAGACAGTCGTGTTTTTGCAGAGGAAAATCGAAACCTTGCGGCAACATGCTCGCCTCGTTACAGTGACTCCACTCACTACGAGGACTCCTAACTAAGCGATAGAACCCGTTCCGAAGGGATGGACAGATGTCCGTACCGCAGTACCGGAAGGTTGCGGCGCTAGCGCTCGTGGCCGGCCTGGGGCTCAGCCTTACGGCGTGCTCCACCAAGAGCGACGACGACGGCTCGGACGCCGCCGGCAAGGTCACCATCACGGTCGACTGCCAGCCGGTCGCCGCCCAGAAGGAGCTGCTCGACAACTGGAACGCGGATGTGGCCGAGTTCCAGAAGCAGAACCCCGACATCGCGATCAAGAGCATCAGCGTCGGCCAGCAGTGCAACAACCCGCCGGACTTCACCGCGCGCCTGGCCGGTGGCACCACCACCGACGTCTTCTACGGCTACATGACCGATCTCCAGCAGGTGCTGGACTCCGGCCAGGCCATGGACATCACGTCGTACGTCAGCAAGGACACCGTCTCGACCTGGGACAGCGTCGACCCGGCGCTCAAGGAGGTCTTCACCGACGGCGGCAAGCTGTACGGCGTACCGGTGAAGAACTACTCGATGGGCCTGGTCTACAACAAGACGCTGTTCCAGAAGGCCGGCCTGGACGTCAACAACCCGCCGAAGACCTGGCCCGAGGTGCGGGAGGCGGCCAAGAAGATCTCCGCCACCGACAAGAGCGTGGCCGGTTACGCGGAGTACAGCGCCGGCAACACCGGCGGCTGGCACTTCACCTCGCTGCTCTACTCGCAGGGCGGCCGGGTCCTGGCCGAGGACGGCAAGAAGGCCGCGTTCAACAGCGCCGAGGGCAAGCAGGTCCTGCAGAACCTCAAGGACATGCGGTACGGCGACGACAGCATGGGCAGCCGCCAGCTCCTCCAGTGGGGTGACCTCCTGACCAACGCGGCGGCCGGCAAGGTCGGCATGTTCATCGGCGCGCCGGACACCACCCAGGCGATCGTCAGCCAGTTCAAGGGCAAGTTCGAGGACTGGGCGGTCGCCCCGCTGCCGGGCCAGAGCGACCTGGGCAAGGGCACGCTCGGCGGTGGCGAGGGCTACTTCTTCAAGAAGGACCTCACCAAGGAGCAGGTGGAGGCCGGTCTCAAGTGGATCGCCTACCAGAAGCTGACGCCGGGCAAGGGCCAGTTCGACTACGTACGGGCCAAGCCGCAGAACTACCCGGTCGGCCTGCCGCAGCCGCTGCTGTTCGCGAACGGCACCGAGGCGCAGAAGCAGGAGTTCGACCTGCGCAAGGCGAACGCGAACGTGCCGGTGGAGAACTTCTCGCTCTTCGAGAACAAGCAGCTCCCGATCGTGGGTGAGCCGCGGGACGCGCAGGCGATCTACGCGATCCTCGACTCGGCGATGTCCGGGGTCCTGACCGACCCGAACGCGAACATCGACACGCTGCTCAAGACCGCCGAGGAAAAGGTCGACCAGCTGCTGGCGGCCGGTAGTTGAGCATGGCCGTCATGACTGCCCCCGCCCCGGTGAAAGCCGAGGCGGGGGTCTCCCCGAAGAGTCGCCGTAAGATCCGCGACAACCTGACCGGGCACGCGTTCCTGATCGGCGCGATCCTCTGCTTCGCCCTCTTCATGTGGTACCCGATGATCCGCGGGCTGGTGATGAGCTTCCAGCACACCCGGCGCGGTGTGACCACCTGGGTGGGCTGGGACAACTACGTCCGGATCGTCAACGACCCGAGTTTCTGGGTCGCCTGGAAGAACACCTTCTACTTCACCGCGCTGGCGCTGATCGTCGGGTTCGCGGTGCCGTTCTTCGTGGCGATCCTGCTCAACGAGTTCCGGCACGCCAAGGGCTACCTGCGGGTGCTGGTCTACCTGCCGGTCATGCTGCCGCCGGCGTCGGCGCTGTTCCTCTTCAAGTACTACGCGTACGACCCGAGCGAGGCCGGTCTCTTCAACGCCATCTTGACATCACTGCACCTACCGACGTCGGAGTGGATGCAGTCGACGACCATGACGATGCCGGCAATGGTGATCGCGTCAACATGGATGAACATGGGCGGCGCGGTGCTGATCTATCTGGCGTCGTTGCAGAACATCCCCGGAGATCTGTACGAGGCCGCCGAGCTGGACGGCGCCGGCATCTGGAAACGGATCTGGCACGTCACCATCCCGCAGACCCGGCTGATCCTGGCGCTGCTCGCCATGATGCAGATCGTCGCCACCATGCAACTGTTCATCGAGCCGCTGATCCTGGCCAACGGCGCCGGCACGCAGGACTCGGCTACCTCCGTGGCGTACCTCATCTACCAGCACGGCTTCTTCCAGAACGATCTGAACGGCGCCGCGGCCCTCGGTGTGATCATGCTCGTGGTCCTGGCCGCCTTCTCCGCCGTCTACCTGCGGTTGAGCACGAAGGACTGACCATGACCCGGACACTCATCTCGCACGCTCAGCTCCGGCGCGGCCGCGGCCGGGTGATCTACTGGACGCTGCTGACCGTCGTCGTCGTGGGGTTCACCCTCGTCTTCCTCGGGCCGCTCTACTGGATGGTCACCGGCGCGCTCAAGTCGGGCCAGGAGATCGCGCAGACGCCGCCGACGCTGTTCCCGCAGGATCCGCAGCCGCAGAACTACGTCGACGCGTGGACCCAGCTGGACCTGGCGAAGCTGCTGTTCAACACGTTCTACTACGCGGCCGGCGCGGTGCTGTTCCAGCTCGTGTTCGACACCGCGGCGGCGTACGCGCTGTCGAAGCTGCGACCGGCCTTCGGCAACGTGATCCTCGGCGCCATGCTGGCGACCCTGATGATCCCGGCCATGGTGCTGATCGTCCCGCAGTATCAGACCGTGATCGACCTGCCGGTACTGGACATCAGCCTGATCGACTCACCGTTCGCGATCTGGCTGCCGATGGTCGCCAACGCCTTCAACATCTTCCTGCTCAAACGATTCTTCGACTCGATCCCGGAAGAGATCATGGCGGCCGCCTTCGTGGACGGGGCCACGCCCCTGCGTACCCTCTGGTCGATCATCCTGCCGATGTCGCGGCCGATCCTCGGCGTGGTGTCGATCTTCGCGGTGACCGCGGTGTGGAAGGACTTCCTCTGGCCACTGCTGGTCATGCCGCACCCGGAGACCCGCACGATCAGTGTCGGCATCTACGCCTTCGCGGCCGGCACCCCGCAGAACGTGGTGGTGGCCGCGTCGGTCATCGCGGCGCTCCCGACCGTGGTCATCTTCCTGATCTTCCAGCGCAACATCATGTCCGGCCTGACCGCAGGCAGCCTCAAGGGATGACGGGATGACAATGCAGTGGTGGCGTGACGCCGTGATTTACCAGGTCTATCCGCGCAGTTTCGCCGATGGCGACGGTGACGGGGTCGGTGACATCGCCGGCATCCGTGCCCGGCTCGGTCACCTGAGAGACCTCGGCGTCGACGCGATCTGGATGAGTCCCTGGTACCCCTCCCCGATGGCGGATGCCGGGTACGACGTGTCCGACTTCCGCGACATCGACCCGGTCTTCGGCTCGCTGGCCGAGGCGGAGGCGCTGATCGAGGAGGCGCACGAGGCCGGCATCCGGATCATCGTCGACATCGTCCCGAACCACATCTCCAGCGAGCATCCGTGGTTCAGAGCGGCCCTGGCCGATCCGGAGGCGAAGGAGCGGGACTATTTTTGGTTCCGTAAAAGCCAAAATATGCCTACAAACTGGGTGGGGGAGTTCGGCGGGACCGCCTGGACCCGGGTCGACGACGACACCTGGTACCTGCACCTGTTCACCCCCGAGCAGCCCGACCTCAACTGGGACCACCCGGAGGTGAAAAAAGAGTTCGAGAGCATTCTGCGGTTCTGGTTCGACCGGGGCGCCGACGGCATCCGGATCGACTCGGCGGCGCTGCTGTTCAAGGACCCGACGCTGCCCGAGGTCGTCGAGGACCGGCCGCACCCGTTCCACGACCTGGACGCGGTGCACGACGTCTACCGCTCCTGGCGGCGGATCGCCGACGAATACGAGGGCCGCGCCCTGATCGGCGAGGTGTGGATGCCGGACGTCGAGCGGTTCACCAACTACCTGCGCCCGGACGAACTGCACGCGGCGTTCAACTTCGATTTCCTGGGCTGTGCCTGGGATCCGCGGCTCATGCGCGACTGCGTCGACCGCACCCTCGGCGCGCACGCGCACGTCGGCGCCCCGCCCACCTGGGTGCTGTCCAATCACGACGTCACCCGGCACGTGACCCGCTACGGCCGCGCCGACACCACGTTCAGTTTCGAGAACAACCTCGACGGCACTCCGGTCGACCTGGAGCTGGGCACCCGGCGGGCCCGGGCGGCCGCGCTGCTCACCCTCGCGCTGCCCGGCTCGGCCTACATCTACCAGGGCGAGGAGCTGGGCCTCTGGGAGAACGAGGCGATTCCTCAGGATCACATTCAAGATCCGATGTACGCGCGGCGCGGCCACACCCGCGACGGCTGCCGTGTGCCGATGCCCTGGTCCGGCGACGAGCCGCCCTACGACTTCACCACCGGCGCCCCGTGGCTTCCCCAGCCGGCCGAGTGGAAGGACCGGACCGTCCAGGCCCAGACCGGTGACCCCAGCTCGATGCTGGAGCTCTACCGGTCGGCGATCCGCCTGCGCACCTTCACCGGCCACGAATTCGCCTGGCTGGACCGCGGCGAGGACGTGCTCGCCTGGACCCGCGGAACGGATTTCGCCTGCGTGCTCAACCTCTCCGGCACACCGGTGTCCCTGCCGGAGCACCGGGGCATCCTGCTCGCCAGCAGCCCGCTCGACGGTGACCTCCTCCCCCGGGACACCGCGGTCTGGCTGCGCCTCTAAGGCGACCGGGCGTTCCCGGTTCCACCGCCGGGGACGCCCATTCGGGGGCCGGCCACACCAAGGAAGGGAACATGGCCGACCGAACCGTCCCGTTCAACCCTGCGAGCGGCAACACGGTGACCATCCCGGCGAGCACGAACCAGCGGTTCCTGCGGCTCACCATCACCGGCAACACCGGCTGGCCGGCGGGTCAGCTCTCCGAGTTCGAGGTCTACGCCTCCTGAAACGCCGGCGGGCGGCTCTCCACCGGGTCGCCCGCCGGTTTCACCTCTCGTGGAAGAAAGGTGCGGTCCCGCATGTCCAGATTCAGGTTGATAGCCGCGGCCACGGCCGCCGGCTTGATAGCCGCCCTCGTGCACGCCCCGCCCTCGATGGCCGCCGGACCGAACCTCGCGGCCGGCAAGACCTTCAGCGCCTCCAGCTACACCGACGTCTACCCGGCCGGGAACGCCGGCGACGGCAACGCCAACACGTACTGGGAGAGCAACAACAACGCCTTCCCGCAGTGGCTCCAGGTCGACCTCGGCACGTCCACCCAGGTCAACCAGGCCGTACTCAAGCTGCCGCCGGCCACCGCCTGGAACACCCGCACGCAGACGCTGTCGATCCAGGGCAGCACCGACGGCGGCTCGTTCAGCACCCTCAAGGCGAGCGCCGGGTACAGCTTCAACCCGTCCTCGGGCAACACGGTGACGATCGATTTCGGTACGGCGAGCGCGCGCTTCGTCCGGCTGAACTTCACCGGCAACACGGCCTGGCCCGCCGGGCAGCTCTCCGAACTGGAGATCTACGGCCCGGTCAGCGGGGACAGCCAGGCGCCGACCGCACCCGGCAACCTCGCCTACACCGAGCCGGCGAGCGGGCAGATCCGGCTGACCTGGAACGCGTCGACCGACAACGTGGGCGTCACCGGCTACGACGTCTACGCCAACGGGGTGCTGCGCACATCGGTGGCCGGCAACGTGCTGACGTACACCGACAACCAGCCGGACAGCGCAACCGTCGCCTACCACGTGCGGGCCAAGGACGCGGCCGGCAACGTCTCGGCGAACAGCGACACGGTGACCCGTACCGGCGCTTCCGGTGACAGCCAGGCGCCGACGACCCCGGGGACGCTGTCCTACACCCAGCCGGCGGCCGGGCAGATCCGCCTGGCCTGGGGCGCGTCCACCGACAACGTGGGCGTGACCGGCTACAACGTGTACGCCAACGGGACCTTGAAGACCACGGTCACCGGAACCACGTACACCGACAGCCAGCCGGACACGGCGACCGTCGCCTACTACGTGAAGGCCCGTGACGCGGCCGGCAACGAGTCGGCGGCCAGCAACACGGTCACCCGCACCGGGACCCCGCAGAACGGCACGAACCTGGCGGTCGGCAAGCCGATCGAGGCGTCCTCGGTGATCCACACGTTCGTGGCCGCGAACGCGAACGACAACGACACCGCCACCTACTGGGAGGGCAGCGCGTACCCGGCGAACCTCACGGTCAAGCTGGGCGCCAACGCCACCGTGTCGTCGGTGGTCGTCAAGCTGAATCCGGCGACCGAGTGGGGCGCGCGGCAGCAGACGTTCGCGATCCTCGGGCGGGAGCAGTCGGCGTCCGCGTACACCACGATCGTGGGCTCCGCGACGTACAGCTTCAATCCGGCGAGTGGCAACACGGTGACCGTGCCGGTGAGCGCGACCACCGCGGACGTCCGTCTGTCCTTCACCGCCAACACCGGTGCGCCCAGCGGCCAGGTCGCCGAGCTCCAGGTCATCGGCACCCCGGCGCCGAACCCGGACCTCACGGTCACCGGGATCACGTTCTCCCCGGCAACGCCGGTGGAGACCGACGCGATCACGCTGTCCGCCACGGTGCGCAACGCGGGCACGGCCGCGTCTCCGGCCTCCGAGGTCAACTTCTACCTGGGTACGACGAAGGCCGGCACCGCCTCGGTCGGCGCCCTCGCGGCCGGCGCCTCCGCGACCGTCACCGCCTCGATCGGCGCGCGGGACGCGGGCACCTACGCGGTCGGCGCGAAGGTCGACGAGGCGAACACGGTCATCGAGACCAACGACGCCAACAACTCCTACAACAGCCCGGACAACCTGGTCGTGGCGCCGGTCAGCAGCTCCGACCTGGTCGCCTCGGTGGTCTCCTGGTCCCCGGGCAACCCGGCGGCCGGCAACACGGTCACCTTCTCGGCGACGCTGAAGAACCAGGGCACCGCGGCCAGCGGCGGCGGCGCGCACGGCGTCACTGTGACGATCCTGAACGGCGCCTCCGTGGTGAGGACGTTCACCAGCTCGTGGACCGGAACCCTGGCCGCCGGCGCCTCGTCGCCGTCGATCAGCCTGGGCACCTGGACCGCGGTCAACGGCAAGTACACGGTTCGGACGGTGGTCGCGAACGACACCAACGAGCTGCCGGTGAAGCAGGGCAACAACACCAGCGAGAAGCCGTTCTTCGTGGGGCGTGGCGCGAACATGCCGTACGACATGTACGAGGCCGAGGACGGTCAGACCGGCGGCGGCGCGCAGGTCGCCGGCCCGAACCGGATCGTCGGTGACCTGGCCGGCGAGGCGTCCGGCCGGAAGGCGGTCACGCTCGACCAGACCGGCTCGTACGTGCAGTGGACCACCCGCGCGGCGACCAACACGGTGGTGGCGCGGTTCTCCATCCCGGACGGCACGACCAGCTCGATCAACGTGTACGTCAACGGCACGCTCAACAGGACGCTGCCGCTGACCTCTCGTTTTGCCTGGCTCTACGGTAACGAGACCAACCCGCAGAACTCGGGGACCGGTCCGCGCCACATCTACGACGAAGCCAACATCATGTTGACTGGATCGTTCCCGGCCGGAAGTACAGTCAAGCTACAGAAGGATGCAGTCAACACCGGCAACATCGCCATCGACTTCATCAACCTGGAGCAGGTCGCCCCGATCGCCAACCCGGATCCGTCCCGCTATGTCGTACCGGCCGGATTCGACCACCAGTCGGTGCAGAACGCACTGGACGCCGCCCGTCAGGACACCACCAAGCTGGGCGTCTACCTGCCGGCCGGCGACTACCAGACAAGCAACAAGCTCCAGGTGTACGGGCGGTCGTTGCGGGTCATCGGGGCCGGACCCTGGTACACCCGCTTCCACACCCCGTCCACCCAGTCCGAGACGGACGCCGGTTTCCGGGCCGACGCCACCGCCAACGGCTCGACGTTCGCGAACTTCGCGTTCTTCGGCAACTACACGATCCGCATCGACGGCCCCGGCAAGGTGTTCGACCTGGCCAACGTCGCCGACATCACGATCGACAACATCTGGGCCGAGCACACGGTGTGCCTCTACTGGGGCGCGAACACCGACCGGATGAAGATCACCAACTCGCGGATCCGGAACATGTTCGCCGACGGCGTCAACATGACCAACGGCAGCACCGACAACCTGGTCGACAACAACGACGCCCGGGCCACCGGTGACGACAGCTTCGCGCTGTTCTCCGCCATCGACGCCGGCGGCTCCGACGAGATCAACAACGTCTACTCGAACCTGTCCACCACGCTGACCTGGCGTGCCGCGGGCATCGCGGTCTACGGCGGGTACGCCAACACGTTCAAGAACATCTACATCGCGGACACCCTGGTCTACTCGGGCATCACGATCAGCTCGCTGGACTTCGGCTACCCGATGAACGGTTTCGGCGCCAGCCCGCCGACCGTGTTCGAGAACATCTCGATCGTCCGGGCCGGCGGCCACTTCTGGGGCAGTCAGGTGTTCCCGGCGATCTGGGTGTTCTCGGCGTCCAAGGTGTTCCAGGGCATCCGGGTGAACAACGTCGACATCGTCGACCCCACCTACTCCGGGATCATGTTCCAGACCAACTACGTGGGTGGACAACCGCAGAACCCGATCAAGGACACGATCTTCACCAACGTGTCGATCACCGGGGCGAAGAGGAGCGGCGACCAGTTCGACGCGAAGTCCGGCTACGGCATCTGGGCCAACCCGATGCCGGAGGCTGGCCAGGGGCCGGCGGTCGGCTCGGCCACCTTCACCAACCTCCAGTTGAGCGACAACTACCGCGACATCGAGAACCCGACGACCACCTTCACCATCACGCGTAACTGAGCGACACGGGGATGAATGTGCCCGCGCCCACCCGGGTGCGGGCACATTCGTAAGATCCATCGGTGCACATCGAGTTCACCGCCGCCCGCTCCCCCGAGTACTACCGGAACAGGTTCCCCGACCGGACCTCGCGGGCCGCCAAGATCCTGTCCGCCGTGGTCGTCCCGATCGGGATCGTGGCCGTGTTCGTCGTGGTGGGTGGCGAGTTCAGCCCGAACGCCCTGGTGACCGGGGGCCTGCTGATCCTGGCGGCGATCGCGGCGATCGGGTGCGCGCGGTGGCTGGCCGTGCGGGCGGCCCGCCGGACCGCGCCGGTACCGGAATCCGAGCTGATCCCGCACGACTGGGTGCTCACCGACGAGCGGCTCGTCGCGTCCACGGCCGAATCGTCCACCGAGTACGAATGGTCGGCGTTCGAGGCGATGTTCGTGCTGGACGACGCCTATCTGCTGCGCACCGGGACCGGCCGGATCGCCGACATCCCGCGGGCGCCGCTGACCCCGGAACAGGACGCCGAACTGCGAACCTTCCTCTGCGCGGTGGTCGACCGCCCGGAATCCAGCATCGGCCCCGACCACCCGGAATCCGCCATCGCCCCCGACCAGCCGGACTCCGCCACCAGCCCCGACCGCCCCGAGCCCACCATCAGCCCCGACCAGCCGGACTCCGCCACCAGCCCCGACCGCCCCGAATCCACCATCAGCCCCGACCAGCCGGACTCCGCCACCAGTCCATCCGCGGAATCGCCGGCGGCCTGACCGTGCGCCTGGAAATCAGCCGGAACGGGCCGTTGCCCCCGCTGCGCCGGGCTCCGCGCCGGCTCGTCCCGCTCGTCGCGCCACTGGTCCTGGCCGGGGTCGCCGGAACAGCGCTCGGCCTGTGGCTGGACGCTCCGGGCCCGTTCACCGTGTCCGCCGCGGTCCTGGCGATCACCGGGGCGGGCGCGATCGGCATCGAGATCCGCACCCGCCCGCGCCGGGCCCGGCGTGTGATCACACCGCTCCCGGAGACGTGGACGGTCACCGACGACGGGGTCGAGGTCCGCACGGCGGAGAGCCGCAAGGTGTGGAACTGGGCACTGGTCCGTTCGGCGGCCGCCCACTCGGACCGGTACCGCCTCACCCTGGACGGCTCCGTCCACATCGACCTGCCCCGCCCGGAGTCCCCGGCCGACGACGCGCTGCTCGACGACTTCCTCCGGCGGCGCACCCTGCTGCCACCGCTGTCCGGGGGCCTTTCGCCCTGGTCGCGGCGCTGACCCTGGTGTGACTTGATGTCCGGTTCTACCGTCGTGGCATGCAGCCCGATCCGCGAGCCCGTGCCGGATGGCAGCGACCGCCGGAACCGCCGGTCACCTTCTGGTGGTTTCTCGTCCCGTTGCTGACCTGCGGGCTGGGCACGGCCCCGATGGTGCTGGCCGGTGCGATCAAGCTCCGCTCGCAGACGCACCTGATCCTCGCCGGCGTCTACTTCGTGGCGTTCTTCGGCAACTGCGCGGGCTCGGCGGTGACGAGTGACGGCTCGGATTCGGCGGCGGCGATCCTGCTCAGCATGGTCTCCATGGTCCTGTGGGTGGTCGGGACGTTCCACGTCGGATTCCTCCAGCAGCGGGTCCGGGCCGAGTTCCTCAGCCGAAACCCCCAACCCCAACCCCATCCTCCGGCGTACGGCAGAGCCACGCCCCGCCCCCGCCTGTCCCACTACCCGCCACCGCGCCCGGACTGGAACAGGACGCCGGCCGTCGATCCGGCGCTGGCCAAGGCGCAGTGGCGGGCCGCCCGCCGGGAGGAGGCCCGCCGGGTCCAGGCCGAGCAGCCGTCCGTCGCCTCCGAGCTGATGATCGGCCGCCCCGACCTGCCGGGCCGCGAGTACGACGACGGTGGCCTCGTCGACGTCAACCACGTCCCCGCCGAGTGGCTGGCCCGCGCCCTGCGGATCGAGCGCCCGCTCGCCGACCGCATCGCCGAGGCCCGCGACCTGCACAACGGTTTCACCAGCGCGGACGAGTTGCTCGTCTACTGTGACGGCCTCACCCCGGAGAAGCTGGCCCAGTTCCGCGACCGCCTGGTGTTCACCCCCCGCTGACCACCCCCCCCCCGCTGACCACCCCCCGCTGACCGAGCCCCGCTGACCGAGCCCCGCTGACCAAGCCCCGCTGACCAAGCCCCGCTGACCAAGCCCCGCTGACCGAGGCCCGCTGACCGAGGCCCCCGCGATCTTGGACGATTGACCACCCCCAGGAGTCTCCTTCTTGGGCGTTCGCGGTTCTACGTCAAGCGCCCGGTCGGGCGAATCGCCAAATGGGGGCGCCGTCCGCCGCACTAGGCGAAAATGGGGCTTTCGCCGGAAACAGGCGCCCGTTTCACCCGCTTTGCCCGCCGCTGTTGTGCGATCTTGAACGATTTGCCACCCGAGGCGGTGGTAAATCGTTCAAGATCGCTCCGGGTGGCGCGTCCTGCTGGCGAGGGATTGCGGATTCGGCCGTAGGCAGCCAAGAAGAAGACTCCCAGCGGTGGGAAAACGTCCAAGATCGCCGCGGAAGCCGCGGAAGCCGCGGGAGTTGTGGAAGTTGTGGAAGTTGTGGGAGCCGCGGGAGTTGTGGAAGTTGTGGGAGCCACGGGAGTTGTGGAAGTTGTGGGAGCCACGGGAGTTGTGGAAGTTGTGGGAGCCACGGGAGTTGTGGAAGTTGTGGGAGCCACGGGAGTTGTGGAAGTTGTGGGAGCCACGGGAGTTGTGGAAGTTGTGGGAGCCACGGGAGTTGTGGAAGTTGTGGGAGTTGTGGCGAGCGATGCGTTTGGGCAGTTCTGAGGGGTGGCTGGACCACCCACTCACGCCCGGCGGGCGCGTTACGGCCGTGAGGCCGCAGCGCGATCGCGCGGCAGGGCGGAACGGCCACGATTCTTCGGGGACGTTCCACCGCGTACCGGAAACGGGTTTTGGTTTCAGACGGCCGGGATCGACGAGATGGGGCGGGCGTCGCCGAGGACCGGATCGACCTCGTACATCCGGGCTTCGGCGAGGTCGAAGTACATGCCGGCGAGACGCAGCCGACCGGCGTCCTCGGCGGCCCGGACCGCCGGATAGGTGCGCAGGTTGGCGAGTTGCCGCACCACGTTGTCGGTGCAGCAACGTTCCTCGTCGCCGCTGTCGCTGAAGTCGACCCCGGAGAGGGCAAGCCAGTCGCCGAGAGCGGACCCGGGCAGGGCCGCGCCGCTCATCAGGGCGCGGACAGCTCCGCAGCCGGAGTGGCCGCAGACCGTGATGGTGGTGACGCCGAGGACCTCGACGGCGTATTCGACGGCCGCGCCGGCCGAGACGTCGCCGGCGCCGTGCGGGGGCACGATGTTGCCGACGTTGCGGACGCAGAACAGGTCGCCCGGGCCGCTCGCGGTGATCAGGTTGGGGACCATCCGCGAGTCGGCGCAGGTGATGAAGAGCTGCTGCGGCCGCTGACCGTCGCGGGCCAGGTCGGCCAGGTGCGGCCGGACCATCGGGGCCACGGTCCGCTCGAACTCGGCGATGCCGGCCGCCATGGCGCCGCGGCGCTGCTGGTCCATGTCCTGCCAGCGGGACCAGGAGCCGAGCACCCGCGGGGTGCGTTTGCCGTCGCCGAGCCGCCCCGAGGTGGCCTGGTGGAACCAGGAGTCGTGCACCTCGCGGATGGTGACCGAGCCGCCGGCCCGCTCGTACCCGGACCGCCAGTCCCGGATCGTCTCGAACGCCCCGTGGTCGAGATAGTCGAGGTGCAGCTCGACGTCGACGTCCGCGCCAGGTGGCAGGGCGCCCAGCTCGCGGCTGAGCCGGGCCGACTCGACGAAGGACAGCGTGCCGTTGATGGTGATCAGCCACTCGCCGGGTGCGCGCTCGACCCGGCGGATCTCCGAGCGGGTGAGCCGCCAGAGGATCAGCACGGCTGCGGTGATCATGCCGAGAGCCACGCCGGTGAGCAGGTCGACGAGGACCACGCCGAGGGCGGTGACCAGATAGGTGGGCAGTTCCCGATGCCGGGCGTAGGTGCGGATCTGCCCGAGGTCGACCAGGCGGAGCCCGACGACGATCAGGACGGCGGCCAGCACCGCCATCGGGATGGTCTCCAGCAGGCCGGCGAAGAGCAGCACGAACGCCGCGATCCAGAGGCCGTGCATGATCGCCGACGCGCGGGTACGGGCGCCGGCCGCCACGTTCGTGGAGCTGCGCACGATCACGCCGGTCACCGGCAGACCACCGAGCAACCCGGACGCGGTGTTGGCGACACCCTGGCCGACCAGTTCCCGGTTGAGGTCGGCCCGTGGGCCGTCGTGCAGCCGGTCCACGGCCACCGCGGAGAGCAGGGACTCGACACTCGCGACGATCGCGATGGTCAGCACCGCGATGGTGATCTCGCGCAGCGGCGCGTCCGGCCAGGCCGGGCGGATCAGGCCGGCCAGAGGTTCGTCGGGCAGGCGGACCCGGTCCACGTCGGCGTTCAGGGCGGCGGCGAGCGCGGTCATCGACACCACGGCGACCAGGGCGGCGGGCAGCAGCGAGAACCGGACGAGGCGGGGCCAGAGGATGAGGATCACGACGGTGAGGACGCCCAGGACGGCGGCGGTGCCGTGGTGGGTGGCGATCTGGCCGGGCAGGTCGACCAGGTTCTGCCAGGCCGAGCTCTGCGGTGAGCCGCCGAGCATCACGTGGATCTGGCTGAGCGCGATGACCAGGCCGATGCCGGCCAGCATGCCGTGTACCACGGCCGGCGACAGGGCGAGGGCGGCGCGGCCCAGACGGGAGACGCCGAGAAGGATCTGGACCAGGCCCGCGACGGCGATGATGGCGGCCGTGCCGGCGAACCCGTAGTCCGCGACGGTCCCGGCGACGATCACGGTGAGGCCCGCGGCGGGGCCGCTGACCTGTAAGGGAGCGCCGCCGAGGGCGCCCGCGACGATGCCGCCGACCACGGCGGCGACCAATCCCGCGAGTAATGGCGCACCCGAGGCCGCGGCGATGCCGAGGGACAACGGGATGGCGATCAGGAACACGACGATGGACGCCGGCAAGTCCCGGCGCAAAGAGTGCGTCAAGTCGGACATTTCGGCAATGTACCGAATGATGGTTAACGGGTCATTACGTAAACGCCCCTTACAGAAAAGACACAGGAAGTGCGGAAACATGCCCGATGACCGGAGTCATGGTGTACGGCTGACCCGGGCGTACGCGTCGGTGGACACCTTGTCGTCGCCGTAGACCGTGAGCGAGGTGTCCGAGCAGATGTACGGCTGGGTGTGCGAGGTGGTGGGGTTCGTCACCTCGATCGAGATGCTCTTCCCGTTGCGTTTCATCTGGTAGGTCGGGCCGCCGGAGAATCCGCTGTCGTAGAGCTTGCCGCCGCGTGTCTCGACCCGGGAGGCCTGGACGCCCCGAAGCGTCTCGACGAAGCTGTTTCCCTTGATCTTCGCGGTCAACGGCGCCGACCTGTCGTAGTCCGCGACGGAGCGGCCGTCCGGGTGGATCCGAAGGATCGTCCCGCCCTTGCCGGTGAACACGGCGTCCACGCCCTCGAAATGGTTGACGACCTGCGTCGACGTCGACCGCCAGGTCCCCACCAGGCAGCTGTCCAGGTTCGGGTTGACCGGAGTGGCCGCCGTACCGGGGGCCACCGCGGCGGAGGCCGCCGACGGCGGTGGCGGCACGCTCGGGCTCGCGCTGGAGCCCGCGGTGGCCGCCTCGCCACCCGAGCCGGGCCAGAACACACGCAGGAGCCCACCCGCGAGCAGCAGCACCGCGACCACCGCCGCGGACAGCCACACCCGGCCCTTCCGCAGTCGTCCCGGCCCGCGCGACGGCTCAGGGTAGAGCGGCAGCGGCGTCGCCGAACCGGAAAGCGTTGTCTGATCGACGGCGAACACCGGCGCCGGAGGCGTCTCCGCATCGGTCTCCGCGCTGGTTCCGGCCGCGGACGTGTCAGAAACCGGCTCGGCCACCGTGGGCGCCGCGATCGTGGGTGACGGCGCCACCAGCGTCCCGGGAAGGCCGTCCGGCGCGTCCTCACGCCGTGTCTGCCGAACCGGCCACCATCGCCGCCGCCGCACCGCGCCGGGCGCCTCGGGCTCGGCCGCCCGGACCACTTTCGCCAGCAGCTCACGGGCCTGATCGGCGCCGAGCCGGCGGACCGGATCCTTGTCCAGCAGGCCCTTGATCACCGGCCACAGCAGGCCGCCGTACGCCGGGGCCTCGGGCCGGCTGTTGAGGATCGCGGCGAGCGTGGCCTGGGTGTCCTCACGCTGGAAAGGCGACCGGCCGGTCACCGCGGCATACAGGGTGACGCCCAGCGACCACATGTCGGCGGCGGCCGTGGCGGGCTGCCCGTTGATCCGCTCCGGCGCCAGGTACGCCGGGGAACCCACCATCTGACCGGTCGCGGTGAGGGCGGTCGCGTCGTCGATCGCGGCGATCCCGAAGTCGGTCAGCACCACCCGCCCCTCCTCCAGGAGGATGTTGGCGGGCTTGACGTCCCGGTGGGCGACGCCCTCCCGGTGGGCGGCCCGGAGCGCGTCGAGCACGCTCAGCCCGATCTCGGCGGTCCGCCGCACGGTGAGCCGGCCCTGCTCGGCGATGGTCTCCGCGAGGGACCGGCCATCGACCAGCTCCATCACGATCCACGGGGCGCCCTCGTCGGTGACCACGTCGTAGACGGTCACGATGGAGGGGTGCCGGAGGCGGGCGGCGGCCTGCGCCTCCCGCAGGGTCCGCCGAACCTGTGGATCGGAGGGCAGGCTGGAGCCCCCGACCTCCTTGAGCGCGACCTCGCGGCCGAGCAGGGTGTCGTGTGCCTGCCAGACCGCACCCATCCCGCCGCGGCCCAGCATCCGCCCCAGCAGGTAGCGCCCGGCGACCACCCGACCCGGCCCGATGCTCATGTCCATGAATCTATCGGGCCGGATCCACGTGGATCAGGACTTCCAGACCTCCTGGTTGGCCTCGTAGATCTCCCGCAGGATGGCCGGCACGTCGTAGGTCAGCTTCCAGTCCGGGTAGTGCTCCTCGAACCGGCCGGTGCCGCTGATCCACCACTGGTGGTCGCCCTGCCGGGCCTGGTCCACGTACTCGGTACGGGCCTCCAGACCGGTGATCTCCGAGGCGATCTTGAAGGCCTCGATGTGCGAGCAGTTGGAGAACCGGCCGCCGCCCATGTTGTAGATCTCGGCCACCCGGGGCGCCTTGTGGAACGCCTCGAACGCGGTGATCAGGTCGTGCGAGTGGATGGCGTCGCGGACCATCTTGCCCTTGTAGCCGAAGATCTTGTACGTCCGCTGCTCCATCACGCAGCGCATCACGTACGCCAGGAAGCCGTGCAGCTCGGCCGCCGAGTGGCCGGGACCGGTCAGCGTGCCGCCCCGGAAGACCGCGGTCGGCATGTCGAAGTAGCGGCCGTACTCCTGGACCATGATGTCGGCCGCCACCTTCGAGGCGCCGAAGACCGAGTGCATGCTGTTGTCGATCGTCATGGTCTCGTCGATGCCGCCGTACCACTTGTGGTCCTCGGGCAGCTCGTACCTGGACGAGAGCTCCACCAGCGGCAGCGAGTTGGGCGTGTCGCCGTACACCTTGTTGGTCGAGGTGAAGATGAACGGCGCGTCGATCGCGTGCCGCCGGGTCGCCTCGAGCATGTTGATCGTGCCGACCGCGTTCACGTCGAAGTCGGTGAACGGCTCGCGGGCGGCCCAGTCGTGGCTCGGCTGCGCGGCCGCGTGGATGACCAGCCCGATGTTCGACCCCAGGTCGGTGAAGAGCTTGTCCAGCCCGTCCCGGTCACGGATGTCGACGTTGTGGTGGGTGTACCGGTCGCCGACCTCCTTGACCAGGCGCTGGAGGTTCCACTGGGTGGATCCGTCGGCACCGAAGAAGTAGCCGCGCATGTCGTTGTCGACCCCGACCACGTCCATGCCGAGGGCGGCGAAGTGCCGGACCGCCTCCGAACCGATCAGACCGGCCGATCCGGTGATTACGACGACGCTGCTCATGAAGGACCTCCGCGGGTGTCGGGCGTCACCGGGCGACACTACCGGTGAGCTGCAAAGGACCTCCGGCCCGGGCTGGAGTGTCGCGGTCGTCATGCTTGACCGCGACGCGAAACGGGCACGTCACAGATTCGCTACATCCTATGGGAAGGCTCCGGCGATACCGGGCTGAACCTATGCAGAGGCGGTCTCGATGACGGAGTCATTAAAGGCGTCGGATTCGCGCGTCCCCGGCCGGGCCGCACTCACCCTCGGTGTGGAGGAGGAGCTTCACGTCGTCGACCTCGGCACCCGTGAGCTGGTTCCGCGGGCGCCGGAGATCCTGGACCGGCTGGACGGGGCACACTTCTCGGCCGAGCTGCACCGGTCGGTGGTGGAGACCAACACCTCGGTCAGCGCCACCCTGGACGAATTGCGGGCCGGGATCGTCGCGCGGCGGCGGAAGGCGATCGGGGTGGCCGAGTCGCTCGGCCTCGGGCTGGTCGCGGCCGGCACCGTACCGCTGGTCGACCTGGACGCGCTGCCGGTCACGCCGACGTCCCGCTATCAGCGGATGCTGCACGAGTACCAGATGCTCGTCCGTGAGCAGCTGATCTGCGGCGCCCAGGTGCACGTCGGGGTGCCGGACCGGGACGAGGCGGTCGCGGTCGCCCAGCGGGTGACGCCGGTGCTGCCGGTGCTGCTCGGGCTCTCCGCCAGCTCGCCCTACTGGATGGGCGAGGACTCCGGGTACGCCAGCGTCCGCTCCCTGGTGTGGATGCGCTGGCCGACCGCCGGCGACAGTGGCCGCCTGCACTCGGCGGCGGAGCACGAGGCCCTGGTCAGCGACCTGATCGCGTCCGGGACGATCAGCGACCCGAAGATGGTCTACTTCGACGTCCGGCCGTCCGCGCACGTGCCCACCGTGGAGCTGCGGGTCACCGACGCCAGCCCCGACGTGGAGACCGTGGTGCTGCTGGCCGGGCTGTTCCGCGCGCTCGTGCTGCGCGCCCAGGTCGAGCACCGCGCCGGGCTCCCCCTCCCGGACCCGAGGCCGCCCCTGCACCGGGCCGCGATGTGGCGGGCCGCCCGGTCCGGGCTGGAAGGCGACCTGCTGGACCTGCCCCGCTCGCCGGTTCCGGTGCCGGCCGCCGTCGCGGTCGAGCGCCTGGTCGGTGAGCTGCGCCCGCAGCTGGAGGAACTGGGCGACTGGGACCAGGTCTTCGACCTCACTCTGCGGGCGCTGAGCCGGGGCAGCTCGGCGGCCCGGCAGCGGCGCGCCCTGGCCCGGCGCGGCCGGCTCTCCGACGTGGTCGAAGCGCTGGTCGCGGAGACCCGCGGCGGGGTGATCGAGGCGGGTCCGGCGGGCACCCCGGCACCGGCGCTGATCGAGGCGTACGTGGCCGACGAAGACGAGGCCTTCCCGGGCGGGCGCGTCTGTCCCGCCTACGCCGGGATCCTGCCGGTGCTCACCTCGCTCGGCGCCACCGGCCTGCGGCAGCGCGAGGACCACCGCGACGACGAGCAGCGCGCCCGGGGTATCACGTTCAGTGTGGCCGGTGAGGCCGCCACCCGGCTGTTCCCGTTCGACCTGGTGCCCCGGATCGTGCCGGCCGGCGACTGGCGGCACCTGACCGAGGGCCTGGTGCAGCGGGTCCGGGCGCTCGACGCGTTCCTCAACGACGTCTACGGCGACCGTCAGGTGGTGGCCGACGGCATCGTGCCCGAGTGGGTGATCGACGGGTCGCCGGAGCTGCGGGCCAGCGGCGCCCTGATCAGCCGGCCCGCGGTCCGCGCCCAGGTGGCCGGGGTCGACCTGGTCCGTGACGGGGCCGGGAAGTGGTGTGTGCTGGAGGACAACCTGCGGGTGCCGTCCGGGATCGCGTACGCCATGCAGAACCGCCGTCTCACCTGGAGCGTCCTGCCCGAGCTGCCGCGCCCGGCCGCGCTGATCTCGGTGGAGGAGACCCCGCGCCTGCTGAAGCGGGCCCTGCTGGAGGCGGCCGGCCCGGCCGCCGGCGACGATCCGGCGCTCGTGGTGCTGAGCCAGGGCCCGGACGACTCGGCCTGGTTCGAGCACCGGATGCTCGCCGAGGCCATGGAGGTGCCGGTGGTCCGCAGCACCGAGCTGTTCGTCGACGAGGGCCGGGTGTGGCGGCTGCGGGACGGCCACCGGCACCCGGTCGACGTCATCTACCTGCGGATGGGCGAGGACAGTCTGGTGCACTCGCCGGGCGCGGACGGCATGCCGCTCGGCCCCAGCCTGGTGTCCGCCCTGCACGCGGACACCGTCGTGCTGGCCAACGCGCTCGGCAACGGGGTGGCCGACGACAAGGCGGTGTACGCCTTCGTGCCCCGCCTCATCGAGTACTACCTGGGCCAGAAGCCGCTGCTGGCGGACGTGCCCACCTATCTGTGCGGGATCCCGGAGCAGCGTGCCGAGGTGCTGAGCCGTCTCGGCGAGCTGGTCTGCAAACCGGTCGACGGCTACGGCGGCGACCGGATCGTGATCGGCCCGCACGCGAGCCCCGCCGACCTGGAGGCGCTGCGCCGGCAGATCCGGGCCGCCCCGCACCGCTGGGTGGCGCAGGAGCTGGTCGAGCTCTCCACCCATCCGGTCTTCGACGGGCACCGGCTCGCCCCGCGGCACGTCGACCTGCGGGCGTTCGTCTTCACCGGGAAGGAGCCGGTGGTGGCCCCGGCCGCCCTGACCCGGGTGGCGCCCGCCGGCAGCATGATCGTCAACTCCTCGCGGGGCGGCGGATCGAAGGACACCTGGTTGCTCGGCTGACATCAGGAGGTATCTCATGTGTGGAATCGCCGGCGAGATCCGCTACGGCGACCGGCCCGCGGACACCGAGGCGGTCCGGCGGATGCTGCCCTGTCTGGAGTCCCGCGGCCCGGACGGCCACGGGATGTGGACGCAACCACGGATCGCTCTCGGTCACCAGCGACTGAAGATCATCGACCTGTCGGAGGCCGGCGCCCAGCCGATGACCGATGACCGGCTGGGCCTCACCGTGGTCTTCAACGGCTGCGTCTACAACTACCGGGAGCTGCGCGAGGAGCTGGAGAAGGAGGGCTACACGTTCTTCTCCGGCTCGGACACCGAGGTCATCCTCAAGGCGTACCACCGGTGGGGCGCCGACTGCGTCACCCGCTTTCTGGGGATGTTCGCCTTCGCCCTGGTGGAGCACGACAGCGGGACCGTGACGCTGGCCCGCGACCGGCTCGGGATCAAGCCGCTCTATCTGGCCGAGGCGCCGGGGCGGCTGCGGTTCGCCTCCACGCTGCCCGCGCTGCTCGCCGCGGGCGATGTGGACACCACCCTCGACCGGGTGGCGTTGCAGCACTACATGACGTTCCATTCGGTGGTGCCGGCACCGCGGACGATCCTGGCCGGGGTCCGCAAGCTGCCGCCGGCCACGGTCCGGGTGATCCGGGCGGACGGGACGTCCACCGAGCGGGTGTATTGGGAGGCGTCCTTCACCCGGCGGTTGGCGAAGGCCGACTGGGCCGCGGCGGTCCGGGAGAAGCTGCGGCAGGCGGTGGAGCGGCGGATGGTCGCCGACGTGCCGGTCGGGGTGCTGCTCTCCGGCGGGCTGGACTCCAGCCTCATCGTGGCGCTGCTGGCCGAGCGGGGGCAGGCGGGGCTGACCACGTTCAGCATCGGGTTCGAGGCCGGCGGCGGGGAGAGCGGGGACGAGTTCGAGTTCTCGGACATCGTGGCCAAGCATTTCCAGACCACTCACCACCAGATCAGGATCGGTCATGAGCGGTTCCTGCCGGCCGTGGAGCGGACCGTCGGCGCGATGAGCGAGCCGATGGTGAGCCACGACTGCATCGCCTTCAACCTGCTCAGTGAAGACGTTGCAAAGCATGTCAAGGTGGTGCAATCTGGGCAGGGTGCCGATGAGATCTTCGCCGGCTACAGCTGGTACCCGCCCCTCGCCGGCGTGCCCCGGGAACAGGCCGTCGAGGCGTACGCGAAGGAGTTCTTCGACCGCACGCACGCCGAGCTGTCCCGGCAGCTCAACCCCGCCTGGACGGTCGATGTGGACCTGGCGCGGGAGTTCGTGGCGGAGAGCTTCGGCCGGCCCGGGGCACCCACCGCGGTCGACGCGGCGCTCCGGCTCGACTCGCAGGTGATGCTCGTCGACGATCCGGTCAAACGGGTCGACAACATGACTATGGCGTGGGGGCTGGAGGCCCGCGTACCGTTCCTGGATCACGAACTGGTCGAGCTCGCGGCGGCCTGCCCGCCCGAGCTGAAACTGGCCCACGACGGCAAGGGAGTGCTCAAGGAGGCGGCCCGCGGGCTGGTGCCCGACGCGGTTGTCGACCGGCCGAAAGGCTACTTCCCGGTGCCCGGCATCCGGCACCTGGAGGGCCCGGTGCTCGACATGGTCCGGGACGCGCTGCACGCGCCGGCCGCCCGGGAGCGGGCGCTGTTCCGGCCGGAGTACGTGTCGGCGCTGCTCGCCGACCCGAACACCCCGCGCACCACGCTCGGGGCGAATCAGTTGTGGCAGCTCGCGCTGCTGGAGATGTGGCTGCAGACAATGCTCGATTAGGAACAGGGGAATCCAGATGACGGGTCAGCTCCACCGTGTCGACGTGACCGTGCTGCCCGCGGGCTGGAACCGCGTCGAGCCGGAGATCGCCGGGAACTGGTCGCCCACCCTGTCACCGGACGGGCGGCACATGGCGTACGTCTCCGACCGGGGTGGCGCGCCGGCGGTCTGGGTACAGCCGGTCGGCAGTGAGCTGGCCTTCCGCGTCGACACCGGCCCGGAGCCGGTGTCGGCGGTCGCCTGGTCGTCCGGCGGCGGCTGGCTGGCCTGCCAGACCGCCCCGGGCGGCGCGCCCCGGCAGGAGGTCTGGCTGGTCCGGCCGGACGGCTCCGACCTGCATCAGGTCGCCGGCTTCGGCGACGACACGGCGGACGACATGCGCTGGCTGCCGGGCCGCCCGGTGCTGGCCCTCACCGAGAACCTGACCAGCGCGATCCTGATCGACGTGACCGCGGGGACCAGAACGACGGTCGCGCGAGGCGACCTTCTCCAGCTTCTGGACGTGGACCCGGCCGGGCGCTTCGCGCTTCTGCGGTACGGGCCGCGCGGCGCCCGCGAGATCGTGCTGCGCGACCTGTCCACCGGCACCGGGAAGCCGGTCACCCGGGGCGAGAAGGCGGTGTTCAGCCCGGGCGGCGGGTGCGTCTACGCGCTCAGCCAGGACGGCGAGTTCCCGGCACTGATCCGCATAGCCGGTGACGCCGTGGAGGTCCTGGCCTCGGGTGGCGAGGTGGAGGACTTCACGATCACCGCCGACGGGCGTACCGCCGCGGTGTTGTTCAACGTCCGGGGCGGCGAGTCGGAGGCCGCGCTGATCGACCTGGACCACGACGGCGATCGCGGCCCGAAGCCGGTGTCGCCGCTGCCCGGCCCGGTGGTCAGCGGCCTGGCGTGGAGTTTCGACGCGGCCACGCTCTCCTTCACGGCGGAGGGGCCCGGTCAGCCGCACGGCGTCTGGGTCTGGCGGCGGGAGACCGGCGAGGTGCGTGCGGTCTCGGCGGCGCCGGCCTCGCCCGAGGCGGTCCGCCCGACGCTCGAGGTGGTCACCGCGCACGACGGGCTCACCCTCACCGGGTGGCTCTTCCGGCCCGGTACGCCGGGCCCGCACCCGACCGTGCTGTGGTTTCACGGCGGTCCGGAGGCGCAGGAGCGGCCCGGGCACGGCCCGCTGTTCCAGTCGCTGGTGGCGCGGGGCATCGCGGTGTTCGCCCCGAACGTGCGCGGATCGTCCGGTTTCGGGCGCGCGTTCGTCGAGGCGGACAACGGCGCCCGCCGCTACGACGCGATCGAGGACGTCCGGTCGTGCGTGACGTTCCTGCGGGAGTCCGGGATCGCCGGGCGGGTCGGGATCATGGGCCGTTCCTATGGCGGCTACCTGACGCTGGCCGCCCTGACCGCCTTCCCGGACCTGTTCACGGTCGGCGTCGACATCTGCGGGATGTCCGATTTCGATAGCTTCTACCGGCACACCGAGCCGTGGATCGCGGCGGCCGCGGTGAGCAAGTACGGCCATCCGGTGCACGACGCCGGCCTGTTGCGTGACCTGTCCCCGCTGCACCGGCTGGACCGGCTGCGCGCCCCGCTGCTGATCGTGCACGGCGAGAACGACAGCAACGTGCCGGTGATCGAGGCCGAGCGGGTGGTGGCGTCGCTCACCGAACGCGGGCACCCGCACCGCTATCTGCTCTTTCCCGGCGAGGGCCACGAACTGCTGCACCGCTCCGCGCGGGCCGAGTTCCTGCGGGTCACCCTGGACTGGCTGGAGTCCCACCTGAGCTAGGGATCACGTTGCCGGGGAGGCCGGTAAGGGAGAAGGGTGGGAGGGCACGTTACCTCCACCAGCGGAAGGCCGCCCATGCACCTGCGTCCCTGGGCGGTGTGGGCCGCCGGGCTGGCCGCGTACATCGTCGCCGTCCTGCACCGCAGCTCGATCGGGGTGGCCGGGCTCGACGCGCAGGAGCGTTTCGGCGTCGGCGCGGGCGCGCTGGCCGTGTTCGCCGTCGTCCAGTTGCTCGTCTACGCCAGTTTGCAGATCCCGGTCGGGCTCCTGCTGGACCGTTTCGGATCACTGAGGCTGGTGCTGTCCGGTGCGCTCGTGATGGCCGCCGGGCAGACCCTGATGGCGTTCACCGACGGGCTGAGCGGCGCGATCACCGCCCGGGTGCTGGTCGGCGCCGGCGACGCGATGACCTTCATCAGCGTGCTGCGCCTGGTGCCGCACTGGTTCCCGGCCCGGCGGGTGCCGGTCCTCACCCAGCTCACCGGGATCATGGGCCAGATCGGTCAGGTGCTGTCCGCCGTGCCGCTGGCCGCCGTGCTGGCCGGCGCGGGTTGGACCACCGGCTTCCTGGGCGCCGCCGGCGCCGGCCTGTTCGTGGCGATCGCCGTGCTGATCGCGCTGCGGGACACCCCGGAGCGGCGGATCAACAGCGGCGGCGCGATGAGCTGGCAGCGGCTCGGCACCGACCTGGGCAGCTCCTGGCGGCACCCGGGCACCCGGCTGGGCCTGTGGGCGCATTTCACCACCCAGTTCACCGGCACGGTGTTCGCGCTGATGTGGGGCGTGCCGTTCCTGATCGCCGGGGAGGGTCTGAGCCGGGCCACCGCGGGCGTGCTGCTGACCGTCTTCGTGGTGACCGGCATGGCGGCCGGGCCGATGCTGGGCCTGCTTACCCAGCGGCACCCGCTGCGCCGCTCCCAGCTGGTGCTCGGGATCGTGGCCGCCAACATGGGCGCCTGGGCGCTGGTCATCGCGTGGCCGGGGCGGGCGCCGCTGCCGGTGCTGGTCCTGCTCGTGGTGGCGCTGGGCCTGGGCGGGCCGGGTTCGATGATCGGGTTCGACTTCGCGCGCAGCTTCAACCCGCCGAGCCGGCTGGGCACCGCCACCGGGGTGGTGAACGTGGGCGGCTTCGTGGCGTCGCTGATCACCATCCAGCTGATCGGGCTGATCCTGGACGCCCGCACCGGCGGCGGTAACGACTATCACATCGACGATTTCAAGGTCGCGATGTCGGTGCAGTTCCTGGTGGCGGCCGTGGGCGTGGCAGGCATTCTGCGGACCCGCCGGTTGGCCCGGCGCCACGAGGGCATCGTGGTCCCCCCGCTGTGGACGGTGCTGGCGGAGCGGCGGGGTTTGGCGGCGGACCGGGGGGTTAAGGCGAAGAGCTGACCCGGGAGTCCAGCGCAGAGGATCCAAAGGACATGTCCGAACAGGCACAGGGCCGTTTCTGGTCCGGCATCGACATTCCGAAGACCGTCGCCGGCACCCTCGCGGCCGTCTCCGCCGCCGTGGCCGGCTCCTTCCTGGGAGTCGCCGGCACCCTGATCGGAGCCGCGGTGGCGGCCCTGATCAGCTCGATCGGCACAGAGATCTATCACCGGTTCATCGACCGGGGGGCGAGACAGGTGCGGTCGGCCTTCACGGTCGCACCGGCGGCGGCCGGCACGCCGTCGGTCGAGGCCGCCGAGGAGCCGCCGTCCGGCGAGGAGCGCCGGCGGATCCACTGGAAACGGGTGGGGCTGGCGGCCGCCGCGTTCTTCGCGCTCGGGATGGGCACGCTGACCACCGCGGAATTGTTCGCGGGGCGGTCGGCGGCGGATGTGACGAACGGGCGGGACACCGGCACCCCGACCATCCTGTTCCAGAACGTGAGCGAGGACTCCGGCGTGGAGCCGGAGATGGTTACGCCACCGTCGGCGGATCCCGCCGCGCCCTCCACCGCGAACACGCCGTCGCGCGAGGGCACGACCGAGCCCACGCCGGCCGAGCCGACGGCGACCACGCCGGCGGAGGAGGAGCCGCAGCCGGCTCCCACCCAGGTCGACGAAGAGGGGCCGGAACTTTCGGAAACTGGCAGCAACAGGTCGACCGAGTAGACGTCCGAATGGCATGTGAGCTGCTAATTAGCTCTTTCTTATTACCGTTACGTTACCGATAGTTGTTGACACCAAGGGACCGGGGTCGAATACTCAGCCCATCGACAAGCGTCACCTCCGTCGATGGCTTCGGCCCCGGTTCCGGCCGGCATCCCCACGTCCGCGCCGGGGTTCCCGTTCCCCGCCCCAGGAGGAATCCCCGTGCGCCCGTCCCCGCCCCCACTGCTCAGGAGAACGGCCATCGCCCTGTTGGCGGCCCTCGCCACGGCCGTCGGCGTGACCGCGGCGACCGAGTCCCGCGCCGCCGCGGCCGGAGTCGAGGACGAGGGCGTGAGCTGCCCCGCCCCGGCGCTGCCGGACACCGGCTCGCTGCCCACCGTGACCCGGCTGCCGGACCCGTTCACACGGCTGAACGGCACCCGCATCACCTCGCAGGCCGACTGGCGCTGCCAGCGCAACGAGATCAAGAAGCTGGCCGAGAAGTTCGTCTACGGCGAGAAACCGGCCAAGCCGTCGAGCGTCACCGGCACCGTCTCGGCGTCGGCCATCACGGTGAACGTCAGCCACAACGGCCGCAGCGCCTCCTTCTCGGCCGGAGTCGAGCTGCCCAGCGGCACCGGACCGTTCCCCGCGGTGGTGGTGCTGGGCGGGTTCGGCGCGGACACCGCCACCATCAAGGCCGCCGGCGCCGCGGTGATCAAGTACGACCCGTACGCGGTGGGCAAGGAGGGCACCGGCCGCGCCGGCAAGCAGGGCGCCTTCTACAGCGTCTACGGCTCGAACAGCACCACCGGCCTGCTGGTGGCCTGGGCGTGGGGCGTCAGCCGGATCATCGACGTGCTGGAGCAGTCCGGCGGCTCGATCCTGCGCGGCGACGCCACCGGGGTCACCGGCTGCTCCCGGTTCGGCAAGGGCACGTTCGTGACCGGCGCCTTCGACCAGCGGATCGCCCTCACCATGCCGATCGAGTCGGGCACCGGCGGCGTGCCGATCCTGCGCGGCGTCCCCGGCGAGGGCGCCCAGAGCCTGAGCAGCGCGTACGGCGAGCAGCCGTGGCTCGGCGACGCGTTCGGATCGTTCACCGGCAGTCCCACCCGGCTGCCGGTGGACACCCACGAGACGGTGGCGATGATCGCGCCACGCGGGCTGTTCATCATGGACAACCCGCACATCGCCAACCTCGGTCCCCGGTCGGCGAGCGTGGCCGCACTGGCCGGGGCGGAGGTCTACAAGGCGCTCGGGGCGGGTGGGAACATCACCTACTGGTCCGACGTACAGGACGGCAGCCACTGCGCCAACCGGGCCGAGTGGCGTGAGCCGCTCCGGCAGAACATCCAGAAGTTCCTGCTCAAGACCGGTAGCGCGGCGGGCGTCATGCGGATCTCCAGCCGCGCCGCCGGAAACCTGGCCGAGTGGCGCGACTGGACGACCCCCGACCTGAGCGGCGGCACCACTCCGACCTCACCGTCGACCTCGCCATCCACCTCGCCGTCGGCGCCGGGCACCTGCTCGACCAGCTACGTGCAGGGACAGCAGTGGGCCGACCGCTTCAACCTCACGGTCAACGTCTCGGGCAGCAGCAACTGGGTCGTCACGGTCACCGCCCAGTCCCCGCAGTACTTCCAGAACAGCTGGAACGCGGCGACGACCCTGAGCAACAACAACACGGTGCTGACCGCACGGCCGAACGGCAGCGGCAACTCGTTCGGCTTCACCGTGATGCACAACGGCAACTGGACCTGGCCGGCGATCTCCTGCCTGATCGCCTGAGGGGTGCCGGGGGCGGCCGTCGACGGGGTGGCCGCCCCCGGGTGCCTCAGCTCGACGCGGGTTCGGCGAACGGCAGCCGGACCAGGAACCTCGTGTCACCCGGCCGCGACTCCACCGAGATGTCGCCGCCGTGCCCGTTGACCACGATCCGGTAGGAGATGTCCAGGCCCAGCCCGGTGCCCTCGCCGACCGGCTTGGTGGTGAAGAACGGCTCGAAGACCCGCTTACGGATCTCCGGCGGCACCCCCGGGCCGGTGTCCCCGACCGACACCACGAGCCGGTCGTCCTCCCGGAACGTCCGGATCGTCAACGTGCCCACCCCGGACATGGCCTGGACCGCGTTGTCGATCAGGTTGGTCCACACCTGGTTCAGCTCGGCCGGGTGGGCCGGGATCTGCGGCAGCTCCCGGTCGTACTCCTTCACCACCCGAACCTCGTCGCCGATCTTGTGGGCCAGCATGACCAGCGTGCTCTCCAGGCCGACGTGCACGTCGATCCACTGGTGTGCGGCCCGGTCCAGGTGCGAGTACTGCTTCGCCGAGTGCACCAGCGACGACACCCGGCCGGTGGCGTCCTCGATGTCGCTCATCAGCTGCTCGGTCTCCAGCGCGTACCCGATCCAGTGGATCGCCTGGTCGAGCAGCTCCGGCGAGGCGAGCCGGGACTCCAGCTCGGTGAGGCACGCGGTGTCGATGCCGCCCTGGGCGAAGACCGGGGCCACATCCCAGCCGCCGGTGATGTTCCGCTCGTCCATCCACTCGCCGAGCGCGTCCTCCAGGTCGGCGGTCTGCATCGCGGTCAGCGTGGGTGACTTGGCGGCCCGCTCGATCACCTCCTCCTGCAACTCCAGGAGTGCGGTGAGCCGGTCCGGGGCCACCTTGCCGGCCGCCAGCTTGCCGAGTTTCATCCGCATGGCGGCGACCCGCTGGCGCAGCGCGCTGGTGGCCCGGGCGGCGGCGGCCGCCGGATTGTTCAGCTCGTGCATGAGACCGGCCGAGAGCGCGCCGAGGGCGGCCAGCCGCTGCCGCTCCCCGATCGCGGCCTGCGAGCTGCGCATCCCCAGCGCCAGGCCTTCGAGCAGGTGGATCGCCATCGGGAACCACTCCCGCATGAGCCACCCGAAGTCGGCCGACGACACCATGAAGAACTCGCTGTCGGAGAGCGCCCGCATCGACGCCATGTAGCTGCGGGGCACACCGTCGTCACGAAGGTACGCCTGGGTGGCGCCCATGTAGACGCCGCGCTGCTCGGTCCGGATCGTGGTGACCTCGTCCTCACCGACCCGCCGGGTCAGCGCGATCGTGCCGCTGAGCAGCACGAAGAACGCCTCGGCCGGGTCGCCCTCACGAATCACCAGGCCACCCGCCGGGACCCGCATGGTGCAACCGTGCGTGGCCAGCCAGCCGAGCTGCTCATCGGTCAGCTTCTCGAACAGGAACAGTGTCCTCAGGTCGGCCGGGGTGAGAACCCCCGGTTCGCAGGGCTCGAGCCGGATCTCCTCGACGTCGGACATGACTACGCCTCCAGGTAGCGGTGGACCAGCGCGACCGCCATCGCTCCCTCGCCGACCGCCGAGGCCACCCGTTTCACCGAACCGACCCGGACGTCGCCGGCCGCGAAGATGCCGGGGACACTGCTCTCCAGATAGAACGGATCCCGGTCGCGATCCCATCCCCGCGGGCGCTCCCCGCCGACGAGCAGATCCGGCCCGGTACGGATGAAGCCCCGGTCGTCGCGCAGCACCGTGTCGCCGAGCCAGTCGGTCCGGGGTTCCGCGCCGATGAACACGAACAGGTATCCGCACTCGACGGTCGCCTTCGTACCGTTCTTGCTGTCGCAGACGGTGATCGCCTGGAGGTGGCCGGCGCCCTGCGCCCCGATCACCTCGCAGCGGGTGCGCACCTCGATGTTCTCCACCTGGGCGAGCTGCTGGATCAGGTAGTACGACATGGACGCCTCGAGCGAGTCGCCGCGCACCAGGAGGGTTACGCGGCGCGCGTACCTCGAGAAGAACAACGCGGCCTGACCGGCCGAATTGGCGCCGCCGACGATGTAGACGTCGGTGCCGGCGCAAGCCGGCCCCTCGGTGGCCGCCGACCCGTAGAACACGCCCGAACCGGTCAGATCGGCGACCCCGTCGGCCAGCAGCGGACGGTACGAGACCCCGGTGGCGAGCAGCACGGCGTGCGCGGAGACCTCCCCGCCGTCGGCGAACGTGAGGGTCCGCGCGGACCCGTCCGCCCGGAGCGCCACCACCTCCCGGGTGGTCAGCGTCTCGGCCGCGAACTTGTCGGCCTGGCGGCGCGCCCGGTCGGTGAGCTGGGCGCCGGAGATCCCGTCCGGGAAGCCGAGGTAGTTCTCGATCCGGGAGCTCTGCCCTGCCTGGCCGCCGACCGCCTGCCGCTCGATCAGAAGCGTCTTGAGGCCCTCGGAGCCGCCGTACACCGCGGCGCCGAGCCCGGCCGGCCCGCCACCCACGATGATCAGGTCGTAGAAGTCGCGGCCCGGGTCGGTGGACAGGCCGGCCGCCCGGGCCACCTCCTGCACGGTCGGCCGGGACAGGGCCCGCCCGTCCGCGGTCACCACCAGCGGCACCGCCTCCGGCCCGGCCTCCGCGGCCTCCAGCAGGCGGCGGCCCTCCGGCTCGTCGGCGCCGAAATACCGGTACGGCACCAGGTTGCGCGCCAGGAAGTCACGGATCTGGAAGGACGGCTCACTCCACCGGTGCCCGACCACCCGGATGTCCGGCAGCTCCCGGTCAGCGGTGGCCTGCCAGGCGTCGAGCAGCGAGTCCAGCACCGGGTAGAGCTTCTCCTCCGGCGGGTCCCACGGCTTGAGCAGGTAGTGGTCGACGTCCACCACGTTGATCGCCTGGATCGCGGCGTCGGTGTCCGCGTACGCCGTGAGCAGTGCCCGCCGGGCCAACGGGAAGAGGTCCATCGCCTCCTCGAGGAACTCGATGCCGTTCATCTGCGGCATCCGGTAGTCGGCCAGCACCACCGCCACCCGGCCGCCGCGCAGCTTCAGCTCACGCAGCACCTCGAGCGCCTCGGCGCCGGACGACGCGCGAACGATCCGGTACCGGTCGCCGTAGCGGCGGCGCAGGTCGCGCGCGATGGCGCGGGACACCGACGGGTCGTCGTCGACCGTGAGGATCGCGGCTTGGCCCATGTGTGGTCCTCAGCTCTCGTGTTCAGCGGCTCCCCCAACAGCCTTCCATGCCCGGCGGCCCTCAGGTGACCGTCAGCCGGCGGCAACCCGCGTGGTGAAGGCGGTCAGGTTGGCCATCGCCCGGTCGATCCGCTCGCTCAGCGTGAGCGTCTCCTCCCGGCGGACCAGCCGCATCCTCGGCTGCCGCTTGCCCCGCAGATAGAGCGAGCAGGCCAGATCCGAGCAGAGGTACTCCCCCACGCTGTTGCCGTTGCGCCCCGCCGCCCCGGCCAGCGGCGCCACGAACAGCGACACCCCCGACGCGGCGTGATCGGTCAGACAGACCCGGCACATGCTCGACCGCGTCGCACTGGCCCGCATCGCCTCCGGCCGGCGCAGCACGATCCCGGTCGGCCCGTCCTCCCCCGGCACCACGAGCAGCGCACGCATCGGCGCCCCCGGATCGGTCCAGCCGAGAAAGTCCAGGTCGTTCCAGGGGATGCTGTCGTCCGACAACCCCGGCGGCATCTTGATCCGGCTCGCCTCGCCCTTGCTGCAATTCACGAAGGAGCTGCGAATCTCCCTCTCACCGAGTGCCAACATGCCCGCGAAGCTAACCCAACACCATGCTTCGCCTCACCCCATTTCCGGTACGGGACGCGCCGCCCCCGCCGAATCCCGGCCGTCCCGCCCGCTCCACGCGAGGAGCTGCGTGGTCCAGCCCGTGCCGCGCCCGCCGGGCTGAGATCGGTGGCCGGGCCGGCCGTTCGGCGGGGGCGGCGTAGCCCGTACCGGAAATGGAATGCCTGGTCAGAGGCGGTCGGCCAGGGCCAGGAAGCGGTCCGGGACGTCCTCGTAGCTGCGCAGGCGCCAGCCGGAACCGGCGAGCAGGGGGCCGAGGCACTCCTCGCTCATGGGTTCGCCGGGGCGCAGCGTGCGGCCGTGGCGGGCGGCCAGCTGGGCGCGGCCGGTGGGGTGGAAGATCGCCAGGACGCCGCCGGGGCGGGTGATGCGGGCCAGCTCGGCAAGGCCGGCCAGCGGGTCCGGGAGGTGGTGGACCAGGCCGGCCGCGAAGATCACGTCGGTGGAGGCCTCGGCGACCGGTAGGCGGCGGGCGTCGGCCAGGACGAGCGTGGCGTCGTCGTCGCGGCCGGCTTTGCGGGCCGCCTCCAGCATGCCGGGGGTGAAGTCGAGGCCCAGCACCCGGCCGGTGGGGCCGGCGGCCGCGGACAGTGCCGGCAACGCCCGGCCGGTGCCGCAGCCGATGTCCAGCACGACGTGGCCGGGGCGGACGCCGGCCCGGCGGACGGCCTCGGCATAGCGGGGCATGTCGTCGCCGAACTTGGCGTCCCAGCCGGCGGCGCGGGCGGCGAAGAACGCCTGGCTCTCCGACAGGTACCACCGGTCGGGGTCGGCCAGGTCCGGGTGCAGGTGGCGGATCACCGGCCACTCCGGGTCGCGGTGGTCGATCACCACCTGGGCACGGCGCTCGCCGTCGCCCTCGGCGAACCGGTGGCGCGGGCCGCCGCGGAGGAAGACCAGGACCTGGTCGGTGGCGGGTTCGAGGACGTTGAGCGCGGAGTCGAACATGCCGCCGCCGGGGCCGGTCAGGCCGAGGACGGCGTCGATGTTCCAGGCGCGGGCGGTGGACGGGAAGGCGGCGGCCAGGCGGGCGGCGAACGCGGCCGCGGCGCCGGGATCGCCGCCGTCGACGATCACGGTGAGCGGGGCACGCGGCGCCAGCACCTCGGCGAGCAGGGCGGTGACTTCGGCGATGCGTTCCGGCACGCTCCTCAGCATGCCGGTGCGGGTGTGACGTATGCAACGTCAGAACGGCTGCACTCTTTGTGCCAATTTGTCACCGCACACCACCGGCGTACGGAACCTACCCGTCGATCGGGTGGTCGAACACCGTATGCGAGGACTGATTGTCGTACTGATCGCCGGCGTTCTGGCCACGGGTGGCTGCGCGGGCGTCGGATCCGGGTCGAACGACGGGTCGGGGCCGGCCGGGCCGGTGGATCCGGGCAGTGGGCCGCAGGCCGGCCTGGTCGAGCTGCGGGTGGCCGTGGCGGAGTCGCTGGCGAAGGACTTCCCGGCGGTCGAGCAGGGTTTCGAGGCGCAGAATCCGAGCATCGAGGTGCTGGTGGCGCCAGGTGAGGACGAATCGGCCGAGGTGGTCGTGACCGACGAGCCGGTCGCCGTGCCCGGCGGCGAGGTCGAGACCATCGGGCCGTTGCGGGTCGTGCTCGTGGACGGGGCCGGCGCGGAGGCCGCCGCGTTCGTGGAGTTCCTCCGGGACGGCGAGGGCCGGCGGATCCTGATCGACAGCGGCGTCCTCCGTCCGTGACGGGAGCCCCTCTACGTCCGTGACGCGACCCGGCCCGACCAGGAGCGGCCGGTGGCGAGGTTGGTGGCGCCGCCGTCGAGGACCGCGCGGTGTACGGCGCGGGCCAGCGGCGCGCCCCACCGGGAACGCGGGCCACCGTAGGCGGCCGACGGCCCGTCCAGCGGGCAGAGCACGCAGACCGCGTCGGTGGCGGTGCCGGTGGCGGCCAGCCCGAGTTCGGCGAGTGCCTGCACCTTCGCCTCGGTGGCCGTGGCGACCATGTTGATCAGGGCGCCGTCGGCGAGCCGCTGCGGCACCCAGGCGACGATGTTGATCGTGCCGGGTCGGTGGCCGAAACCGGTCGCCTCGGGGTCGGCCGCCTGGATCGGGGCACCCAGGCCGACGGTCGCGTAGACCTGCACGCCGTCGTCGTCGGCGGCCACCACGTCGGCCACGTCGACACCGGTGAGCAGGCCGATGCCGGGTCCGGTGAGCCCGAGACCGGCGGCCAGACCGGCCAGGTGCACGTCCGGGTCGGGCCGGGCGTAGGACATCGCGACGGACGCGTTGACCAGCCACTCACGCGGCCCGGCGCCGCCGCCGAGGACCGCGCTGGAGGCGGCGAGCAGCGGCTGCGGGAATCGCCAGAGCAGCATCGGCACGTCCAGGCCGTCCTCCTGGCGATGGGTGAGGGACGGTTCCGCGAACATCCTCTTCACCCTATTCCCACTCGGTGGCGAGGATCGCCCAGATCTCGGTGTCGTTGCGGACGCCCTGCCAGGGGTACGACTGCCGCAGCAGCGCCTCCCGCGTCATCCCGAGACGGCGGGCCACGTTGGAGCTGTCGGTGTTGGCCGGGTTGCAGTGCCACTCGACCCGGTGCATGCCGCGGGTCCGGAACGCCCAGTCGATCAGCACGCGTACCGCCCGGGTGATCAGCCCGCGCCCGGTGGCGGCCGGTTCCAGCCAGCAGCCGACCTCGCAGTTGCCGCTCTTGGCGTCGAAGGCCACGAACATGGTGCCGCCGACCAGGGTCCCGTCGAGCCAGATGCCGTACAGCCGCTGGGTGTCGCGGGCGGTGTTGTCGGCGTACCGCTGGAGGGTGGCGGTCGCGCTGGCCAGGTCGGTGCTGACGCTGGCCCACGGGATCCACGGGTCGACGGTGGCCCGGGCCCGGTCCATGTGGGCGAGGAACTCGGCGGCCTGCCAGGGTTCGAGGGGGCGCAGTTCGGCGCCTTCGGTGAGTTCGATCGAGAACACGGGGGCAGCCTAGGCCCAAAGCCCTTACCGGCGGCCGACCGGGGCACGCACGATAGAGGTATGAGACACGCCGACGAGGTCAAGCGGGCGCTGGTGCAGGCGGCGGACGCCGGCCGGTTCGCCCCGTCGATCCACAACACGCAGCCGTGGCGCTGGGTGGTCCGGGACGGCGCCCTCGAACTGTACGGAGTGGCCGAGCGCCAGTTGCACGAGCAGGACCCCTCCGGCCGGATGCTGCTGCTGAGCTGCGGGACAGCGCTGCATCACGCCCGGGTGGCGCTGGACGCCGAGGGCTGGAGCCACGAGGTGGAGTATTCGGCCGACGAGCCGCTGGCGGTCGTCCGGCCGGTCCGGCAGGTGCCGGTGCGACCGGAGGCGACCAGGCACTTCCAGATGCTCCAGGTCCGGCGTACCGACCGGCGGACGGTGACCGACGAGCGGCTGCCCGCGGACACCCTGCGCCACCTCGTGAAGATCACCGAGGAGGCCGGTGGCCGGCTGCACGTGCTCGGCCGCGACCAGGTGATCGCGCTGGCCGTGGCGGTGGACCGGGCGCAGCACGCGGAGTCCGCCGACGGCCGGCTGGTGGCGGAGACGGCGGCCTGGGTGGGCGGCGAGCGCGCCGAGGGGACCGGGATCCCGGCCTCGGCGCTGCCCGAGGAGGTGCCGCTCACCACGGTCGCCGAGCGTGACTTCGGGACCAAGGGCACGCTGGCGGCCGGTGACGGGCACGACCGGGCGGCGACGTACGCGGTGCTGTACGGCGACGGCGACAGCCCGGAGGACTGGCTGCGCGCCGGGGAGGCGCTGAGCGCGCTGTGGCTGGCCGCGACCGAGCAGGCGGTCAACCTGCTGCCGTTGAGCGGCCCGGTGGAGATCGCGTACACCCGGCGGACGCTGCGCCGGATGCTCGGCGACGTCGGTTTCCCCTACCTCGCGATGCGGCTGGGCACCCTGGATCCGGCGCATTCCGCGCCACCGAGGACGCCCCGGCTGCCGGCCGGCCAGATCATCGACATCGTGCCCGGCTGACCCGGTGAGCGAACCGGCCGGCTCCCCCGAGGGGGAACCGGCCGGTTCAGGGCGGGAGGAGTGGTCAGTGGGGGTCGCCCTCGGGTCCGAAGGCGGCCAGGAAACGGTCCCGGAAGGTGTCCATCCGCCAGATGGGGGCGGCCGGGCCGGGTTTGACGCCGTCCTCCCAGCCCCAGGAGGCGATCCGGTCGAGAACCTTCGGGTCCTTGGCGACGATGGTGACCGGGACGTCGCGGTTGCCGCTGGTCCCGGCGACGAGCGGGGCCGGCGGGTGGTCACCCAGGAAGATCATCACGGTGTCGTCGCCGGCGTACTCGGTGAGGAAGCCGAGCAGGGTGTCGATCGAGTAGGCGATCGAGCGGGCGTACTCGGTACGGACCCGGCTCTCGTCCTTCCACAGGCTCTCCGGGCTCGGCGCGGCGGCCGCCGACGGGCCGTAGACGCGGCCGTCGCCGATCGCGTCCCAGTCGAGCATGCCGGGCACCGGCGTCCACGGGGTGTGGCTGGAGGTCAGGGTGATCTCGGCGAACATCCGGCCCCGGTCGGCCCGGGAGTACTCCAGCCGGTTGAAGGCGGAGAGCACGTACTGGTCGGGCATCCGGGACCAGCTGAACGAGGGTCCCTGGTAGCCGACGTTCCGTGAGTCGTAGAGCTGCTGGTACCCGTAGAAGTCGCCCTCCGGCCAGGCGAAGGTGTGCCCGGGCTCGATGCCGACGGTCCGGTGCCCGGCGTCGCGGAAGGCCCGGGTGAGGGTGAGCCGGTCGGTGGCGACCAGGCTGCGGTAGCGGCGCTCGTTGTCGATCCACAGCCCGGACTGGAAGGTGGAGTGGGCCAGCCAGCTGCCGCCGCCCGCGGTGGACGAGGAGAGCCAGCCGCTGCGTGCGGAGAACCCGGCCGCCGCCAGCTTCTCGCCGTTGGCCGCGAGGCTGTTCAGCACGGCCGTGTTGTAGCGGGGGTCCTCCAGCGCGTTGCGGCCGTAGCTCTCCACGAACGAGAGGATCACGTCCTTGTCGCGCAGGGCGGTCAGCATGCTGTCGGCCGGCCGGTCCGCGTACGCGTCCGCCTTCACCTCCCCGGCGAACCGTTTCCGGTCGGCCAGGTCGTTGGGCAGCGCGAGCGCGGTGTGCGCGGCCAGGTCGGCGGCGGTGTGCGAGGCGACCGGGATGCCGCCGATCAGCTGGAAGCTCATGGCGGTCAGGGCGATCCAGGCGGCGCCCACCGCGCCCAGGCCCCGCCAGGCCCAGGCGCGGTGGTTCTGGAGGATGCCGCTCAGCCGCAGCACCGCCCAGGTCATGGTGGCCACCAGCCCGATCGAGAGGAGCACCAGGCCGATCGCGACGGCGATGCCGGCGCCCCGGCCGATCGAGTCGGCCAGCACGGTGTAGCCGTCGTCGAACAGGATCCAGTCGAGGGCCGGGTCGAAGCGGCGCGCCAGCAACGCGAAGAAGCCGATGTCGATCAACTTGACCACGGTCAGCAGCCCGAGGGTGACGCCGAGCCCGGCGGCGAGCGGGCGGCGGGACCGGCCGAGGCGCCCCCGATCCGGAAGCAGGAGCAGGAGTGCCCCGGCGATCAGCGCCTCGACCGGAACTCGCAGGAGCGCGGTGAAGACCGAGTTGCCGGGCGGCAGCCGGAAGATCTGGTCCGGCACGATCAACGCCAGGAACACCAGCACGGCGGCGAATCCCGTGGTCAGGTGCCGGATGATCCGGCGGTACGGCTTCGTTGGGCTCACGCTCTCTTCATACGCCAGGCCCCCGGGTCCGGTTCGACGCGGGTTAAATCAGTGGATGAGTGAGCGCTCGCTCATTACTGTTGCCGCCATGGATTCCCGGCGAAGACGCGTCCCGGCCATGGCGCCGGAGGAACGACGGGCCGCCCTCATCGAGGCGACCATCCCGCTGCTGCACGAGCACGGCCTGGAGGTGAGCACCCGGCAGATCGCCCATGCCGCCGGGGTGGCCGAGGGCACCATCTTCGGCGTCTTCGAGAGCAAGAGCCAGCTCGTGGTCTGCTCGGTGATCAAGGCGCTGGACCCGCGGCCGACCCTCGACGCGCTGGCCGCGATCGACCCGGCCACCCCGCTGCGGGGCCGGGTCGCCGCCGCGGCCGAGCTGGTGCACAGCCGGTTCACCGAGAACGCGCAGTTGATGAACGAGGCCCGCAAGCTCATCTTCACGACCGCGCCGGACCCGGAGGCGCAGGCCCGGATGGCCGCGTCACGGCAGCAGCTGCACGACGCCGTCGTCGGCGTCTTCACCCCCGACGCGGCACGGTTGCGGGTCACCCCCGAACGGGCGGCCCGGCTGCTCCTGCTGCACTGCGGGGCCAACGCCTTCGGCCCCTTCGGCGAGCCGGGCGAATTCAGTGGCGCCGACCTGGCGTCCCTTCTGCTCGACGGCATCCAGTTGAGGGAAACGGAGCACGAGAAGTGCTGATCAAGATACTGAAAGTACATTTAGGGCCGTACCGGAAGGACATCACCCTGGTGGTGCTCTTCCAGTTCCTCCAGACGATCGCGACGCTCTACCTTCCCGCGCTCAACGCGGACATCATCGACAACGGCGTGGTCAAGGGCGACACCGGCTACGTCATGCGGGTCGGCGCCGGGATGCTCGGGATCACGCTGGTCCAGATCGCCGCCCAGGGCGTGGCGGTGTTCTTCGGCGCCCGGACGGCGATGGCCGTCGGCCGTGACCTGCGCGCCTCGATCTTCAACCGGGTGCAGGGCTTCTCGGCACGTGAGGTGGGCCAGTTCGGCGCACCCTCGCTGATCACCCGGATCACCAACGACGTCCAGCAGATCCAGATGCTGGTCCTGCTCACCTTCACGCTGATGGTCTCGGCGCCGATCATGTGCGTCGGCGGCATCGTGCTGGCGCTGCGGCTGGACGTCCCGCTGTCCTCGCTGCTGCTGGCCATCGTGCCGCTGCTGGTCATCGTGATCGGCCTGATCATCATGCGGATGCGGCCGCTCTTCCGGTCCATGCAGGAGCGTCTCGACCGGGTCAACCAGGTGATGCGCGAGCAGATCACCGGCATCCGGGTGATCCGCGCGTTCGTCCGGGACGACCACGAGCGGGAGCGCTACGGCATCGCCAACGGCGACCTCACCGACGTGTCGCTGCGGGTCGGCCGGATCATGGCGCTGATGTTCCCGACCGTGCTGCTGATCGTGAACCTGTCCAGCGTCGCGGTGCTCTGGTACGGCGGTCACCGGATCGACTCGGGCGGCATGGAGGTCGGCGAGCTCACCGCGTTCATCAGCTACCTCATGCAGATCCTCTTCTCGATCATGATGGCCACCTTCATGTTCATGATGGTGCCGCGCGCCGAGGTCTGCGCCGAGCGGATCGAGGAGGTGCTGAGCACCCCGTCCAGCGTGGCGGCGCCCACGGCGCCGGTCACCACGCTGTCGCGGCACGGCGAGCTCGAGCTCCGGGACATCGGCTTCCGCTATCCGGGCGCCGAGGCGGGCGTCCTCTCCGGGGTACGCCTGAGCGCGCACCCCGGCGAGGTGACCGCGATCATCGGCAGCACCGGCAGCGGCAAGACCACCCTGCTCAACCTGGTCCCCCGGCTCTTCGACGCCACCGAGGGCCAGGTCCTGGTCGACGGCGTGGACGTCCGGGAGATCGACCCGGCGCTGCTGTCGTCGGTGATCGGCCTGGTCCCGCAGCGGCCGTACCTGTTCACCGGCACGATCGCGTCCAACCTGCGCTACGGCAACCCGGACGCCACCGACGAGCAGCTCTGGGAGGCCCTCGAGATCGCCCAGGCCCGCTCGTTCGTGGAGTCGATGGAGGGGCAGCTGGAGGCCCCGATCGCGCAGGGCGGCACCAACGTCTCCGGCGGTCAGCGGCAGCGGCTCGCGATCGCCCGCACCCTGGTCCACCGGCCGGAGATCTACCTGTTCGACGACTCGTTCTCGGCACTCGACTACGCCACCGACGCGGCCCTGCGGGCGGCGCTGACCGAGCACATCACCGACGCCACCGTGGTGATCGTGGCGCAGCGGGTCAGCACCATCCGTGACGCCGACCGGATCATCGTGCTCGACGACGGTCAGGTGGTCGGCACCGGCACCCACGAGGAACTGATGGACACCAGCCCGACGTACCGCGAGATCGTCCTGTCCCAGCTCACGGTGGAGGAGGCCGCGGCATGACCGAGCGAAGCGAGCGTCATGAACGCGTTCTTTGTCCTTACTCGTTGGAAGGCACAGTCCGATGACTTCTCCACAACGTCGCGGTCCGGTCCCGGGTGGGCCTCCGGCCGCCCGCATGATGATGGCCGGTGGGCCGCCGGAGAAACTCGAGGACTTCAAGGGCTCCACCAAGCGGCTGCTCAAACTGCTCAAGCCACAGCGGCTGTTCGTCGGCGGGGCGCTGGCCTTCGGCGCGGTCGGCGTCTTCCTGTCGGTGCTCGGCCCGTACCTTCTCGGCCACGCCACCGACGTGATCTTCGCCGGGGTGGTCGGCCGGATGCTCCCGGCCGGGATCACCCAGGAACAGGCCGTCGAGGGGCTGCGGGCCCGCGGCGAGGACACCCAGGCCGACCTGCTCAGCGGCATCGCCGACCTGGTCCCCGGCCAGGGCATCGACTTCGACCGGCTGATGGGGGTCCTCGTCTGGGTGGCGGTCATCTACGTCTTCGCCTGGGTCTTCGGCGTCATGCAGGGCCGGCTCACCACCCACGCCGTCCAGGCCGCCGTCTACCAGTTGCGGCAGGACGTGGAGGAGAAACTGGCCCGGCTGCCGCTGTCCTATTTCGACAAGCAGCCGCGCGGTGAGGTGCTGAGCCGCGCCACCAACGACACCGACAACATCGCGCAGACTCTCCAGCAGACGTTCGCCCAGCTGGTCACGGCACTGCTGACGATCATCGGCGTACTCGGGATGATGTTCTGGATCTCGCCTCTGCTGGCCCTGATCGCCCTGGTCACGGTGCCGGTGTCGATCTGGCTGACCACCGTGATCGGCAAGCGGTCGCAGCCCCAGTTCGTCGCCCAGTGGAAGACCACCGGCCGGCTCAACGGGCACATCGAGGAGATGTTCACCGGGCACACGCTGGTCAAGGTCTTCGGCCGGCAGGACGAGGCGGCGGCGACCTTCAAGACCCACAACGATCATCTGTACGCGTCGAGCTTCCGCGCCCAGTTCATCTCCGGCCTGATCCAGCCCGCCATGATGTTCATCTCGAACGTCAACTACGTGCTGGTGGCGGTCGTCGGCGGTCTGCGGGTGGCGTCCGGCACCCTGACCCTCGGCGAGGTGCAGGCGTTCATCCAGTACAGCCGCCAGTTCAGCCAGCCGCTCACCCAGGTGGCCAGCATGGCGAACCTCGTACAGTCCGGGGTGGCCTCGGCCGAGCGGGTGTTCGCCCTGCTCGACGCCGAGGAGCAGTCGCCGGAGCCGGCCCCGGTCCGGCTCGGGGACGTGCAGGGGCGGATCACCTTCGAGAACGTGTCGTTCCGCTACCTGCCGGACAAGCCGCTCATCGAGAACCTGTCGCTGAGCGTCGAGCCCGGGCAGACCGTGGCGATCGTCGGCCCCACCGGCGCCGGCAAGACCACACTGGTCAACCTGCTGATGCGGTTCTACGACGTGACCGGTGGCCGGATCACGCTGGACGGGGTGGACATCGCCACCATGCCCCGCGAGCAGCTGCGGTCGCAGATCGGGATGGTCCTCCAGGACACCTGGCTGTTCGGCGGCAGCATCGCCGACAACATCGGGTACGGCGCCGCCGATTTCGACATGGCCGACGTCCATCAGGCCGCCGAGGCCGCCCACGTCGACGGTTTCGTGCGGATGCTGCCGGACGGCTACGACACGAAGATCGACGAGGAGGGGTCGAACGTCAGCGCCGGCCAGAGACAGCTGGTCACCATCGCGCGGGCGTTCCTCGCCGAGCCGAGCATCCTGATCCTCGACGAGGCGACCAGCTCGGTGGACACGCGTACCGAGGTGCTGATCCAGCGGGCCATGGCGACACTGCGCACCGGCCGGACCAGCTTCGTCATCGCGCACCGCCTCTCCACCATCCGCGACGCCGACGTGATCCTGGTGATGGAGAACGGCACGATCGTCGAACAGGGCGACCACGAGTCCCTGATCGCGGCCGACGGGGCGTACGCCCGGTTGTACTCGGCCCAGTTCGCCCAGGCAGTCGCCGAAGTGGACTGACCCTCACGGAACAGACGGAACGGGGGCGGCCGGTCGGCCGCCCCCGTCTCGTCTACCGGTCGATCGTCACTTCTTGACGGTGACCTTCTTGGTGGCGCTGTAACCGGCGTCCACACCGACCGCCGCGCTGCCGCCGACCCGGGCGCGCAGGGTCCAGCTGGACCCGGCCTTCGCCGAGACAGTCGACTGCCAGACACCCTTCGCGTCGGTGCTGCCCTTCCAACTGGTGGCCGACCACTTGCCGCCGCTGTAGCGCTCGACGGTCACGGCCGCCTTGGCAAGCTTCGGGTCAGCGGCGACCCGCAGGGTCAGCTTCCCCTTGGCGCCGGATGCCGCGGTGAACACCGGGTCCTGCATGACCCGGACCGTGATCTCGCTCGAGGTCACGCCCTCCTGCGACTTCGTCTGGAAGCGGTAACCCGTGGTGATCGTCCGGCTGAAGGAGTAGGCGCCGGTGCCGTCGGCCGTGGCCGAGGTGAGCTTCTTCAGCGGCTGCTTGGTGGCTGCCACCGGCGCGCCCCAGAGCTCGACGGTCTCACCCGCGCCGACCTTACCGGTGATCGTGACCGGGCCCGGGCCGTCGATCTTCGTCGACGACGCGCTGATGGTCGGCTTCGCAGGCTGGTAACCGTCGTTGGCCTCGATGACGATCACGCCGCTGGTCACCGTACCGCCGGTGCCGGTGCCGGAAACGACGATGCTCTCGGCCGGTTCCGCCTCGGTGTCGTCGTAGAGCTTGAGCTTGAGCGGCGGCACCGGCAGTTCCGTGCCGGCCAGGGTGCCCGCCGGGATGCTGACCGTCGTGGTGCTCGGGGGTGTGAAGTCCGAGGCGCTGGCCGCTCGGTGCCCGTCAGCCGCGGCACCCGTGAAGGTGAGGGTCAGGTTGGCGCCCGTCTGCGAGATGCCGGTGACCGTACCGACCACATCGACGGTGTCGCCCTCCTTGCCCTTACCACTGCGGATTTCCAGGTCGGGCGCCTTGTCATCGTTCTTGAGCGTCAGCGCGGCCGGATCCGCCCCCGGCGACGTGAGCCAGGTCGCACCATCGTCACCCGCGTCCGGAGTCACCGTCAGGCCCACGGTCTCGTCGGGCTCGTTCACCCCGTCGCCGTTGACCAGGACGGCGGCGTAACCGCTGGTCATCTCCGGCCCGATCGTCGCCGCCGTGCCGAGGTGGGCGAAGTCGTTGTCGCCGACCACCCCGGTAGCGGTGTCCACGGCCGTCGTCGCGGCGCCGTCCGGGGCGATGGTGAACGCGATCGGGTGGTCGCTGCCGTTGCTGAGCTTGATCGGCAGTAGGACCGCCGCCGTGTCACTACCCTCGTTCACCGCCAGGTTGTCGAAGGTGACCGTCGGCGCGGCATCGTCATCGGTGATGGTGATCTCGGTCGATCCGCCGACCACCGAGGCCGGGCTCTCGCCGGCAACCGGCGCGACGACGATCTCGAAGACCTCCCCGTCCGTGGCATCGACACGCGTGGCCGGGCCCTCGTCGATGGCGTCGCCGATGATGTCGACCATGAAGGTTTGAGTGGTCGTGCCGGCCGGGAACGTCAGTGTCCCGTTCGCCCCGACGAAGTCCCTCCCCAGAACGGCGTCACCGATTCCGGGCGTGCCGGCGCCGCCGGACACGGTGCTCCAGTCGGCCTTGACCGTCTTGCCGGCCGTGCCGCTCAGCGTGGCAGTGAACGTCTGCTGCCGGGTGCCGGCATTCCCCTCGGTGACCGCGATCGGCGTGATGGCCACCGTCGGCGCGGTTTCGTCGTCGGTGATGGTGGCGGTGGCCTTGGTCGGCGTTCCCAAAGTTGCGTTCGTCGGCTCGGAGATCTCGACGGCGAAGTCCTCGGGATCCTCGAAGAGCGTGTCAGCCGCGGTCGCGACATCGATAGTCGTCGTTGTCGCGTTGGCGGCGATGATCGCCGTACCCGACAAGGGAGCGGTGAGGTCGGCGTTCGTGCCGCTCGGAGTGGCCGCGGCATGTCCGGCCGCCGGGGTCACGTCGACGACGTTCCACTTGACCGTGATCGGCACCGCAGAGGCGGCACTCGCCGTCACAACGAAGCTGGCGGTGCCGGCCTCTGTCAGCGTCCCGGACGGGGGTGCGATCGACAGGGTCGGCAGGGCGTCGGCCGAGGCCGGCGCTGCCGCCACGAGGCTGGCGGCCGTCGCGACGGCGGCCAACAGGGCCCCTCGCAGGGATTTCGGGCCACGCAGCGCGAACGGAACCGAGCCGCTCTTGGCCGCATGGGCTTGTCGGTAGCGCATGTCTTTTCTTTCTCCTTCGGCGGCTGGGCTACCTCCGTCCTGGGAGGCCCCTGGCTTTGCGTCCCCGCCTCGCAGCGGGTTTGCCTGTTCGGGTACCGGGGCACCGGAAAACCGGCCCTCAGCAGCGCAAGCACCGGGATACCAATCCCGTGTGGGGCGATGCCTTCCGTAATCTAACCGGCGTATCGACGCCTTACCGGCGGAACGGGCTATTAAGACGAATCGTCCTCAAGTAACTCACCGTCCGCCACGGACAGTGATCAGAGCAGACCGTGCCGCATCGCGGTCGTGACAGCGGCCGTGCGATCGGCCACGTCGAGCTTGTTGAAGGCCCGGAGCAGATGCGTCTTCACGGTGGCCTCACTGATGAACAGCCGCTTGCCGATCTCGGCGTTGGTGAGACCGGCCGCGACCAGGCGCAGCACCTCGGTCTCGCGCGCCGACAGCGCCGGCGGCGCCGGGTTGCGCACCTGCCGGACCAGCGTGGACGCCACGCTCGGCGCCAGCACCGTCTCCCCGCGGGCGGCGGCCCGGACCGCATCGGCCAATTCCTTCGGGGAGGCGTCCTTCAGCAGGTAGCCTGCGGCGCCGGCCTCGATGGCGCGCAGAATGTCCCGGTCGGACTCGTAGGTGGTCAGCACCATCACGCGGACGTCGCTGGTGGCGGCCAGGATCCGCTCGATCGCCTCGACCCCGTCGCCGCCCGGCATGCGCAGGTCCATCAGCACGATGTCCGGGCGTTCGGCCAGCGCGAGCGCCACCCCGTCGACACCGGACGAGGCCTCGCCGACGACGGTCAGGCCGGGTTCGGCGTCGAGCATGCCCCGCAGGCCCATCCGCACCACGGGATGGTCGTCGACGAGGACGATGCGGATCACGCGGGGATCTCCAGTTCGACGGTGGTGCCGGTGTCGGCGTCGCTGCGGATGGTCAGGGTGCCGTCGATGTCGGCGGCTCGCGAGCGCATCCCGGAGAGGCCGAAGTTCCCGGAGATACCGGGGTCGAAGCCGCGGCCGTCGTCCCGGACCACCAGGCGCACCGAGTCCGTCGAGTACGCCAGCAGCACGGCGACCTCACGCGCCCCGGCATGCCGGCGGACGTTGGCCAGGGACTCCTGGGCGGCCCGCAGCAGCACCACTTCGGCCCGGGTCGGCAGGTCACGCTCGGTGCCGGTGATCCGGACGGTGGCGGGCACCCCGGCCTCTTCGGTGAAACGGGCGGCGCTACGGCGTACCGCCTCGGGCAGTGAAGCGGAAGCCAGCGCCGAGGGTGCGAGAGCCGCGACCATGGCCCGTGATTCGGCGAGATTCTCCCGTGCGGTACACACGGCGAGCGCGAGGCGCTCGTCCCTGAGGTCCGGGTCGACCGCCTGGAGCAGGGTGATGATGCTGGTGAAGCCCTGGGCGAGGGTGTCGTGGATCTCGCCTGCCAGGCGGGCCCGCTCGGCCGCCGCCCCGGCCTCGTGGGAGAGCCGGGCCACCTCGGCGCGGTTGGCCTCGAGTTCGGCGATGAGCTGGGCCCGCTGTTCGCTCTGCTCGGCCATCCTGGTGATCCAGACGCCGATGCAGAGGCCGGCGGCCGTGGAGATGGCCGCGATCACCAGGTGGATCAGGATCCCGCCGGGGTCGGCGCGGAGTTCCAGCACGACCGGGATCAGGTTGGCACAGAGGACCAGGACCACCGCCCGCCGCAGCGACACCAGCATGAAGAACAGCGGGATGATCATGAACATCAGCCAGGTGGTCACCGGCACGCCGGCCACGGCCACGGCGAAGAGCGGGAGGTACGCGACACTCACCAGCATCGACCGCTTGCCGTGGTGGTCGATCAGGATCAGCGGGCGGGCCGCGGCGAGGTAGAGCACCGCCATCGCGGCGATCGCGCCGACGGCGGCCGCCCGCTCGGTCACCGAATACCCGTCGGCCAGGAGGACCGCGGCCGCGATGGCGGCCGCGACCACCAGGAAATACAGCTCCCAGAGCCGGATGGACGGCGGGGAGCTCACTTCTCCCGGCTGCTCCACCGGAACGTCCACAAACACAGGACCAATCCGATCACACACCAGACTCCGAGCACCATGGCCACCATGCCCAGATCCCAGCTGCCGTTGATCTCCTGGGCCTCGGCCTCCGGCGGCAGGAAGACGTAGCGGAAGCCCTGGGCCATCCAGCGGACCGGGAACAGCGACGCCACCTTCTCCAGCCAGTCCGGCAACTGGCTCATCGGGTGGATGAAGACGCCGGAGATGAACTGCAACGCCACCACCGGCACGTTCAGGATGGCGCCGGCGTTGCGGGCGTTCCTGACCAGGGCACTGACCGCGACGCCGAGCAGCGAGCAGGCGATCACCGAGAGCAGGAAGATCCAGGTGAAGGTCACCCAGTGATCGGCCGGCGGCAGCGGCATGTCGAAGACCAGGACACCCACCCCGATCAGCACGGCCGCCTCGGCGACGCTGAGCAGCGTGACGAGAAGGGCCTTTCCGATCAGGTACGCCCACGCCGGCATCGGTGTGCCGCGCAGCCGCTTGAGAGTGCCGTCCTCCCGGTCCAGTGCGAGGCCGGAGCCCATCGTCACGAACGCGGTGTTGAGCACGCCGTACGCGATCATGCTGGCCGTGAAGATCCGGCTGGCCGCCACTCCGGCCTCACTGGACTCGCTGCCGAAGATGGTGCCGAAGAGCAGCAGGAGCAGCGCCGGGAAGAAGAAGGTGAAGACCACCGCGGTCCGGTCCCGCAGGAACTGGAGGATCTCGATGTGACCCCGGCTCAGGGCGACGGCGATCATCGGGCGGCTCCGATCAGGCTCAGGTAGGTGTCTTCGAGGGTGGGCCGGGTGATGGTCAGCGTGCTCAGGTCGGCGCCGCTGGCGACCAGGTGGCGGATCAGGTCGCTCGGGTCGGCGACCTGCTCGGTACGGGCCGTGCCGTCCTCCCGCCAGCTGACCCGGGCCTGGGCGGCGGCCCGCCCGCCGAGGGTGGCCGGGGTGCCCTCGGCGACGATCCGGCCGGCGGACATCACGGCGAGCCGGTCGGCGAGCGCCTCCGCCTCGTCGAGGTAGTGGGTGGTGAGCACGATGGTGGTGCCGTCACCGGCCAGGGTGCGGATCAGGTCCCAGAACTGGCGCCGCGCCTCCGGGTCGAAGCCGGTGGTGGGCTCGTCGAGGAAGAGCAGTTCGGGGCCGCCGACGATGCCGAGCGCCACGTCGACGCGCCGGCGCTGACCGCCGGAGAGCGTACGGATCCGGCTGTTCCGCTTGTCCTGGAGCCCGACCAGCTCGATCACCTCGCCGGGCTTGCGCGGGTCCGGGTAGAAGCCGGCCACGTGCCGGACCATCTCGTGCACGGTGAGGTCGGCGGCGTCGTCGGCGTCCTGGAGGACGATCCCGATCCGGGACCGCCAGGCCGAGCCGGCCCGCCCCGGGTCCTCGCCGAGCACCCGCACGTCACCGGCGGTACGGCGGCGGTGTCCTTCGAGGATCTCGACGGTGGTGGTCTTGCCCGCGCCGTTCGGGCCGAGCAGCGAGAAGATCTCGCCGCGGGCCACGACCAGGTCGATTCCGGCGACCGCGTCCCGGTCGCCGTAGGTCTTGCGAAGTCCGGTTACCTCGATGGCTTCCATACACGGAATCGTGCCGTCCGGGATGGTCCGGGCGGGACGACCGCGCGGCGGTCACCGGTTGTCCACCGATCGGTGGACACCGATCATTCCCAGCGGAACTTCCGGGCCGCCACGGCCGGCCAGAGCACCGCCCAGGCGACCAGGGCCAGCCAGATGCCGGCCGGCACCGAACCGCCGTGCATGAGCGTCTCGCGCAGCGCCTCGGCGTGTGCCGCGAGCGGCAGCAGGAACCAGCCGGCCGGGCCCAGGTCGGGGGCGCCGAACATGATGCCGCCGACGGAGAGCATCACCACGTAGATCAGGGTCGCCGCGCCGGTGGTGGTCTCCGGCTTGAGCACGCTGGCCAGCAGCAGGGCCAGGCCGCTGTACCCCGCGGCGGCCAGCACGGTGACCCCGAGCGCGGGGAGCAGGGCGCCGGCCTCCGGCCGCCAGCCGACGGCCAGGCCGACCAGGGCCAGCACCAGCACCTGCACCACGATCTGGACCAGCACGGCGGCGGTCTTGGCGAACAGCAGCCCGGGCCGGGTGAGCGGGGACGCGCCGAGCCTTTTCAGTACGCCGTAACTGCGCTCGTAGCCGGTGGTGATGGCCTGGCCGGTGAACGCCGTGGACATCACGGTGAGGGCCAGGACGCCGGGGACGACGTAGCCGAGCCGGTCCTCGGTGGGCAGGTTGGTGACGTCGAACAGGCCGGCGCCGAGCAGCACCAGCAGCGGGACGCCCATGGCGAGCACCACGGCCTCGCCCCGGCGGGCGGTCAGCAGCAGCTCCATGCGGATCTGGGTGGCCAGGATGGTCCGCATCGGGGCACGCCCGGGCGCGGGGGCGAAAGTGCTCACTGGGCGGCTCCCACCGGGGTCTGCGTGGTCAGGGAGAGGTAGACGTCCTCGAGGGTGCGGCGCCGGGTGTTCACCGCGGTCACGTCGGCGCCCGCCGACGCGAACCAGGCCAGCACCTGGGCCAGGCCGGCGGTGTCGAGGGCGCCGGAGATCGTGTACTGCCCCGGGGAGGGCTCGGCGACGCTCCACCGGCCGCGCAGCCCGGCCAGGTCCAGCCCCGGCTCGGCGCGGACCTCCAGGACGTCGACGGCCGCGGCCGAGGTCAGTTCGGCCGGGGTGCCGGTGGCCGCGATCCGGCCGGACCGCATGATCACCACGTCGTCGGCGAGCCGCTCCGCCTCGTCCAGCAGGTGGGTGGTGAGCAGCACCGAGACGCCGTCGGCGCGCAGCTCCTCGATCAGCTGCCAGGTGGTGTGCCGGGCCTCGGTGTCCATGCCGGCCGTCGGCTCGTCGAGGAACACCAGCTCCGGACGGCCGACCAGGGCCACCGCGAGGCTGAGCCGCTGCTGCTCGCCGCCGGAGAGACGGCGGAACCGGGTGCGCTCGAAGCGGCGCAGGCCGAGCCGGTCCAGCAGCATGTCGGTGTCCAGCGGGCTGGCCGCGAACGAGGCGAACAGCCGCAGGATCTCGCCGGCCGTGGCCCACGGGTAGACACCGCCGGACTGGAGCATGATGCCCAGCCGCGGCATCAGCGCGTCGTGATCGCCGACCGGGTCCAGCCCGAGCACCCGGGCCCGCCCGTCGTCCGGCCGGCGGAAGCCCTCACAGACCTGGAGCAGGCTGGTCTTGCCGGCGCCGTTGTGCCCGAGCAGGGCCAGCACCCGCCCGCGCGGCAGGCACAGGGAAACCCCGTCGACGGCCGTCGTGTCGCCGTAGCGCACCACGACGTCCGTCACCTCGACCGCGGCCGCGTCGCCACCAACCATGAGTCCCGCCTATCCGGATTCGTCCGCCACGGCCACCATACGGTGAGCCGCTGAGGCCCCCGGCCCGCGGTGCACCCCGATGGTCTGCCCCACACTCCCCCATGGCGGCGGTGGAGACCTCCTACCCAGGTCGGGCCTTATCGTCTCCGGGTATGAGCGTCGTACAGATCTACACCGACGGGGCGTGTGCCCCCAATCCCGGACCGGGCGGCTGGGGCGCGGTGCTGCGCTGGGGCACGGCCGAGAAGGATCTGTGCGGCGGCGAGGCCGATTCGACCACGAACAACCGGATGGAGCTGATGGCCCCGATCCGCGCGCTGGAGGCCCTGAACCGGGCTCCGCTCACGGTGGAGATCTACACCGACAGCGTCTACGTGCGCAACGGCATCACCCAGTACATGCACAACTGGAAGCGCAACGGCTGGCAGACCGCGGCCCGGCAGCCGGTGAAGAACGTCGACCTGTGGAAGCGGCTGGACGAGGCGGTGCGGCGGCACGAGGTGAGCTGGCACTGGGTGAAGGGGCACGCCGGCCACCCGGAGAACGAACGGGCCGACCGCCTCGCCGCCCGGGGGCTGCGCGAGGCGGTCGAGGCCGCGGGGAAGGGCTGAGACCGGGGTCCCGGTCCGGGAGGGGCCGCCGTCCGGAACCCCGGCGGTCTCAGCGGTGGATCACCAGGTCCAGGGCGCCCACCAGTGGCGTTCGTTCCGGGGCCGCGGCTGGGGCCGCGGCGGCTGCGGCGGCCGGGCGGCCGTCCGGGACGGGGACGGACTGGTCGAGGCGCTCGCGGAAGCCGACGCCGACACCGACGCGCTCGCCGAAGCCGAAGTTGAAGCCGAAGCCGAAGCCGAAGCCGAAGTTGAAGCCGAGGGCGACACCGAACCGGACGGTACGGCGCCGGACGGCGGCGGCCCGCTCGGTCCGCCCGACGGCGGGGTGCCGCCACCCGTCTCGACGTCGTCCGGGTCGACCGCGATGGTGAGCGCCGCGACGAAGCCCGCGTCGACGTCGCCGGTGACAGTGGCCATCTCGGTGGCGGCCAGGTCGTCGCTGAACACGTTGTCGGTGGCCAGGGTGATCTGGCTGAGGTTGGTGACGCTCGTGCTGTAGCCGTCGGTCGCGTACACCGTCTCGGAGACGTCCTCCGGGATGGCGATCTGCGAGGTCTTGATGATCGGGCCCGCGCCGTTGGTGGCGGTGTCCAGGGACTCGTACACCTCGAAGTGGATGTGCGGCCACCGGCCCGAGTAGCAGCCGGGGAAGATGCTGACGAAGGTGACCGTGCCGTCCTCGCCGGTCTCCTGGATGCCGCGCAGGTAGTTCTCGCCGGTGATGCCGTCGGAGTAGAGGGAGTAGTTGCCGTCCCGGTCGCAGTGCCACGCGTAGACGGCGGCTCCGGCGAGCGGCGCCCCGTCCAGGTCCTGGACGGTGAGGGAGAAGGTGAGCGGAACACCCTCCGCGGTGGTGGTCGAGCCGCCGAACGACGACCGGATGTCACTGCGGACGATCCCCGACTCGGTTCGTACGTCGATGCCGTTGGATCCGTCCGCCGGGTACGGGCCGGCAGTCTCCGAGGCGACCTCGATGAGCGCCGCGTCCGCGCCCTCGGCGGTTCGCAGGATCCCGGCTCCGAGGAGCGCCGCGGCCCCGGCGCCGCCGATCGTGTAGAGCATCCGCCGCCGGTTCATGGTGGCCAGGTCGAAGGCCAGGCCCTTGTCGTGGACCTCGCGGACGTACGCCGCGTTGTCCCGGTGCTGACCGGTCAAGTCTGCCGCCTTCCTGAGAGGAATCTGGGAAGGGCAGCAGAACATCGACGTTTGTGCCCGCACTGTCATCGGACTGTGCGGGACGTAAGGCTGAGATGAGCCGGATTGTTGACGATCTATCCGCGCGGCCGGGGGACCCGGCGCCCCACCTTGGCGCGGGCGACCCGGTCCGGCGGCAGTTCGTAGGTGGCGGACCGGACCAGCCCCTCGGGCACCGTGTGCCGCCCCTCCCGTTGCTCCGGCACCTCCGGGGCGAGCGGCACGACCCGCGGCGCGACCGGCCGCTGACCGGCGGCGCGCGCGGCCATGCTGAACACGCTGCGGGTGGCCGTCTCGTAGCCGTGCCGGTACGCCTCCCGCAGTTCCGCCCCGCTCTGCCGGCGCTGGTGGATCCGGCCCGCGACGTATCCGGCACAGGCCATCGCGGCGGCGGCCAAACCGACGAGGAGAAGGGTGTCGCCCGGTGCGCTCATTCTGCGATTGTGACGAATCGGATAGACCGTCAGCTATGGCCCGTTTGACGTACCCCGTAGGAATTAGGTTAATGGTCGCACTGTGCAATGAAGCGACGTTGAATGATGGGGGAAGTCCATGCGCACCACCCGGCGTGCCCTGGCGGCCGTCGTCGGCGCCACCGCGCTGCTGGTGACGTCCGCCTGCGGGCCCGGCGAGGACGACACCGCCGCTTCGACGGTCGAGGTCTTCACCTGGTGGGCCGGCGGCGGCGAGAAGGCGGGCCTGGACGCCCTGGCCGGCCTGTTCACGGAGTCCTGCCCCGGGCAGCGGTTCGAGAGCGGCGTGGTCCCCGGCGGCGCCGGGGTGGACGCCAAGCAGGTGCTCGCCGCCCGCCTCCAGCACAACGACGCCCCGGACACGTTCCAGGTGCACGCCGGCGCGGAACTGCTCGACCACATCGACGCGGACCAGGTGCGGGACCTCAGCGCGGAGTACCAGACCTGGGGCCTGCGCGACGCGCTGCCGGCCGGCCTGGTCGCCGACCTCACCGTCGACGACCGGATCTACTCGGTTCCGGCCGGTGTGCACCGGGCCAACGTGGTCTGGACCAACGACCAGGTGCTCGCCGACGCCGGCATCCTGGTCGCCCCGAAGACCCTGAGGGAGTTCATCGGCAACCTGGAGCGGTTGCGCCGCTCCGGGGTCGAGTCCCCGCTCGCGCTCGGCCGTGACTGGACCCAGCTCATGCTGCTGGAGTCGGTGCTGATCAGCGATCTCGGCCCGAAGCGGTTCAGCGGCCTGTTCACCGGCGCGACGAAATGGGACAGCCGGGCGGTCGAGCTGGCGATCGGGGACTACGCCCGGATCATCGGGTTCAGCAACACCGACCGCGACTCGCTCGACTGGCCGGAGGCCACCCGCCTGCTCATCGACGGCAAGGCCGGCTACCAGCTGATGGGCGACTGGGTCACCGCCGAGATGACGGCGAACACCTTCAGCGGGTACGACAGCTTCACCTTCCCCGGCAACGGCAAGGCCTTCCAGTGGCTGGCCGACTCGTTCACGCTGACCACCGACGCGGCCAACCCCGAGGGCGCCCGCTGCTGGCTGGCGACCGTCGCCTCGCCGCGCGGACAGCAGGCGTTCAGCGTGCGCAAGGGCTCCATCCCGGCCCGGACCGACGCGCCGACCGACGGCTTCACCGACTACCAGCTCGAGGCGGTCGAGGACTGGCGGTCGGGCACCCCGGTCCCGTCCTGCGCGCACGGCTCGGCCTGCTCGCAGCCCTGGCAGAACGCGGCCAACGCGGCACTCGGCGCCTTCTCCACCTCGGGTGACGCCACCGCGTTGCAGAGCGCCCTCGCCGCGGCCGCCAAACAGTTCATCAGGCAGCCGTAACGGGGCACGATGGGTGCATGGGTGAGGAACGTGACGGCGTACCGCTGACCAACCTGGATCAGGAGCTGTTCGGAGGAGCCGGGGCCACCAAGCGGGACCTGATCGACTACCTGGACGCGATGGCCGGCCGGTTCCTGCCGGTGCTGCGGGACCGGCCGCTCTCGGTCATCCGGGTGCTCCGCGGCCAGGACCGGTTCATGCAGAAGAACCTGCCGAAGTACACGCCGGACTGGGTGCCCCGGGCCACGGTCTGGGCCGGCTCGTCGCACCGTGAGGTGACCTACCCGCTGGCCAACGACCGCCGCACGCTCTACTGGCTGGGCAATCAGCGGGCCGTGGAGTACCACCCGGCGCTGATGACCGCCGGATCCACCCACCCGACCCACCTGATCATGGATCTGGACCCGCCGGAGGACGGCGGCTTCGGGCTGGCCGTGGCCGGCGCCCGGCTGGTCCGGCGGGCGCTCGCCGACATCGGGATGTCCGGGGCGGTCAAGACCAGCGGGGCCAAGGGCGTGCACGTCTTCGTCCCGCTCGCCGAGGGCGCCGCCGTGGAGGACGTGGCGGCCGCCCAGCGCGCGGTCGCCGCCCGGGCCGAGCGTCTCGACCCGGAACTGGCCACCACCGCGTTCATCCGGGAGGACCGGCACGGCCGGGTGTTCCTCGACGCCACCCGGGCGGGCGGGGCCACCGTGGCGGCGGCGTACAGCCCGCGGGCCCGGCCCGGCGTGCCGGTCTCGTTCCCGGTCGGCTGGGACGACCTGGACCGGGTCACGCCCGCCGACTTCACCCTGCACACCGTGCCCGGCCTGCTCGGCGACCGCGATCCGTGGGCGGCCGGCATGCCCGCCCCGCAGCGGCTCGACCCCGGGCTGGTCGCCGAGGGACACACCATCCCGGTGGCCCGGGTGCAGGCCATGCACGAGGGGAAGCGCCGCGCCCGGGCACGCCGGGAGGCCGCCGGCGAGAGCTAGGGTCTACACCGATCGGTGTAGGCCGGTACGCGGGAGGCGTCGATGCGGTTGACAGCGGCGGTAGGACGCGCCGCCCCGCCCGGCGAACCTAGCGTCCCCGGCATGACGACGAACCTGACCCGCACCGCCGCCGTCCTGACCCTGGTGGGTGTGCCGACCGGGCTCGCCCTGACCGGTGGGCTCGGCGAGACCGTCCTGGTCGGCACGCTCGCCGTGGGCCTGGCCGGACTGGTCCTGGCCGCCCGGCGGTGGCCGCTCGGCGTGCTCCTCATCTCCTTCTGCACCGTCGCCGCCTGGCGGGTGGCCGAGCTCATCACGGCCGGCTGGCTGTGGCCCGCGACCGCCGCCCTGGTGGCGCTGGTCCTGGCCGGGCGGCCGCGGACCGCGATCATCGCCTCGGCGCTCATGCTGTTCTGGGGTCTCACCTGGGACACCTTCGTCCAGCCGCACTCGCCCGACTGGGTGCTCGCCCACCTCGGCGGGGAGGCGCTGTGGGTGGCCGCCGCGCTTGCCGGCGCGTCCGCGTACCGGAACACGCTCCGCTGGCGTGCCGAGATGGCGCACCGGATCACCCAGGACGAGCAGCGGCGGCGGCTCGAGGCGCGCCGGAGGCGGGCCGAGGAGCGGGTGGAGATCGCCCGTGACCTGCACGACGTGGTCTCGCACACGCTGGCCGTGGTCGGCGTGCACCTGAACGTGGCGCTGGACGCGTTCGACGAGGAGCCGGAGGAGGCGAAGGCCTCGCTGAAGCTGGCCCAGGAGGTCCGCGGCCGGGCCATGACCGACCTGAAGGCGCTGGTCGGCGTGCTGCGCGAAGGTGAACTGCCGGCGCTTTCGGGCTTGGAGCGGCTGATCGGCCGGGTCCGTGACGCCGGGCTGGACGTGTCGTTCAACGAGGTCGGCGACCCGGTCGAGGTGCCGGCGCCGGTGGCCGCCGCCGTCTACCGGGTGGTGCAGGAGTCGCTGACCAACACCGTCCGGCACGCGGGCGCCACCCGTGTCCGGGTCACCCTGCGTTACGCGCCCGGGAGCGTCCTGGTCGACGTGCACGACGACGGGACGGCGGCCGGACCGGTGTCCGACGGACACGGCATCGCCGGCATGCGGGAGCGGGTGGCCGCGCTCGGCGGCGCGCTCACCGCCGGTCCGGTCAAGGACGGATTCACGGTACGCGCGACGATCCCGATCACGGAGTGAAGATGACCATCTCGGTGCTCCTCGCCGACGACCAGCACCTGGTCCGCGCCGGTTTCCGCAGTCTGCTGCGGCGCGGGCGGGACATCACGGTGGTGGGCGAGGCGTCCACCGGTGACGAGGCGGTGCGCGCCGCCCGTACCCTGCGTCCCGACGTGATCCTGATGGACATCCGGATGCCCGGGATGGACGGCATCACGGCCACGAGGCAGATCCTCGGCTTCCACCCCGCGAAGATCATCATTCTGACCACCTTCGAGACCGACGAGTACGTGTTCGCCGCCCTCGCGGCCGGGGCCAGCGGCTTCCTCACCAAGGAGATCGACCCGGACGGGCTGCGCAACGCGGTCCGGGTGGTGGCCGCCGGGGACGCGCTGCTCTCCCCCAGCGTCACCCGCCGGGTGGTCGGTGAGTTCGCCCACCGCCCGGTCCCGGCGGCCGCGTCCCCCGGCGGCGACCGGCTGGCGGTGCTCACCGAGCGGGAGCGTGAGGTGGTCCGGCTGGTCGCCACCGGCCTCTCCAACGACGACATCGCCCGCGAGCTGGTGATCAGCCCGCTGACCGCGAAGACCCACGTCACCCGGGCGATCGCCAAGCTGGGCGTCCGCGACCGGGTGCAGCTGGTGATCGTGGCGTTCCAGGACGGCCTGGTCGGGAACTGACCCGCGGGATCTCCTCAAGACCGGCTGCCCCGGCCCGATGACCCGGTTACCACCACTGCACGGTGGGGGACCGGAAAGGGGTGAGCGGATGGCGGTAGACCGTACGGCCATGGATCCTGGCGCGCTGCGTCGCTGGGCCCGCCACTGTGTCGCGGTCGGAGCCCTGTTCCTGGTCGTCGCCGTCCTGGTGGCGAGCAGGGCCGGCGGCACGGCCACGGCCGGCGCCATCGGCACCTGGGCCCTGCTGGCCGGGGCCGTGATCGCGGCCGGCGCCTGCGTGTGGCGGTCCCTCGCCTTCACCGGCCGGGCTCGCTGGAGCTGGACACTGCTCGCCGCCGGGCTGCTGGCCTGGGGTGTCGCCCAGTTCGCATGGCTCGCCCGCAGGTGGGTGCCGGGCTTGCCGGACGCCCTGGCGCAACCGGGCGCGGAGGACATCGGCCTGGTCGGGCTGGGCCTGTTGATCCCGGTTGCGCTGCTGACCATGCCGCGCGCCGCCCAGCCCCTGGTGAATCGGATCCGCAGCGTCCTCGACGGCCTGCTGATCGCGACGTCGCTCGTACTGATCTCCTGGATCTTCGTCATGGACGACCTCCAGGCCGGCGCGCACGGGCCACGTTTCTACCTGACGCTGTTCGTCCCGCTGGCCGACATCGTGATCGCCACCATGGTCGCCTACATGCTGCCGTTGCGGCGAGACCGGCGCGGCTTCGGCGCCGACCTGACGTTCGTCTGCGCCGGGATGCTCGCCTTCGCGGTCGCCGACGCCGGGCACGTCTATCTGTACCTGGTCCAGGACTTCGGCGCCGGGCCGGTCGTGCACCTGGGCTGGCTGGCCGGCTACGCGCTGATCACGATGGGCGCGCTGCGGCCCCGGGTAGCCGCCGACACCCCGCTGAACCTGCCGCCGGCCGTGTGGAGCACCGCGGCCATGCTGCCGTACCTCCTGGTGCTGTCCGCCCTGGGCACCAGCGTCGTCTTCCAGCTGCAAGCCGGCTTCAGCCACCGGTTCGTGTCCCTCAGCAGGTCCTTCCTGATCCTGCTGCTCGTCGGCCGGCAGTTGCTCACCCAGCTGGAGAACCGGGCGCTGACCCGCGGCCTGGAGACCCGGGTCGCCGACCGCACCGCCGAGCTGTACGCCCGTGAGCAGCACTTCCACGCCCTCATCCGGCACAGCTCGGATGTGATCACGGTGATCGACAGCTCCGGGGTGATCCGCTACCAGTCCGAGTCGATGCAGCGCGTGTTCGGCTACCCGGCGGCGGTGTTCGTCGGCCGCCGCTACACCGACCTGGTCGACGCCGAGGTGGCGATGCGGCTGGCCCAGGCGATGCGGCAGGTCGCCGCCCGCCCGTTCGCCAGCGTCACCCTCGAGGTCGTGCACACCCACCAGGACGGGCGCAAGCGGCCCTCCGAGGCGATCATCACGAACCTGGTGAACGACCCGCACGTGGCTGGCTTCGTGCTGAACACCCGGGACATCAGCGACCGGATGGAGCTCCAGGAGCAGCTCGTCCACGAGGCGTACCACGACTCGCTCACCCAGCTCGCCAACCGTGCCCTGTTCCGTGAGCGGACCGCCGCCACGCTGGAGAGCGGCGCCACCGCCACCGTGCTGCACCTCGACATGGACGGTTTCAAGCGGGTCAACGACAGTCTCGGGCACCTGGCCGGCGACCAGTTGCTGGTCCGTATCGCCGACCGGCTGCGCGGCTGCCTCCGCGAGGACGATCTGGTGGCCCGGTTCGGCGCCGACGAGTTCGGGGTGCTGCTGACCGGCGACGACGGCGCCGAGGACGTGGCCCGGCGGATCCTCGGCGACCTGGACGCGCCGGTCATGCTCGGTGCACGGCAGATCTACGTACGGGCCAGCGTCGGCCTGGCCGGCACCGACCTGCTGGAGGAGTCCGCCGACACGCACGGTGACCGGGCCGAGCAGTTGATGCGCAACGCCGACCTGGCCATGCACCACGCCAAGGCGGTCGGCGGCGGCGTCTTCGCGACCTACCGCCCGCGGATGCGCGACGGCCTGGTCGAGCGCCTGGAACTCGAGGCCGACCTGCGCGCCGCCCTGGAGAACGGTGAGCTGCGCCTGCACTACCAGCCCACCGTCGACCTGGAGACCAGCCGGGTGGTCGGCTTCGAGGCGCTGGTCCGCTGGCCGCACCCGACCCGCGGCATGATCAACCCGCTGGACTTCATCCCGATCGCCGAGGCCACCGGCCTGATCGTGCCGCTGGGCCGCTGGGTACTGCACGAGGCGTGCCGTCAGGCCGTCGAATGGTCGGCCGGCGCCGACGGCCGCCCGCTCAAGATGTCGGTCAACGTCTCGGTACGCCAGTTCGACCGGGCCGACCTGGCCGAGACCGTCGCCGCCGTGCTCGCCGAGACCGGAATGCCCGCCGACCGTCTCTGCCTGGAGATGACCGAGAGCGTCCTGATGACCGACACCGAGGCGAACCTGGAGCAACTGGTCCGCCTCAAGGCGCTCGGCCTCACCCTGGCCATCGACGACTTCGGCACCGGCTACTCGTCCCTGGCCTACCTGCGCCGCTTCCCGGTCGACACCCTCAAGATCGACCGCTCGTTCGTCGAACGCCTGGGCGTCATCGCCGACGACACCGCCCTCACCGACACGATCGTCCGCCTGGGCCGCAGCCTGGGCATGGCCACCGTCGCCGAGGGCATCGAGGAGTTCGGCCAGCTCGCGGCCCTCCGGGAGATGGGTTGCGGTTTCGCCCAGGGCTACTACTTCTCCCGCCCGGTCCCGGCCGACGAGGCCGGCCGCCTCTTCCTGGAAGGAGCACACACACCCGCCTGACCCAGGCGTACCGGAGAAGGTCCTCGGAGAAGGACCCGGCAGATGCGCCGCGGCCGAGACGCGGCACAGGTTTAGGTTGACGCGCATGCTCATCAGTTTCGGATGTCCGGTTTCTGGCGCCTGGGCGCAACCGGAGACGCTGACCACGATCGCCCGCCGGGCCGAGGAGCTCGGATATCACGGGCTCTGGGCGTTTCAGCGACTGCTCGTCGGGCGGGACCAGGATCTCGCGCCGATCTACCACAGTGTGCTCGATCCCATGGTCGCGCTGACCTGGGCCGCCGCCGCCACGTCCCGGATCCGGCTCGGGGTTTCGGTGATCAACCTGCCGTACGTGTCGCCCACCTATCTGGCCAAGCAGGCCGGCTCCCTGGACCTGCTGTCCGGGGGACGGTTCGACCTGGGACTGGGGACCGGCTGGTCGGAGCCGGAGTTCGTGGCCACCGGGTCCGATCCGAAGCCGCGCGGGCCACGCACCGAGGAGTATCTGGATGTCCTGAAGGCGCTGTTCAGTGGGGATGAGGCCGAGTACTCGGGCCGCTTCTACCAGGTACCGCCGAGCCGGATGGCGCCGGCGCCGGCACAGGCGGGCGGCCCACCGGTGCTGCTCGGTGGGACCGCCGATGTGGCGCTGCGGCGGGCCGGGCGGATCGCGGCCGGCTGGGTGAGCAGCAGCCGGACCAGCCTGCCGGAGATCGAGCGGGGCGTGCGGATCGTCCGCGAAGCGGCGGAGGCCGCAGGACGGGACCCGGACACGGTGCGTATCGTCGTACGTGGCGTCGTCCAGGCCGGGCGGCGCGACGAGGCGATTCCGCTGTCCGGGACCTGGGGCCAGATCAGGGCGGGAGCGGAGAGGTACGCTGAGGCCGGCGCCACGGAGCTGTTCTACGAGCCCAACTGGGACCCGCGGATCGGCGGACCGGAGGCCGACCCGCGCGCGGCCGCGGATCTCGGGGCCGAGATCCTCGCCGCGCTCGCGCCCAGCGGCTGACCGTTCCGGACCGTTGCCATTAGGCCGGTCCGGTGCTCGTGTCGTGCCCGGCCGGCCATCAATGGCGGCTTTCGATGGCCGAAATGGTTGCCGAATTGTCGCCCGGCCGGCCGGAGAGCGCGTCCCGTTCGGGCCGGGCGGGCACCCCGAGGAGCGCGTCTATATACGGCAGCGGTGGTCACCGACCGTAAATCTTCCGGCGATGACCCCCGCAGGCCGCAGGACCCACGGGAGGAACGACCCTCGAAGACATGATCTTGAAACGCTGAAGAAACGGTGATGCGACATTCCAGGCCCGCCACTTCGATGACTCTGCGCAACCGTACGATTGCCCGCCGAATCTCCATAGCCGACAAAACGCCCACGAAACCAACCCACTACATGCCGGTATGGTGGTAAATTTGGGGTTTTGAGGAGTACTTCCGTGGGCGATGGTATGACCTAATCCATATGCTCGGGCCCGCCCTCTGTTATTCATTCGATGCGTCAACTCATTTCCTACGGCCCGATTCCCGACTACGTTTGCCAACCGCAGCATCCGAATACCTCTCACGCACGGCGCATGTGAGGTGTGTCCGTCCATGGAGGTGAACTACAAGCGTGGAACCGTTGATCGATGACCCCGCGCTGACGGGAACGCCGCTCTCATCCGAGCCGGCGACTCCGTCGAAGACTTCCCCGAACACCGCGAAGGGCAAGTCACCGACTCGCATCGCCTTGTCCCGGCTGCGCCGCGACAAGGTCGCGATGGTCAGCCTGGGTGTGTTCCTGCTCTTCGTGTTCATCGCGATCTTCGCGCCACTGTTGGCCAAGATCGAGGGTCAGGACCCGACCTCGCTGAACATCGACCTGGTCGACCGGAACGGATACCCGACCATCGGGATCACCAGCGACCACTGGTTCGGCATCGAGCCGCGCCTCGGTCGCGACCTCTTCGCCCGCTGGGTCTACGGGGCCCGCCCGTCACTCATCGTGGCCGGTCTGGTCACCGTCATCACGACGATCATCGGTGTGGCCGTCGGCCTGATCGCGGGATTCGCCGGCGGCTGGGTCGACCGGGTCCTCTCCTGGATCATCGACTTCGTCCTGAGCCTGCCCTACCTGCTCTTCGCCATCGCCGTCCCGGCGGTGCTGCTCTCCATCTTCGTCGGCACCGCGGAGAACGCGGACGCGCAACAGGTCGCCCAGGTCCGATTCTTCAGCCTGATCCTGGTGCTGTCGATCTTCGGGTGGGCGAGCCTCGCGCGGCTGATCCGCGGCGAGGTGCTCTCCCTACGGGAGCGGGAGTTCATCCAGGCCGCCCGGGTTCTCGGCGTGCCCACCCACAAGGTGCTCTTCAAGGAGCTGCTGCCGAACCTGGTCGGGCCGATCATCGTCTCGTCCTCGATCGCACTTCCGACGTACATCGTCACCGAAGCCGGTCTCACGTTCCTCGGTGTCGGACTGGTCGAGCCCACCCCCTCCTGGGGGTTGACCATCTCCACCGCGGTGACGTTCTATCGGGCCCACCCGATCTTCCTGTGGGTTCCAGTGATCGGCATCACCATCCTGGTCCTGGCGCTCAGCCTGCTCGGCGACGCCATCCGGGATGCTTTCGACCCCCGTACCCGACGGTGAACCGGCGCACGTTGCCGGCAATGAGAAGAGGAGAAATGGCGAGGCGTTTGAGAATGGCCGCGGCCGCGGCCACCGCCCTGACTCTGGGCCTGACGGGCTGTGGCAGCCCGTCGTCCAACAACGACGAGAACAAGTCGGACGACACCGGCAAGATCTCGACCCAGACCGCGGCGATCGACCCCGACGCCAAGGGCCCCGCGCCCGAGGTCCCCGGCGCCCGCAAGGGTGGCGAGATCACGATCTACTCGCAGTCCACGCCGAACACGATCGACCCGACCGACATCTACTACGTCGACTCGAACGAGATCGGCAAGCTGCTCTTCCGTACCTCCACCCAGTTCGCCATCCGCGACGGGAAGCCGGTCCTCGTGCCGGACCTGACCGACGTCGGCACCGTCTCCGCTGACAAGCTGTCCTGGACCTTCAAGTTCAAGACCGGCGAGAAGTACGAGGACGGCTCCGAGATCAAGATCGAGGACCTGGCGTACGCGATCAAGCGCTCGTTCGCCCACGACGTCTTCGCCAACGGTCCCGCGTACCAGCTGTCCTACTTCAAGGACGGCGACAAGTACAAGGGCCCGTACACCAGCGGCACCGACTACGCCGGTGTCGAGGTCTCGGGTGCCGACACCCTGAAGATCAACCTGGCGAAGCCGTTCCCGGACCTGCCGTTCTACATGTCGTTCCCGATGTTCTCGCCGATCCCCCAGGCGAAGGACACCAAGGCCGACTACAAGAACAAGCCGATCGCCAGCGGCCCGTACAAGATCGCTTCCTACACCCCGGGCAGCGAGCTCAAGCTGGTCAAGAACGACAACTGGAACGCCGCGACCGACCCGGTCAAGCACCAGTACCTCGACGGCTGGACCTTCAAGTGGGGTGGCGACGACGTCAAGACCCAGCAGCAGGTCCTGAACAGCAACGGCCCGGACGCCAGCGCCCTGAACTACACCGACGTCGACGCTTCGCTCATCCCGCAGCTGACCGGTGAGAAGAAGGGGCAGTTCGTCCAGGGTGAGTCGCCCTGCACCTACACCTGGCAGATCGACACCACCCAGGTGCCGCTCGAGGTCCGTAAGGCGATCGCCAAGGCCTGGCCGTACGACCAGACCTGGAAGGCCGCCGGCATCAACGACTACATCGGTCAGCCGGCCACCACCTTCATGCCGCCGAGCGTCCCCGGTTACCAGAAGTACACCCCGGTCGAGGACCTGGACGGCGAGGGCACCGGTGACCCGGCCGCCGCGAAGAAGCTGCTGGAGGCCGCCGGCAAGGTCGGCTTCGAGCTCAGCTGGTTCTACGACAACACCAAGCCGATCCCGCAGCAGGTCTCCGCGGTCCGCGAGGCTGCGCTGAAGGAGGCCGGCTTCGCGGTCAAGGCGATCGGTGTCCCGACCGCCGAGCTCCGGAGCAAGATCAACGACTACGACGCCCCGGTCAACATCGCCCAGGGCCCGCGTGGTTGGTGCTCCGACTGGCCGTCCGGTGGTAGCTGGCTCCCGGTCCTCTTCAAGACCGAGAGCATCGCCGCCGGCACCAGCATGGGCGAGCTGAAGGACCCGGCGCTCGACGCCAAGATCGACGAGGTCGCGAACCTTCCGGTCGACGAGTCCACCGCCAAGTGGGCCGCCCTCGACGAGGAGGTCATGAAGATGTACGCCGCGATCCCGTTCTACTACACGAAGTTCGGTGTCGTGATCGGCACCAACGTCGGTGGCGTCGAGGCCGACCCCACCATGGGTATGCCGCTCTTCACCAACGTCTTCCTGAAGAGCTGATCCACCAGTACTGAACACGGTGGCCCGGTCCCCCAACATGGGCCGGGCCACCGTGGTGGCTCACAACGTTCTTTCCCGCCGCCGGTGATCCCGGCCGGCGCCCCTGAACCCGCGTCTGTGTCATCCGGAGGAAACCGCGGTGCTGTTCTACATCCTGCGTCGGCTGGCGAGCGCGATCTCGGTCGTGATCGTCACCCTGATCGCCAGTTTCGCGCTCTTCTTCCTGGCGCCGACCGACCCGGCGGGCGTGATCTGCGGTAACCGCTGTACTCCGGAACGCATCGAGGCGATCAACGACAGCCTCGGCCTGGACGAGCCGGCGATCACCCAGATCGGGCTCTACATGAAGGGCATCGTCGTCGGCCGCACCTACACCACCGCCGGTGGTGTGGTGACCGAGTGCCCGGCGCCCTGCCTCGGCTACTCCTACACGCTCGGCCAGCCGGTCACCAAGATGCTGGCGGACGCGCTGCCGGTGACCCTGTCGATCGTGCTCGGTGGCGCGATCGTGTACTTCGGTGTCGGCGTGTTCACCGGGACCCTCGCCGCGAAGAACCGCGGCTCGACGATGGACAAGGTCACCGTCGGTACCAGCCTGCTCGTCAACTCGGTGCCGTACTTCGTGGTCGCCCTGCTCGTCGCCCTGTACGCGACCGTGTTCCCGCCGGCGCAGTACACCCCGCTCCTGACCAATCCCTGGGCGTGGGCGAGCGGCCTGCTCGCCGCCTGGATGACCCTGGGCCTGACGAACGCCGCCTCCTACACCCGCTACTCGCGAGCCTCGATGATCGAGACGCTGGGCCAGGACTACATCCGCACCGCGCGGTCCAAGGGCATCAGCGAGCGGCGGGTCGTCTACCGGCACGGCGTCCGGGCCGGTCTGACCCCGGTGGTCACCATCCTGGGCCTGGACGTGGCGTTCCAGCTCACCAACGCGATCTTCACCGAGAGCATCTTCGGCCTCCCCGGTCTGGGCCTGCTCAGCATCCGGGCCTTCTACCAGTACGACCTTCCGGTGCTGATGGGAACCGTGCTCCTCGGCTCGGTGGTGCTGGTGCTGATGAACCTCGTCGTCGACATCGTCTACACCTTCCTCGACCCGCGGGTCCGGCTCGGATGACCCCGGCCGGCCACCCCCACCCCACCACGGCACGCACCACAAAGGCGGCACAGGCATGAGCGACCAGACGGTCCGGGCCCCGCACACGGTGACCCGGACACCCCGGGCCCGATCGGCGGACGAGCAGGCCTACCTCGAGGTCTCCGACCTCCACGTGCACTTCCCCACCCAGGACGGCGTCGTGAAGGCCGTGCAGGGCCTGAGCTACTCCCTGCCGCTGGGCCGCACACTGGCGATCGTCGGCGAATCCGGCTCGGGCAAGAGTGTCTCGAGCATGGCGGTGATGGGCCTGCACGACCGCAAGTCGACCAAGATCACCGGGTCGATCAAGGTCGGCGGCAAGGAGATCGTCGGCATGTCGGAACGGGCGATGATGTCGTTCCGTGGTGCCGACGCCGCGATGATCTTCCAGGACCCGCAGTCCTCGCTGCACCCGTACTTCACCATCGGCGACCAGATCATGGAGTCGTACCGGTCGCACAACCGGACCTCCAAGAAGGCCGCCAAGGAGCGGGCCATCGAGATGCTCGACCGGGTCGGCATCCCGAACCCGAAGCGCCGCGTGGACCAGTTCCCGCACGAGTTCTCCGGCGGTATGCGGCAGCGCGCGATGATCGCCATGGCGCTGGTCAACGACCCGAAGCTGCTGATCGCCGACGAGCCGACCACGGCCCTCGACGTGACCGTGCAGGCACAGATCCTGGACCTGATCGCCGACCTCCAGCGGGACTTCGGCTCGGCGGTCGTCTTCATCACCCACGACCTCGGGGTGGTGGCCGAGATCGCCGACGACATCCTGGTGATGTACGCCGGCAACGCGGTCGAGCACGGCCCGGTCGAGAAGATCCTCGGTTCGCCGCTGCACCCGTACACCTGGGGTCTTCTGGAAAGCATCCCGGCGGTCTCCGGCACGCCCGGCCCGCTGCACCCGATCCCCGGCTCGCCGCCGAGCCTGCTCGCCATGCCGAGCGGCTGCTCCTTCAACCCGCGGTGCGAGTTCCGCGAGCGGGTGAAGGACGACCTGTGCCGGACGCTGCGGCCGGACCTGATCGCGCGCACCGCCGACACCGGCCGTGCCTCCCGTTGCCACCTCCACGACCCCGACCGGGTGTTCGAGGCCGAAGTCCTGCCCCGGCTGCCGTAAGGAACACGACGATGACCGCTGCCACCGCTGCCAAATCGGGCGTTCGCAAGGTCGAGGGCGCACCGCTGCTCGAACTCGACGACGTCAAGATGCACTTCCGGATCAAGGGTGAGGGCATCCTCGCCCTGGGCAACAAATGGGTCCAGGCCGTCGACGGGGTCAGCCTGACCCTCCAGCCCGGCGAGACGCTGGGCCTGGTCGGCGAGTCCGGCTGTGGCAAATCCACCACGGCCCGCCTGATCACCCGGCTGCTCGAGCCCACCGGCGGGCAGATCAAGTTCCAGGGCGTGGACATCGCCCACATGAACGAGCGCCAACTGCGGCCGTACCGCCGCGAGATCCAGCTGATCTTCCAGGACCCGTACTCGTCGCTGAACCCGCGGCACACCGTCGGCACCATCGTCGGCACCGCGCTGCGCACCCACGACATGGTGCCGAAGAGCGGCGAGCTCAAGCGGGTCCAGGAGCTCCTGGAGATGGTCGGCCTGAACCCGGAGCACTACAACCGCTACCCGCACGAGTTCTCCGGCGGCCAGCGGCAGCGCATCGGCATCGCCCGCGCGCTGGCGGCCCGGCCCAAGGTGATCGTGGCCGACGAGCCGGTCTCCGCCCTGGACGTGTCGATCCAGGCGCAGGTCATGAACCTGCTGGAGAACCTGCGCAAAGAGCTGGGCATCGCCTTCGTCTTCATCGCGCACGACCTCGGCGTGGTGCGGCACTTCTGCGACCGGGTCGCGGTCATGTACCTGGGCCGGGTGGTCGAGGAGGGTCCGCGCGACGAGCTGTACGAGAAGCCGAACCACCCGTACACCCAGGCTCTGCTCTCCGCCGTGCCGGACATCGGGGTGGTCCGTGGTGTCCCGCCGAAGAACCGGATCCGCCTGGTGGGCGACGTTCCCAGCCCGGTCGACCCGCCGTCCGGCTGCCGCTTCCGCACCCGCTGCTGGAAGGCCGAGGACATCTGCGCCACGCAGGACCCGGCCCTGCTGGAACACACGGAGAAGCTGCACACCGCGTGCCACTTCGCCGCGCCTCCGACCGAGTCGATCGTGGCCGAAACGGCCTGACTACCCTGGCCGAGTGGAAAATCTATCCCCGACCGTCTATCGCACCAGGTCGTGGCAGAACCGCCGCCGGGCGCTCCTCGCGCTCGGCGGCGCCGGTCTGGTCCTGGTGGGCTACCTGCTCGGGCGCTGGCAGGACACGCCGGCCGACCCGGTGTTCACCGGGCAGACCGTCGCCACCCCGGGCGCCACCACACCGCCGGCGACGCCATCGGCCACGCCCGCCTCCGCCGAGCCGGTCCCGGTGAAGTACCCGGTGCTCCAGGCCGAGGCGGCGACCGAACTGGCCGGCGTCGAGACCCAGCCCACCGAGGACGAGGGCGGCGGGGACAACGTCGGCTGGATCAACCGGGACGACTACCTGCGGTTCGACAACTTCGACTTCGGGGCGGTGCCGGCGACGGCGGCCCGGATCCGGGTGGCGTCCGGCGCGGGGACCACCGGGCGGGTGCAGATCCGGCTGGACAGCCGGACCAACGACCCGGTCGGCGAGCTGTCGGTCAGCAACACCGGTGACTGGCAGAAATGGCGTACCGACACCGCGGTGCTCAAGCCGGTGACCGGGACGCACACCGTCTTCGTGACGTTCACCTCGGACGAGGGCGCCGAGTTCGTGAATCTGAACTGGCTCCAGTTCGACCACTGATCGAACATCTGTACTAATCTGGCGGCGTGATCCTGCACGCCGATCTGGACTCGTTCTACGCGTCGGTCGAGCAGCGCGACGATCCCGCGCTGCGCGGCCGGCCCGTCCTGGTCGGCGGCGGTGTGGTGCTCGCCGCGTCGTACGAGGCGAAGGCCCATGGCGTCCGAACCCCGATGAGCCTCGGCCGGGCCCGGGCGCTCTGCCCGTGGGCCGTCGTCGTCCCACCGCGGATGAGCGCCTACGCGGCGGCCAGCAAAGCGGTGTTCGAGGTCTTCCGGGACACCACCCCGATCGTCGAGCCGGTCTCCATCGACGAGGCCTTCCTCGACGTCGACGGCCTCCGCCGGATCCGCGGCACGGCGGAGGAGATCGCCCGGCAGCTGCGGGCCGACGTGCGCGCCCGCACCGGGCTGCCGATCACCGTGGGCGTGGCGCGCACCAAGTTCCTGGCCAAGGTGGCCAGCGGAGTGGGCAAGCCGGACGGGCTGCTGGTCGTGCCGCCCGGCGGGGAGCTGGCATTCCTGCATCCGCTGCCGGTGGAGAAGCTGTGGGGCGTCGGCCCGGTCACCGCGGCCAGGCTGCGCGAGCGGCAGATCCACACGGTGGGCCACGTCGCCCGGATCGGCGAGGCCGCCCTGGTCGCCATGCTCGGGGCCGGCGCGGGCCGGCACCTGCACGCGCTCGCCCACAACCGGGACCCGCGCCGGGTGGAGACCGGGCGGCGCAGCGGCTCGATCGGCGCGCAGTCGGCGCTCTCCCGGTCGCTGTCGTCCAGCGAGGTCGAGGCCACCCTGGGCGCGCTCGTCGACCGGGTCAGCCGGCGGATGCGGCGGGCGCACCGGCCCGGGCGCACCATCACGCTGCGGCTGCGGTTCGGCGACTTCACCCGGGCCACCCGGTCCCGCAGTCTGCTCAAGGCCACCCTGGGGACCGGCACGATCCTGCGGGTGGCGGTGGAGCTGCTGCACGAGGCCGCGCCGCTGATCGCCGAGCGCGGGCTGACCCTGGTCGGCGTGGCGGTGAGCAACCTCGACGGGGCCGGCGCCGTGCAGTTGGAGCTGCCCTTCGAGGAGCCGCGCGAGGCGGGGCTGGACGCCGCGGTCGACCGGATTCGCGACCGGTTCGGCTCGGCCGCCCTCCAGCGCGCCGCGATGGTGGGCCGGGAGCTGCACCCGTCCGTTCCCCTGCTGTCCGACTGAGGCAGACTTCATGGCGTGCGGAAGATCTGTGTAGTGGGAATCGGCGCCGGCGACCCGGACCATCTGACCCTTCAGGCGGCGAAGGCCATCGGCCGTACCCAGGTGTTCTTCCTGCTCGACAAGGGTGAGGCCAAGGCGGGCCTGATCGAACTGCGGGAAGGCCTGATCCGGCACTACGGGCACCCGCACAAGCGGATCGTGGAAGGCCGCGACCCGGATCGCGACCGCACCCCCGCCGACTACACCGGCACGGTCGCGGACTGGCGGCACCGCCGCTCCCTGGTCCTCGAGGAGCTGATCACCGAGCACCTCAAGGACGACGAGATCGGCTCGATCCTGGTCTGGGGCGACCCCTCGCTGTACGACTCGACCATCGCCATCCTGGAGGAGATCCTGGAGCGCGGGGCGATCGAGTTCGAGTACGAGGTGATCCCCGGCATCAGCAGCGTCTCCGCCCTGGCCGCCAAGCACCGGATCGGCCTGAACCGGGTGGGCCGCCCGGTGCAGATCACCACCGGCCGGCGGCTCGCCGAGGGCTGGCCGGAGGGCGTCGACGACGTGGTCGTGATGCTCGACGCCCAGCAGGCGTTCACCGCGCACCCGGACGCCGACATCTACTGGGGCGCCTACGTCAGCACCGCGGACGAGCTGCTCGACGCCGGCCGGGTGTCCGAGGTGGCGGAGCGGATCGTCGAGACCCGCACCGAGGCCCGCGAGCGCCACGGCTGGATCATGGACACCTACCTGCTCCGCCGCCCGGACGCTACAGATCGTTGAAGGGCGCGGCGTAGGTGAAGACGCCGCGCACCGACGGATCGTGGGCGGTCAGCGGCCGGGCCTGGAAGTGCGGCCCCCACTCCGCCACCGGTGGCTCGATGCCGTACTCGGCGGACGGCCGGAACCCGAACCGGAAGTAGAAGGCCGGATCGCCGAGCAGCACCACCAGCGGCTCGCCGAGAGCGTCGGCGGCACCCAGCACCGCGTGCATCAGCGCCGAACCGACCCCGCGGCGCTGATGATCCGGGTGCACGCTGACCGGCCCCAGCCCGAGAGCGGGGGCGGCGCCGACACGGCCACGGGTGCACACCACATGCCCCACGACAACGCCGTCCACCACCGCCACCAGCGACAGCGCCGGCAGCCAGCCCTCGTCGGCGCGCAGCTTGCCGACGAGCGGCGCCTCGTCCGGCTCGACCCCGTCCGGCAGCGGCTCCCGGAAGTGCGGCCGGGCGAACGCGGCGGCCGTCACCTCCCTGATCACGCCGACATCGGCGGGGGTCTCACGTCGAATGATCACCGGTCCTCCAGGGAACCCTCGGTCTCCAAGTAAAGCTCACGCAGCGCGGCCAGTGTCTCCGGTTCGGGGGACTCCCACAGCTTGCGGTCGGCGGCCTCCAGCAGCCGCTCGGTGATGCCGTGCAGCGCCCACGGGTTCGACTGGCGCATGAACCCCTGGTTCTCGTCGTCGAGCGCGTAGGACGCGGCGAGCTGCTCATACATCCAGTCGGTCACCACGCCGGCGGTCGCGTCGTACCCGAACAGGTAGTCCACGGTCGCCGCCAGCTCGAAGGCGCCCTTGTAGCCGTGCCGCCGCATCGCGGCGATCCAGCGCGGGTTCACCACCCGGGCCCGGAAGATCCGCGCGGTCTCCTCGGTCAGGCTGCGGGTCCGTGCCTGGTCCGGGTTGGTGGAATCGCCGATGTACGCCGCCGGCGCGCGACCGGTGAGCGCCCGCACCGTGGCGATCATGCCGCCGTGGTACTGGAAGTAGTCGTCGGAGTCGGCGATGTCGTGCTCGCGGGTGTCGATGTTCTTCGCGGCCACGTCGATCCGGCGGTACGCGTTCTCCATGTCCCCACGAGCCAGCACCCCGTCCAGGCCCCGCCCGTAGGCGAAGCCGCCCCACACCGCGTACACCTCGGCCAGATCGGCGTCGTCCCGCCAGTTCCGGCTGTCGATGAGCGGCAGGATTCCGGCGCCGTACGCCCCCGGCCGCGACCCGAAGATCCGCATGGTGGCCCGCCGCCAGTCGCCGTGCTCGCCCTGGTCGCGCAGGGCGTGCTCGCGGACGAAGTTGTCCGGCTCGTCCAGCCCGGCGATCAGGGTGAACGCGTCGTCGAGCAGAGCCACCACGTGCGGGAACGCGTCACGGAAGAAGCCCGAGACACGGACCGTCACGTCGATGCGGGGGCGGCCCAGCTCCTCGGCCGGGATCGGCTCCAGGCCGGTGACCCGCCGGGACGCCGGATCCCAGACCGGGCGGACGCCGATCAGGGCGAGGATCTCGGCGATGTCGTCGCCGGCGGTCCGCATGGCGCTGGTGCCCCAGGCGGAGAGCCCGACCGAGCGGGGCCACTCGCCGTGGTCGGCCCGGTAGCGGGTCAGCAGCGAGTCGGCCATCGCCTGCCCGGTCTCCCAGGCGAGCCGGCTCGGGATGGCCTTGGGGTCGACGGAGTAGAAGTTGCGGCCGGTCGGCAGCACGTTGATCAGGCCGCGCAGCGGGGAGCCGCTGGGGCCGGCCGGCACGTAACCGCCGTCGAGCGCGTGCAGCACGTTGGTCAGCTCGTCGGTGGTGCGGGCGAGCCGCGGCACGACCTCGGTGGCCGCGAACTCCAGCACGCGCACCACATCCGGCAATACCGACAAATCCGAAATATCGTGTACGCCGGGAAGCGTCGCCGGAGGTGCGGTGGAAGCGGCGCCCGCCGGTGCGGCGGAAGCGGCGCCCGCCGGTGCGGCGACCAGGTCCGCCGGGACCTCCGTCGGCCAACCACGCTCCTCCATGGCCGTGACCAGTGCCCGCGCCTGCGCCTCGATCTCGTCGGTCTCCGCGGTGGACGCGTCCTCCGCGAGACCCAGCGCCTCCCGCAGACCCGGCAGCGCCGCCACCTGACCGGCCCACATCTGCCGCGCCCGCAGCATGGCGAGCACCAGGTTGACCCGCGCCTCCCCGGTCGGCGCCGCCCCCAGCACGTGCAGCCCGTCACGGATCTGCACGTCCTTGACCTCACACAGCCATCCGTCGATGTGCATGATGAAGTCGTCGAACTCCTCGGCCTCCGGCCGGTGCCGCTGGCCGAGGTCGTGGTCCATCTTGGCGGCCTGGATCAGCGTCCAGATCTGCGCCCGGATCGCCGGGAGCTTGGCCGGGTCGAGGGCGGCGATGGTCGCGTGCTCGTCGAGCAGCTGCTCCAGGCGGGCGATGTCCCCGTACGACTCGGCGCGGGCCATCGGCGGGATCAGATGGTCGACCAGCGTGGCGTGTGCCCGGCGCTTCGCCTGCGTACCCTCGCCGGGGTCGTTGACGAGGAACGGGTAGATCAGCGGCAGGTCGCCGAGGGCCGCGTCGGTGCCGTCCGACGCGGACATGCCCACGTTCTTGCCGGGCAGCCACTCCAGGTTGCCGTGCTTGCCGACGTGCACCACCGCGTGCGCGCCGAACTCGTCGGCCACCCACCGGTAGGCGGCCAGGTAGTGGTGGCTCGGCGGCAGGTCGGGGTCGTGGTAGATGGCGACCGGGTTGGCCCCGAACCCGCGCGGAGGCTGGACCATCACCACGATGTTCTCGTCGCGCAGCGCGGCCAGCACGATGTCGCCGTCGTCGACATACAGCTCACCGGGGGCCTGACCCCAGTGCCGCTCGACACTCTCCCGGAAGTCCTCGGGGAGCTGGCCGAACCAGGTCTGGTAGCGAGATGCCGGAATTCGCACCGGGTTTCCGGACAGCTGCTCCTCGGTCAGCCAGTCCGGGTCCTGCCCGCCGGCCGCGATCAACGTGTGGATGAGCCCGTCGCCGTCGTAGGACCCGAAGTCACCGATCCGGTAACCCCGGTCGGCGAGAGCAGCCAGCAGGGCGACCGTCGAGGCCGGCGTGTCCAGACCGACCGCGTTCCCGATCCGGGAATGCTTGGTCGGGTAGGCCGACAGCATCAGCACGATCCTGCGATCGGCCGGCGGGACGTGCCGCAGCCGGGCGTGCGCCACCGCGATCCCGGCCACCCGCGACGCCCGCTCCTCGTCGGCCGCATAGACCGACAGCCCGTCCTCGTCGATCTCCTTGAACGAGAACGGCACCGTGATGATCCGGCCGTCGAACTCCGGGATCGCCACCTGCGTCGCCGCGTCCAGCGGGGTCAGCCCGTCGTCGGCGGCCTCCCAGGCGGCCCGCGAACTCGTCAGGCACAGCCCCTGGAGGATCGGCACGTCCAGGTCGGCGAGCACGCCGACATCCCACGCCTCGTCGTCGCCGCCCGCGCTCGCGGTCGCCGGGCGGGTGCCGCCGGCCGCCAGCACGGTCACCACCAGCGCGTCCGCCTTGCGCAGCTCGGCCAGCAGCTCCGGCGGGGCGGTCCGCAACGAGGCCGTGAAGATCGGCATGGCCCGCGCGCCCTTGGCCTCGATCGCCCGGCAGAGCGTCTCGACGAACGCCGTGTTGCCGGCCATGTGATGCGCCCGGTAATAGAGCACCGCCACGGTCGCCTCGCCGGTGGACTCCGGGCGCGGCAGGAAACCCCACTGTGGGCTCTCCACGGCCGGCGCGAACCCGTTGCCGGTCAGCAGCACCGTGTCGGAGAGGAAGTCGTGCAGCGAGACCAGATTGTCCGCGCCGCCGTGCGCCAGATAGGTGTGCGCCTCGGCGGCCACCCCGGCGGGCACCGTGGACAGCTTCATCAACTCGGCGTCCGGCGCCTGCTCGCCGCCCAGGACCACCACCGGCACGTCGCCCGCGAGCAGCGTGTCCAGCCCCTCCTCCCAGGCCCGGCGGCCGCCCAGGATGCGCACCACGACAAGGTCGGCCCCGTCGAGCAGGCCGGGCAGATCGGTGACCGAAGTGCGGGCCGGGTTGGCCGGGCGCCAGGCCGAACCACTGGCCCGGGCGCTGAGCAGGTCGGTGTCGGACGTCGACAGCAGCAGAAACACGCGCGCTCCCCTCGGGGTCCGCGCCCCGGGTAGTCGGATGTCACGGCGACCGGAGTTCCTGGCTCCCAGGGCTCGAACTCCCTGGTGACAGTGGCGGGACCGCGCCGGAGTCACACCGGCTTCCTCCGCGGCGTCGCCGCTCGTGAGCCATAACTTTTCCGAACCCCGGTGTCCCGCGTCAAGGCGGAACGGCCGCTGTGACGCTGCCGACCCACCGAGAGGCGACGGTGAATTCCTGTCGGGGGTCGGCCGTAGTATCCGGGCCATGTCTCCCGTCCGGACTTCCGACACCGACGCCTGCCCCGGCGCGCTGCGGCTGCACGCCGCCGCCGACGGGTTGCTGGCCCGGGTCCGGCTGCCCGGCGGGCTGCTGACCGGCGCCCGGCTGCGCGCGCTGCGCGCGCTGGCCGAGGAGTTCGGCGACGGCGCCCTGGAGTTGACCTCGCGGGCCAATCTCCAGCTCAGAGGCCTGTCGGCCACCGACGCCCCGGCCTTGGCGACCCGCTTGCGCGCCGCCGGGCTGCTGCCCTCACAGACCCACGACAATGTCCGGAACATCGCGTCGCCGCCACTCCCAGGATCGACGATCCGCGCTCTGATACCGGCCTTGGATCGCGCCATCGTGGACGATCCCGCCCTGGCCGGCCTCCCCGGCAAGTTCCTGTTCGCGCTCGGCCACGTCCCCCTGTCCCCCGACGTCGCCGCCGTCCCGGCCCCCAACCCCGCACCGGCGCCCACCACCCGGCCGGCCCCCACCAACCCCACACCGGCGCCCACCACCCAGCCGCCCACGACCAGCCCCACACCACCGGCGCCCACCACCCACACGGCTGTCGCGGGGCCGGAAGAGCGGGGGCACACCGGTGGCGGGCTGTTCGCGATCCGCTTCGCCGGGCACGACACCGGGCTCCGGGTGGAGGCCGGCCGGGTGGTGCCGGCGCTGATCGCGGCGGCGCACGCGTTCCTCGCCGAGCGGGAGGAGCAGCGGGGCGACGGCCCGGCCGCGTGGCGTTTGCGGGAGTTGACCGACGGCCCGGCGCGTGTGTCGGCCCGGGTGGCCGGCGTCCTCGGGTTGACGCCCGTCGCCGTGCCGGCGGCGGTTCCGGTCGAGGCCACCGGCGCCACCGATCTGGTCGGTGTGGTGGCTCAGGCGGACGGGCTGGCCGCGGTGGGGGCGCTGGTGCCGTTGGGGCGCCTGACCGGCGTACCCCTCAGGGTTTTGGAAGGCGCCGATCAGCTGGTGGTGACCCCCTGGCGTGGGGTGATCGTGGCCGATCTGCCGCCGTCGGCGGCGGTGGAGTGGGCGGACCGTCTGGCCGCGGCCGGGCTCGCGGTGGCCGCGGATTCGCCATGGTCCGGGGTGACCGCCTGCGCCGGGCGGCCAGGTTGCGCGAAATCGCTGGCCGACGTCCGCGCCGACGCCACCGCCACGGCCCGTTTCGTCGACGGCCTGCCGGTCCACTGGGTGGGTTGCGCCCGCGCGTGCGGCAGCCCGTCCGGCCCGCACGTCCGCGTCGAGGCCACCACCGACGGCTACCTGGTCGCCCGCACGGACGGTGACCGAGCCGGCCCCGCCGACCTGCCAGGGATGACCAGCGCGGAGAGTGACCGAACCGGCCCAGCCCGGCCATCGCAAACGACCAGCGCGGAGAGCGGCCGAACAGGCCCAGCCCGGCCATCGCAAACGACCAGCGCGGAGAGCGGCCGAACAGGCCCAGCCCGGCCATCGCAAACGACCGGCGCGGAGAGCGGCCGATCCGGACTCGTCGGCGCATCGGGGATCTCCGGCGCGGAGGGTGACGGATCCGGACTGGTCGGCCCATCGACTGCGGGGGCGGGATCGCCGAGGATCAGCGAGGTCGGCGCGGCCGTGACCGGGTTGGGGGAGATCGTGGCTGTGGCTAGGAGGCCCTGATGGAGTATGTGCGCGACGGTGCGGAGATCTACCGGCGCTCGTTCGCCACCATCCGGGCCGAGGCGGACCTGTCGGGGCTGCCGGAGGACGTGTCGCGGGTGGTGGTCCGGATGATCCACGCCTGCGGGATGGTGGATCTGGTGAAGGATGTCCGGTTCAGTCCGGGTGTGGTCACCGCGGCGCGGAAGGCGCTGCTCGACGGCGCGCCGATCCTCTGTGACGCGGAGATGGTGGCGTCCGGGGTGACCCGGTCGCGGCTGCCGGCGGCCAACGAGGTGATCTGCACGCTGCGGGATCCGGCGGTGCCGGGGCTGGCCGCGGCGATCGGCAACACCCGCAGCGCGGCCGCCCTCGACCTGTGGGGTGACCGGCTGGGCGGCGCTGTGGTGGCGGTCGGCAATGCGCCGACCGCGCTGTTCCGGCTGCTGGAGATGGTCGCGGCGGGCGCGCCCCGGCCGGCCGCGGTGCTCGGCATCCCGGTCGGTTTCATCGGCGCGGCCGAGTCCAAGGAGGCTCTCGCCGAGTCCGGTCTGGATTACCTGATCGTGCGCGGCCGCCGGGGTGGCAGCGCCATCACCGCCGCCGCGGTGAACGCCCTCGCTTCCGAAGCGGAGTGAGGCCCCGGTGCGGAACGAAGCGGAATAGGTCGGAAGAGATGACGAACGAGCCAGTACGGAAGACCGGCCGCCTCTTCGGGGTCGGGCTTGGCCCCGGCGACCCGGAGCTGGTCACCGTGAAGGCGGCCCGGCTGATCGCCGCGGCGGACGTGGTGGCCTATCACGCGGCGGGGCACGGGCGCAGCAACGCGCGCGCCATCGCGGCCGGGTACCTGCGGGAGGGTCAGATCGAGGAGGCCCTCATCTACCCGGTGACCACCGGGACGACCGACCATCCGGGCGGCTACCAGGGCGCCATCGACGACTTCTACGCCGAGTCGGCGGCCCGGCTCGCCGCGCATCTGGACGCCGGCCGGGACGTGGTGGTGCTGGCCGAGGGTGACCCGTTCTTCTACGGCTCCTACATGCACATGCACAAGCGCCTGGCCGGCCGGTACCACGCCACCGTCGTCCCCGGTGTCACGTCGGTCAGCGCCGCGTCGGCGGTGCTCGGCCGGCCGCTGATGGAGCGCGACGAGGTGCTCACCGTGCTGCCCGGGACGCTGGAGCCGAAGGATCTGGCGGAGCGCCTGGCCGCCACCGACTCGGCGGCCGTGATGAAGCTGGGCCGCACCTTCGAGGGTGTCCGGGAGGCGCTCACCGAGGCGGGCCGGCTCGACGACGCCTGGTACGTGGAGCGCGCCACCACCGGCCGGGAGCGGTCCGGCCCGTTGCGGGACGTCGACCCGGCCACGGTGCCGTACTTCTCGCTGGCCCTGCTGCCGAGCCCGGCCGCGACCGCGTTCGGGTCCGGCGCCGCGGCACCGGCCGGGTTCGCCGAGGCCCCGGTGGACACCACGTTCAACGGCACGGCCGCGGCGACGGCCGAGCCGGACGGCGGCCTGGTCAGCCTGGAGGATGCGAACGCCGCAGCGCTGACCCGGTTCGCGAGCGGCGACGACCGCGGCACCGGCGGGGTGACGGTGGTCGGGCTGGGGCCGGGCGCCCGGCACTGGCTGACCCCGGAGGCGCAGGAGGCGCTGGCCGCCGCCGACGACCTGGTCGGCTACGGCCCGTACGTCGACCGGGTGCCGCCGAATCCGCGGCAGCGCCGGCACTCCTCGGACAACCGGGTCGAGGCGGAGCGTGCCGCGTTCGCCCTGGACCTGGCGAGACGTGGGCGGCGGGTGGCGGTCGTGTCCTCCGGTGACCCGGGGGTCTTCGCGATGGCCGCGGCCGTTCTGGAGGTGGCCGAGGACCCGCAGTGGCAGGACGTGCCGATCCGGATCATCCCGGGTCTTACCGCCGCGCAGGCGGTGGCGAGCCGGGCGGGGGCGCCGCTCGGGCACGATTTCTGCATCCTGTCGCTGTCGGACCGGCTCAAGCCGTGGTCGGTGATCGAGTCCCGGTTGGAGGCGGCGGCCGCCGCCGACCTGGTGATCGCCGTCTACAACCCGGCGTCGAGGAGCCGCCGGGAGCAGCTGGTCCGGGCGCTGGAGCTGTTGCGTGGCCATCGCCGCCCGGGGACGCCGGTGGTGGTGGGCCGGGATGTGGGCGGGCCGGCCGAGTCGGTGCGGATCACCACCCTGGCCGCGCTCGATCCGGCCACCGTCGACATGCGCTGCCTGCTGATCATCGGCTCGTCGCAGACCCGTGCGGTCACCCGCGGCGACGGCACCACGGCCGTCTTCACACCGAGGCACTATCCGGCCTGAGGCCGGTTGCAGATCGGTCGGCGGCACCCGTTCTGAAACCCGGCCCGGACGGCGGCCGGCGGCTGGCGCTGCCGGGGTGAGGGGCGGGTGAGGGTCCGCTACCGGTCTGCAACCACGTTGCAGCAACGCAGTTCTCCAGACGACATGTGCAAGACCGAATAAGAGGGGGCGGTAAGAAAACCAACGAGGTAAGGGGCTGAGCACTCAGTGGGAACTGCTCGCAAGCACGCTGCGATTTTGCTTTCCTCGCTGCTGCTCGCCCTCGCCCTCCCGACGTCCGGAGCCTTCGCGGCGCCGCGTCACTCCTCCAAGGTCTCCGCGTCGTCGACGGCCACCACCACCAAGAAGGCCGCCGTCAAGAAGGCCACCAAGAAGAAGACCACCACCAAGAAGAAGGCCGCCACCAAGAAGAAGGCCGCCAAGAAGAAGGTCACCCCCAAGAAGGTCACCCCCAAGGCCTTGGCGCTGCCGAAGGCGCCGGTCAAGTCGGCCGCCGTGCAGGCGGTCACCCGGAAGACCCGGCTCGCCGCGGTGTTCTCCGCCAAGAGCATCAACTACTACCCGTCGAACGCCGGGTGGTCGGCGATGTGGACCGACTTCGACGCCGCCCGCATCGACGCCGACCTGGCGAAGGCCGCCGAACTCGGCGCCGACAACGTCCGCGTGATCATCTTCCCGCAGTCCTTCGGCTTCCCCCAGCCCAAGGCCGTGTACGCCGACCGGCTCCGCAAGTTCGTCAGCATGGCCGACTCGCACGACCTGACGGTCAAGTTCACCCTGTTCGACTGGTGGGCCGGCTACCAGGACGCGGCCGGTAGTGCCGCCTGGGCCAAGCAGGTGCTGGCGCCGTACGCGAACGACCCCCGGGTGCTGTCCGTCGAGCTGAAGAACGAGTTCGATGTCACCGACACGGCCGCCGTGGCCTGGGTGCGCAAGCTGATCCCGGCGGTTCGCACGGCCGTACCGAACATGCCGTTGACCCTGTCGGTGGACGGTGGCGCGGGCGCCGCCGGCCTGGCCCGGATCAAGGGGTCGCTGACGTCGACCCCGCTGGACTTCTACGACTACCACTTCTACGGCAACTCGGAGCGCGCCCACGCGGAGATCCGGCGCGCCCAGGCCGCGGTCAGCCCGTCCCCACTGGTGATCGGCGAGACCGGGCTGAGCACGGCCGGCAACAGCGAGGGTGGGCAGGCCGCGTTCCTGGCCCGGGTGTTCGAGGCGGCCCGGACGGCCGGGGTGAAGTCGGTGGCGCCGTGGACGCTGTTCGACTTCAGCCAGGGCGCGATCCCGTCGAACTCGCAGGTCTCCCGGATTCCGGCGCAGTACAAGTTCGGCCTGTACCGCGCGGACGGGACGGCCAAGCCCGCCGCCGCGGTGGTGCGCGCCGCCTGGGCCGGGCAGAAGCTGGACAACAAGGTCCTGGATCTCGGTTTCGAGTCGATCGAGCCCGCCTCGCCGTGGCGGCCGTACCTGTCCGAAGTGGGCACCGCCGTGCGGGCGAAGGGCGAGGGCCGGACCGGTTCGCTCGCGGTCCGGTTCCGGCAGACCGGCCGGTCCGGCACCAACGTGCCGTCGATCCGCGTCTCCCCGATCGCCCCGGTGACGGCCGGCGGCCGGTGGCACGCCGAGGCGTGGGCCCGCGGCGTCGACGTGACCGGCACCAACGAGATCGCGCTGAGCTGGTTCGACATCAACGACCGCTGGCTGGGCCAGACCAGTTCGAAGCAGGTCGCGAAGGGCACCAGCGGCTGGACGAGGCTGACCGTCGACGCGGTCGCCCCGGCCGGGGCGACCAGCGTCCAGCTTCACCTCAAGTCGGGTGACAACAGCGGCACGGTCTGGTTCGACGACGTCTCGATCTCCTGACCGGCGCCGATCCGGGAGAGCAGGCGGGCGTACGCGTCGACCGTGCGCCCCCAGGAGGACGGGTCGGTGTGCCGCCGCCCGGCCAGCCCGGCGGCCCGGACGATCGCCTGCCGCAGCGCGCCCGGGTCGGCGGCCGGCACCAGGACCGCGCCGCTGTACGCCTCGGCCGCCTCGACCAGGCCGCCGACCGCGGTCACGACCACCGGCAGGCCGTGGCTCATCGCGATGTGCAGCGGCCCGCTGGCCGAGCTACGCCGGTACGGCAGCACCACCACGTCGGCGTCCGCGAAGTACTCGTTGACCTCGGCGTCGGCCACGTACCGGTTGACGAACGAGATCCGGTCCCGCACCGGCGAGGTGGCGATCATCTCACCAGGCCGGGTCCAGCCCTCCCACGTCTCCCCCACCACGGTCAGGTGGTAGTTCGGGCCCAGCGACGCGAACGCCTCGATCAGATCCTCGAGACCCTTGTACGGCCGGATCGTCCCGAAGAACAGCAGGCGGCAGACGTCGGCGCCGGTTTCGCGTACCGGCCGGTCCGGCACGTGGTGGTCGAACGGGCCGTGCAGCGCCACCTCGCACGGCACCCCGTCCAGCCGGTACGCCTCGTCGAGCGCCGCCTCGTCGTACCGGGAGTGGACGACCACCCCGTCGGTGCGGTCCAGCATCGGGCGGATGCAGCGGCGCACGTACCGGGCCGCCCATTGGTGCCGGGCCTCCCCGGTGTCCTGCACCTCGTGGAACTCCACGATCACCCGGATGCCGAGGGCCCGGGCCGCCATGGTGAGGGCCAGGTAGGAGTGCAGGACCGTACCGGTCCACCACTGGAGCACCAGCACGTCCGGGCGGAACCGGCGCAGGAACGCCAGCGCCCGGAACAGGCTCGGGACGGCGTACCAGTCGATGCCGTCGAATACCCGTACGTCCTCGGAGTAGCGCAGGTCGGCGAGAGAGTGACCGACGCGCTCACGCCCGGGGTAGAGCCGGGCCGGCAGCAGCCGGCGCATCAGGATCGTGCCGACCTCGTAGCGTTCCGCCAGCGCGTTGCTGAGCCGGCAGGTGTAGTAGCTGATCCCGGAGAGGAACCGCCAGCCCGAGCCGACCACCAGGATGCGGGCCGGACGGTCAGTGGGGGTGGGCCGCGATGCAGGCACGGTAGACCTCCTCGATCTTCGGTACGACGCGGGCCGCGGTGAATTCGAGGCCACGCTTCTGACCGGCGGCCCGCAGCCGGGCGGCCAGGTCACGGTCGGTGAGCACGCGCAGCAGCGCGGTGTGCAGGGCGCCCGGGTCGCCGGGCGGGACGAGCAGGCCGCTCACCCCGTCCTCGACCACGTCGGGCAGGCCGCCCGCGGCGGACGCGACGAGCGGGGCGCCGGCCAGCATCGCCTCGACCGCCACCTGGCCCATCCCCTCCGACAGCGACGGCACCACCGCGGCGGCGGCGCCCCGCCAGGCGGCCATCACGCTGGGATGCGGCACATCGGTACGCATGTGGACGCCGTCCGGGACGGGCGGGGTGTCGTCGCGCGGGGTGCCGAGGCAGACCAGTTCGGGCGGCTCGTCCGGGCCCTGCCAGTCGGCGCAGAGCTTCTGGTACGCGTCGAACAGCACGTCGATGCCCTTGTGCGGGCCGAGCTGGCCGACGAACAGCAGGTAGGGCCGGTCCGGCAGCCACTCCGGCCGTGGGGTGTCCCGGGCCAGCGCGTCCAGGCCGTCCGGGACCAGGCTGGAGATCACCTGTACCGGCAGGTCGCCGGGCAGCCGGGCCAGGTTCAGCGCGGACGCCACCGACGACGAGATCGCGGTGAGGACGTCGATGCCCCGGTGCCGCTGGGCTCGCAGACCGGCGGTGAGCAGGGCGGACCTCGGTGTGCCGTACTGCTCCGAGGCGCACCGCACACACCGGCCCAGGGCCGGCCCGTCACAACGGCGGCCCTCCCTCGCGAACGTCTTGCGCACACACGTCAGCCCGAAGTCGTGGGCGGTGTGCACGTGTGGCAGCCCGTTCGGCCCGGAGTGCAGCGGCAGGTAGCTGTACATCAGCCAGTCGTGACTGTGCACCAGGTCGAACTCGTTGTCCCGCAGCACCCGCGCGATCTCCGCGGTGGTCAGCGGGTCGGCGACGGTCGGATGGAACGGTTTGCGGGGATCCCGGTTCATCCCGGGCAGCAGGGTGCCGGCGACGCTGCGGACGCGGAGCACGCGTACCCCGTTGATCATCTCGTCGTGCGGCGCCTGCGGCGTCGCCAGCGTGAGCACGGTGATCTCGTGCCCGCGGCGCACCATCTCCTCGCCGCTGGTGGCGATGCTGCGCTCCAGGCCGCCGATCACCGGCGCATAGAGATTGGACAGATGCAGGATCTTCATCGGGTTTCTCCGGGTCGGGGGCTCGCCGCCGGCTTGCTGCCGCTTCTCGAACCCACGGGGTACGCCGTGGGCACTCGTTCATTCGCCATCGCTCCCGTGGTCGCCGCTTTCCGGTCGAGCCCGGCCACGACCAGGAGGGCGGCCGCGGTCTGGCCGGCCAGCCAGGCCAGGCCGGCGCCGGTCACGCCGTGGGTGGGCAGCAGCAGCCAGGCCAGGACCAGGCAGGTCACCGCACGGATCAGGTTGAGGCGGCGGCAGAGCCGGAACTCGCCACGGGACCGCCAGTGCGCCACCGCCAGGTTCGCCACCGCGTCCGGGATCGCGGCCAGCACCAGGAACCGCAACAGCGTTCCGCCCTCGGTGGCGTAGGCCGTGCTGAACAGGCCGAGCACCAGATCGCCCCCGGCCAGCAGGGCGATCGCCGGGCCGCCGACCACGGCCGCCACCACGACGGCGGCGCGGGTGACGGTGACCTGGGCGGCGTTGGTGCGTTCCGCGTACAGGGCCGAGGCGACCGCCGGGGACACCATGAACAGCATCGAGGCGGTCATCCAGGCCAGGTAGAAGTGGGCGTTCGCATCGGCGCCCAGCCGGGCCGTGACCAGCACCGGCAGGAGCGCCGCCGGGCCGGCCTGGGTCAGGTTGATCAGATGATGGCCGGTGAGGGCGGCCCGCAGATGGGGCAGTTCGGCACGCAGGCCGGTGAGCCGCGCCCGCACCCCCGGGCGCAGCCGGCCCAGCGCGGCGACGATCGTGACCAGGCTGATCACCAGCGCCGGCACGGTCCAGGAGAGCAGCACCGCCACCGCGCCGTGGAAGCCTGCGGCGAGCACCCCGGCCAGGGCGACGATCTTGCCGCCGGACACGGCCAGGTTGCGCAGCAGCATGCCCGGCCCGGCCCGGTGGGCGACGTAGAGGTTGTCCAGCAGGGTGGTCAGCGTGACGGCGACCGCGGTGGCGATCAGCGCGGTCGTCGCACCCGCCCCGGAGAGGAACGCGAAGTTCCCGGACAGCGCCGGAACCACCATCGCGGTCACGGCCGCCGTGGCCACGGTGGCCACCGAGCCGGCGAACAGGCCGGCGCCGACGATGCGGGACCAGCTTCCGGTGTCGGTGCCGGGCAGGCGCTGGATGAACATGTGCCCGGCGCCCAGGTTGGCGACCATGCTGACCGCGGTGGCGGCCGAGATGAGTGCGGTCGCCGGGCCGACCTGGTCCGGCGGGACGGTCCGCGCCGCCAGCATCCAGTAGAGATAGCCGAGACCGCCGGTGCCCACCGTGGTCGCCATGATCAGCAGGCTGTTCCAGGCCAGTGAGTCCCCGGACAGCCGCCGGGCGGTGGTCATCAGCATGCGGTCCACTCCTCTGCGGCCTCCGGGCCACGGATCTTCTCCAGGACGGGGGCCGAGCTCTGCCCTGCGGGAAACGGGCCGGTGAAGCGGCCCCGGAAGCCCGGGCGGCTCACGCCGGCCGTGGCGTCCCCGGTGGTCGCGTCCGCGGGAGCGGCAGTGGTGTCAGGGATGATCGCCGTACCTCCGGTGCCCGGGTGATCGGCGCCGGGAACGGCGGCCGTCGCTCCCGGCGCGGGACGATTTCCGCCGTCGGCATCCGCGCCCGCCCGGTCGGCGCCGTCGCGGGTCCGGGGCCGGTGCCCACCGGCATCCGGCCGGGCGCCGGCGCCGTCCCGGGTGCCCGGCCGGTGATCACCGGGAACGGCGGCATCCGCGCGGGCGTGACCGGCGTCGTCACGGGCGCCCCGACGATGACCGCCGGGAGCCGTCGCATCGCCGGCATCCCGGCGGGCGTGAGCAGCGCCGTCGCGGATGTGGGCATCTCCCCGATCGACGACCGCGGCATCGGCCGGGGCCGGGCCGGAGTCGCCGTGCCTGGCGCCGGAGGAGGTGTGCCGGCCCCGGCAGGAGGCGGAACGGGTGAGCGCGGACAGGCCGCGGGCGTAGAAGCCGGTGCTGATCGCGCCGACGCTGATGCCGATCGCGTGGAGGCAGCCGTCCGGGGGAAGGGCCGGGATGTGGACGGTCAGCGAGCGGACCGTGTCGGCGGCCACCGTCAGTGGTTCGCTTGCCACGACCCGGCCGCCGACCCGCAGCCTGAGCCGGGTGGTGGTGTCGGCCAGGCCGGCGCTGGCCACTCGGACCGGGATGGACAGGCCACGGGCCGGAACGGTGACCGGGCGGTTGATGGCGGCCGCCCAGCCGCTCAGGGCGATGCTCAGGTAGCCGGGCTCGGCGGGGTGCGGCGCTTTCAGATACCCGCGGACGGCCACCGCCCCGACGGCCACCGCCAGCAGCACCGGGACGCCGACGATCGCGGCCGTCCGCGCGTACCCCGGCTCGTGGTTCTGACCATCCGCCGAGGCCGCGGCCCCGGCGGAAGAGTGACCGGCGGAGGGCTGGGGGGCCGGGGCGGTCGTGTGGCCGCGCTGGGACGGCAGGGTGGCCGGAGCGGCGGCGCCGCGGGTGGTCGAGCGTTTCCGCAGGAGAGCGGCCCCGGCGAGGAGCGTCGCGGTGGTGGCGGCGCCCGCGGCCAGCGGGACCGGGCGGACCTGGTGCCCGGTGAGGTGCAGCAGCAGCGCCACCAGCGGCAGGGTGATCAGGCCGTTGACGGCGGACAGACCGGCCCGGACGGCCGGCAGCGAGGTCTCCGCCGGGCGGCCGGGCAGGGCGCGGATCCAGAGTTCGCCGATGGCGTGGAGCGCCACGAGGCAGAGCGGGGCGGCGAGCCAGGGCCGGCCGTCGGCGGCGAGTGCGCCGCCGAGGCCGGCGTACGCGAAGATCAGCGGCCGGATCATCATGCCCCCCTGCGGACGCGCTGGCCCAGGCTGTCGAAGTCGAAGCGGTAGATCGCCACGTGCGGCCCGTCGTAGATCTTGATCAGCCAGGGCAGGGTGTCGAATTTGGTCAGCTGGGACCGGGTGAAGCCGGGTTTCCCGTTGTGCGGGATCGGCTCGTTGTTCTCGAAGTAGATCTTGATGTCCGGCACCTGTTCGGCCATCCGGCGGTCCACCACGAGGTATTCGAAGCGCCAGGTCCGGAGCTGCTCCAGGATGGCGGCGGGCATCGGCCTACCGGGCTGGGCGATGTACAGGTCGTAGGCGCGGAAGCTCTCCGAGCCGGTGGTCGGCTCCTGCTCGCCGTACGATCCGAAGATCAGCCCGGAGTAGCGGTCGGCGACCAGTCGCGCGCCGCGGCCCCGGGTCTCCAGCAGCCAGCGGGCGGCGGCCATCACCTCGGGGGTGGCGGCCCGGGTGTCCGAGCCGAAGACCGGCGGGCCGGGCATGCGGTAGGCGGGGTTCATGCCGGAGGCCGTGTTACCGATCATCACCAGGGCGCACCCGGTCAGCAGCAGGGCGCCGGCCGGGCCGGATGCGGTCAGGCGCGAACGGCCGATCGGCCGGCGCGCCCGGTCCAGCAGTGCGATGATCAACGGGGCGACGGCCAGGGCCATGCCGAGGTAGCTGAACGCCCAGGAGCGCCGTGCGCCCTCCGCCCCGGAGGGCGTGAGGATCAGCAGGGTGGCCGGGAAGTAGAGGGCGCCGAGCAGCAGCATGGCGGCCGAGAGTGCCCGGGTGAGCGGTTCGGCGCGACCGCGGCGGCGCCACCAGAACAGCCCGGCGCCGACCGCGGCGAACAGGGCGAACCCCGGGGCGGCGAACGCGGCCTGCTGCTCCCACCAGGGGGCGATCGACTGGCTGAACAGGGTACGGCTGCCGGAGCCGCCGCCCGCCATGCCGCCGAACTGGTCGAGCGCCCGACCCAGGTACGGCTCCAGGTAGCGGCCGGTGCGCGGGGATACGACGCCCATCCAGATCGCCACGGTCGCGCCCGTACCGATGGTGAGCAGCCATCCGGTGCGGGCCGGGCCGGACAGCGCGCGGTCGCGCCAGGCGGCGACCGTGCAGCAGAACGCGACCAACCCGAACATGCAGGTCAGCCAGATCGCGGTGAGATGGTGGGTGGCGGTGATCGCCACGGCCATCACCAGCGTCAGCGCGAACCAGCGGGCGCGGGCCGCCCGTCCGTGGGGGCGGACGGCGCGCAGCCCGGCCGCCAGGGCCCAGATCATCACGGCGATCGCCAGCGACTCGTAGCCGAGCTGGGTGTCGAAGTAGAGGAACGAGCTGTTGAGGCTGTAGATGATCGCGGCCGCGGCGGCGATCCGCGGGTCCGGCCAGAGTTGTCCGGCCAGGACCACGACACCGAGCACCACCAGTACGTGGGCCAGCATCAGCACGCACAGGGCGGCGTGCCAGACGGTGAGGTCGGTGAGCGAGGCCAGCGAGGCGACGGTGGCGTGCAGGCCGGGGTAGTCGCCGATCACCCGGACGATCGGGTTCTGCTGGAACAGCACGCCGTCGAGGAGGATGTCCCGGCTCTGTCCCCAGTGGGCGTACTCGTCGTGGAACAGCGGTCCGGTGGGGTTGCGCAGCAGCTTCGGCAGGTAGGTGAAGCAGGCGTAGCCGATCAGGACGGCCAGCCGGAGCCGGTCGTCCGAGCCGCGGCGGATCCCCCAGTACGCCGCCGGCAGCGTGAAGACCAGCATCCCGCCCCAGAACCAGGTGAACGCGCCGTCCTGTCCCCATTCGGCCCGCCGGTACGCGATGACGAGCGCAGCGGCCCCGACCGCGGCGGCGATCGTGAGGCTGGCCCCGGCGACGGCCGCCCCGGCCCAGGCGCGCCGGGGCGGCTCGGGCGGCCGGTCGTCCCGCCGGTCGGTGGTACGGCCGACCGTGGCCGATGCGCTCGCCAGTTCACTCATGAGGTGACGGCACCTGCCGCGGGTGCCGTGCGGTGGGTCACCGCGGCGTACACGTCCCGGGTCGCACCGACCACGTCCGGCCAGGTCGGCAGGATCGCGGGCCGGGTGCGGCCGGCGGCCGCGGCCGCGGCGAGCGCGGCCGCCAGCGCGGTCTCGTCGTCCGGGTCGGCGAACCGCAGCCACGCGCTGTCCCCGGCCAGTTGCGCCACCTCACGGTGCGCCGGGATCGGGGTGGCGACGGTGGGCAGCCCGGCGGCGAGCGCGTCGGCCACCCCCATCCCGAACGCCTCGTACGCGGAGGCCGACACCGCCGCGGACGCGCTCGAAAGGCAGGCCTCGAAGGCCGCGTCGTCGAGCCGCCCGTGGAAGACCACCCGCCCGGTCAGCCCGAGGTCGGCGGTGAGCTGCCGCAGCCGGTCGCCGGCCGGGCCGGTGCCGACCACGTCGAGGCGGTGCTCCGGGCCGAGCCGGGTCATCGCCCGGATCACCCGGTCCACCCGCTTGTACTGCTCCAGCCGCCCGACGCAGACGATGCGCCGGGTTCGGGGCGGCCGGGTGCTGGGGGCCGGCCGCGGGTCGGTGCCGTTCGGGATGACCACGATCCGGGTGGCGACCGCCGGGAAGTCCCGCAGCACCAGCTCACGTTCGGCGGAGGTGACGCAGACGACGGCCGAGGCCCGGTGCATGACGGCACGGCCGAGCGGCCGGTAGAGCGGATGCAGTGCGGCCCGGAAGCGGGTGTGCCCGGTCCCGTGGTAGTGCGGCGTGAACACCAGCGGAGTCCGGTTGCCCAGGGCGGCGCAGAGCGCGGCCAGGGCGTGGTAGCTGTGTGCGTGCAGGACGTCGTACTCGGCGGCGTGGGCACGCAGCCAGCGCCACAGCGGGACGGAGAGCCGGTAGTTGCCGGCCGGGACGGTGAGCGGGAAGCGGCGTACCACCACGCCGTCCACGTTCTCCACCGAGCGGGTGGCGTGCTGGGTGATCACCTCGACGTCGTCGCCGGCGGCGATCAGCCCCGCGCAGAGCCGCTTGACATGGGTCTCCACCCCGCCGATGTCGGGGTGGTAGGCGTTCGAGACCACTCCGATCCTCATCGGGCGGCCCGATCCTTGGCCCGGCGTCCGGCCTTGGTGCGCTTGGGCCGCCACTCGCGGGCGATGGTGCGCAGCACCCGCATCCCGTCGGTGAAGGCGTTGAGGTTGCTGACGCCGTGGATCCGGGAGTGCTCGAAGCTGGCGACCTCCACGATGGCCAGGTCGGCCCGGGCCGCGCGCAGGTTGAGCAGGGTCTCGATCTCGAAGCCGTCGCCCCACAGCCGGCCGTCCGTGTTGTTCGGGGCCGGGGAGGTGCTGTCCAGGTCGAAGACGTCCAGGCAGTGCGCCCAGAACGCGTTGTAGCCGTAGCAGAGGTCGCTGTACCGGGTTCCGAACAGGACGTTGACCAGCATGCTGAGGCACTTGTTGCCGGCCCGGCGCAGCCGGGTGATGTCGGCGCTGCCGCCGGCGCCGTGGAAACGGGACCCCTTGGCGAAGTCGGCGCCGTCGCGCAGCGCCTCGACGAAGCTGGGGATCTCCAGCGGGTCGGTGGACCCGTCGGCGTCGATCATGACGATGATGTCGCCGGTCGCCTCGGCGAATCCGCAGGCCAGGGCGTTGCCCTTGCCCTTGCGGTTCTGCCGTACGACGCGGATGTCGGGACGCAGCCGGCGGGCCACCGCCACGGTGTCGTCGGTGGATCCGCCGTCGACCAGGACGATCTCGTCCAACTCCGGAAGCCGTGCGAAGACGTGCGGCAGGTTTCGGGCCTCGTTCAGCGCGGGGACGATGACGCTGACCCGTGGCCGTGCCTCGGCATCGCCCTCGGGCGGGGTCGCCGGAATCTTGATCTCGATGTCGGTGGCGGTCAGGGACATGACGTCGCCGGTCTCGTCGGGGAGCACACGGTTGGCCGTGGGCATGGCTGTCTCCGATCGGGGCATGGTGGGAGTCGGCCCGGTGTCCGGGCCGGAGCATGGTTACGGGCCGGGGCGCGTGCGCCCCGGCAGGAAGGCAACGGGTGTCAGGCCCGCGGCGTGCTGACGGCCCAGTCGTAGACGTCCTGGCGGGAGGTCACGTCGCCGGTGGCGCCGGTGAACCCGATCCACCCGTGGGTCACACCGGTGGTCTCGGCGACGTCCACGCTCTCGTCGAGCAGGAGCTCTTCGGTGGCGCCGGGCGCGAGGGCACGGACGTGGGCGGTGATCCGTTTGGCGTCGGCGTCGTAGCGGATCCGGGCCCGGAACGGCTTGCCGAGCAGCGGGATCGAGGGCTCGGCGGCGGCGATGTGCTGGTCGGGGTTACCGCCGAGCGTCACCGCGACGTGGTTGCTGTTGGGGTCGGGCGTGTTCTGGTAGGTGTCGAACTCCACCGCCACGCTGCGGCTGATGCCCCGGTAGGCGAGCCCGCCGCCCCAGCCGCCGAGCACCCGCGGGCCGATGCCCTGCACCACGAAGGCGATGCCGTCGGCGCCGGTCCGGCCGACGCCGCGCAGGCGCGCCGTGAACTCGACCTCGAACGAGCGGGTCAGGTTCAGCGGCTTGACCAGCCAGGCCGATCCCATCTGCTTGAAGCCGTCGTTCGTGAGCCGGACGATGGGCTTGCTGTCACCCTCGCGGTGGACCAGTTCGGCCGTCCCGCTGAGCGACAGCTCCCGGTCCGGCCGCGGCTTGCCGTCGGCCGCGAACGCTCCTCCGGATTGCGCCACGGCGGCCATGGAAAGCAGGACGGAGGCCCAGAGAGCGCCCCGCGCCACTCGGGACGAACGAGAAAAACGCACGACATGCTCCGTTTCAGCGGATTTGCCCGACTTAGACTTGGCCAAAGCTAGGACAGTCCGCGAAGCCGCGTTAGCGAGTCTCCGTTATTACCCCCGGATGGTTTCGCCCCTTAGGGGAACCGTGCGTAAGCGACCCATCGCCGATAGTAGGCAGTAATGGGCGGTTTTCCGGCGGGGTACCGGCGAGTAACAGGCCCTAGCGCAGCAGGCGCTCGCGTTTCGGATCGAACAGGGGCTCGGCCGTCACGGTGGCGAGCAGCCTCCGGTCGAGATATCCGATCTCCACCTGCGTGCCGGGGACCGCCAGGACGGACGGCAACCAGGCGTACGCGATGGGCGCCGCCACCGAACATCCGTACGCCGCGCTCGTCACATGGCCCACCACGAACCCGCCCGCGTACACCGGCTCACCACCCACCGGGACCTCCCCGGTCTCCGCCAGCACCAGGCAGGCGCTGCTCCGCTCCGGATCGGCCTCGTCCTCGTCGGTGACGTCGGTCCACCGGAGCCGGTGCCCCTTCTCCATCCGCATGCCGTCCCGGGCGAGGCGGCCGGCGGCGACCAGGCCGAGCTCCCGGCCCGCCTCCCAGAGGGTGTCCCACAGCCGGGGCCCGTACCCGGCCTCGGCCCAGATCTCCCAGCCCAGCTCGCCGGCGGCGGAGATCCGCAGCAGGGTGACCGGCGCCATGCCGAGGTGCCCCTCCCGCGCCTGGAGGTGGCCGAAGGAGGCGAGGTCGACCGTGGTGAGCGGGGCCAGCAGCTCCCGGGCAGCCGGACCCCACACCGCGAGCGCGCAGGTGCCGGCCGAGACGTCGCGCACCGTGACGCCGGGCGGGACGGCGCGCAGCAGCCGGTCCAGGTCGAGCGGGCCGTTGGCGCCGATCAGGAACCGGGACCCGGCGAGCCGTGTCACGGTGACGCCGCCCCGCGGCCGGATCGTCCCGACCGGGATGTCGGCGCCGGCGGCGAACGGGCCGGTCACCTCGATCCGGGTGAGCGGGGTCAGGTCGAACAGCCCGACCCGGCGGCGCGTCAGCCGGGCCTCGGTCTCGGCGATCGGCGACCAGTGCCGGCCCGACCACTCGTCACGGGTGACCGGCGGGTCGGGGGCCGGGTTGGACGCGTACCACAGCGGGGTCTCCCAGCCGCCCTCCTCATCGAACACCGCGCCCAGCTCGGCCTGCCGGGAGTGGAAGGGCCCGATCCGCAGGTCACGGACCCCGGGCGGGTCGGCCGGGTGGGCAGGCCGCTGCTCGTCGGCGAGCCGGCGGACCGCGCGGCGCCGCACGTACTCCGGGGAGAGCCGGCCCGGATCGAACCGGTTGAGATCGCACTCGTGCAGGTCGATCGCGGAACGGCCGTCGACGATCCACTCGGTGAGGGCCTTCGCCGCGCCGGCCGAGTGCGCCACCGGAACGGCCTCGGCGACCCACAGACCACGCGGCTCCCGGGCCTCGCCGAGCAGCGGAAACCCGTCCGCGGTCACCCCGAGCACCCCGTTGTACGCCTCGTCGAGGGCGGTCCCGCGCAGGGCCGGGATCAGCTCGGTGGCCGCCGTCCAGGACTGCCGGAAGGTGTCCGGGGTGAACGGCAGCATCGCCGGGTGCGCGTCGCCGGGCAGGTCACCGAGCCGGACCGGGCGCGGATCGGGCCGGACCGCGCCGATGCCCAGCCGGTCGCCGTGCGCCCGCAGGTAGAGGCCACGGTCGGGGTGCCGGACGATCGGCAGGGAGTCGCCGGCGCCGGCCGCGGTGGTTCGCACGTACTGCTGGACCATCGGGACGATCGGCCGGCCGGTGGCGCCCCAGAATCCGGTGCAGCTCACCACCAGGGCGGCCGGGAAGGTCTCGTCCTCGGCCGTACGCACCCCGGTGATCCGGCCTTTATCGGTTAGCAGATTGGTGACGCGCCTATTTCCGATAAACCGGGCGCCGCGCGCCGTGGCGTTCGCGGCCTGGGTCTCGGCGGCCCGGACCGCCTCCACCAGACCGTCCGACGGGACGTGCAGACCGCCCAGGACCAGCGACTTCTCCAGCAGTGGGAAGAGGGCGAGACAGCCGGCCGGGTCGACGACCGCGGAGTGGACCCCCCACGCCTCCCCGAACCCGTGCCGCCGGTGCAGGTCGGCCAGCCGCTCCGGGGTGGTGGCCAGTTCCAGTCCGCCGACCGGCGAGTAGCAGCCGAGCCGTGCGTACTTCTCCGCGGTGTAACGGGCCAGCCTGGTCATGGTCCGCGACGGCGCGATCTGGGAGACCAGCCCGGGAGTGTGCGAACTCGACCCGCCGGTCTCGAAGAGCGGCCCCTGCTCCAGCACGGTGACATCGGTCCAGCCCCGCGCGGTCAGCTCGTCGGCAATGGCACAGCCGGTGACGCCCGCGCCGATGATCACCACCGCCGGGCCCGGCACCGGTCAGCCCGCCGGGCTCAGCGGCGCCGTCCAGCGCAGGTGGGGATGACGGGGAATCGATCGCAGCCGGGCGTGCCGCCGGGCACCGAACCGGCGGGTCACCAACCGAATCTTCTGGGCCCGCGGCCGCACCGGCTGATGGAGCGCCATCGTCGAAATCACCGTTCTTCCCTCCACTCATGCGAGGCCACGGCCACACTGTGGGACAAGGATCTTCACGTCCGGGGCCGAGGTCAATGGGCCGAGCCGTCTTTTACATCTGTGCAACAAGCCCGGCATACTGCCCGGGTGCGCCATCCGTTCCTCGACGGCCCCGGCCCGCTCGCCTTCGCCCATCGCGGCGGGGCCGCGGCCGGTGACGAGAACACCGCGGAGGCCTTCGAGCGGGCGGTCGCCATGGGCTACCGGTACGTGGAGACCGACGTGCACGCCACGGCCGACGGGATCCCGGTCGTCATCCACGACGCCGAACTCGACCGGGTCGCCGGCCGGGCCGCCCGGGTCGCCGATCTGACCTGGGCCGACCTCGCCACCGTACGGGTGGGCGGCGCCGCCGCCGTGCCCCGCCTCGACGACGTGCTGAACGCCTGGCCGCGGATCCGGTTCAACATCGACGTCAAGTCCGACCTCGTGGTCGAGCCGGCCGTCGCCGCGGTCCGGGCCGCCGGCGCCGAGGACCGGGTGCTGCTCGCCTCGTTCAGCGACGCCCGGCTGGCCCGGGTCCGGGCGCTCGGCGGACCGAAGATCGCCACCTCGCTGGGTATGCGCGGGGTGGCCCGGCTCCGGATCGCCGCGACCGCCGGGGTCCGGGTCCGCCTGCCGGAGTCGGTGGCCGCCGCCCAGGTTCCGGTCCGGCACGGCCGGATCACCCTGGTCACGGCACGTTTCGTGGGCTATCTGCACCGGCTCGGGCTGCACCTGCACGTGTGGACGATCGACGATCCGGAAGAAATGGTTCGGCTGCTCGAAATGGGCGTGGACGGAATCATGACGGACCGCATCGAGGTACTTCGCGACGTCTATGCGGCGCGCGGTTCGTGGTCCGGCTGAGGAGTTGGCCGCTCACAGACTGTTCCGCTAACCTCCCAGTTCAGCGGCATCTGCCCAAGATCGCATGAACCCACGACATCATCCGAACGGATGATGCTGGGAGTTCAAGACGGTTCCCATATTTTTTCTTTAAATTCACCGTAAGAATTCCTCAAATCTCGGCGCGGAATTGCTTTCTGTGAGACGCGTCCCTAACGTCTGCGGCGTCCGGGAATTTGGGGAAAAGAAGGTCTCGTCATGCGAAGCTCGGGTCAACGACGCACCCGGCTGTTGGCCGCCGGTGCCGTACTCACCGCGATCGGCGGCGTCATCGGTTTCACCCAGCTCGCCTCGGCCGCCGACGAAAGCAGCACCAAGGCCGGCGAGAGCGGGGCCGGGAAGGTGGTCGGCAACAACCTGACCATCCTCACCGACACCTGTGTGGACAGCAACTTGCCGGCACACGACGGCTTCCAGCGCGGCGAACGATGCGTGTCCACCGAGTTCGGCGAGGTTGGCGTGGCCGCCAACAACCCCACCCTGCTCATCACCCGGGCACCCGACGACGTCACCGTCGGCACCCCGTTCACGCTCCAGGTCAGCACCCGCAACCTGATCCGGGATCGCTTCCTCGCGGCCGGCCAGGGCGGGTACTACGTGGAGAGCAGCGTTCTCCAGAACGGCCTGGTCCGCGGCCACTTCCACACCGCCTGCCGGATGCTGACCAGCACCGAGGAGGCGCCCGAGTCCGCACCGGTGCCGGCGTTCTTCGTCGCCACCGAGGACCGCCGCGGCGGCGCCGACCCGGACACCGTCACCATCCAGGTGCCGGGCCTCCCGCAGGAGGGCACCGCACAGTGCTCGTCCTGGGCCGGTGACGGCTCGCACCGGATCCCGATGATGGAGCGCGCCAACCAGACGCCCGCCCTCGACTCCGTCCGGATCACCGTCCGGGCCGCCAACGGTGGCCAGAACGGCGGCGGGAACAACAACAACGGCGGCAACAACGGCGGCGGCCAGAACAACAACGGTGGCGGCCAGAACAACGGCGGCAACAACAACGGCGGCGGTCAGAACAACGGCGGCGGCAACAACAACGGCGGGAACAACACCAACAGCGGTGGCGTCACCCCGACCACGCCCCCGACCAGCGCGGCGCCGACCACCAAGACGACCACGAAGCCGACGACGAAGCCGACGACGAAGACGACCACCGCGACACCGAACCGCACCACGGTGACCGCGACGCCGCGCACCAACTCGACGACCACCACGACCGGCGGCGACGACGAGACCGCGGGCACCTCCAACAACGGCGGGACCGCCACCTCGGAGCCGACGGAGGAGACCACCACCGGTACGACCGGCGGCTCCGGCAACGAGAACGAGAACTCCGGCAGCGACGAGACGACGGCGCCGACCAAGAAGCCGACCAAGAAGGCGACGGCCCAGCCGGAGTTCGACCCGGAGCCCGAGGCGACCGAGACCGACGGCCCGGCGCTCGCCGCCGACCCCGGCAACGGCGCGCCCGACGAGCCGGAGAGCACCTCCGACACCGTGGTGGCCGAACCGCCGGCCCAGCAGAGCGGCCCGATCGCCCTGGTCAGCAACAACCTGGCGTGGATCGGCGGCGGCGCGGTCCTGGTCCTGGTCGGCCTGGTCATCGCGGCCTTCATGCGGACCCGGCCCCGTTCCTGGAACTGACCGGCGCGAAGCAACGTAGGGAGGGGCGGGACCCGATCGGGTCCCGCCCCTCCCTCATACGTGAGTGACAAGGATCACCGCGCGGCCTTTCATGATCGCGACCGGGAGCCGTTGAGCGGCGGCGACCGATACGGGGAGTGTCCGCCGATCGGTGTCCGAGTTCGCTTCCGGGTGAGAAAATTCCAGGAAACCTGAGGCCGGGCGGTAGATCGCCGCGAATAAGGGTAGCCTTACCTGCCGAGATCAGTCCCACCGGCAGTGAGGTGCAGTCATGGCGAACAGACCCGCGCGACCGTGCCACGAGGCCGTGGTCACCCGGGTGGAGCAGCTGACTCCGCACATGGTGCGGGTGGTGGTCGGCGGTGACGCTCTGACTCGGATCCAGGCCGGGCAGTTCACCGACCACTACATCAAGGTGCTCTTCCCCCAGGCCGGCGTGGACTATCCGGCGCCGTTCGACATGGGCCTGATCCGCGAGTCGATGCCGCGTGAGACGTGGCCCGTCGTGCGCACCTACACGGTCCGCCGATGGGCGCCCGAAGCCGGCGAGATGTGGGTCGACTTCGTGGTGCACGGCGACGAGGGCGTCGCCGGGCCGTGGGCGGCGCGGGCCCGGCCGGGCGATCCGTTCCGGTTCATGGGGCCGGGCGGTGGCTACGCGCCGGACGCCTCGGCCGACTGGCACCTGATCGCCGGCGACGAGAGCGCCATCCCGGCCATCAGCGCCGCCCTGGAGCGGATGCCGGAAGGTGCGCCGGTCCAGGCGTTCATCGAGGTCGCCGGGCCGGAGGAGGAGCAGAAGTTCGACTGCCCGGGCGACGCCGAGATCACCTGGCTGCACCGGGGCGGGCGGCCGGTCGGCGAGCCGCTCGTCGCGGCGGTGCGCGGGCTGGAGTTCCCGGCCGGACGGGTGCAGGCGTTCGTGCACGGCGAGGCCACCTTCGTGCGTGACCTGCGCCGGCTGCTGCGGGTCGAGCTCGGCCTGCCGATGAGCCAGCTCTCCGTCTCGGGGTACTGGCGCCGCGGCATGAACGAGGACGGCTGGCAGTCCAGCAAAGCCGAGTGGAATGCGCAGGTCGAACGCGAGCAGGAGCCCGCGACCGCCACCGTGTAAGGAGTGTGACGCCCGGCACTCAATACCATGGTGCTGGTGCTGATCAAGCAGAAGACCCATCTCGGGGCGCTCGTCGCGCTCATTCTGGCCGCGGTCAACCTGCGGCTCGCGGTCACCAGCATCGGGCCGGTGCTCACCGAGATCCGGACCGGGCTGGGCATGAGCGCCACGACGGCGGGACTGCTCACGTCCGTACCGGTGGTCTGTTTCGCCTTGATCGGCCTGGCGGCGCCCCGCCTGGCCCGGCGTTTCGGCGCCGCGCGGGTGATCCTCGGTGGGCTCGTCCTGCTCACCGTCGGCCTGGTGGTGCGGCCGTACACCGGCGCGCCCGCCCCGTTCCTGCTCTTCAGCGCCGTGGCGCTGGCCGGGATCGCGCTGGTCAACGTGCTGCTGCCGTCGATCGTCAAGGAACGCTTCCCGGACCGGGTGGGCACGGTCACCGGCCTCTACTCGGTGGCGCTCAACATCGGCGCCACCACGGCCGCGGCGGCCACCGTGCCGCTCACCGGCGCGTTCGACGGCGACTGGCGGCTCGGTCTCGCCTGCTGGGCGCTCGCCGCGGTGGTCGCCCTGCCGCCGTGGCTCCTGCTGGCCCGCTCCCGGTCCGCGACCCCGCAAGATCAAGATCAGACCCCGTCTCCGGTACGGGTGAGCCGGCACCCGGTCGCATGGGCGCTGGCCGTGTACTTCGGCATGCAGTCCACCTCGGCGTACGTGATCATCGGCTGGCTGCCGCAGATCTACCGCGACGCCGGCCTGTCCGCCTCGCTGGCCGGCATCCTGTTCGCGGTGACGTCCCTGCTCGGCGTGCCGTTGTCGTTCCTGCTGTCCGCGTACGCCGGCCGTCTCCGCTCACAGAGCGGCATCGCGGTGGCGCTCGGCCTGTTCGGCATCGCCGGCTGGACCGGCCTGTGGTTCTCGCCGGCCGCCGCCCCGTGGCTGTGGGCCACCCTCCTCGGCGTCGTGAACGCCGCCTTCCCCCTGGCCCTCACCATGATCGCGCTGCGCGGCCGCACACCCGCCACGGTGGTCCGGCTGTCCGCCTTCGCCCAGAGCGTCGGCTACCTCATCGCCATCCCCGGCCCGATCGTGGTCGGCCTCCTGCACGAGGTCTCCCACGGCTGGCGGCTCCCCCTGGCCCTGATGATCGCCCTGATGTTCCCCCAGCTCACAGCCGGCTACTTCGCCGGCCAAAACCGCCAGCTCTAGCCCTCCCCCTCCCCCGCTCTCCCTCCGCCCTCCCGCCGCCGCCGACCTTGGACGCTTCCCCACCCCATCCGGTAGCCAATCGCCCAAGATCGCCCACGCTCACGCTCGCCGACACACCCAACGTGACCTTGGACGGTTTGCCACCTCGCCCGGCAACCAAGAGCCCAAGATCGCCCACGCTCACGCTCGCCAACCCCGCGCTACACGACCTTGGACGTTTGACCACCCCATCTGGTCGCCAATCGCCCAAGATCGCCCACCACCCGCGCTCGCCGACACACCCAACGTGACCTTGGACGGTTTGCCACCTCGCCCGGCAACCAAGAGCCCAAGATCGCCCACGCTCACGCTTCCCAACCCCGCGCTACACGACCTTGGACGTTTGACCACCCCAACCGGCAACCAAACGTCCTAGATCGCCCACCGCCTGCCCTCACTGACACCGCGTAGCGCGATCTTGGACGTTTTGTCGCTCCATGCGATGGTCAAACGTCCAAGATCGCCCACGCTCACGCTCGCCGACACGCGTAGCGCGATCTTGGACGGTTTGCCACCTCGCCCGGTAGCCAAAGGCTCAAGATCGTCCACGCTCGCGCTTGCCAACCCCGCGCTACACGACCTTGGACGTTTGACCACCCCAACCGGCAACCAAACGCCCTAGATCGCCCACCGCCTGCCCTCACTGACACCGCGTAGCGCGATCTTGGACGTTTTGTCGCTCCATGCGATGGTCAAACGTCCAAGATCGGCCTTGGCGGGTGGTGACGAGTGAGTGAGTGGGAGGAAGTGGGATGCCTCAAGGGGCGAGGAGGGCGGTGAGGGCGGAGCCGAGGCGTTCGCGCCAGCAGAGGCGGTCGTGGCCGCCGGCGAACTCGGCGTAGGAGAGCGGGTAGCCGCGGGCCAGCAGGACGTCGCGGAGGCGGCGGTTGGGGCCCAGCGTCACCCACTCGTCCAGGCCCACCTCGACGTGCCAGTGGACCGGGCGGCGTTTGGTGACGGCTAGATGGTGGGCCAGCCACTCGGCCTCCTCGTCGCCTGGGGTGTGGCTCTTCCACCAGAAGGCGCCGGACTGGCTCAGTACGTTGCCGAAGCGGTCCGGGTGGGTGACCGCGGTGAACGCCGCCATCAGGCCGCCCAGGCTCTGCCCGGCGATGACGGTACGGGCCGGGTCGGTGGTCGGCGCCAGGTCACGGCCCGCGGGTGATGACGGGAGGGCGGCCAGGAAGGCGGCGTGGCCGGGGTCGCAGGCGTACTCGGTGGAGCGGGTGGCGTGGTCGGCGCCGTCCGGGAGCAGGGCCACCACCGGCGGGATGCGGCCGGAGGCGATCAGGTTGTCCAGGATCGGGGCGACCGGCAGCAGCGTGCCCCACAGGTCGCCGTCGAGCAGGAGCAGTAGCGGGTACGGCCCGGCGGCGACCGTGTGTCCGGGCGGCCGGTAGCGCCACACCCGGCGTCCGTCGACCGTGGCCTCGTCCAGGATCCCGGCCGGCGACGCCGGATCGGGCCGCCACCAGCACGGCTCCGGCGCGGCGGCGGGCGCCGCGGCGACCGATTTGTGCGGCGGCCGCTCCTGCGGAAACGTCACCGGGTTGAGCGGGTCGGGCACCCCGTTCGCCGCGACGGCCTGCAGCCGCACGGAATCGGCTGAGGCCACGAAAGCCCGATGGCCAGCGGGGCCGCCGGGCTGCGGGGCCCCCGGGCCGTGATCGGGCGCGATGTGTCCGGCGCTGGGATCGGATGCGATGTGGCCAGGGCTGGGGCGGCCAGGGCCAGGGCCAGGGCTGGAGCCAGGGCCAGAGCTGGGGCCAAGGCCAGAGCTGGGGCCAAGGCCAGAGCTGGGGCCAAGGCCAGAGCTGGGGCCAAGGCCAGAGCTGGGGCCAAGGCTGGGGCTGGGGCTGGGGCTGGGTGCGATGTGGCTAGGGATGTCAGCGGGGATGTGGTCGGGGGCGAGGTGGTAGGTGGCCTGCCAGTCGTCTCGGACGCGGTAGGTGAGGTGCCACAGGTCGGTGCCGGGCATCTTCCGCATGCGGGAGCGGTCCAGGTCGGCGCGGTCAACGAGTTTGTTGACCAGGGCGAGGACGTCGCGGACCGGTCGGGTCTCGCGCCAGACGAAGGTGATCAGGACCGCGTCGCCGTCCTTCTCGATCAGGGGTGCGCCGTCGCGTTCGATGTCTGCCCAGAACCGGGCCAGGGTATCCGGGCCGGCATTCCGTAACGCCTCGATGCGCGGGCTCTCGGCGATGACCGGAGGTGACGGTCGGGGCACCTGCGGCGGCACCGAGGTGATCGGCACGCTCGTCGACATCGGACAACCTCCACGGCAGGGCTGTCTCAGGCGGTTCGAGACAGCCCTGAGAGTCGGCTGAAGGGTGGGACGGCCCGGTGCACCGAGACCGAGGAAGTGCCGGCACACCGGGCCTGAACAGGGCCGCCCGGAAGGTCAGGCGGTGGGGGATGAGCAGGTGGGTCAGGCGGTGGAGGGATGAGCAGGTGAGTTAGGCGGTGGAGGGATGAGCAGGTGAGTTAGGCGGTGGGGGGGTTAGCAGGTGGGTCAGGCGGTGGGGGTCAGCAGGTCGGCGGTGAGTTCGGCGGTGGGGGCCACCACGCCGCAGCGGGTCTGGATGTGCCGGAGGGCGTCGGCGTGGTGGGCGGGGCTGAAGTCGGCGATCGCGTCGGTGACCACGAACGGCTTGATGCCGCGCATGAACGCGTCCAGCGCGGTGGCCAGGACGCCGATGTGGGCGTACACGCCGGTGACGATCAGCTGGTCGCGGGAGCCGAGCCGGTCGGCCAGGTCGGTGCCGACGAAGGCGCTGTAGCGGCGCTTGGTCAGGACCACGTCGCCGGGGGCCGGGCGCAGCGCCTCGGTGATGGCCAGGGCATGCGGGTCGGCGGGCGGGCCGTCGCCCCAGAAGTCCTGGAGCAGGCCGCGTTCTTCGCGGGACTGGCCGCCGGGCTGGGCGGAGAAGAACACCGGGATCCCGGTGCGGGCGGCGTGTTCCCGCAGTGTGGCGATGTTGTCGACCACCTTGGACAGCAGCGCGTTGTCGGCGGTGCCGAACGGGGCCAGGAAGTAGTTCTGCATGTCGTGCACGAGCAGCGCGGCCCGGGACGGGTCGACCCGCCAGTCGACCTTGCCGCCGGCCCGGCTGAAGCCACCGGGGATGTGGTAGGGGGTGATGCGGGGAAGCATCAGGCTGTTCCTTTCGATGCGGCGAGTTCGCGGAGGAGGGCGCGCAGTTCGCGGCGGCTGGTCTTGCCGACGCCGGTGACCGGGAAGCCGTCCACCACCCGGAGCCGGTCGGGGATCTTGAAGGTGGCCAGGCCGCGGTCCCGCAGGTGCTCGCGGATGTCACGCAGTCTCGGGGCGGTCATCCCGTCCTTGACCACGACGAACGCGCAGCTGCGCTCGCCCAGGTAGGTGTCCGGCACCGAGACGACGGCGGCGTCGTGTACGGCCGGGTGGGTGAGCAGGTGGTCCTCGACCTCCTCGGCGGCGATCTTCTCGCCGCCGCGGTTGATCTGGTCCTTGGCCCGGCCTTCGACGACCAGGTAGCCGCCGTCGAGCCGCCGGACCAGGTCGCCGGTGCGGTAGAAGCCGTCGTCGGTGAACGCGGTCCGGTTGTGCTCGTCGGCCCGCCAGTAGCCGCGGATCGTGTACGGCCCGCGGGTCAGCAGGTGCCCGACGGTGCCGTCCGGCACCGGGACGTCGGAGTCGTCGACCACCAGCACCTCGTCGTCGGGGGAGATCGGCCGGCCCTGGGTGTGCAGGACGACGTCGTCGCCGTCGTCGAGGCGGGTGTAGTTGACCAGGCCTTCGGCCATGCCGAACACCTGCTGGAGTTTGCAGCCGAGCACCGGCTCGACCCGGGCGGCGACCGAGTCGAGCAGTTTCGCCCCGCCCACCTGGAGGACCTCCAGGCTGGGCAGGCCGGTGCCGAGGTTGGCCGCGGCGTCGAGCCAGACCAGGGCGAGCGGCGGTACGAGGGCCGCGATGGTGACCTGTTCCCGTTCGATCAGCGGGAACACCCGGGCCGGGTCGGGCGTGGTGGACAGCACCACCTTGCCGCCGGCGTGGAAGACGCCGAGGACGCCGGGCGACGACATCGGGAAGTTGTGTGCCACCGGCAGCACCACGAGGTAGGAGCTGTCCGGGTCGAGTTCGCAGATCTCGGCGCTGGCCCGGACGCTGTAGAGGTAGTCGTCGTGGGTCCGCGGGATCAGTTTCGGCAGGCCGGTGCTCCCGCCGGAGAGCTGGAGGAACGCCAGGTCGGAAGGGCCTGGACCAGCAGGAAGCGAAAAGACGGAAGAGGTGTAAAGAGATTCGAGGGCGGTGTGCGAACCCGGGTCGCCGGCCACGATGAGCTTGGCGGTGCCGGCCACCGGGGCGAGCGTGCGGTGGTCGAAGCCGTCGTACACGTCGGTGGTGATCAGCGCGACCGCGGACGTGTGCGAGCAGAAGTAGCCGATCTCGGCGCCGCGGTGGGCGGGCAGGGCGAAGACGGGCAGCGCCCCGAGACGGAACAGCGCGAAGATCACGTCGAAGTAGGCGGCCGTGTTCGGCAGTTGCACCACGACCCGATCGCCCCGCCGTACCCCGAAATCGTGCAGGCCCGCCGCGAGGCGCAGGGCGCGCTCGTGGAGTGACCGATAGCTGACCCGGGCGTCGCCGTCGATGACCGCATCGCGGTCGCCGAACTTCTCGGCGGCCGTGCTGAGCAGGTCGAACAGGGTCTGACCGGTCCAGTAGCCGAGTTTGCGGTACCGCTCGGCGAAGTCGTCAGGCCACATTGAACACTCCCAGGGCGGTCAGCATCGTGCCGAGTTTGGCGGTCGTCTCGGCGAGTTCGGCGTGCGGGTCGGAGGCGGCCACGATGCCGGCTCCGGCGTACACGTCGAGGCCCTCCGGCCCGGCGGTCGCGCACCGGATGGTGACCGCCCACTCGCCGTCGCCGTCGGCGTCCGCCCAGCCGACCATGCCGGCGAAGAAGCCGCGGTCGAACGGCTCCAGCTCGGCGATCGCCCGGCGGGCCGCGGCCGGCGGGGTGCCGCAGACGGCCGGGGTCGGGTGCAGGGCGGTGGCCAGGGCCAGCGAGGACACGTCCGGGTCGACGATCTCGCCGGTGATCCGTGAGCCGAGGTGCCACATGGTCGGGGTGGCGGTCAGCGTCGGCTCGGACGGCACCCGCAGGTTCCGGCAGTACGGCCGCAGCCCCTCGGCCACCGCCTCGCTGGCGAACGTGTGCTCGTGCAGGTCCTTGGCGGACTCCAGCAGCCCGGCAGCCCGGCGGGCGTCCTCGGCCGGGTCGGTGCTGCGCGGGATGGACCCGGCGAGCGGGTTCGCCGAGACGGTCCGGCCGTGCCGTGCCACCTGCAGTTCGGGGCTGGCGCCCAGGAGCGTGCGGCCGCCACCGAGGTCGATGCCGAAGGTGTACGTGCCGGCGCCGCCGTACGCGAGGGCGCGCACCACCGGGGCCGGGTCGAAGCCTGGCGCCGCCAGCCGCAGCGCGCGGGCCAGCACGACCTTGGTGTACACGCCGGCCTGGATCTCCTCGACCGCCCGGGCCACCGCGGCGACGTACCCGGGGTCGGGGATCGGCGGCAGGCTCTCCCGTGCGGCCGAGGCGGCCGGTACGGCGGGCGCGGCGCCGAGGACGGGCGCACGCCGCAGACGCCGGGGGACGACGAGGCGGGCCGGCGCGTCGGGCGCGAACGGGACGGCCCCGATCACGGTACGGACCGGGTGCCCGCAGGTTCCGAAGACGGCCGCGACCTGCTCCGGCAGGTCGGCGAGGCCGGACGTGTTCACCTCCGAGTGCACGCCCTCGGCGAGGAGGGTGCCGCGCGGCGACACGAACACCGACGACTGCCCGGCCTGGTAGGCGTCGAGCAGGTCGGCTCCGTCGAGGGTGGAGACTGCGACGGACACGGATGACTCTCCCTTCACCGGCAAAGGGTGGCCGGTCGGTGATCAGGCTCGGAGGGTGGCGCCGCCGTCGACGTACAGGTCGTGCATGGTGATGTGCCGCGCCCGGTCGGAGGCGAGGAACAGCACGGCGTCGGCGACGTCCTCCGGGGTGGCGATGCGCCCGAGCGGGATGCCGACCCGGAAGGTGGCCGGGTCGCCGTCGAGGACCGGTGCGGGTACGCCGTCGGTCCAGAGCTGCCGTTGCATCGGCGTGTCGGTGGAGCCGGGGGCGACCACGTTGCAGCGGATCCCGTACGGCGCCAGTTCGAGGCCGAGACACTTGGTGAACATGGTGCTGGCGGCCTTCGACGCGGCGTAGGCGGACATGCCGGAGCGGGGCACGCCGGCCGCGTTCGAGGAGACCGTGACGATGGCGCCGGAGCGGCGCGGGACCATCCGCCGGGCGACGGCCCGGCTGACGTGGAAGACGCCGGTGGTGTTGACCGCGAAGGTCTGCGCCCAGGCGTCGTCGGTGAGGTCGACGACGTCGCCCATGTGCAGCACGCCGGCCACGTTGACCAGCAGGTCGAGGGGGCCGAGGAGGCGCTCGGTGGCGTCCACGACGGCTTCCACCTGCTCGGCCGAGGTGACGTCGGCGACCTGCGGAAGGATGCCCGGGTACTCGTCGGCGAGGAGCTTGACGCCCGTCTCGGAGCGGTCGGCGGCGGCGACCCGGGCGCCTTCGCCGGCCAGCGCGACCGCGACGGCCCGGCCGATCCCCTGCCCGGCGCCGGTGACCAGGGCGGTCTTCCCGGCGAGGCCGGGCACGTTTTCCCTGTCCAGGGGCATGACGGCACCGCTCCTTAGGTTAGGTAAGCCTAACCTAGCATTGACGCCTGAGAGCGAGGAGAGGGGATCACGTCACTCTTCATGCGCAGAGCGGGGAGACCTCCGCACCTTCGGCGCGGCGCAGCGGACCGTCGATCATGCACAGATTTCGTACGGCCACCGCCGGCTCCAGCGGCCAGACACCCACCAGTGTGTCCGCCCCGCCGCTGGCCAGCACCCGTCCATCCGGTGTGTACGCCAGCCCGACCACTCCGGCTGCCCCGTGGCCCTGCAACCGCACCACCGACCAGTCCCGGGTGTCCCACAGCTGGACGTCGCCGTTCGCCCCGTTGACCGCGAGGGTTCGCCCGTCCGGCGCGAACACGATCCGTTCGATCTGGTCCAGTTGCGGCTTCGAGGTCCACAGTGACCGGCTGCCGTCGCCGGAGCGCACGTCGAGCACCCGGCTGGTCCCGGTGACCACCATCGAGTTCCCGTCCGGGGCGATCGCGAGGTCCAGCGGCTGATAGTCGCCGAGGAACTGCCCGCCGATCTCGCGCAGGCCGTCCACCCGCCAGGACCGCAGCACAGACCACGTCCGCTGCTGGTCGTCGAAGCCGATGTCCACTGCCAGCCCGGCGGTGTGCAGGACCGTGCCGTCGGCGGAGAAGGCGATCGCGTACGCCGTCTGGTCACCCAGATCGACCACGCCCCGGTCCCGGCGCTGTCCGAGGTCGTACAGATGCACCGCACCGAACTTGGCGTCGACCGGATCGGCGAGGGAGGCGCCCACCGCGACCGCCAGAAGGTTGCCGTCCGCGGTGACGGCCGCGTCCTTGGGCTCCCGGCTCAGCGGCACGATCCGCTCCCGTTTCCCGGTGTCGTCCCACAGTTCCAGGCCCCAGCTCGTACCGGTGGTGGTGGCCACCGCGAGCACGCCGCCGGCCCCGTAGACGACGCCGCGCGGCTCGCCACCGGTCTCGAACTCGGTGATCAGCTCGCGGGTGGCGGTGTCCCAGACGCGGACCTCGCCGGTGTCGCTGCCGGCCGCGAGCCGGGCGCCGTCCGGGGAGAACGCCAGGTCGAGGACGCCGCCGTCGGTGTTCAGCCAGCTCGACTGGCGGCGGAACACGACCGTCGGCGCGTCCCGGCCGGTGACCACCGCGATCTGGCCGTTCGCCGAGGTCGCGGCCCCGCCGAAGGCGCCGATGCCGGTGTCCAGCTCGCCGGTCCCGTCGCCGGTCAGCGAGTACAGGCTCGCGGTACGCCGCAGGCCGGTGCTGATCACCGTGCCGTCCGGGGTCACGGTGACCCGGCCGGGCCCGGGGGTCATGCCGGCCTCGGCGGTGAGGTCGCGCAGCCGTTTCCCGGACGGCACCGCCCACTGGATCACGTCGCCCTGCTCGCTGGTGGTCACCAACGTGCCGTCGGGGGCGAAGGCCACGTAGGCGAGGCCGCCGGTCAGCGTGGTCATCAGCCGGCCGTCGGACACCCGCCGGATCTCGGTCTTCCGGTCGACGTCGGTCTCCGCCAGGTACCGGCCGTCCGGGCTCACCGCCAGGTCGTTGCCGGTGACCGGGCCGGCCGGGAGAGTGCCGGTGGCCGTGCCGCTCTCCGCGTCCCACCGGCCCAGCGAGAACTGGCCGTCGACGACCTCGCGGCGGCTCGCCAGCACGGTGCCGGTGCCGGGCAGCCAGGCCACCGGCCCCCAGCCGTCGAGCTCGTGCGCCAGCCGGCCGGTGGCCGCCTCCCAGATCCGCAGACCATCCCACTGGAACGAGCCGCCGGCCAGGAACCGGCCGTCCGGGGAGAACGCCAGCCCGGCCACCGCGACCGCTTTCGGGAAGCCCAGCGGCTCCCCGACCGGGGACAGGGTGGCGGTGTCCCAGAGCTGGGCCGTGCCGCGCGTGTCACCGACCGCGATCCGGGAACCGTCCGGGCTGACCGCCACCACGCTGCCGCCCGGCCCGCTGCCCAGCCGCCCCCGGAACCGGACCATCTGGGTGGACAGCAGCGCGCTCCGGGCCTCCGTGGTGGGCGCCTCCCGCCAGGCGTCGAGGGCCCTGCCCACGGCCTGGGTCTCGTCCTGTTCCAGGGCCCGCAGCGCTTCCAGCGCGTACTGCCGGGAGCGGGACTCCCGGCCGCTGGCCTCGGCCTCCTCCCGCTGGTCCAGCACCACGAGGCCGCCGCCGACCGCGAGCAGCAGGGCCGCCGCCAGCCCGGCCGCGAGCCGCCGCAGCCGACGGGTGACCTTCCGCTGTTCCGCCTGCTCCCGGTCGGCGGCGGCGCCACCGGCCGCGAGGTACTCCCCCACCACCGGGGGCACGCCGTCGCCGGCCGGCACCCGCTCCCGGGCGGCGAGCAGGCGGGAGCCGCGGGGCAGCAGGTCCGGGTCGCGGCCGGAGCGTTCCCAGTCCCGGGCGGCCTCGGTGACCGACCGGCGCAGCAGCAGGTCCTCGCGGGCCTCGTCGACCCAGCCGGCCAGCCGCGGCCAGCTGGTCAGCAGCGCCTCGTGGCTGATCTCCACGGTGTCCGCGCCGACCGTGACGAGGCGGGCCCTGACCAGGCGGCGCAGCACCCGGGAGTCGCTGGCCGCCCGCTCGCCGCGCCGGCGCACCGCGGCGCCGTCACCGGTGACAGTGACCAGGGCGAGCAGGGCGTCGCGCAGCCGGTCCCGCTCGTCCGGCGGCAGGTCCAGGTAGATCCGCTCGGCGGTCTCGGCGATCGCGTGCCGGATCCCGCCGGTGGCCCGGTACGCCGCCACGGTCAGCCGGATCCCCTCCCGCCGGTCCCAGGTGGCCCGCAGGGCGTGCGCCAGCAGCGGCAGCGCGCCCGGCTCGTAACCGTCCCGCCCCTCCGCGCCCAGGTCGTGCAGCAACAGGTCGGGCAGGCCCGGCTCGACGGTGAGGCCGGCGTGCTCGGCCGGTTCCACCACGGCCCGGCGGACCGCGTCGCTGTCCAGCGGCCCGAGCACCAGGTGGCCGGCGGCCAGCACCTTCGCCAGCGGCGGCAGCGCCGCGCAGGCCGGGTAGAAGTCGGACCGGACGGCGATCACCACGAGCGCCGGGGCCGCGCTGGTCAGCGCGGTCGCGTAGGCCAGACGCTCGACCGGGTCGGGGCACTGGGTGAACAGCTCCTCGAACTGGTCCACCACGATCACCGGGCGGTGCCCGGCGGCGGCCGCCTTCGCCGCCAGCTCACCGAGGCGGGCCGGTTCCGCGCGGACCTGCCGGAGCAGCTCGCCGGCGGCGTCCGAGGCGGTCTCCGGCTCACGCCCGTCGTCCGGGACGGTCAGCCGGTGCAGACGGGCCACGAGATCGTCGAGTGGGCGTACCCCCGGGTTGGTCAGAACCCACCGCCAGGCCGCCGCTTCCGCGCCCAGCGCGCCCCCGCCGAGAGCCGGGAGCAGACCGGCGCGCAGCAGCGACGACTTGCCGACGCCGGACACCCCGGTGACGACCAGCGGACGCCCGCCCACCGCCTGCTCGGCGAGGCGGCTCAGCAGCTGCGCGACGGTCTGCTCCCGGCCGCGGAAACGGGGCGCGTCCTCCGGCTGGAAACTGACCAGCCCGGGGTACGGCGGGACCGCGCCCCCCGGCACGTCGGCCGGCACGTCGTCGCCGTCGGGCAGCTGTTCCCGGGTGACCGCGACCAGCCGGCGGCGCACCTCGTCGAGCTGCCGGGTGAGCACGACGGTCTGGTTCGCGAACTCCTGCCGCAGACCGTCGACGCTCTGCCGCACCTCGGCGATCATCCAGCCCAGCTCGCCGACGCCGAGCCCGAGCTCCCGGAACGCGGCCTCCAGCAGGTGCCGCAGCTCGTCGTCGGTGACCGCGGCCTCGGCGATCGCCGCGCCGACCGCGTCCACCGCGCGCAGCACCCGGGAGACCTCCTCGTGCAGCGCCGTGCCGCGCTCGTCAGCGGCGGCGAGCAGCGGGAGCAGGTCGGCCGCGATCGCGTCCCGCCACTGCTCCTGGCTCCAGCCGCCGGCCTCCGGCTCGGTGTCGCGCAGGCGCTTCGCGGCGCCGGCCATCGCCTCGGCCAGGAAGTTGCTGCCCAGCCCGCCGATCTGGTCGAGCGCGGCGGCGTACGCCCCGGTGGCGCCCAGGTGCGCCCCGGCCACCGGAGCCACCGTCGAGGCGGTCAGAAAGGCGAGGATCGCGTACGGGCTGGCGGCGCGCAGCCGGGCCCGGGTGCGACGGCCGGCGTCCCGGACCCAGGCGCGCACCCCGGCGCGGGCGCGTTCGGCCGCGGGTCCCCCGGTGGGTTCGGGCTCGGTCACGGAAACCTCCGTGGACATCGACGCTTTTCGCAGTCCCATGATGGCACCGGCGGGCCAGCGGGCAACCCTGCCCGTACGGGCGGGACCTTCGGCCGGTCACCGGATCGCCCCGGCGTGGCCCAATGGAGGCATGACCACCACGACCCAGGCACCTGAGCAGCCCGCCCGGATCTACCCGACCCCGACCGGGGAGCCCTGCCCGTATCTGGTGCGGGCCGACGGGACCGTAATGGGTGACGGCGCCTGCCGGGGTTGTGGCTCCTGCCTGCTGGGGGCGCACTGGGCCGACAAGTGACGATGGCGGAAGGTTGCCCGGTCCCCGTACGGTGGGGCCGTGGTCGATGCTCTCAGTGACACTGCGATTACCCAACGCATGGAGGTCGGTCGCAGGCCGATCGCGTGGTGGCCGGTCGGCCTGATCGCGGCGAGCGCCGCGCTGCTGCTGCTCTACACCGCCGACGGGTACGGCTACCACCGGGACGAGCTCTGCTTCCGCATGCTCGGCGAGCATCCACAGTGGGGCTACACCGACCAGCCGCCGTTCACGCCGATGCTGGTCCGGTTCGGGATCGAGCTGTTCGGCGACGACCTGTGGTCGATCCGGGTGCTCCCGGCCGTACTGCTCGGGCTCACCGCCGTCGTGGCCGCCGGGATCGCCCGGGAGGCCGGCGGCGGCCCGATCGCCCAGTCGCTCGCCGCCACCGGGATCCTCGGCACCTTCCCGCTCACCGCCGCACACGTCGCCTCGACCGCGGCCACCGACCTGCTGGTCTGGCTCGGCGTGCTGCTCCTCGTGGTGCGCGCCCTGCTCTGGGAACGGCCACGGGCCTGGCTCGGCGCGGGTGTGGTGGCCGGGCTCGGGCTCTACAACAAGCACCTGGTGATCCTGCTGCTGCTCTGCCTGGGCGCCGGGCTGCTGATCGCCGGGCCGCGGTCGGTGCTGCGCTCCCGGCATCTGTGGGGCGGCGTCGCGCTGGCCGTCCTGGTCGGCCTGCCGAACCTGATCTACCAGGTGCTCAACGGGTTCCCGCAGGCCGAGATGGCGGCCGCGATCGCCGAGAACAAGGGGACCGAGTCGCGGATCCTGCTGCTGCCGATGCAGATCGTCCTGCTCACCCTTCCTCCGGTGTGGATCGCCGGGATCGTCACGCTGTTCCGTGATCCCCGGCTGCGGCGCCTGCGGTCCATCGCCGTCGCCTATCCGCTGATGCTCGTTCTGGTGCTGGTCACCGCCGGGCAGCCGTACTATCCGCTCGGCCTGCTCCTCGGCCTGTTCGCGCTGGGCGCCGTGCCGACCGAGCGGTGGGTGATCGGGCGGGGCGGGCGGCAGGCGCTGCTCGCCGGCGGGGTGATCGTCTCCTCGGTGGCCGGCGTGACGATGTCGCTGCCGGTGATCCCCGCGAAGGACGTGGCCGGCTCGTTCCCGGCCGCCGCCAACTCGACCATCCCCGACCAGATCGGCTGGCGGCAGTACGTGTGGCAGGTCGCCGCCGTGCACGCCGACCTGGATCCGGTGGAGCAGCGCAAGACGGTGCTGTTCACCGGCAACTACGGCGAGGCCGGGGCGCTCGACCGGTTCGGGCCGTCACTGGGGCTGCCCGAGGTCTACAGCGGGCACAACGCGCTGTACGAGTTCGGCCCGCCGCCGGAGTCGAAGACGATCATCCTGGCCGTGCTGCAGGCCCCGCCGGAGCGGGCGAACGAGCTGATCGGCGGCTGCGTGCCCAAGGCCACCCTGAGCAACACGCTCGGCGTGGAGAACGAGGAGGTCGGCGCCCGCGTCTACCTCTGCCGCCGCAACGAGCCGTGGTCGACGGTCTGGCCCCGCCTCCAGCACTACGACTGATCAGGGGTGGGCGACGGTCACCGCGGTCACGACCAGCCCGTTCCCGATCAGGTAGCGGCCGCGCAGGGCCGGGAACGGCGCGTCCACCAGCAGCCGGGCCGTGAAGGCGCCCCCGGCCGGGTCGACGGTCAGGGCCGCCTCCTCGAAGCCGAGCCACCGCCCGGTCAGCGGGAACCACGCCTTGTAGACCGACTCCTTGGCGCTGAACAGCAGCCGGTCCCAGTGCACCGACGGGTCCTTTCCGGACAGTTCGGCGAGGTGCTCGACGTCGCCGGGGGCGGTGACCGCGCCGATCACCCGGGGCGGCAGCGGGGCGTGCGGCTCGGCGTCGACGCCGATGCCCGCCAGGTCGCCGGACCGGGCCACGGCCGCGCCACGGAACCCGGCGCAGTGGGTGAGGCTGCCGACCACATCGGACGGCCAGAGCGGTTCCCGGCGGGGGCCGCTGCGGATCGGGACGGCCGGCACGCCGATGCCCGCCAGCGCCTCGCGGGCGCAGCGGCGGGTGGTGACGAACTCGCGGCGGCGGCCGGCGACCGCCGTGGCGATCATGTCCTCCTCGCCCGTGAAGCACGGCTCGTCCTCGCGGTCGGTGTACGCCACGGCGGTGACCACCGGCGGGGGGAGGAGGATGTCCAGCACGACCGGGAGTGTGCCACCCCCGGTCGCCATCCGCCTCATCGGTGATATCTGGCATAGATCAACGAATCGGGCCATTCGGGAGTTACCAGGAAGGGCGGCATCCGAAACCTTCGGCGGGCACAATGGCGGCATGGATCTTCGACAGGGCATCGGTCCGCGCCGACCGGGCAAGACCGCCGATGAGTTCCAGCAGGACCTGTTGAGCAACCTCTTCTACCGGCGTGGCACGACGGTCGAGTCGGCGAGCGCACGCGACGCGTACGAGACGCTCTCCCTCACCGTGCGGGACCGGCTCGCCGAACGGCGGTCCCGGACCGCGGCCGCGCACTTCGCCACCAACCCCAGATGGGTCTACTACCTCTCCGCGGAGTACCTTCTCGGCGCCCAGCTGGAGCAGAACCTGCTCTACTCCGACACCGGCGACCTGGCCGCCGAGGCGGTCAAGACCCTCGGCTTCAGCCTGGAGGAGCTGGAGGACCTGGACATCGAACCGGGCCTCGGCAACGGCGGCCTGGGCCGTCTCGCCGCCTGCCTGGTCGACTCGATGGCCACCCGGGACATCCCGGCGGTCGGCTACGGCATCCGCTACGACTTCGGCATCTTCCACCAGATCATCACCGAGGAGGGGCAGACCGAGCGCCCCGACGACTGGGCCTTCCACGGCAACCCGTGGGAGTTCCCGGCCCCCGACGACCGGCAGACCGTCGGCTTCTACGGGCACACCGAGCCGATCCCCGGCGAGCGGACCCGCAAGCGCTGGGTGCCCGGGGAGATCGTGCTCGGCGAGCCCAGCCACATGCTGGTCCCCGGCTACGGCACCGAGACGGTCAACATCGTCCGGCTGTGGCGGGCCCGGGGCAGTGAGGCGTCCTTCGACCTGAGCCGCTTCTCCGCCGGCCAGTACGCCGAGGCCGTCCAGGAGGCGGTGCGCGCCGAGAACATCAGCAAGGTCCTCTACCCCGACGACAGCACCGAGCTGGGCCGCGAGCTGCGGCTCAAGCAGCAGTACTTCCTGGTCTCCTGCTCACTGCGGGACATCATCCGGCGGTTCCGGCTGCGCAACGAGGGCTGGGCCGAGTTCGCCGACAAGACCGTCATCCAGCTCAACGACACCCACCCGACGATCGCCATCGCCGAGCTGATGCGGCTGCTCGTCGACGAGTACGAGGTGGAGTGGGAGGAGGCCTGGTCGATCACCCGGCGGACGTTCGCGTACACCTGCCACACCCTGCTGCCGGAGGCGCTGGAGACGTGGCCGGTGCACATGTTCGAGCGGCTGCTCCCCCGGCACCTGGAGATCATCTACCTGATCAACATGCTGTTCCTACGGGAGGTCGAGGCCCGGTTCCCGGGTGACCACGACCGGGTGCGCCGCATGTCGATCATCGGCGAGGAGCCGGAGCGCCGGGTCCGGATGGCACACCTCGCGGTGGTCGGCACCGAGGCCGTCAACGGCGTCGCCGAACTGCACTCCAAGCTGCTGCGCGAGACCGTGCTCAACGACTTCGCCGAGCTGTGGCCGGCCAAGTTCCAGAACGTCACGAACGGCGTCTCACCCCGCCGGTTCGTCAGGATCGCCAACCCGCGGCTCTCCGACCTGATCACCGAAGGGCTCGGCGGCAACGACTGGCTCGGCGACCTGGAACGGCTCGCCGGGCTGGAGGCGCTCGCCGGCGACGCGTCGTTCCTGGAGCGCTGGCGGGCGATCAAGCGGGCCAACAAGGTCGACCTGGCGGTCGGCGACCCGGACTCGCTCACCGACGTGATGATCAAGCGGTTCCACGAGTACAAGCGGCAGCAGCTCAAACTGCTGCACGTGATCGCCATGTACCACCGGATCCGCGCCGATCCCGGCGCCGACTGGGTGCCACGTACCGTGCTGTTCGCCGGGAAGGCGGCGCCCGCCTACCACGCGGCCAAGGAGATCATCCGGCTGATCGCCACGATCGCGGCCCGGATCGCCGCGGACCCGGTCGTCTCCCCGTACCTCAAGGTGGTGTTCCCGGAGAACTACAACGTCACCCTGGCCGAGCGCATCATCCCCGCCGCCGACCTGAGCGAGCAGATCTCGCTGGCCGGCAAGGAGGCGTCCGGCACCGGCAACATGAAACTGGCCCTCAACGGCGCGGTCACCATCGGCACGCTGGACGGCGCCAACATCGAGATCCGGGCGCGGGTCGGCGCGGAGAACTTCTTCCTCTTCGGCATGGACGCGTACCAGGCCGCCAACGCCCACCAGCAGGGGTACAGCCCGTGGGCCTACTACGAGGGCGACGGCGAGCTGCGGGCCGCCCTCGACACCCTGCGCGCCGGCACGTTCGGCGAGGCGGGCCAGCGGGTCGCCGGCTCCCTGCTGGGCCGCGACGAGTACCTCACGCTCGCCGACTTCCGCTCCTACGTGGAAAGTCAGGACGAGGTCGACCAGGCCTGGCGCGACCCGCAGCGGTGGGCGCGCATGTCGGTCCTCAACACGGCACACAGCGGCTTCTTCAGCTCCGACCGCACGGTCTCCGACTACGCGGCCCGCATCTGGCGGGTCACCCCGGTCCCGGTCCCGAAGGAAGGCTGAGAAACGGCACCCGTACGTCCATGCCGAAGGCCGTGCCGATCCGGGCGACCGGCCCGCCGATCCGGCCGTCCAGGGGCGTCCAGTCGGCCAGGCCGAGGGCGGCGTCCTGGAGGTCGTCGAGCACAGCGCAGCGCGGCATCATCGGTGGATGATATTCGCGTCTCACCGGCCGAACTGTTCTTGCCGGTAACCTGCCACGATCTCTAACGTCGTCGGGTCCGGTCCGAACAGGGGGTGCCCACCAGTGCGCGACGACGCGTTCCGCGCGTATTTCGAGCGGCATCACGCCTCGCTGTCGCGTCTGGCGTACCTGATGACCGGCGAGTCCCAGGTGGCCGACGATCTGGCCGCCGACGCGCTGACCGAGGTGTGGCGGCACTGGGACCGGGTGAACGCGGCCGACGACCCGGTGGCGTACGGCCACGGCATCGTGATGAACCTGTCCCGCCAGTGGGTGCGCCGGCGCGGCCGGGAACGCCTGCTGTCGTTCGGGTCACTGCGCCACGGCCGGGACACCGACGTGCCGGCCGTCGTCGACGTGCGGGGAGCGCTGCGCCTGCTGCCCCACCGGCGGCGGGCCTGCGTGGTCCTGCGGTACGCCTTCGACCTGCCGGAACGCGAGGTGGCCGCGATCCTCGACATCTCCGTCGGCGCCGTGAAGAGCGCGACCTCCCGGGGCGCGCGACAACTTGCCGAGCTATTGGGCGACCATTTCCGCATCGACGGCTGGGAGGCGGCGCGATGAGACTCTCCGACGATGGTCTGCGCGCCGCGCTGCGCTCCGAGGCGGCCGCCCACCAGCCCGACCGTGAGGCGATGCTGGACCGCATCAGCACCGCCGCCATGCAGGACTCCGGCCGCCGCCGCGCGCCCCGCCGCGGCCCCCGGGCGCGGATGGCCACCGTGGTGGCCGCCGTGGTGGTCCTCTTCGGTGGCGGCGGCATCGGCACGTGGGCGCTGGCCAACTCGATCGACCGGGACGAGGCCACTCCGGCGCCGACCGTCACGCGCACCACCGCCGAACCCACCCCGGTGGACACCGCCCCGGAGACCACGAAACCCGCCCCGAGCCGGACCACGCCCAGCCGGAAGCCGTCGCCCGCCGCCCCGCCGCCGGCGCCCACCAGGGAGCGGCCCGGCGACGCACAGGGCCCGCTCTGGTCGGACGGCTCCATCGATCCCTCGGGCGCTTCGGTGGTCACCCTCAAAACCACCGCGGAACTGAGGACGCTCGAGGTGGTGATCCGGGTGGCCCGCACCGACGGCCTCACGTCCCGGGGCGGCACCAAGTCGACGCCCGGCGCGTCGGTGACGACCACGGTGACCGAGGAGCCGGGCGCCTTCCTCTACCGCTTCACCCTGGCCTCCGCGGACACGCTGGCCCCGGGCACCTACACGTTCACCGCGAAATACGCCTCCCCGTCCGGCGGCCGCGACGCGGGCGGTGACACCTACGAGGCCACCTCCGGCGCTTTGAAGGTCAACGGCGACTTCTTCTAGAGATCGTCCGTGGTCGAGGTCCGCGTTCTTTTCCGGTACGCGTGTCCTCGTCCCGCCTTCTCAGGGCCGTCCCGTCCGGTCGGCGCCCGCTCACTGCCCGCTCCGGCCTGTGCCGCGCCCGCCGGGCGTAGATCGGTGCGCGGGCAGGCCGGCCCTCCCGCGACCTCCTCATGTGCCGCCGGCCCCGCTTGCGGCCGGCTCCCCGCCCTGCTCCGGTCCCGCTGGACGGGTGGTCGCGGTCTTGCTTCCCCGGCACCCGGATTGCCCACTCCCGGCCGTTACGCCGGCCGCCCCACGCGGACGGTCGCGGTCTTGCCTCCCAGGCACCCGGATTGCCCACTCCCGGCCGTTACGCCGGCCGCCCCGCGCGGACGGTCGCGCTTACGTGAGGGTGGGCGCGCACGGCGGCGGTGTCGTGGTCGCCTGCGTGCCCTATCGCGGCGATGGCCGCCCACGTGGCGGCTTTCGTGTGCGTTTACCTCCGAAACCCGGCCGGCCGGAACTCCGCGTGAGCGAAAAGCTCCGTTCACCGGCTCCTGTGGTGGATCCGGGTAGCCACAGAGCCTGTTTCCCCGGTCGGTGGCCGCGATGGCGCGTCGCGGATGCGGATGACTGTGGCGTCGTCCCGGCTCGCCGGCGATCTTGGGTGATGGCAGCTTTCGGCCCGATCTTGATTCCTGGTTGTTGTTCGGCGGTCAACAATCGCCCATGATCCATTTCCGCTGGCAGACCTTGGGTGATCGGATACGCCCGGGAGTCTCCTTCTTGGCTGCCTACGGCCGAATCCGCAATCCCTCGCCAGCAGGACGCGCCACCCGGAGCGATCTTGAACGATTTACCACCGCCTCGGGTGGCAAATCGTTCAAGATCGCACAACAGCGGCGGGCAAAGCGGGCGAAACGGGCGCCTGTTTCCGGCGAAAGCCCCATTTTCCCCTAGTGCGGCGGATGGCGCCCCCATTCGGCGGTTCGCCCGACCGGGCGCTTGACTTAGAACCGCAAACACCCAAGAAGAAGACTCCAGGACAGCCGCGATGGCACAAGATCGCGTCGCCGGCGACGATTAGCCAAGATCTAAATCGATGTTTGCGGATGGCTTGGGCGACTGGAGGGTGGCCACCGAGGTCAGCCCGGCGGGGGCGGCAGAGCCTTGACCCGGCAGCGGGGTCGCGGGGCGCCGCGGAGCGGGCCCGGTGCGGTCGGGGACGGCGGAGCCCGTACCGGAAATGGTTCATGTGGCGATGAAGCGTGAGTTGGCGACGGCCATGGTGTGGATCTCGGCCTCGGTGAAGCCCGCGCCGAGCAGGCGGTCGGCGAAGAGGGCGAGCCCGTCCTCGACCGGCGGGTTGAAGGGCTGGCCCAGGTCGCTGGAGAGCACCGAGTACTCCGGCCCGACGGCGCGGATGGTGGCGATCATGTCGTCCCAGGAGACCTTGCCGGTGTGCGGGGTGGTGAAGCAGCGCTCCAGGAGGGCGCCGAGTGAGGCCAGCCGGATCTGGTCGGCCGCGGGGAGGCGCTGCGAGGTGAACTCGGGGTGGGTGACGACGATGCGCCGGACGCCCTCCTCGCGGGCGGCCAGCACCACGGCGATGATCTCGGCGGCGGCGAGGTGGCCGGTGGCCAGGACCATGTCGTGCCGGGCGATCACCCGGAGCACCCGGCGGACCGGTTCGAGGACCCGGCCGTCGGGGGAGAGCACCTCGACGATGTCCGGGACGATGCCCTGGGCGTGCAGGTCGGCCTGGAGGGCGCCCCACATGGCCGGTTTCGCGCCGGGCAGGTCGCCGGCGGTGCTGGTGCGCTGGTTGCGTGAGTCGACCGTGGGCATCCAGACGATGCGGGCGCCGAGGCGGCCGGCGATCTCGACGGCGGCCGGGTTCATGCCGCCCATCGAGCCGTTCAGGGTGATGGCACCGAGCACGTCGACGCCGGGGACGGCCGCGCGCACCACGGCGGCGCGCTCGGCCGTGGTGACATAGTGCGATTTGAGCACGAAACCGGCGAGGCCCACCGCCAGACAGCGGTGGGCCAGGCCGAGATCGTCGATGCGGCGGTCCATCACGTCGGGCGCCACGTGCACGTGGGTGTCGTAGGCCCCGGCGACCAGTTCACGGGCGGCGGTGGACGGCTCGGACACGGCACCATGCTGTCACACCCCATCACTTCTCAGTGATGTCGCCGATCGGGCTGAATCCGCTGAGGTTCGCCGGGGCGTTCCACTTCTGCAACTCGGAGGCGCTGCATACGGCAACCTTGATGCGGCTGGTGCCGTCGCTGTGGGTGGTGTCCTTGGTCGCCTTGGCGAGATCCGTGGGTTGCAGGCAGAGCCCGGCCCGGTCCTCGATGCGGTAACTCTTCGTATAGGTCTTGTCCTGGTGACGCACCTTCCAGATCAGCCGGTCCGGCAGTGCGGAGACGCTCAGGTTGGTGGGGCATTTCTCCGCCGTCACCCAGCTCTCACTCTTCAACGGTGACTTGAGGCAATACTTCGTCCCACTGTTGGTGACGACGACCGGGCCCTCCTTCTCGGTGGCGGGTTCCACCGGGATCGGGTGCACCCAGATCTGGTTCCACTCGACGACGCCGCTCGGGTCCTGCTTGCAGAACCAGGCGATCATGTAGGCGTAGCCGGTGTCCTTGTTCGTGACGTCGAGACAGCGGCTGAACTGGGCATAGTTGACCAGCTGGTAGGTCTCCTCACCGGCCATGCCGGCGCCCACGCCGGGGTCGAACCGCCAGACGTTCACCGTCGCGCCGGCGCTGCAGGTTCCCAGCTGCAGCGGGGTGTCGACCTTGCTGGCGGTCTTCAGGTTGAGGCAGAGGCTCTCCACCTTCCGATCCGGGCCCGCGGAGTGCATCACACTGTTGCCGTCGAGACTCCATTGGAACTGCGTCGCGATGGCGGTTCCGCTCGGGCAGGGCTGGAACACGGTCCCGGTGCCACTCTTGTGCGCGTCGGCACCCGCGTACAGGCACATGCCCTTGGTGGCGGTGGTCGTCTCCGAGTTGACCAGGCGTATGTACAGCTCCTTGGTGTACTGGAACTGCTGTGTGCTGCCGCCGTCGCACTTGCGCATGACGATCGCCGCGCCGGGCGCCGGGGACTTCTGCACCCCGTCCATGCACAGGTCACCGATGGTGGAGGAGGAGATCCGGATGGCACCGCCGTCGACGTTCGAGTTGTCGATGGCGAACGTGTAGGTGCCGTTCAGGGTGCGCGAGCCGTACTTCGGCGACTCGCCGGCCTTGGCCAGGTTGAGGGTGCCGATACCCTGCGACTCGAGCTTCGCGGTCTTCGGCACCACCTTGGTGAGCGGGCAGGCCAGCTCCACGTCGTTCTCGTCGTAGTAGGTGATGGTCACCTTGTAGGCGAGCTTCTCACCGGCCGCGGACAAACCGGCGTCGCCTTCGACCACGCACTTGGGGAGATCCTCCAGCAGACCCCGGATGTCGCCTTCGGCCACTTTCTCGGAGGCGGCGGCGACGCGGGCCATCACCACGTCCATACCGATGCGGGCACCGTTGAGAGCGGTGTCGCGGTCGACGAAGCTGCGGGTGGCGACGACCTGGCGGACGATCGTCGGAAGGAAGGCCGCGGACAGGGCCAGGCCTACGAAGGTGACCATCATCACCATCGGCAGCGATCCGCGGTCGTCACCGGCGCCGCGGCGCAGCTTCATCATTTCGGCCTTCCTTTACCGCAGTCTTCGCTGTACGTGGGCGCCGCTTCGCCGGTCATGTTCTGTGAGGTGAAGACGCTGTCGAACGGCATGGTGACCGTGCCCTCCCGGACCTGGAACCGCAGCCGGGTCATCTGGAAGGCGTTGCCGAAGCCGGTGCCGACCCCCACGGTTCCGGCGGTCTCCTTGGCGTACGGGGTGTCCCCGGGTTTGTAGACGGTGAACGGCTTGACCCCGCTCTCCAGGATCACGCCGCCGGCCAGCGCGGCCGAGGGCCCCGGAGTCTGGGTCGCCCCACTGGACCGGACCCAGTGGGCGAGGCTCAGCACGCCATTCTCGAGCTTGAGCTGCCTGCACTCGACCTTCTCAGGGGTTTTCGCCGGCGCAGGGAGGGCGTACTCCATGTACCAGGCGCCGTCGTACTCGCCAGGCTCGGACATATTGGTGGCGTATCGCAGTTCCTTGTCCAGCCGACGGAAACTGTTGTCCAGTTGCTCGCGGGCGATGGAGGTGTGCTCAATGCGCTTGGCGCCGGAGTAGACCTGAATGACGGCGGTCGTCACCGCGGCCATCACCACCGCCATGATCGACGTGGTGATCATGATCTCGATGAGGGAGAAGCCTTCCTCATCACCCGTTCGACGATGTCGCACTCGGGCCTCCCCGCGGCTCAACTGACTCTCCAGACGAAGGTGTAGATCACGGTCTCCACCGGGTTGGAGCTGACCGCGGTGAGGGTGACGGTGTAGGTGCCAGCCAGCGACGGTGCACCGAAAATGGTGTCCTGGCCGTTCTGCCAGGACGTGCCCGCCGGCAATCCGACCACCGTGACCTTGACGCCATTCGCGCCGACCGTGGCGGCGTTGGTCGTCACCGGCAACGTCACCTGCGCACCGAGGACGGAGTCCACCTGTGCGGCCGGAGACGTGAAGGCCAAGCCGGACGCGGAGGTCACGAGCAGCTCGAAGGTGGTGCTCACCGTGGAGCCGCGTCCGTCCGTCACGGTGATAGTCGGCAGGTAGCGGCCGGCGATGAGCACCGGAGACCCGGAGATCACCCCGGTGGACGAGCCGATCCTCAATTCCGCGGGCAGACCGGACGCTGCATAGGTGTACATCCCGTCACCACCCGCCGCCACCGTGTTCAGGGTGAAGGTCGATGCCACGGCGATCCGCTGCGACGGAATCGCCTGCACGGTCAATGGGTCGAGAACGGTGTGAGTGTGCGTGACTCTGCCGGCCACGTCATTGGCATCGGTGGCGATGATGGTCGTGGTGAAGGTCCGGGCCGCGGTTCCGGTGATCAGACCCGTCTTCGAGTCGATCACGAAGCCGGTGGGCAGCGACGTCTCGACCGTGTAGGTGAACGGCCCCACACCTCCGGTGACAACCGGCTGGATCCGGACGGCGTCCCCGACACGGCTCGCCGTGGCGGTGGGCACCGTGACCGTCGGCGGATCGACGACCTCCCAGACCAGGTTGAGGTCGGCGTCGGTGTCGGAGCGCTTCGAGGCGACACCCTCCGGCGGGGTGCTCTCGGTCACCTTGATGGTCGTATTCGTGGTGGCGAACGACCACTTGCCGGTCCTGGTCGGCGTACCCGACACCTCACCGGTCTCCGCGTTGATCACGAGACCGTCGGGCAGGTTGGTGGCGCTCCACGTGTTGGGCAGGTTACCGCCGGTGGCCTTCAGGTAGACCGAGACGTCGGAGCGCCCCCGGTAGAAGGTCCGCATGAACGGCATACGGATGAGCGGCGTCGGCCGCTTGGAGCTGAACACCGCATTGTCCTTGACCCGGGATACCAGGGTCGAAGCGACGTAGGCGCACCGGGCGGCCGGGCAGCTCTTGTGCTGCCAGGAGATGAGCACGACGACCCGGTAGTACTTCAAAATCGAGGTGGTGTCAGTCGGCCGCTTGGGGTCGCCGACCGCGAGCGGGCGGACGCAGTCGTCCCGTTCCGCCGCCTTCGCGGCGAATGGGTAGACGTCGCAGCCCGACACGAGGAGCCGCTGCTCGAAGGCCATGCCTCCGGCGGAGATCTTCTGCGTCGCGGTCGGCAGCGGTGCATTGTCGCCCTTGCCGACGGCGTCCGGGTCGTAGGCGTATTCACCCTGCACACTGTCGAAGGGTGTGGCCATGGCGTCCAGGTACGGTGTCACCTCGTCCTTGAACGGACCGGACTGCAGCTCCTGCCACTGCGCCTTGACCTTCGCCTCACCGCGGCCATCGAGCAGCGCCGACCCCTCCAGCGCGCGAACCTGCTCCAGCGCGCCGGCGGCGACCTGCGCGGCCTGCCGCTGGTCGCGCTGCTGGGCGACCGCAAGGGCCCCGTTCACGTAGAACGTGCCCAGTCCAGCCATGGCTGTACTCAGGACCGCCAGGGAGACGAGCACCTCGATGAGGGTGAAGCCCTCGTCATCGGTGCGTCGGCCGAACGGTACGCTGCGCATCTCACTCCCGACTGCTGCCTGGGCAGGGTTCTACCGAGGCATTCATCGGCAGGGCGCCGCGAGAGTGAAGGATTCGCCGCCCCCGGGGGCAGGCGCCGCGGGGTCAGCCGGTGCGTTCCGCGATGTAGTGGCAGAACTGCTCCAGCGTCTGCCGGGCGGCCCCGGCGGGCAGCGTGCCGACACTGCGGCGGGCCGCCTCGGCGTAGCCGTGCACGGTCTCCCGGGCCTGCTTCAGAGCGGCCGACTCGCGCAGCAGGGCCAGCGCCTCGGCGTGCTCACCATCGTCGGTGAGCGGGCCCTTGCTGAGCAGTTCCCGCAGACGGGGGCTGCCGGCGGAGGGGTCGGACAGGGCGTAGAGCACCGGCAGGGTGGGCACGCCCTCGCGCAGGTCGGTGCCGGGCGTCTTGCCGGACTGGGCCGACTCGGACGCGATGTCGAGCAGGTCGTCGGAGAGCTGGAAGGCGATCCCGATGGCGGTGCCGAACGCGGCGAGCGTCTCCACGTGCTCCGGGGACAGCCCGGAGTACAGGCCGCCGAACCGGGCCGAGGTGGCGATCAGCGAGGCCGTCTTGTCCTCGACGGCGCGCAGGTGGTGCCGGATCGGGTCGCCGCCGCGCGGGCCGACGGTCTCGGCGAGCTGGCCGCGGACCAGCTGCGACAGGGTGGCGGCCTGGAGGCGGACCGCCTCGTCGCCCAGGCCTGCGGCCATCGACGCGGCCCGGGCCAGCAGGAAGTCGCCGACGTACACGGCCAGCCGGTTGCTCCACCGCGAGTTCGCGCTGGCCGCGCCGCGCCGCAGGGACGCCTCGTCCATCACGTCGTCGTGGTAGAGGGTGGCCAGGTGGGTCAGCTCCATGAGCACCGCTGCCGGCAGCAGTTCGGGGCGGCCCGGGTCGCCGAACTGGGCGCACAGCGCCACCACCATCGGGCGGAACCGCTTGCCGCCGGCCCGCACCAGATGCGCCGCGACCTCGGCGACCAGCGGGTCGGGGCTGGCCACGGCGGTGTACAGCCCGGTCTCCACATCCGCCAGGAAGCCCGAGACGGCGTCCCGGACGGACGGATCGACGAGGTCACTGAGTCCCGGTATCGCGGCCGCCATGATCAAGAGGCTAGATCACCCGGCTGAGAGCACGCTGATCAGGCCCTCGGTGCAGAATCGACCCATGACCGTCACCGATCCACTCGACCTGCTCGACATCGACAGCCTGCTCAGCGACGAGGAGCGACAGATCCGGGAGACGGTGGCCCGGTTCGTGGCCGACCACGTCCGCCCGCACGTGGCGGACTGGTTCGAGGCCGGCACCTTCCCCCGCGAGCTCGCCCCCGAGCTGGGCAAACTGGGCGTGCTCGGGATGCACCTGGAGGGGTACGGCTGCGCCGGCGCCAGCGCTGTGGCGTACGGCCTGGCCTGCCTGGAACTGGAGGCCGGCGACTCCGGGCTGCGCAGCTTCGTCTCGGTGCAGGGCTCGCTCGCGATGTTCTCGATCTGGAAGTACGGCTCCGAGGAGCAGCGCCAGGAGTGGCTGCCCCGGATGGCGGCCGGCGAGGCGATCGGCTGCTTCGGACTGACCGAGCCGGACTTCGGCAGCGACCCGGCCAACATGCGCACCCGCGCGGTCCGCGACGGCGGCGACTGGATCCTGAACGGCTCCAAGATGTGGATCACCAACGGCAGCATCGCCGACGTGGCCACCGTCTGGGCGCAGACCGAGGACGGCATCCGCGGCTTCCTCGTACCGAAGGACACCCCCGGCTTCACCACGCGGACCATCAAGCGGAAGCTGTCACTGCGCGCCTCGATCACCGGTGAGCTGGCCCTCGACGACGTCCGGTTGCCCGCTTCGGCCATGCTGCCCGGGGCGAAGGGTCTGGGCGCCCCGCTGAGCTGCCTGAGCGAGGCCCGGTTCGGCATCGTCTTCGGCTCGGTCGGCGCGGCCCTCGACTCGCTGCGCACCACGATCGACTACGCGAACAACCGCGTCCAGTTCGGCAAGCCGATCGCCGCCTTCCAGCTCACCCAGGGCAAGCTGGCCGACATGGCGGTCGACCTCGGCACGTCCGCCCTGCTCGCGCTGCACCTGGGCCGGCTCAAGGACGCCGGCCGGCTCAAGCCGCACCAGATCAGCGTCGGCAAGCTCAACAACGTGCGCCGGGCGCTGGCCACCGCCCGCGAGTGCCGCGGCATCCTGGGCGGCAGCGGCATCACCCTGGAGTACTCCCCGCTGCGCCACGCCAACAACCTCGAATCGGTGGTCACCTACGAGGGCACCTCGGAGATCCACACGCTGGTCATCGGCCAGACGCTCACCGGCCACGCCGCCTACCGATAAACCCGTTTCCGGTACGGCGTGCGCCGGCCCCAACCGCAGTCCGCCCGCTCCGCGGCGCCGGGCGATCTCGCTGCCGGGTCCCGCCCGCGAGGCGCCGCCGGGCGGAGATCGGTGGTCCGGCCACCAGCTACTGGTAGCCGCGGATCTGGCAGAACGCCTGGGTCAGGTCGCCGCCGCGGGCGTCCCAGAGCTCGCCGCCGCTGAGCTCGGCGACCTCCCGCATCTGCGCCTCGGCGGCCTCACCGAACAGGACCGGGAAGACCGGGATCGGCTCGGCGTCCCGGGGCCGCTGCCGCACGTGCCGGCGATAGTCGGCGAGGACCCGGCCGCGGTTGCTCTCGCCGTCGGTCATCAGCGCTCGCGCAGCTCCGGATCCAGCAGCGCGGCCGGGGTCAGCAGCTTGAGCGCGACGGTCCGGCCGGTGTGGCTGTCGACGGCCTCCCACACCTCGCCCATTCCGCCCTTCCCCAAGAGCGTGATCTTCTGATAGCGGCCGGTCTCCTCGGGCACACTCCACTCCGGATCCTGAACACGACAAGGAGCGTGGACTTCGGCGTCATCGTACGACCGTGCCGCAGCAGGTCAGGGCACCGTTCACACCGCGAAAGCGTTGATATCGACCGGGATCGGGGGCTCTTCGCCCGACGTTCACCCGCCGTTCACAGGATCTTGAATCGAGGGGTGGTCCGCCCGTACCCGTGCCGTATGTTTATGATCTTGCCGCGTGATCCATAGAAAACTGTCCTTAGTGGCAGCAATAGGATTGATCGCGGCCTCTGCGTTCCTGGGTGCCACCCCCGCGCTCGCCGACGAGACCGAGACCGAACCGCCCGTGGTCGAGCTGGTGCTCGACGTGAGCGGATCGATGAAGGCCGCCGACGTCGAGGGCGGTGCGACCCGGATGGCCGTCGCCAAGCAGGCCTTCAACGAGGTCGTCGACTCGCTGCCGGAGACCACCCAGCTCGGGATCCGGGTGCTGGGCGCCACCTACGCCGGCAAGAACAAGCGGCTCGGCTGTCAGGACACCCAGCAGATCGTCAAGGTCGGCACCGTCAACCCGGTCGCCGCCAAGAACGCCATCGCCACCCTGAAACCGACCGGCTTCACCCCGATCGGCCTGGCCCTGCGCGAGGCGGCGGCGGATCTGGGCGACACCGGATCGGTACGCCGGATCGTGCTGATCACCGACGGCGAGGACACCTGCACGCCGCCCGACCCGTGCGACGTCGCCCGGGAACTGGCCGCGCAGGGCACCGAGCTGGTCATCGACACGCTCGGCCTGGCGCCCGACGAGAAGACCCGCAAGCAGCTGGTCTGCATCTCGCAGGCGACCGGTGGCACGTACGCCGCGGCGCAGAGCGAGGACGAGCTGACCGACCGGATCAAGCAGCTGGTCGACCGGGCCGCGCTGCCGCCGCCGGTGACCCCGGCCGCGGTGACCGGCGCGAAGGACTGTGCCAAGGCGCCGCTCCTGGCGGCCGGCGTCTACACCGACCGGGAGCTGATCGGCGAGCACCGCTACTACCGGGTCGCCGTCGACTCCGGTGACGAGCTGCGCGCCTCGGTGAGCGTGGCGCTGGACCGGCCGCTGAACCGCGACTACGGCGTACTGATCAAGGCGGCCACGATGGACGGCCGTGAGCTGGTCCGCGGGGTGGACGCGAGCAGCGGCCGCGCCGACGTCATCTCGGCGGGCCTGCGCTGGTCCGGCGACGAGGAACCGGATCTCTCCGCGACCTCGGACATCTGCCTGGAGGTCAGCAACTCGTTCGCCTCGGCCACCGCGGCCGGCGCCCCCGGCATGCCGGTCGAGTTGAGCATCGGCCTGGCCCCGGCCTCCGAGGCGCCGGACGCGCCCGGCCTGGGCCGTGGCCTGCTGTTGCTGTTCGTGCTGGCGATCGCCGGACTGGTGGCCGGTGTGCTGGCCGGATGGCTGACCCGCTGGTGGGTCGCCAAGTGGGGAGTGAACTGATGCGCAGTCTGTCGGCCCTGATCGCCCTCGGTTTCATCATGTTGCCCTCCCCCGCGCTCGCCGACCCCTCGGAGGAGCCGAAGCCGGCCGCCGGGATCAACTCGGCCGGCACCTCCTTCCTGACCGCGGTGACGATCGCCGCCGGCCAGCCGGTAAAGGTCGGCGCGGTCACCGGTGACTACCTCTACTGGTCGTTCCCCGCCGAGGCCGGGCAGCGCCCGGAGCTGGCGGTCACGGTGGACCTGTCGAAGGCCGCCGACCGTACCGGCGCCCAGTCCTGGACCGTCGAGGTGTTCGACGGGCTGCGGCGGCGGCAGGCGTGCGTGGGCGGCGAGCAGAGCCCGGTCGCGGCGGCCTCCGACACCGAGCTCACCCTCGGCTGCCGGCTGCGGCAGGTCCGGTCCTGGGCCGAGCCGTGGGACGGTGACCCGCTTCCGGGCACCTACTACGTACGGCTCTCCAGCACCGACCTGCCGGAGAAGGACCTGGGCCTGCCGATCGACGTGGCCCTGAGCCTCGATCTTTTAAATGGTGACACCAGCGCCGACCAGGGATCGCTGGCGGCGCCGCTGGTGCCGGACAACCGCCCGGGTGAGGTGCTGACCGCCGCCCCGTCCCCGTCGGCGACGGCCGAGGCCGAGGCCGACGGCATCTCGCTGGACTGGCTGCCGGACTTCTCGTCCCGCTGGGTGTGGACGGCCGCCGGTGGCGTGATCGCCGCGATCACCGGCCTGATCGGGTTCTCCTGGACCCGAAGGCGCCGGGCCTGATCCGATGAAAGGGGGGCCTCGGCCCCCCTTTCCCGTTACAGCTTGTCGAGCTGGGTGACGACCATCGCGACGGC